>CP055307.1 GCA_013374835.1 Candidatus Woesebacteria bacterium
ATGAAAAATCTGCCTAAAAAGAACGACAAAGACCTTCTTACAATTAAAGAGGCTGCAAAGATTTTGAAGGTGTCTACAAAGACATTAAGAAGGTGGGAAATTAAAGGAATTCTTGTTCCCGAAAGAACTAAAGGAGGTCACAGAAGATACTCCTTACTTAAAGTTGTAGAATTTAAAAGAAATAAAGGCAAAAGAAGATATGAACAACCGGCAGTAGCCGGCAAAACACTTCCCTCTTTAAAAACAAAAAAAATAAACAAAGTTAAATTCAAATATATTTTTGCTTCTTTAATCTTGGCTATTGCAATTTTTGGCGTTGAACGCGGAGTGCGAAAATTATTTTCCTCAAATATTTTAAGCGACAATGCGTATAAAAAAGGCCTTACTACTTTTTCCGCACAAAACAGAGTACTTGCAGAACAAATTGCTATTGAAGACGTTACATTTAGGGTAAATACAAAAAGCATATTTGAGCAGAATGCAAAGTTTAATAACGGGATATCAACAGACAGTTTGGAATTTAATCTTCTAAATGAAAATGTCAAAACCTTAAATATTGGCGAATCGGCAGATGTTATTAATTTGGGTACAGGCGTTGCAATAGCAGAGCGAGATTTGATTTTTGAAGGGATAAGCATAGACGGAGTTACTACTACCTTAAAGGCAAGCGATCCAACTACCGAAAACATTATTACTCTACCCAACGCAAGCGGTGAGGTATCTTTACTTGGGCAGAGTATTGAAGGAGACGAAATAATTGCCAATACTATATTAGAATCACACCTTAATATATCAAACGATGCTATAAACGGGTATATCTTAGCTTATAACTCTGCTACAGGAGGATTTAGCTGGGTGCCTGACCAAACCGGCGACACATCTCTTTGGACGGACGGAGGGGGGATAACTTATTTAACGAGTACATCAGATGATATTGCAATTGCAGGTACTTCTTCTTCAGCACCTTTTTATTTTGACGCCTCAAGCGAGCTTCTTACTTTAACAAATACAACAAGCGGATTATCTTTTAGAGTCAATGATCAAGCATCTGATACGACACCTTTTGTTATAGATGGATCTGGTAATGTAGGTATTGGCACTGATTCACCTAATGAAATTCTGGATGTGCGGGGTAGAATATACATCGAGGATAGTACTGCTCCATCGACGACTACAAACAGACTTTATGCCTTATCCGGCAATTTGTTTTGGAATGGGACACAAGTTAACAATACAGCTTCTCCATGGCTAGACTCAGGCACTAGTGTTTACCTTTCCGATACGAATGATGACGTTGTAATTGGAGGCTCTTCACCACTATCTTCTGCAAAAACAACTATTGATGGAACCAGTGATCAAATACAGCTAATTATCCAAGGGTATACGACACAAACGGCAAATATATTTGAGATTGAAAATTTTACTGGATCTGATCTTTTTGTTGTTAACAACAGCGGTTCATTAACGCTTGCGGGGCAGATAACTGCCGGTTCAAGCTCGATTACAATAACCACTTCAGATGGGTACATAGATGCGTCTGCAATCCAGCTGATAAGTGGGCTTGGCACAGGGACTACTGCATCAGGCTCGGGACTGATGATAGATTCGGGTAGAATAGGGTTGATTCAAGGATGCGCTTCAGGACAGGTACTTAAATGGAATGATGCATCTAGTGAATGGCAGTGCGGAAACGACACGGGTGCTGTAAGCGCGATTATTAACGTTGAAACAAACAACACCCCCATTGGCACCAATGTTGATACTCTTGATTTTGGCACACATTTTATATTAACCGATTTAGAAGAAGGAGGAAGCGAGATTGACATTAACATCAGATCTAATTCGCTTAACTTTTCGGAATTTGAGTCAAGCCTTGTTGTTGATGAGAATACCACTTTTGATTTGTATAACGGAACTTCCGATACTGTTTTGAGTTTTTATAATTCTGATTCGGGTGATGAAATTTTATATTTAGACGGTATAACGGGAAAAGTGGGAATTGGGACAACCTCTCCATCCCAGAAGCTTCATGTTGTCGGGTCCGGACTTTTTGGTGCGAACGGAACGGACGGAAGCATTATTTTATTTAGCGAGCAAGGAGTAACCGATTACAGCTTAACTTTTAGACCCAATGCTTCCATGACTCAGGATGTAGTTTTAACTTTTCCAATTGACGATGGAGGAAGTGGCCAAGTCTTGGCTACAGATGGTTCCGGGAACTTAAGCTGGCAGAGTATATCTGGAGTAGGTGGATTAACGGGAATGGCAACTAGGGCTGGACAAATTACTTACTGGGATACTACTACAACTGTTACAGGATCTGATTTTTTCTATTTTGATATAGTTAATTCTAGAGTCGGTATTGGGACTACTGCTCCTACACAGGAGCTTGAAATAGCTGGAGATATTCTCACAAGCGGCCAGATTACCTCAACAGTCACAACAGGCACTGCTCCTTTTGTTGTATCCTCAAGCACTCTTGTTAGTAACCTTAATGCAGACCTTCTTGATGGACAGGAAGGAAGCTACTACCTAAATGCAAGCAATATTAATGCTGGTACATTAGGAACAAGCTACTTCTCTGCCTACTCTGATTTGACTGAAACCATAAATGGAGTTAAACACAAAAAAATCAGTGTTCTTTTTGATGTGTTTGCAAAAACAAATCCATCATCTTCACTTGCTGATGGCATAGTTAGCAATGAAGATATGAGCCTTGTGATGAGCATGTTTGAAACCAGCGATACAGGAGGTGTCAAGCTTACCATTGATGAAGTTGATGTAAACAACTTAAAAGTTCTTGGTGACACCCTCCTTGGAGATACCACAATTACAGGCGAACTTCAGGTGGGAACAATAATATTTGATGGAATGAATAATTCCATAGATACAATTGGAACATTTAAGATTCAGCCTCTGGCTTTATCTGATATTGAGATTATGGGAGGATTGGTAACTATTGATACCGAGGGGAATGTGGTTGTAAAGGAAATTACTGCAGAAAAATACAATGTGGCAGGAGCAAGCGCTGGATCAGGCAGAATTTCTGCAGGCCAAAGATCGGTTTATATAGAAACCGACCAAGTGACAGAGGATTCTTTGATATTTGTAACCAGTAAAACTGTAACCAACAAACAGTTATCAGTAACCAGCAAGGATGCAGGGAGTGGATTTAGGGTGGAAATTCCAAGTTCAGAGGGGCGAGATGTTGAATTCGATTGGTGGGTAGTTGATCGGTTAAGCGGGGAGTAGATAATGAAAAAAATTAATTGATAAAATGGTAAATAGAATTATGATTCACTGCTTAAAATACACAAAAAGACTGCATCTGCGGACGTGGATTTCTTTGGGAATAATTTTAATTCTCTCCCCTATTATTCTTTATGCCACATTTAGGCCGGCGGGAACAAGCGCTGAGTGGTGGAATGAGAGTTGGATCTACAGAAAAAGAATTGATATTAGTAATCCAGGTGGTACTGATCTAACAGACTTTCAAGTCTCTTTTACTCTTGATACTACTGATACCAACAAATTTCAAAGTAACTGTGAAGATCTTCGTATTACTGGTGTAGATGGTAATCTACTCCCCTTCTGGATTGAAGAGAACAACCCTGGTTGTGGAGATGCTAATACTAAAGTCTGGGTCAAACTCCCCTCCATCCCCTCCTCTGGTACCTACATCTATGCCTACTATGGTAATACTTCTGCTTCTGTATCATCGGATCATGATGGGAAGAAGGTGTTTGAGTTTTTTGATGATTTTTCTGGTACCTTACTCAACACCACGAAGTGGCAAAAAATAAATGGTGGTACACCAGTTTTTTCAAATGGTACACTCACAATCACAACCACCATCAATCCAGGAAAGCTCATTGCTCTTACTGCTCCACAGGGGGACAACTACATCCTTAGAGCCAGATTTCAAGCAACAGCTGGAACAAGTAGCGATGAAAGAGCAGGAGTCGCAATCAAAACTGACACCTCAAACGGCCGCAGCTACAACTACGTACTTCACGATTTTATTAACCTAAACAAAATACAATTTCTTGATGACAGTGTTGCCTGGGATACATCTAACTACGGCAGTTGGCTTAAAAATACTTACTACACTGCAGAGATATACCACGATGGGACCAATGTCTATGGCCGCACCAATGATGGTACCTGGAATTCACAAACTTGGTCTGGACGTACAGGTTACCCCGCCCTCAACTTTGGATCCTATTCAGGCACTACCACCGTCTGGGACTTTGCTCTCGTTAGAAAAGCAGCCTCCACCGAACCCACCACCTCTGTCCAATCAGAAGAAATAGGTCCTGGTCCCATCGCCTACTGGAAGTTCGACGAAGGCACCGGCCAAACCGCCAATGATTCCACAAGTAATGCCAACCACGGTACCCTCGGAGCCACATCCAACTCCGAGTCCTCCGACCCCACCTGGAAATCCGAAGATCAATGCATCTCCGGCAAATGCCTCCAATTCGACGGCATAGATGATGAAACCACACATGGAGACATCCTCGACGACACAATCACAAATAATTTTTCAATATCCATGTGGTTTAGAAACAATGGTTACAGCAACGATTGGATTGATTACATGCTCTTCAAAGCCTCTATTAGCAACGCCGGTATTCCAGAGGTTGGCATCGGCATAGTTGCAGCTGCAAACACATCCAACATCGGCAAAATTCAAGTCAGGGACCATACTGATGGTACCTATCTTATGAGTAGTAAAACGTATAACGACAACCTCTGGCATCACTTAACTTTTGTCTACAACTCAGATGATACTCAAGGTTTCCTGTATATTGACGGAACTCAAGTTGCCAACTCTATCAATGCTATGTCAATAACCACAGGCAACTCCTTTGTTGTCGGCGGTAGAGCATCAACAGGCAGGAACTTCAAAGGCTTTCTCGATGAAGTCAAAATCTACCCCTACGCTCGCTCAGCTGATCAGATCAAAGCGGATTACAACAGATATGCCAATGTGCTGGGGGCTAAGGATCAAAGCTGGCTGTCTAATGGACTGGTAGGCTACTGGAGCATGGATGAGTCCTCCGGCACGACTGTAACTGATAAATCCGGCAATGGTAATGATGGCACCCTTACTAATGCCCAAGAAACCGGCACCGCAGAGGCTGCCAGTACCACTACTACTGTAGTTGACGCGGACAATGCTACTCTCTCCTCAAGCGATGATACTTACAATGGGATGATTCTAAGAATCACCGGTGGTTCCTGCGGCATTACCAGCGGTACAGAGAGGGTTATTTCCGATTACACCGGCTCAAGCAAAACTATCACCGTCGGCACCGCTTTCTCTGCCGAGCCTGATGATTGCACCTTTGAGATCAGACACCAAGTGGGGGGAAAGTTCGGGAATGCAGTCTCTTTTTCAAACCAAGATCAAAATGACAAGATTACCATTCCATCAAGCTCATCTTTAAATCTAAATACTAATTACACTTTTTCTGCTTGGATTAAACCAAAATCATATGGCAACGGCTCTAATGAAACCACAATTATGATAATACGTAGTAACGCCGATGCAATGTTGCGACTGACAACAACAGGAAGATTACACGGGTTTGCTTATGATGCCAGTGGCGGAAATTGGCCTTTATATGATATCTGGGGTTCTACTCAAATTCCAACAAACGAATGGACACATGTATCTTTTACTGTCAATAATACATCGCTCAATCTTTATATTAACGGAGTACTTGATAAATCCGAAGAGATATCATCCACCTACACTAACAGCACACCTTCAACTAGCTATCTAGGATGGTTTAGAGACTATTCTCCACAATATGGATTTGATGGATTAATAGATGAAGTCCGCATCTATAACCGAACATTATCAACTGCCGAAGTCGCTGATCTCTACAACTGGGCGCCGGGTCCAGTGGGATATTGGAAATTTGAAGAAACTCCAGGCTCCTCAACGGTAATTGATTCCTCAGGATATAACAAAAACGGCACACCATACAATCTTTCATCTTCAAGTTGGGTTACCGGCAAATTTGGTAAAGCTTTAAGACTTATTGAAAATTCAGATCAATACGTAAACTTAGGAACAATTCTCAGTGGAGCATCAAGCTATACCTATACATTTTGGTTCAATCCAAGTAAAGATGCCGATAACTCATCCGAGGGTTTAGTCGGGCAATCTAACGCTCCAAGAGTAACTTGGGGGACTAGTTCTAATCCAGTTTACCCACGCGCCTCTTTCGGATTGACCTACCCAAATGGCTCATGGGCCGGTGGTATTGAATCAACAAACCTTGCTTCCAATAATTGGTACCACGTTACTGCTGTAATGTCAGATTCTGGATCTACTTCACCTTATGCTGAGCTATATATCAACGGTATTAAGGTGGGCAGCAAATCATGGACTCAAGAACTTCTCCGCCCCACCGGATACCACTATATTAACTATCGTGATGGTTATAAATACTTTGATGGCATAATAGATGAAGTCAAAATCTACAACTACGCACGCACTCCAGAACAAATCAGGCAGGATATGGCAGGACAAAGCGTGGGTGGCGGGATTGGCGACCCTCTCCCCCAGCCAATTGCCCACTGGAGTTTTGATGAACAAAGCGGACAAACAGCCTATAATAAATCGTCATCAATAACCAGTAATATTAATGGTACGCTTGGAGCCAATACAAATGCAGGAACTGACGACCCTACTTGGAAAACAGAGACTGATTGTAAAGTGAATGGATGCCTTAGTTTTGATGGGAGTAATGATTATGTAACTCTCGTTGACGATCCTCTTGATATGGACATGCATGACTTCACAATAACTACATGGATAAATGCTACAAACTCACCTGCTCAGCCCTTTTTTATAGATAAAAGAAGAACGTGGAGTCAAACAACTGCCGGCTATACATTACTTGCTAATACGAATGGCTATATAGAGCTTCGGTTAGCAGATGGAGTAGATGGTCCCTATTCATTTGTGGGAAACAGTAATATATTAGATAATAACTGGCACCATTTAGCAGCTATTGTAAATAGATCAAAATCTATTGTAAAACTATATGTTGACGGTAAACTAGAAGGGAGTCAAACAATAAATTCTGCACTTGACAGCTTAAATAATTCAAACGTAGTCCGCTTGGGGACAAAAGATTTGAGTACAACCAATGCCTTAAATGGTAAAATAGACGAAGTCAAAATCTATAACTTCGCCCTGTCGGACGAGCAAATTTATCTTGACTATAATGCGGGAAAAGCTATGACTTTTGGGAGTGTTTCTGAGGCAAGTGAGGCTGATGATTTAGCTGACGGCGCTGGAGACCCGCCGATTGCAGAGTGGAAATTTGATGAAAAAACCGGAACCACAGCTTATGATACAAGCGGAAATGGGAATAATGGAAGCATTACAGGTGCTACTTGGACTTCCGGGTGTAAACAGGGAGGATGCTTGAGTTTTGACGGCAATGATTATGTCAGCGTCCCCAATTTCACTGGACTTAATAACACCAGTTTTACCCTCCAAGGCTGGATTTATGTCAGAAATCAACCTTCTTACTACTCCTCAATGGTCTTATCCAGTGGATCAGGCTTCGTGCTTTATATCAATCAAACCAACAGAAACCCCCATGCTCAACTATATAACGGCACTGGTTGGACAGCCGCCTCTTGCAACGAAATTAATACCCCACTCAACTCATGGCATCATCTCGCTCTCACCTATGACGATTCTTCCACCTCAATGACCCTCTATTACAACGGCCAAAAATGTTCAGGACCAATCAACATTTCTGGGGGATTTTACGACTCCTACAACACCACCATTCAAATTGGCGCGTATCTTGCCAATTATTTTCACGACGGGCTTGTCGACCACGTCAAGATATATAACTACGCACGCACTCCCGCCCAAATCGCCTATGACTATAACCGCGGGGCACCGATTGGATTGTGGAATTTTGATGAATGCCAAGGCTCTACTATTCATGATACAAGCGGCAATGGCAATAACGGCACGCTGACGGTAACCACAACTGGGGGTAATTCTGCAGGGATTGGAACTTGCAATACAACCAGTTCTGCCTGGGGCTCAGGAGCCAGTGGAAAATTTGGCGCAAGCCTTAATTTTGATGGTGATGGGGATTATGTAAATTTGGGTGACACATTTAATTTTGATTCACTAAAACCCTTCTCGATGTCGGCTTGGATAAAAAGACAAGCTGGCGGAATAACAATTATGGGTAAATATGGTGGACAAACTAGATTCTCACTTGATGCATCGGGAACACTACAATTTACAAGGGGTAATGAAACTATCGAAAGCTCTTATAACCTTAACACAAATCAATGGTATCTAGTAACAACTACATATGATGGAACAAATCTTAGAATGTATGTTGATGGGAAAAATGTAAGCAATCCTATTGCTTCCGGTAGTATTTCATCAAGCTCAACCCCTTTCCTTATTGGGGCTCAATATAATACTGGGTCTATAAGCCATTATTTCAATGGCCAAATTGACGATGTGAGAATATATAACTATGCCCTCTCAGCAGCGCAGGTAAAAAAGCTCTATAACGGTGGGTTTTCAACTTATTTTGGACCGTAATGAAAAAAAACCTTATTACTCGCTACTTACTGCATACTACTAATTTGATCCGCATGATCAAATTAAGAACATGGATTGCTCTTGGCCTAATTATTATTTTGGCACCAATTGTAGTATTCACTCTATACAATCCTAGTGAGCCTGAGGCCCAGTGGTGGGATGAGATGTGGAAACACAGGAAAAAAATTACCATTGATGCAGATCAAATTCCGGGTACTAGTAACTTAACTAATTATCCTGTGATGATACAGATTACTAACGATACGGATATATCAGATGCGACCCAAGCTGACGGAGATGATATTGTATTTACAGATATAAACGGCGCAAAGCTTGATCATGAGATTGAAAAATACGCCGAAGACGGAAGTGGCGCTGATTTAACGGCCTGGGTGAGGATACCGTCGCTTTCTCCTACTATTGATACCGTGATTTATATGTATTACGGGAATCCAACTGCTGCCAATCAGGAGAATGTAAATGAAGTGTGGGATGAAAACTATATGCTGGTGCATCATTTGGAGGAAACTACAACCGGCTCAACGGACTTTCGGGATTCGACTAGATACGGAAATCACTCAAGTTCAGTTACTATCGATGGCACAGGATCTAACCCTGATGCAGTTGGTATGGCTGACGGGGCGGTACAATTTGATGGGAGTAATGATAGAATCCAACTTGCAGACAAGGACGCACAAACACCTCCCAATGATATGACCATCGAAGTGTGGGTGAAACTTGATAGTCTTGCTTCTACTCTAGGACATAACCAAAATTTTGTATTCAAGGGTGGTGGAACTCAAACCCAAAGTTTTTTTGTTGCACAACGAAATAGTTCAAACTATGCTACCTTTTACTGGAAAAGTTCAACGGGTTCGGGCGGGTATCTTGATTTTAATGATTTTAGCCTTGCTGTTAATAATTGGTATTACGTAGTTGGCAAACGAGAGTCTGGAACTAGATATATCCAAGTCAATAATACTAAAGAAACCACAATAGGATCAGAGACTGGGACTATGCATAACGGCATAAACCCTTTTGAAATCGGCGGTTTAGGTTCTGCTGATCAAACTGATGGAACAATTGATGAAATAAGGCTTTCAAACATTGCCCGATCTGATGACTGGATTAATACAACTTACAATAATATAAGCAGCCCGAGTACGTTTTATAGTGTATCAAACGAAGAAACAACTACCGGACCTATTGCCTACTGGAAATTTGATGAAGGGCAGGGATCAACCGCTTATGATTCTACTGAACAAGGCAACAACGGAACAATAACAGGCGCTACATGGCAGCCGGAGGAGGCTTGTGTTTATGATAAATGTCTCTACTTGGACGGAACGGATGACGTTATCTCTGTGAGCAATACTGTAAGTGATATTAAAACTGTAAGTTTTTGGGTAAGGGCACCTTCAACGTCGACTACGGAACAGCTACTGGATCTAAATGGTACAGACTATATTTCGAGTGTTTCGGGAACTATTACCGTTAACGGCTTTGGGACGGAGACCGTTTATGTAGATGGCGCACTCGGATCAACAATTTCCGCTGACCGGTGGCACCACATCGCTGTTACTACTTCGACTGGTATCAGCGGGTCTGCTATTAAAATCGGACAAATAAGTACGAATTACGGGCAAGCCTTTATTGATGAGGTGAAGTTTTATCCTTATGCCAGATCGGCAGATGAAATAAAGGTTGATTACAACAGGGGTGCAGCTGTGATGGGTGTTTCGACACAGGAATATTTATCAAACGGACTTGTCGGCTACTGGAAGTTGGATGAGATAAGTACAGGCGCCAGCCAAGTTAACCGCGCAGATTCAAGCGGAAATGGAGTAACGCTTACCGATAACGGCACGACTGCTTCAGCAGGAGGAAAATTCAAGCTTGGGAGCGAACATATTCCTGCAAATAATGAGTATTTATCAGCTGCTTCTACTATAAGCGGAGTTAAAAGTGTGAGCTTTTGGGTAAATCCAGACAGTAATACTAATTATTATATAAGCCTTACTTCATCGGCATATATTACATCCACCTCAGGCACACTTTCTGCCAGCGGATTTAGCGATCCTAAAATTTATGTAAATGGAGTTAAGTCCAGCTCTATTTCAGCTAATACATGGTCTTTAGTAACCGTTACCGACACAACTTCCATTGATGCAAACCAATTTTATGTAGGAAGGCAGGGATCAAACTATTTTGACGGGACCATGGATGAAGTTAGGCTATATAATCGTGTTCTTTCGTCTGATGAGGTACGGTGGCTTTATGAATGGGCGCCGGGTCCAGGAGGATATTGGAAGTTCGATGAAGGTACAGGCAGTACGACCTATGATGTTTCAGGGAATTCAAATAATACAAGCTTTATAAATTCTCCTTTGTGGACAATAGGCAAAATAGGCTCTGCATTAGATTTTAACCCAACAGATATGGATTCAGTATCTGTAGCTGGCAATAGTGTAATTTCCCCAACAACTTCTGGAACTATAATGGCATGGGTTAATTCAAATCGCAGTTACCCAAGTGACACTACTGATTTCAGATATAGAAATATAGTTAATAATTTTTCAAGCGGCAGCTGCACAGGAGCAAATTCATTTATTTTATCATGGACAGGTACAAATTCAGGTGCTGATATTTATGGATGGTTGTGTGACGGGACAAATACTGATTATATTTCCTATTCAACAACTTTTACACCAGGCACTTGGTACCATGTGGCTATGGTATGGGACGGTGCTTATCAATATATATATTTAAACGGGATAATGGTAAAAAAAGAAACACAAACAATAAATGCACAGAATTCTTCAAATAATGTTAATATTGGATGCGGCTACGCTTCGACCTGTAATAACTGGGCTTACGCATGGGACGGGAAAATTGATGAAGTAAAAATTTACACTTACGCCCGTTCTCCACAACAAATTGTGGAAGATATGAACGCCGGACATCCGACAGGTGGCTCACCTATCGGATCCCAAGTAGCAAGGTGGAAGTTTGATGATATGAATGGTACGACTGCTAAAGACAGCGGGCCGAATGGACAAAACTTGACACTTGTTAATACTCCCACCTGGACTTCTTTGGGCAAGCTTGAAGGGGCGCTTTCGTTTGCCAGTGCTTCGAGTGAATATGGATATGCCGCGGACAGTACTTCCCTTTCAATTACAGGAAGTTTAACCCTTTCGGCATGGATAAAACCAAGCTCAAATACCGCTTCAACATTCTATGATATTGCAGGCAAGTGGGATGGAACGAATGAAAGCTATCTTTTAACGCAATATGGGGATGAAATACGCTTTTATATTGATAGCAGCAGTGGGTATATAGAAACAACTACCGCAAACCTTGCTACAGGAACCTGGTATCATGTGGCGGGTGTTTATGATTCTGTGCTTCAAACTATGAAGATTTATATAAATGGTGTAGCGCAGTCAACTACTTCAACTACAGTGCCATCTTCAATTGGGGACGACGGAGGGAGATTCCATGTAGGTGCGAGCCATTCAACCGGCGGCAGCCCTTCAAATTTTTATAACGGTGTAATTGACGAAGTACACCTATATAATTCGGCCTTGAGCGATTCGCAGATTGCTATTGATTATAATTTCGGATCTGCAGTTAATTATTCATCAGGTTATGAAGAAACGGATGATCTGGGAGATGGAGCGGGAAATCCGCCTATCGGCTATTGGCCTTTAGATGAAAACACAGGCACCAGCACTACTTACGACAAATCAGGGAACGGCTATAACGGAACTCTAGGGGGTATACAAGAAGATGACTGGGTACCGGGAATGTTCGGCTCAGCTCTGGGCTTTGATGCAGCAAATGATTATGTACAAATTGCTGATAATGATGTGTTTTCCATAAACAACACAAACGAGATGACTGTGGGAGCTTGGATTAAACCTACTTCTGTATCCGGCACCACCTATATCGTCAGCAAAAGGTCCTCAAGCAATTATGAATGGCACTTGAACATAGCCTCCGGGTATTTACACGCTCATATATATACTCTTGCTGGATCTGATTATATGTATGCATTTGCTCCTACAACAATCAATGCCGGTGAATGGCATTACGTTGCATTTACAGCTGATTTAAACGCACCCGACCTTAAACTATATATCGACGGGAAAGTGGTTGCCCAAGACACTACCTCTTCAGGAACTTATGGCAATGGCTCAGCCCCAGTCCGAATAGCAGAAGATGCAAACGGCGCGGGAGATTACAACGGAATAATTGATGAGGTGAAAATATATAATTATGCCCGCACTCAAGCCCAAATTGTCTATGATTATAACCGAGGGAGGCCAGTCGGACACTGGAAGTTCGACGAATGCCAAGGAACAACGGCTTATGATTCAAGCGGTAACGGCAAAAACGGTACTATAAGCCTTGGAGCTACACCTGCCGGCACTTGTACAGGATCTACAGGTGAGGCTTGGTATGAAGGCGCAAGTGGAAAGATTAATGCAAGCCTTAAGTTTGACGGAAGCGATGATTATGTTTACGTTACTAATAACAGCATCCACAATATGGGCTCTGGGGATTTTACATTATCCGCTTGGTTTAAGACCTCAACAACCAGTACGGGAAATATAGTAGGCAAAGGCAGTACTTATACCACGGGCAAGAGATACCAAATAAATATTAACGATACGACCGACTGTGCAAGTGGAAAGATTAAAGTTGAGATTGATGACGACACTACAAAAGAATTCATCTGCTCAACTTCAAGCTCGCTCAACAACAATTCCTGGCATCATGTGGTAATGATAAGAGACGGGAATAATTTGAGGCTTTTTATTGACGGAACTGAGGATACGAATTCCCCAAACGACATTACAGGATACGGAAATATAGACAGCAGCCGTGATTTTTATATTGGAGCGATTTATCAGGAAGGACTTGGCATAGCCGATTATTACAATGGTTTGGTAGATGACGTAAGACTTTATAATTATGCTCTTTCAGCTAGTCAAGTACGAAAAGTTTATAACACAGAAGCAGCGGTGAGGTTTTGGTAAAATAAAATTAAACTTTATACTGAATAATTATCAACCCATATCACATAATCTAGACCATCAACACGGCCATCTTCATTGAAGTCGCCTTGTGAGGGGCTGGAGACGTTTATGAATCCATAGTTGTCCACCCATATCACATAATCAAGCCCGTCAACCCGCCCATCCCCGTTTGCATCGCCGGGTTTTGAAAAATTAATAGGAGTAGGTGTAACTGGAATAGGAATATAATTTCCACCCTGAACTAAACGGATGAATTCACTACCATTAGGCAATTCTTCAACATAAGCATAAGATGCACCAATCTTTTTGTATTTAAACCAGTTACCAGTTTTACTTCTATAATAAGCTAAAGCCTCTGGATCCCATACCTCAGGTATATCATTGAAAAGTTCCATATCAGTAAATAGTTTGGCTCTTTGCTGACTCCAGATGGCTTTTTCATTGCTTACCTGATAATTACCCACTAAAGAAAGTTCAGGCAAACCTCCGAGAAGAGCGGAAACAGTATCGTCTGTATTTTTTTCATTGCTTTCACGAGTCCAGGAATAACTACCAGTGAGAGCAACACGGAGGGGATGATTAATTTTTATGGAACTGTAATAGCTTTTATAGGTTTCAGCTCCTTGCCAAGTATAAAAGGCGAATGGCATAATCCAAGGAGAAAGATATTCACTCATAATAGCAAAGTCTGGTTTGTGTACAAGAAAATTAGAGATGGCACTTACCTCCCCTGTAATATAGTCGTGGCCGTCTATAACCTTTTTCCCGGTTGAAAACATAAAGCCATGATCCATGCCAAGAATATCCATATAAGCTCCTTGGCTTTTGTGGGTAGCAAGATAATTACCCAGATTTCTAACCAAATAGTTTTGAAATTTAGTTGAGCCAGGGTGAAGGACATACAAGGATGAACCATCAAAATAATTTACTTTAATATCTGACCAATAATTCTGCCAGTTTTGCGGAGTACTTTCGTAGTCGGGGTTAAAGCTATACCCGGGAGGCAGATAACCCTGTGCGGATAATTGAGATAGTCTTGAAGAGGTACCCGAATCTGAATGAATAAGAGTCCAAGGGTGATAAAGAACAATAGGCATTTGATTAGCATTGAGAAGATTGGTAACCTCAGGAGTAGGCATACCGATCACTCTTGCCAGAGTATGATCACCGAATAAAACAATTCTATCACCATTCCAAAGGAAAAAAAGGATTTTTTTGGGATCAATGTTAAGCTTACCAGGGTCTTTTAACTCGCTAACTAATTGGCTAGCTCGAGAATAATTGTTTGTGCCCCAAAACATAGCATGAATATTTCTAACCCAGGGTGAAGTATTTTTCCAAAGAGGCTTTGCACCTGTTCTTTCTTCGAACTTAACACGCCAACGCTTTGCTGCTTTGTTCCAAGCTTTATATGTGCCAATACGCCATACTGGTGAAACAATTTTTTGAGAATTGGATTCTTTGGGATCGCGGCCGGTATTTAATAAGAGCGTGTCATAACTATTTTGATGATTTAGATTGATATTGTGAGGTGGATAACTGGTTGTTTCCGCCCAAAAAGCGGCCACGGAGTTATTGCCTTCGACAACTGCCATAATTGGAGAGGGAAAGCTACTGTGATTGGAAGAATCATTGGAAGGAGGATCGCCTCGCTTGTATTTAGCACCACTCCCAAGTATAACTGAGGATTGGGTAATATTAATAATTGGTAAATCAAGCGATGATGGAATCCCATTACCCAAAGCAGTAAGCTGGATTAAAACCTCACCTGTTGTGTCAATATTGATATCAAAAATTAACTGCCTAGTCGAGATTGTGTAGATTAATCTGCCTTGGTTCGAATTTAATTTCTGAAATTCAACCGAGCTCGTTTCAGACGGCATAAATCCATTTGAAAAATATGGCCGATTAACCCAGGCACTGGTTTTAACCAACTCTTCACCTGAAGATATATCCTTAATGAAATTTATAACACCACCTTCGATAGACATTTCTAACTGAGATGTTTGAATTATGAGAATCTTATTAGCAAATAAAAAGTATTTATCTGATTGAGCTAAAATCTTAGGGGGGTTAAGGAAAATAAGTAAACCAAGCACCAAATGTAAAATTATACGACAGGTAAATTTTAACATTAATTAAGTATAACAATGACAACAAGAAAAATTAAAAAAATATAAGTTTGATTTTTTTAAATCTAAACTAAAATTTAAACCAAATAATTATCCACCCAGATTACATAGTCGAGGCCATCTATCTTGCCATCCCTGTTGAAATCTCCCTGAGAAACACTGGCTCCTGAACTTATACCATAATTGTCAACCCAGATGACATAATCCAATCCGTCAACACGGCCGTCGCCATTAGCATCACCCAACTTAATCTGTGGGGTTGAGGAAGGGGTTTGCGTAGGACGCGGAGATCCCTCAAAACTAACGAAATCTCCCCTGCTATCTGGGATCGTTATTGAAGTTACTCTATTACCATTTCTATCAAAGTATGTTTTGTCTGTTGGAAGCGAAATTGTTTTTGTGCTTCCGGTAAAATTCATATATATCATGCCCTTTGTTGTCTGGCGCTGGTACAAGCGATAGCCACGAGAACGGCCGGATTCTTGTTCACTTTGGAATTCACCAATTGGATCACCTATTTTGTTACGTATATCCTGAAAAATTTGCGGATTAATTTCTTTTTTAGTAGTGGCTGATTGTAAACAATGAAAAAAGTTATCTCCTCTTACCATCAAATAGCCTATATATGCTGTACGAACAACATCTTGATTATCAGGTATATCGCGGACTCTTAGAAGCGCTACCTTATTTTGTTGGGCAAACCATTTGGTTCGATTCCACCAATCATACAGGGTATCTCGATTAATCGACGACAAATCCATCGATGCAAATAAATCCTCGTGCATTATTCCATGAATATCTTTGTAAACATACTCAAATTTACTCCAATCTCCCATAGATCCCATATTTACCATTATCTTTACATCGGGGTATTTTGCTTTGATTTTTCTGAAAAAAGTTGCAATATCCTCATAATACTCAGCTGGAGTTTTCCAAAAAGGATCATTCATAACAAGTCCAGAGCTTCCAAAACGAACAAAATTTCCACTGTCATCAAAAACACCATAGTTACTAGGGCTAAACATTCCATTATCAGAGCCTATCCAATCAGCAGGACCCAGGGTTGTTTGTCCAGGATAGGCAATTTTTCTGACATATTCATTAACAAAAAAATCGATAAAACGATCATCTGCCACGTCAGCAAGCTGAAAATTGTTACCCGATGGATAACCCCAAGCTGCATAAACATATCTTGTCTTACCTTGATATGTCGCGGTAACCATTACCGGAGGTCTACCTGCGGCAATCTCAGAATTATTAAGAGCAATCAGTTTTGAATAAGGAAAACCTGTGTGTCCTCCTGTTTCATCCCAAGTATTAAAATGATGAAAACGTGCGTGTTTAACTTTAAGTCCGTCCGGAGACATTTTAGTAAAAACATCATTTAAAGCGCCAAAGACTACTGCCCCCATTCCTTTCCAATCATCGTTATAGGGATAAACAAAGATGCTACCTCTCTCGCTTTTAGTGGGAACTGTTCTTTCTGCTTCTACCGGCTCTACAAGTGCAAACATTAAGGCTATAGATATAACAAGAAGAACAAATAAATTCAGAAGTTTGTTGCCCATAATTTATGGTAACATAAAATTAAAATCAAGTATTGTAATTATCCACCCAAATAACATAGTCAAGGCCATCGACCTTGCCATCCCTGTTGAAATCTCCCTGAGAAACACTGGCCCCTGAGCTTGTACCGTAATTATCTACCCAGATGACATAATCCAATCCGTCAACACGGCCATCGCCATTAGCATCACCCCGTACAACCAGAGATGTAGCTGTTGGCATGGGAGAAAATGACGGAATTGGAATGCTTGGACAAAAGCTTGGGGAGTTTGGTGCGTTAACTTTAAGCCAACCGGGGATTATGCTTGCTGAGATGCTGTAAAGAGCACAATGCTGATTTTGATAGATATAGCTGCTACCGCTTTTTGAACCTAGCTGAGAGGAGAACATCCCATGACGCCACGGCCACCAAGAAATTGTGTCAGCACCACCTGACTGTGAGACAAGACAAGCCCACCGTTCCATAGTAGATGGGCTTGGCATGTATTCTGCACCCATGGCTCCTAGAAGCATGTTTATTTTTACATTCGGATCGCGAGATTTAATATAATTTCGCTCTCTTTCAAAAAATATTTGCATTTCTTCTGCCGTATCGGTTGAAGGATCAGAGTCTTTCTCGTGAGTTTCATAATTAGGATAATCGTGAAGAAGAGCTATGTCTGCCTCCCCCGCTTCAAAGCCACGTTTTATTCCATCACCGTTAATATTATCGTACCCCTCCATTTGTATCGCAGATCGGTAGTGAACAAACATTGGCACCCAAGTTCCATCATCTCTCATTGTTATTTCCTTATTTTTTTGATAAATCTCTTTACGTTGCGCCGTAACAAGATAATTTAGCCTGTTACCAATTCTCCAATCATCCATTACCTGATGATTCATTGTATAAGCATAATTTCCTGCTATAGCAGGATGATATTTAAGGGCTTTGTTTGGAGCATATTTGTTATTAACTGGTATTTGATAATTAAAAAGATGATTAAATTTATTATATGCATCTGTCGGATCAAAAGTTGATCCCCCGAAACCACCCTTTTGATAAAGGGTGTTAAATACCACCTTTATATTGTTATCAGCTGCAGCATTTAAAACTTTTAAACCTTCGATTGGATCGCTATTATAAAGGGGGTACATTATCCAATTGATTCCGATCGACTTCAAATACGGAAAATCCGAAGTTTCCCAAACGCCATAAACACCGTGGTATGTAGAATGCTTGGAGCCAATACACTGCATTGCATATGATTTGTTGGGAGTAATTAAAAAAGTGACAACTAAAATAAATATTATAAAAATCAATTTTTTTCTCATAATTCATAATTATTTATCCAGATTACGTAGTCAAGGCCATCGACCTTGTGGTCGTTATTAAAATCCCCTTGAGAAACACTCTTTTCTTCTGAATTCATACCATAATTATCTACCCAAATAACATAATCAAGGCCATCGACCTTGCCATCCCCGTTTGCATCTCCCAACTTAGAAGGAGTAATTGAAGGGCTAGGAGAAATAGAGGGAAAAGTAGTAGGGATAGATGAGGGTGACTGTGTGGGGGTAGAAGTTTGTGTGGGATAGGGGGTAAAGACTGGACTAGCGGTAGGTAAAGGGGTATGATTTGTATGAGATTGCGAGATAGCAACATCATCGACGTAAATACTTACATGAGAGGGGGAGATGCTGTCTGTATAATTATTTACACTCCACTGAATAGGAGTATCTGTAAGGGCTGTATGAGCTGATGGTACGTCAAAAATCTTCTGACCGTCCTGCCAGATAGCTACTCGTCCAGAATTTCCTGTATCAAGACGATAAAACCCTTCAATTAAAAACCACCTATCCCTAGGTACAGCAATGGGGTTAGTTTGCCGATATATCTTTTTTAAGCTATTACTATCAGGACGATAATAGAGCATAAGACTTACCGGATTTGTATTACCAGCAGTTCCTGCGTCTAAAGACCACATTGGAGTTGAGACGTTTGATGAACTTAGAGATTTCCATTGCCAGATGTTCCACCATGCCCCGGGATTAATATTTGAGGGAATATAGTACCACGCCGAGAAATAGTTTTCTTTTGTAGGAAGCGCTTTCCACCTAAACAGATAGGCAGCTTGGGATCCCCCAGCAGAGAGGTCGATTTCGAGTGCTACTGCGTATTTTCCTGAATGAACGGGGAAGCTAACAACTGTTGCTTTACCACTTACTCCCTGCCTAATAAAATCACCTCCGCCATCAGAATTCCAATCGGATATGTTCCCACTTTCAAAGCCAGTAGACCACAAGACTGAACTTTGAGCATAAGAGAAGGAAGGAAATAAATAAATACATAAAAATAAAATAAAAGAGATTGATATAAATACTTTTCTTATGTACATAAACAATTTTCTCAAACATTAAGACTTTATTCAAATATATTAAAGATTGAGGGAATCAACTAGCTGTTTGAGCATGGAGACCATAACTGCAGGCGCCATTAGGGATACACTTTCAACGCCGTTGTCATCCAAAATTCTCCATGGTTTTTCTTTGATATTTACTTTTTTGTTCTTTTTATCATAGCTTAAAATAAATTCAGGAGTAATTTCATAAGGGTCAAAATATTTACCCACTTCTTTAGCTGGAACGTGATTTCTTAATAAAACCTTTGGAATTCCATGAAGCGAAAATGCTTTTCTTAGTATATCCTCGTCTTTTTCAAGGCGGGGGCGAATGGGCTCGATACCAAGTTCATCCCCCTCTTTTGCTATCATTCTTTCACCTTTGCAAGAGGGATTGTCACACAGAAGGTAGAATTTGTGTTCTTTTTCATCGTAGCCTACTTTACTTGTTACCAAAAGTTTTAAGTTTCTTGAAGTTTGGCATTTGGGGCAGATGACGCGGTACTTAATCCGTTCTGCTATTACCGACTCGGGAATATCAATAAGGACAAAAACATCTGGATCATCACGGTAGTTTATTAAATCCCTGAAATACAGCGAATAGCTCACCTGATCAAGTTCACGGGGAAGACCGTCGATAAAAAGCACTTTTCCTTCGTGCTCTTTGATATAAAGCTTCATTAGAGCTAGGACAAATTCCGTCGGGAGAAGGTTCGCAGTAGAACGGCCTTTAAGTGCTTTTACAGCCTCTTCAAAGGATATAAAACCCCGGTAGTAGCTTTTGAGCTCATCTAATTTGTTTTTTGCAATTTTGTCCCAGTTTGCATCTGCATCACGGACTACATCTCCTACTGAAACGTGGGCTACTTTTTCCTCGCCGAAGATTTCGGTAAAAAGTTTTGAGTAAGTGCCTTTGCCAGAGTTTTTTTTGCCAAGAAGAAATGCTACAAAAGTGTTTGACTGCATGTAATTTTTGAGGGCTGCTATCTCGCCACCGGCTTTGGCTTCAAAATACTCACTTCTCCCTTTTGGGCTATTGATATCAAATTTTTTGTTAAGCCCTTTTACTTTTGTCCCTATTATTGGGAATTCAAGTTTTTTCATCTTAATATTAATTAGAAATAATTCTATCAAAACCGGCTTTATTTTTAAAAGGCCCGATGATTGCTAAATTTAGCCTTTCTTTGGAAAAAAAATTATTTGCTAGCTCTAAAAGTTCTTCTTTTTTTACCTTATCTATTTTCTCGAAAATTTCTTCAAGACTTTTTATTTTTCCAAGAAGAAGCTCCTCTTCTCCAAAAAATTGGTTTATTGCGCTTGTGTCCTCAAGGGCGAGCGATATCTTCCCTTTTATGTATTCTTTTGCTTTGGCAAGCTCTTTAGCCGTTATTTTGATTTTTTCATTTTTTAAATCTTCAAATACTTTAAGCATGATTTTGAGGGCGTCTTCAGCTTTGTTTGGTTCGACTCCAGCATATGCAGTAAAACGGCCAGTATCCGTATAGTGATCGCTATAAGTTTTTACAGCGTATGCGAGGCCTCTTTTTTCGCGAACCTCGGTAAACATCCTACTGCTCATGCCACCACCGAGAATAGCATTTAAGACTGCTTCAGCGTAGCGGTTTTTATGCCCAAGTCTTTCCCCTAGAAATCCAATCATTATATGCGCCTGATCCGTTTTTTTGTTTACCATTTTAATCTTCGGCGCCTTCTGAGACGAAACAAACTTAACAGGAGGATTTTTTACTCCCCTTTTGATTGATCCGAAATATTTTTCTGAAAGCTTAAGTGCTTTGCTCTCTTCGATACTTCCCGAAAGAGTAATGAGCATATTTTGAGAAAAATAATATTTTTCGAGATAATTCTTGAAATCTTTGGCTGATATCCCATCTATTGCCTTTTTAGTGCCGATGATATCACGGGCTAAGCTATTGCCCTCAAAGACTATATTTTCAAGAAATTCCTCCACTCTTCTTATCGGAAGATCCTCATACATATCCATTTCAGCCTTTATTACTCCCTTTTCTCTTTCTATATCGGAAGGCTTAAGAAGTGGTGACAAAAGCATATCGGAGAGCACGTCAAAAGCTTTTTCAATTTTGTCCGCCCTTACTTTTATATAAAAAAGGGTAATTTCTTTTCCTGTTGAAGCGTTAAATTCACCTCCTATTGAATCTATTGCTTCTGAAATTTTTTTAGCTGAATTGTATTTTTTACCTCCTTTAAACACAATATGCTCCAAAAAATGGCTTATACCGGCTTTTGACTCATCTTCGTAGCGCGAGCCTACGTTTACCCACACTGTTAATGTTACTGATTCTATCTTTTTAATAGATGTTGTGAGAATTTTTAAGTCATTAGAAAGAGTTGAGATATCCGGTTTCATGAAAGCTAGTATATCAGTATGAACTAAGATTAACAATAAAATCTAAAAGACTGCGACAATGCTTACACGCTATAGTGATCTATCCAGATGACATAATCTAGGCCATCAACGCGGCTGTCGGCATTAAAATCGCCTTGAGAGGGGCCAGAAGAGTTTGAACGACCATAATTATCAACCCATATCACATAATCAAGCCCATCGACACGTCCGTCTCCGTTGGCATCACCTGGTTTAACTGTGGGTGAGGTTGCTTTTGGACTCGCAGATGGCGTAGGAGAAGCAGTTGCAGGGGTGGGTGAAGGTGTTGGAGTTGGAACAACCCCGCCACACGTTGAATCTGTACATCTTATTAACCTTATTCTGCCATAACTAAAATTGGGATAACCTGTTTCGTATGTTCCAAGACCCGCGCTGGCAGCGGCCTGATATACCACCCGCGGTTCTCCACCTGGAAAAGAATTGTTATTAAAAGTCGCAATATAATCAATCATTACTGAATCTACTGCGATAGGATCAGTTGAAATAAAAATCGAACTTGGCCACGGTTTTATTCCATGAGCTGAATCTGGACTTTGACTCGGACCCCCGCTTTTTAGCCCGTACATTGCGTCTCCTACTACAAGAATTGTCTTATTTTTTATCCATGGTTGTGAATTTAAAACTACCAAAGAATAGCTACCATTATACGGCGAGGCTAAACCATAGTGAAAAGAAGACGGATTATTAGTACTGCCAAGATGATTTTTAAGGCTAAGAGTAACTCTCCCACCCTCGTGAGTACTAAGAAGTGGCATATTAATTAAATATTTTGCATCGCTTAAAATACAAGTAAGTCTAGCCGAACCATTTGGTCCAGTCCAAATATCGCTTCCACAAAAACCACCACCCGGATTCATCTGTACGTTTGGAAAACGCGACCTAATCCCAGCTTGAAACGGAGATTGAATAGGTCTTGAAGCATCGTAAAGAATTATATTTGACTGGCTAACTCCGACTTCGTTGACAAGCTGCCTTAGGAGAGAGTTAACAACCTGATAGTTGGGGTTACGATTCGTGATCACTCCACTATTATTAAAATTAAGCTTTATTGCAATTTTTTCACCTTGAGTATAATCGGATCCTCCATTGAAATTCTTAAAAATCTGTGACCACGAGGCCTTAACAGTTGATTGTCCGGTAAGCCTTTTAATCGCTGTATCCATCATCTCATCTGAAACAGAAGCGTTTACTCTTGCGCTTAAATCACTGCTCCATCCAGTTGCCGCCCTTGTATCTCTTATCCAAACAACAGTCGGCGCAGTCTGCCCTATGGACGTCTGAACTAGCTTTCTCTCCATCTGAAGCACGTAAACGCTATGCAACTTAGAGACCAAAAACAGTGCTGTGAGACCAAGAACAACCCCTCTTGCCAACAATTTTCCTCGTCTTTTTAGGCGATATGAAAGTACAGTAGATACAAACAATCCCGAAATCCAGCTTAAAAAAACAACGGAATTAGCAGCTGCTACTTTTTGACAAGGATATGTTAATCGACTCGGTTTCCTTCCAGACCTAATAATTAACCATAGCATACTCCCCAAACCAACAAGCAAAAATAACAAAGAGGGTGTATGCTTTTTTTTGTGTTGCAAAAGCCTTGCCTCTTCGTGAACCCTATAAAAGATATAACTGATAAATTTGTTTATATGCTTATTTAACTTTTTTTTCATCCCCCATAATTATCCACCCAAATAACATAATCAAGCCCATCGACTCTATGGTCATTATTAAAATCACCCAGAGAAACACTCGCCCCTGAGTTCGTACCATAATTATCCACCCAAATAACATAATCAAGCCCATCGACACGTCCGTCTCCGTTGGCATCACCTGGTTTACCAGATGGAGTTGCGCTGGGCGAACCAATTGGCGGCTGTATTCCTGGCTCAAATCCCGGAAAAGGTATTGGAGTTGGTATAGGTAAGGATGAACAGTTATCGGTTGTTACAGTACCGCTTGTTCCTGTCTCGATAATTTTGCCAGTATTTTTACATAATGTTATACCTACTGCATTACGCAGATAGATATCCGCATACGGATGATTGTGTCCAGAATTATTGGAAACCAAAGAGTTATGAGCACGAATTACAAAACCATTTCGCGCTAGACCGTAACCCGTATAATATGAATGGTTGTTAATAATTTTCATATTACTTGCTGAATCTGTACAAATTCCACCCAAACCATTGCTACTGGGATTAACCCATTGGTTGTCATACATAACGTTGTTGCGAGCTTCGTTTCCATTACCGTTAAACCAGATAGCACAGGCACCTTGATGGATAATTGTATTGCCCTCCACAAGATTGTTATATCCATTAAGCGTAACACCCATGTCCTCTCCGTCTGCAATATAGTTGCCGATAACTTTTACATTAGGGCCGCCAAAAAACGATAGCTGGTCTGACCAGCCGCGAAGCGCCACATTGCCTTTAATTAAACTGTCGTGCATTCCCGGTTCAGCATGAACGGCGGTATAGTTAGTTCGCCTTGTTAAAACCTCATAGCGCGTACCATTTGGCGGAGTTACTCTTTTACCTGTTAAATCCCACCAATCATGTACATTAATACGAGTAGAAGTAAAATTTCCTCCACCCCAAAGAGCGCCTAAATAAACACCGTAGGCGGTATATGGAGTACCATCTGGCGGTGCAGAACGCGGAAGTCTATCGCTGTCGTTAAGCCATTCTTCAACCGTAATTTTTGTTTCCGAGTCAACTTTTAAAACCACGCCAAAAGCACCATCGCTTGTCTTAATAATTTCTCCTTTTAAAATTCCGCTGGAAACAAACTTTGCGGTGGGATCGGTAAGAGTGTTTTTGGTATAAGTTGCTGAACCCTGTTCGCGTACAGGCATTACTCTAATATTTACCACTACATCAGTCGACCTTCGCTCTTGCTCTGGAAAATTACCAAAACGAGCATTGGTATCAGTAAGAGAATTACTGGTATAAGTAACGCTATTTCCCTGTCCTGTGTGTGGACCGGCTTTAACCAACCACCAGTAACCATCAAACCAATTATCTTCAATAGTTATATTTCGAGCATTATAAACTCTATCCTGCTCAGAATTAAAAATAATTCCCTCGTGTAGCCAAAGAAATTTATTTCTACGAAAAACTAAATTATTAGCGTCGAAATTAACAAGTACTGCCCTCCCCATAACAACCCCAGGTGAATGAAAAAGAGAGTCTTCAATTACTACATCTTGTGCGTTGGTAAGCACAATTATATTCATGTCTCTTGTATTCCAAAAACGGCACCTGCTTATTCTAAAGGGACGCGGAGCCCCAGAACCATTAATATCAATCTGCGTTGACCCGCCGCTAGTCGTGTCAAAACCAAGATCTTCAATAGCTACATTAGAAACATTCGCTGTACTTTCAACAGTTCTACCTGTTGCCACTAGGACAGACTGGTACATTCCTGCGCCTTTAAAGGTTACATTTGATTTAGTTAAAGGCAGTGCTCTGCTGCCAACTTTGTAACGCCCTGGTGGAAAATAAACCACACCCCCACCCGCCGGTAAGGCATTAAATGCCGCATGGATTGCTCCTGTATCATCTGCTGTGCCGTTACCAAGGGCACCATAGTCTTTTACATTGACGGTAGTTTGAGCTTTAGTAGAGGAGAAAAAAATGAAAAAAAATGAAATACTGATAATTTGAAAAATAAAAAATAAATAAATTTTTTTAAACATTTACATATTATTTATATTTTTATAATACTATATTTTTATAATACATAAAAAAATACACACATTAAAGAGAGAGAGCTTTTTTAAGGATATCCTCGTCTTTTTTAGGGCAAGACGAACTGACTCGATACCAAATTGGAGATTATCGCAAAAGAAAGTGCTACCAAAAATGCGGCTATGTATGAAGGTGTGATAAATAATTTTTGCCTATCCCATGAAAAAACTCAATAAGATGGAGGTAATTTGTTTTTTAATTTTCTGATTCATATAAAATTCATATAAAAAGATTATAAATTATTTACATTTTTTCCGGGGCTTTTATTCCCAGAAGCAAAAGGCCGTTTTTGAGGACAGTACCGGTTGCAACAGTTATGGCAAGGCGGAATTGACTCATGACTGATGACTTATCACTAATATCTAATATTCTGTGTTTAGAATAGAAAGTATTGTATTTTTGGGCTAAATTGAATAAGTAACTACAAAGAATGTTTGGTGAGTAATTTTTGGCGGCATTAACTAAAACGTCTTGATATTGGGACAAAATACGAAGTAAAGAAAGTTCTTCTTTGTTAAATTGCATCTTCCAAGCACCAAGATCCAAAGATTTTTTATTTGGGATTTGAGATTTATTTATTATGCTTTGTGTTCGGGCATAAGTGTACTGAAGATATGGTCCTGAGTTTCCTTTAAGATTAAATATGCTATTCCAATCAAAATTTATATCACTCTCAGGGTGATGCATAAGATCAAAATATTTTATAGCTCCGATGCCAACTTTTTTAATAATCTCCTTTTTTTCTTCTGAATCGATATCTTTTGCCACTTTTGCTTTTTCAAACAACTCTGCCGCCTTATCCATCGCTTTTTCGAGAATATCTTCAAGTTTTATAGTAGTTCCTTTTCTTGTCGACATTTTTTTGCCGCCTATTAAGACAAGACCGTGAGCTATGTGTACAAAACTCGTCTTTTTTGCCCATCCTAAAAGTTCTGCTGCCTTAAAAACTTGCCTAAAGTGAAGCTTTTGTTCGCTTCCAACTTCATAGATAATGAGCGAGGGGTTCCATTTTTTGAGGCGAAAGTCTATAGCTGCAAGATCGCGCGTAAGATATGTTGTTGTACCGTCGGATTTTATAAGCATTGCTGGCGGTAAATCTTTACCGAGATCTATTATAAGTGCACCCCGGCTTTTCTTAGCTAATTTCTTTGCTTTTGCTAGGCTTATTATTTTTGCCATTTTATCTTCATAGAAGCTTTCGCCGTAGGTATAGTCTATTTTTATATCAAGAAGATCGTAAATTTTTTGATATTCGGCGAGTGATATTTTGTTTACTATCTCCCAAATTTGGCGGGCTTTTTTGTCTTTATCTTCCAAACGCTTGAACCAATCTTTAGCTTTTTCTTTTAGAGCGAGGTTTTCTTTTGCTCTTTTGGAATAATCAACATAAAGCTCTTCAAGTTCATTAAGAGTAATACTATCCGGATTAAAACTCTTTTCTTCAATAGCTGAAAGGATTATGCCAAACTGTGTTCCCCAATCCCCCAGATGATTGTCCCCAACTGTATCAAAACCTAAAAAAGTATATAAATTGTATACAGCTTGACCTATTACAGTACTTCTTAAGTGCCCTATTGAAAAGCGTTTTGCAACATTTGGGGACGAATAATCTATAACTACACATTTACCCTTTCCAATTTCATCTTTTCCGTAATTGTCTTTTTGCTTTAGTATTTTTTCTAGATTATCAATAAGAGCTTCTTTTGAAAGCCAAAAATTGATAAAACCTTCTTTAATTTCAATTTTTGATACTATTTGTGAAAGGCTTTTATCTTTTGTGAGATTTTTTTTAATTTCTTCAGGATTACCCTTTTTTAACCCTATGTTTGTACTGAAATCACCATAAGCTGGATTCGCCGGTATTTCTAATTCCACTTTATCTACTTTCGCTGCTTTTTTCAAAGATGATTCGATAAGTTTTTTATACATTTGTGCTAATTTTAATATTTTTGCTACTATTTGTATATGGACGAAGAAGAACTTCCAAAACCGGATAACGCTGAAGGTAAAGACGACCCAAATCTTTTAATACTCGAGCAACTTATAAAAAAGGCAGGCAGTATAAGCGATCCACTAAAATCCGCAGTTAAAGCCAATGCTCTTTCTTACCTTAAGGCAATTTATACAAGTTCACTGACGATTAAAGATGACGACGATTACCAGAAAACTCTTGATATGTATAAAAATTTTGTAGAATCTTTAAAAAATTCCGAAATATATTTAGAGATTAAGAATATCGATGAAGAAGAACTGCAGGAACTTACTCCTGTTATTTCGGTTATTGAAGATGCTCTAAAAATAGCGAATGATGAAAGGATAGTAACTCCTAAAAATAGTCATTTCGCTTCTGGTTCAACTACTAACGATCCTAGTTTACCTTCTCAAGAGTAAAACCGTTTGTAGCTATCACAACATCCCCTTCTTCTTTGGTTACAAATGTTCTTATATTTCTAGCGGAGAGCATGTCTAAAACTTCTTTATGGGGATGTCCCCAAGGGTTTCTACCTGCCGATATTACTGCTATCTGAGGATTGGTTGCATCAAGAAGGCTTTCGGTAAGACCATTTTTACTTCCATGATGAGGTATTTTGATATATTCCAAGTTTGGCAGCCTGTGTGCTTTTAGTAAATCTTCAATTGCGTCCGGACCAATATCTCCTGTAAATAATCCCTCAAAATCAGCGTATTTTAAAAGAAGAACCACCGAATTGTTATTATTTCCTTTCTGAGGATATTCTTCTAAAGGCCAGAGTATATCTAAATATATCAATCCTATTTTTAACTTTTTTGTCCTTTGAGTGCTTATGAGCTTGACATTTTCTTTTTCTATTAAATTTTTTAGCACTCCGAATGATTGATTGCCAGATTCAGCCTCGTTTGATAAAAAATATAAAACTTTAAAATTGTTGAACACTTCTAAAAGGCCATGATAGTGATCCTCTTCCGGGTGCGTTAGAACAACAAGTTCTATTTTTCTGTCCCAAAACGGAATATTCTTAGAAAGGCAATTTGCGACTTTGTTTCCCGGTCCGCCATCAATCAATATTTGGGTATTCCTCTTTGTGATCAGAAACGCGTCTCCCTGCCCGACGTTGCATGCTATAATTCTCAAATTTTTCTCCGGAAGCGTAAAAACAGCTATCCAAAAAAGCGCCGCTATAAGCGTAAGCAATGAAAGGGTTAATATAGTTTTTCTCATCAGCTAAAAAAATTTATTACAAGCAAAAACCAGCTTGAAAGCGGGTATATCAAATAAAGTATGGGGAGCGAGAGACTAGTTGATATTATGCCAAGCAAAGAAGAGATCATTCCGAGAATTGTTATGGGGGCTATTGTCCAAAGGATGAGTGTGTTTATCAGAGGAGAAATGGGATTAAAACTTCCAAAGGATATGAAAAGAATCGGAGCAACGCCGATTTGTGCTGCTAGGGATGTTGAGAAGTCTTGCCTAAAGAATTTTGGTAAAAAGTATATCAATCTATTAATTTTGTTTTCAAAAAGTATCAATGACAATGTTGCCATAAAGGAAAGGATAAAACCCAGATCCCAAATCCAAAGAGGATTTATTATAAGCATTGTAAAAGCAGAAATAAAAAGCGCTCTTTTGGCAAAATAGATTTTTCCTAAACCCTGAGCAATAAAGGCTACAGAACCCATTATACCTGCACGAACAAGAGGAGCTTCCAAGCCGCAAAATAACACATAAAGCCAGATGACTGCGATTGAAACCAAGACTGCTTTTTTTCTTTTAGTTAAGAGTATAAGTGAATTAAGGGTAAAGCCTCCTACTAAAGAAACATTCATACCTGAAGCGACGACAACATGTGCCGTACCTGTTGATTTTAAGTCTTGCCAAAAATCCTCAAAGATATTCTTTTTAGAACCAATGACTACCCCAGAAACTAATGCTGAATGAGGATAAGGAAGCGTGCTATTAATGTTACTAAGTATTTTTTCCCTTAGTGGATAAAAAAATCCTTTTGATTTTTCCAGACTTAAAAGAGCCGGGTCTTTAAGCTTTCGCCCATCTACTACCCCCTCTACCACCAACCTATCTCCATAGCTTATTTCTGGATATGGATCGAAGTAAATTTTAATGCCTTTTAGTGTAATTGATTGATAATTTTCTCCCCGAAACGGCTCTTGGGTAACTCGAGACCTTATCCTTATCCTATCTCCATCTTGATATTTCGGAATGGCTATCATATAGCGAAAGAAAAATAAAGCAAATAGAAGAAGCCCCAAAAAATATTTAATCATTTAGACTAATTAGTATACTGAAAAGAGATCTTTGTTTTTATCGTAAACGTTTTGTTTTAAAATCTTTTTGGTAAGTAATTCCTCTACTGTTGAGTAAGGTCTTTGTTCAATGATTTTTTGGGCTGTAACAGGGCCTATTCCCCATAATGATTCCAGCTCTTTTTGGCTTGCAGTATTAATGTTTATCGTTTTTTCCGACGCCTGAAATATGTCATCCGAAACACCCAGATACCCCCCTTGATTATTAGCACTCATGTCTATTGACTGCTCACTGCTTGACGGAATATAAATTTTTTGTCCGTCTTTGAGAGGGCTTGCGCGATTAAGGTATTTTGAAATCCATTCGTTGTCGGCGTCTTTGGATAATCCACCTGCTTTGTTTAACGCATCCTCTACTCTTTCGCTACTTTCAAAGGAATATACTCCGGGATTTTTTACGCTTCCTGATACTTCGACAATTATTTGACTTTGCTGTGCTTGTTTGGTGCCATTGCCTTTTTCTATTATTTCAATGCTATCTTGAGCGAACGGATTGGAAGCATAAAGAATTATTCCTGAGGCTACAAATATTAAACCCGTAAGGAAAAAAGCAATCTGCCAACGAAATTTATAGATTAGCTCTTCCATCTATAATATTATTATAGTTATAATATCCTTATGAAAAGAATTGTTTTTGTGGCCGGATTGATGATATCGCTATCTTTTTTTAAAATTTCGCTACCTGCCAAAGTCAAGGCTTCTGAGGGTATATTTGAGCTAAAAAACCAAACTGGAGAAGATGCGAGGTGTTATGCATTATCCGTACTTATGGCGGACCTTTCTTATGAGATTCTTGCTTCGTGCAGAGATATCCTCTACCCCGGAGGAACCGAGGTTTTTAGCTATGTTGCTTGGATTAATCCAGTTGACGGAGGTAATCCCCAAAGGCTCGGTACGCTGGGGGTTGGAAAAGTAGAGTTCAAAACAAAAACGCCTTTTACAAGCATTTTTGTTACCAAGGAGCTAAACAGCAACGCACGCCAACCCGGAGGAACTATTGTAATGCAAGGCGGACTTCAAAGAATTACTCTCCTTGAAAACCCAAATCTAGCCAAAATCGAAGCTCCTGAGCTTGGCGAACCGGAAACATCCCCAAGCCCTACCCCCAAAGCAAGAAGTAGAATTAATATTTTCAGGATTGGAGGGGCAGCTGCTTTTGTAGGGATATTTTTAATAATTCTACTTGTGCTCTTTTTAACCAGAAGATAATTTACTTCAGAACAAAATTTATAATTTTTTGAGGTACAAATATCGTTTTTACAACCTTTTTACCTTTTAACCATTGATTTATTTTAGGATCGGCAATTGCTTTTTTAGCTACAACATCTTGGTCCAAAGCTTCGTGGTGCGCAAACCTAAGAACCTTTCTAACTTTTCCGTTAACTTGGATTGCTATATTAACCGGCTGATTTTTGATTATTTTGGTATTAATTTTAGGCCAAGTAGACTTATGGATCGAGAAATCCTTTCCCAGAACCTCTACCCAGACTTCTTCCGCCAAATGTGGTGTAAAGGGAGCGAGTAGTTTACAAAGTACAATTAACGAATCTTGACTAATCCTTTTTTGTTCTTTTAGGAAATTTACCAATTCCATTATGGATGCTATTGCCGTATTGTATCTAAATTTTTTTATATCTTTGGTTACTTTTTTTATAGTTTGATTTACTTTGATTGACTCTTTTTTACTTGTTTTCAGTGAATATTTTGTGTTGAATAGTAGCCAGAGGCGCTCAAGAAACTTTCTCATTCCTTCAATTCCCGTATCGCGAAAATCCGGATAACCGTCCATAGGGCCTAAAAACATGGTGTAGAGCCTTAATGTATCTGCACCGTATTTTTGGATGTAGTCATCCGGATTTACTACATTTCCACGGCTTTTGCTCATTTTAGCTCCGTCTTTAATCAAAAGGCCGTGAGCAAAAAAGCGTGGAAATGGCTCCTCAAAACTTATAATTCCAAGATCAAAAAGAGCCATTGAAATAAATCTTGCGTACATTAGATGCAACACAGCGTGCTCTGCTCCGCCGAAATACAGATCAACAGGCAACCAATTTGAGAGAATTTCATCATTAAAAGGCTTAGCACTCTCTTTATTTGTCTGCTTAATTTGTGCTCGAAGATCTTGTCCATATTCTTTAGTGCCGACGTTTGGATAAGCCAAAAAATACCACGAACTATCTAAAAATGTATCAGAAACATCAGTTTCTCTTTTTGCGACAGATCCGCATACAGGACATCTTGTTTTATAAAATTCAGGATGGTCTGCAAGAGGGCCTTTGCCTGTACCTTGAGGCAGATAGTACTTGAGTTTGGGAAGAAGTACTGGAAGGTTTTCCTCCGGATACCAACCTGCCGACTGCCAGTCATCGGAATTTCTAGAATTTTCAGGTAGACTATTTTTTGTAAACCAGCTTTTTCCCTGTCTAGCGCATTTTTCGCAATAGATCATTGGAATAGGCGGACCCCAATAGCGTTGCCTTGAAATGAGCCAGTCGCGAAGGTGATATGTAGTTTTTCGCTTACCCCAACCTTGTTTTTCCAAATAGTCCAAAATTTTCTCTGTTGCTTTATGAGTATTCATTCCGTTTAAAAATTCGGAGTTTATTGCTATTCCTTCGCCTTCCTCTACCTTGTCTAAAGTTGTTATCTCAGAAGTATCCCCATTTGAACCAACAACTACTCTTTTTACGGGAATGTTAAACTCTTTTGCGAACTCAAAATCGCGTTTGTCATGCCCCGGAACGCCGACAACAGCTCCCGTTCCAAAACCACCCAGTACAAAATCCGACACCCAAATGGGCATTTTATAATTATTTAGCCGATTAATGGCATAAAGTCCTGTAAAGACGCCTGTTTTTACTCTACCTTCTTTTTTCCTTTGTTGCTCGGTTTTGTTTAAGGCATTATTGACATACTTTGTTACTTTTTGAATATTTTTAGGAGGAATTAAATTTACTAGATTCTTGCGGGCGTATTCAGGTGAAACAACAATAAAAGTCGCTCCAAAATTTGTGTCAGGGCGGGTTGTAAAGCAATCTATGGATGCATTTTTACCATCAACTGGATAAGTAATTATGATCCCCTCTTTTTTGCCTATCCACTCTTTTTGAGTTTTAACTACTCTTTCGGACCAATTAATGTTATCAAGATTTTTAAGTAGTCTTTCAGCGTAATGCGTAATCTTTAAGAACCATTGTTTAAGAATCTTTCGCTCAACTACAGTTCCACATCTTTCGCAGACCATCACATCCTCGTCGGAGCCAACTGGCTTCCCGTCTGCACGAATCGGGTCTTTACCTGCCTGAGCCGGAGTCATAACCTGTTCATCCGCAAGTACTGTCTTACAAGACGGGCACCAATTTACCTCTGCTTCCTTTCTGTATGCCAAGCCCGCTTTAAAAAGCTTTACAAATAGCCACTGAGTCCATTTGTAATAGTCCGGATCTGATGTTGTTAGCGAATGAGTCCAGTCATAGCCATGCCCCATGCTTTTAAGCTGGTTTGTATAAGTCTTTAAAGTTCGCAAAAGCATTTTCTGGGGTGTTTCATTTACTTTTATTGCGTAATTTTCAGAGTGAATTCCAAATGAATCGTAGCCTATGGGCTGAAATACTTCTTTCTCGTTCATTCGCATAAATCGACCAAATATATCGCTTCCGGTCGAGGAAAAGGCATGCCCTGCGTGTAAACCTTCAGCCGAAGGGTAAGGGAACATAAAAAGGTTATAAAAGGTCTGCTTGCCGCGAGCTTTCATATCGGTATTATAAATACCCTTTCTCTCCCATATTTTTTGCCACTTTTTTTCTACGACACTGTGGTTATAATTGTATTTTGACATTTAGTGGCATTATTTTAATTGACTTGAGGTCTAAAAAGCAAGGAAACAAAATAAATTCCTTAATATAGCCATAAACTTCATAAAAAAAAGCTTAGCAGTTATTACCCTCCAGTGCTAAAATATGAATTTGTTATCTAAGTTAAAAGAATTAATTTCCATGCATTTATTTTATGATTTATCTAATCTGTGAAAATAATTAAAATTATGCGTGAAATATAAACGTATCATAAAATATTTCTCTTATCTGTAATAAGCATTTTAATAAATATAATTATATTAACAATTTCCCTGTAGTATTTTTGCATAATTGAGCTCGTGTAAAATGCGGAAATGTAATAAAAATATTTTTAGAGGATAAATTTAGTATTTATAATTGATTAAATTTTAAGATAAATCTTCTTTGCGGAAATTTTGTTATTAGGATATGTGAAATATTATTGTATATTGATACTTGTTTATAGCGTTTTATTTATTTCCTTTTTCTTTTCTAAGTATTGACAATTGTAGTTAACAAGTTATAGATTAAAAGTATAATTTGATATAATTTATGTAAATTAGCCTCATTTTTTATATACCATGAAAAATATTAAAAATATAGAAAAAAATTTTCTAAATTACCTTAATGAAATGAATCTTTCGAGATCTACAATTAAGAATTACAAATCTGATATTTACTACTTTATAAAATGGTTTAATTACAAATACCCTAGAGTTTCTTTGTCGAAATTTAGTTTATCTGCGATTGACGAATATATTAATTTTCTTCGCTCTTCAAAAACTTCTTATGTAACTATTAATAGAAGGCTTACTACTCTTAGACATTTTACTAACTTTTTGGTTGAGAGAGGTTTTATTGATCGCAATTTTATGAAGCAATACAGAAATGTGGATAAACGATCTGAAAGTGATGTACGTAGACTTTTGGGTTTTTTCGAAGAAGATCTCCTTTATAAAGGAGTCAGTAGGAAAAGTGCAAAAAATTATAAATCGGATATAAAGTCTTATATTCGCTGGCTATACAAACTCGGTATGGGACAGGAGGATATAAATACTAAAACCTCAAACGCATATCATAAAGAGCTTTTAAAAATCAGGGCCGAAAGAAGCGTTAAGAGAAGTAGAACCTCTGTCAATAGATTTATAAGGTGGTTTAACAAGGACGAAGACGGTTTTGTACTCAACGGTGTAAAAAGAGAAAAAGAAATTACAGATTTGCCAAAAAAGCCTACCGTCCCCATAATACTATTTATAACAGCAATTATTCTTCTAATTACACAAATCGTAATCAGCACTGATCCTGCTGCTCCCCCAGCTACTGTATCGGCGCTTGACAGTTATTCTTTGGATACCGTTGAGAGTGAGACATCTGAAAAAGAGCTTTATTCAAACTTAAAAGACAAAAAAATATCTATAATCCTTGATGATAAGACCCTTCCGCATTCCGTTACTGCCAATGCGCATTTTAATGAGGAGAATATGCTCGTTCTTGAGCTTGTGGATGAAGAGTCACCGGACAGCGTGCTTAATATGAGCGAAAGCGGTAATTATATTGCCGGTGTGTCTTTTATACCAGCGGGTAAAACTGAATACTTTATATATAATCCAGAAGTAAAAGAGAATTCGTTTATTTATATTACGCCAAAAACCTCTAGTGAAAACCAAATAATTTATGTCAAAAACCAGGGTGAGGGTTTTTTTGTAGCAGCTATAGATAAGCCTCTTAACAGACAGCTTGATTTTAACTGGGTATTGATTAATATATAAAGTATTATTTCTATATCATTCTATATAAATTAATATATAGAATAATAATTTGAGATAATCAGGTCTTGACAAAACAAATATATTAAGAGAATAATTATCAAAACATGAACGCTAACTTGGAAAAAATCGAATCCTTTGTAACATATTTGATTGTAGCTTTGGTTCCCGTAGTGATATTGGCAGTATTCCCCAATGCCTTTACTACACCAAAATTGATTGTGCTTTCTTTTGGTGTTTTTATATTAATTCTATTTAAAGTAGCCAAAGTTTTTTTAAAAGGTAATATAGAATTTAGCGTAGGAAGTTTTGATATTCCAATACTACTTTTGATAATTGCGTATCTTGCAAGCGCTATTGTTAATACTCCTAATAAGCCGGAGGCGTTCTTTTTGCCGGGTACTGCAACAATATTTATAGCAGGAGCTTTTTTGTATTTCTTGCTTAATCAAGCCTCTTCATCCACCAGAAAAAATACTATGATTGCCCTTTATATTTCGGGGATTATTGTAGCAGTTTTTTCTCTATTTTCTACCGCTGGCATATTTAGCAGAATGGAGTCTTTGCCTGCATTTATGAAAGAGACTGGCTTTACTCCCGTAGGAGGAAGCCTTCCATCATTTATCATGTTTGTTACTCTTATCCCAGTTGGTATTAACTACATGCTCAAAGAAAAGGATATTTCACAGAAAGCTTTTTGGGGTGTAAGCTTAGCGCTTCTTTTATTTGGCACAGTGACTTCACTTATTAATATAGTTCCGGGAAAATCAAGCTCTCCCCAACTTCCAAGCTTCAAAACTTCTTGGGTAGTTACTGTTGATACACTGAAAAACAGTCCCCTCCTTGGTATTGGTGCAGGAAATTATTTGACTGCATTTAATAGATTTAGACCCATTGAATACAATCAAACCGATTTATGGAGGCTTAGATTTACCTCTGCGAGAAACTTTTACTTTACAGTTATTACCGAAACAGGATTGCTGGGATTTGCGGCTTTGGCAATGATTGCTTACAGCACTTATAAGACAATCAAAAGTGAAGACAAAGAGAAAAAGCTTGTCGGCTGGAGCACCAAAGATACATCTATAATACTACCGCTTGTAATTTTAGCTGCTCTTATGCTTCTATTTCCATCTAACATTGTATTTGTAATGATGATTTTTGTTTTTTTAGCATTGAATTCGGAACTACATCCTATTAAGCTCGGAGCATTTTCTGTAGCACAAAGTGAAGGTAGTCGAACAAACAATCTGGGGATGAAGCTACCTATTATTATAATTACCTTACCAATTATAATCGGATTTATTGTATTTAGCTATTATGCTTCCAGAGCTATTGCGGCAGAGCACTCTTATAAAAAATCACTTGACGCTATTGCCAGAAACGACGGAAAAAATGCTTATGATTTGTTAAGAAATGCAATTAATACCAATCCATATGTTGACAGGTATCATACAACTTATGCTCAAATAAACCTTGCGCTAGCAAACACAATAGCCTCAAAAGAAGATTTTTCCGATCAAGACAGAGAAACCGTTGCCCAGTTAATACAGCAGGCAATAAGAGAGGGCAAATCTACCGTGACTCTAAACCCACAAAGAGCTGCAAACTGGGAAGTTCTTGCAAGAATTTATCAGGCAATAATACCTTTGGCTAATAATGCGAATGCATTTGCTGCTGAGACTTACAGACAAGCTGTAGCTCTTGATCCAATAAATCCCGAACTTAGGATAGCTCTTGGAGGAATTTACTATGCAGCAGGAGACTATAATAACGCCATCAGAATCTTTGAATTGGCTACTGTTACTAAACCCGATTTCGCAAATGCTTATTATAATCTTGCTTATGCTTTGTATGGAAATGAGCAGTATGACCAGGCGATACAGCAGATGTCTGTGGTATTGTCTTTAGTTGAATCCAATAGCCAAGATTATGAAACAGCCAGACAGGCTTTGGAGAACTTCCAAGAGAAAAAAGAGACCAAAGCTCCCAGTACGGATAACTTAACCCCACCTAAAGAGCAAGAAAAATCTATTATAGAGCCTCCCATTGAACTCCCCAAAGAGGCTGAACCTCCAGAACAATCTGCTTCACCAAGTCCGACAGTTTCCCCTACTCCACTACCTTAATTACTAATGACTAATAATGTGGACCTAGCCAGAATCGAACTGGCAATTTACCCATGCGAAGGGTACGGTATACCATTTACCTATAGGCCCGCTTGATAAATTATAGATTGTTAAAGAATGGTCAAGGGATCGAGGAATGTACCTCCACGACGAATTTCAAAGTGAAGATGAGTCCCTGTTGAACGACCTGTTGAGCCCATCTTACCTATCGCATCCCCTCTTCTTACTGTTTGGCCTACTAAAACATAGATTAATGACATGTGGGCATAAAGCGTTTGATAGCCGTTTCCATGATCTATCATTACTCTATTTCCATAGCCATATCCATCCGGCCATCCTGCTACTATTACAGTTCCCGAATCAGCAGCCAGAATATTTGGAGCTGCGCTGTTAGCAATATCTATACCCTTGTGGTACCAAGCAAAACGCTGCGTGATTGTACCACTTACTGGCCATACGAACTGTCCTGAGGCTACGACCGTACCTGCATCCGGTGTAACCTGCCTGACTCTTGCTACTGGTGACCAAGGTATGGCTTCGGGCATTATACCATCCGGAACAATTATTGTTTGACCTATTGCAAGCTCAAATGTTTCATCGTTTATAAACGCGTTGTATGGATAATCAACGATTGCCTGAGGAGAAGTGTCGTATTTTTTAGCTATTGAATAAACAGTATCACCCTTTTGAACTTTATGGGATACGCCGGTGATTGGTAAAATTTCGAGTGTTTGGCCGACTTTTATCTGGTCTTTTGATTTAAGCTTATTCTGCCAACGGACAGTATCAACAGATACTCCGAATTTTTCCGCTATTGTACTTACTGTATCCCCTTCTTCTACGGTATATTCAATAACTTTATCCCTCATTTTCTCGGAAATCATTGTAGAAGTTCCGGAAGAATTGTCTATTGTAGCCGAAAGCACTGTTCCGGGTGACGGGGTATCCCAGGGATCCACCTTGCTTTGAGGAAATTCCTGCGCAACTATCGGAGCAATCATTATACCGAAAGCCGTAATGCCTGCCATACCAGAATGCATAAGCCGTCTTGCCATTTTACCTCTCTGCCTATATAAAGAGGTGACAAAAACACTTTTATAAATTTCTATCTTGCGAGCGTGAATTCTTGTAAGCTTTAGTAGATAAGAAAACAGCTCGCGTAAAAAGATTAAAAAATCAGTCAAAAGGGACTTAAAATTTAAAAACAGCTTGTTCATTGCTGTGGGAATACATTACCACAAGATGGCTTACGAAATCAATTATTTTAAGCTGGGGTTTTTAGGGAATTTAAGAATTCGTCGTTGTCTTCGGTTTTTTTGAGTCGCTCCAGAAGCATTTCGGTTCGCTCATCATCCGGCATCATTTCAAGCATACGCCTTAGGGTCTGTACCTTTTTGAGTTTATCTTCTCCGTAAAGAAGCTCTTCGTGCCTTGTGCCAGATCTTGATACATCTATTGCGGGAAAAATCCTTTTTTCAGCAAGTTTTCTTACCAGGTGAAGCTCCATATTTCCTGTGCCCTTGAATTCCTCATAGATTAAATCATCCATTCTAGATCCTGTATCAACAAGGCAAGTTCCTATAATTGTGAGAGAGCCTCCATCTTCAATCTTTCTTGCTGCGCCAAAGAATCTTTTGGCGGGGAAAAGAGCCTGGGGATCAAAGCCTCCTGTAAGGGTTCTACCCGATGTCGGAAGAGCAAGGTTATAAGCCCGTGCTAAGCGCGTGATTGAATCAAGCAGCATTACCACGTTGTTTCCCTCTTCTACTAATCTTTTTGCTCGGTCAAGGGCAAGTTCGGCAACTCGGGTCTGATTTTCCGGCGGTTCGTCAAAATTACTTGCTGCAACATCCCCTTCTCCATCTGTAACCGAACTTACGTGACGCTTGATATCTGTTACCTCTTCGGGGCGTTCACCTATAAGAACTGCAATTATATGTGCTTTAATTTCCTTCCCCTTTGAGTTTTCAGGGTAATTTTTGGCAAGACCCCCAATTATATCTTTAAGAAGCCATGTTTTACCTGCTTTTGGAGCTGAAACTATCAAACCTCTCTGGCCAAAGCCTATTGGCGCTATCAAATCTATCACTCTTGTTGTTAAGGGCTCTTTACCCGTAGAAAGTTTGATTTGAGAATCTGGATAAATTGCTACCAAATTTTCGAAATCGGAGCGTTTTTGCAATTCCACCGCTTCTTTTCCATTTACTTTTTCTACTTTAAGAAGACCCCAGTAGCGCTCGTTTTCTTTTGGCCTTCTGGCAAGGCCTGTGATCATATCTCCATTTCTAAGATTAAATCTTCTTATCTGCGAGGCCGAGATATAGATATCGTTATCCGATGCAGAAAATTGAGGTCTTAATAGGCCTGAACCTTCATTTGCAACGTCTAATACTCCCTTAACTTCTTCTGTCGGCAAGCCCGAATCAGGAAGAACTCGATCATCAACAATCAGTTTCTTTTGGGAATCTTCTGTTTTTGAATCTGAAACCATGAAATTAATTCTCTATATTTAAGAGGCAGGTAATTCATTCATTGTGTGGAAAACCTTCTTTTTGAGAAGTTATTAAATTATATTTTTATCCTTACAACTTGTCAATATCAAAGTTCTTTGAATTCTTTATTAGAATCCGATTAATTGCACCTCGGGAACGAGTGTAACTTTGTATTTTTGTTTAACATCCAGTACTATTTTTTCAGCCAGATTTTTAATGTCATTTGCTTTTGCTTTGCCATCGGGGTTTATTAATATTAGCGCGTGTTTATCCGAAACTGCTGCTGTTTTGAAAGATTTTCCCTTCCAGCCTGCTTTTTCAATAAGAAAGGCAGCCGATATCTTAAACTTGTTTCCCGCCGGATAGGCAGAAACTTCACCAATAATTTTTTTTAATTTTTGAAATTCGTTTTTACTGATTTCGGGATTTTTGAAAAATGATCCTGCATTTCCAATAATATTCCAATCCTCAAGCTTCGCCTTCCTTATTGCAAGCACAGCATTTCTTACATCCCACAAAGAAGGATTGTTGATACCGTTTTCATTTAGATAAAACGACAATGAGTCGTATTTAATTTTTGGAGTATTATCTTTCCTAAGTTTTAGGGTGACTTCAAAAATAATAAACCTTCCCATTTCTTTTTTAAAGATGCTGTCTCTGTAGGCAAAACGGCAGTCTTTTTTATTCATCTTTATAAATTCCTCATTTTTTCTGTCAAAGGCTATAAGGCTTTCAAATGTGTCGGCAAGTTCTTGGCCGTAAGCTCCGATATTTTGGATAGGGGCGGCTCCAAGAGTGCCAGGTATGCCAGATAAACATTCAATACCGGATAAGCCTTTTTGAATTGATTTTTCTACCAGATAATCCCAAACTACTCCTGCTCTGCCGACTACAATATTACCTTTAATTTTAAGGCTTTTATCGGTTATTTTTATAACCATGCCTTTTATGCCTTTGTCACTTACTAGGATATCGCTTCCCCCACCAAGAACAAACAAATTAATTTTTTTCTTTTTTGCAAAATCGTGAGCATAAATAATATCTTTTTTGTTTTTAACCTCAAAATAGAATTCTGCCGGACCTCCCAAATGAAAGGTTGTTAAATCTCTAAGTATTAAATTTTTTTTAATATTTCTTTTAACCATCTAACTTCAGGTAAATCCTAGTTGGCTATAACAATTTATGGCGCCACTTCTTTCCATCTAATTTTCTTTTTGTTTAAAGTTCTGGGGTAATTCCAGAGTATTTCAGGGGAGTATGTGAAGGATTCTGCAGGGGTATTTACATTTCCCTCTCTAAGATCCCTTTTAAGTGAAACACTCTGGGCATATACAGATCCGCGTATTTTTAGGGGTGAATCAGGATTTGGGTAGGAGGAGGCTGTTTCAAACTCACCCTGGGTGTAGAAAACCCCCTCAAGAGCATATTCATTTGCTGGGCTTGTTACTGATGGGATTACTGTGGTATTTCCACCTACTATTGCCATGAAGAAGTCTTGGGAAGGATTTGCCAGAGTTATCCTTCCTGCTATTGTTAGATTCCCCTCTACCATAAGGACTACCTTTCTTCCACCTGATATTGTTATGTTTCCGTTTATTGTTAAGTTTCCATTTCTTTGTACCATTCGTATCCTTCAGCGTCTGATCTTGCTCCAGAGAGGTTTGAGATGGCTGAACTGCTTATGGAGGTTACTAAAATGCGGGTTGGAATCAATGTTTGGAAAAGACGGTAGGAATAGTCTGTTTTTATATTTGAAATTGAATTTGCAAGCCAGAGGGTTTCTGAGACAATCCCCCTTGAATCTGCCTGTGCTGAGAAGTCTGCTCTTCTTCCTCCATAGATACCAACACCTGGTGTACCCCCAGAACCAGTTAGAATGAACACTGGGTTGCAAGCTGGGGGTGTACATGTTGGCGGTATGGGTGAGTCAAGATCCCCTGTGCCTGATATTACATCTCCTTCTTTTGCTTGTATCCATGGGTCTGGGGCTTGTATGTTTAGGGTTGATGTATCCTGACAGCGGACTACTCCATACATAACCCCCTCCCCTATTATTCTTGTGTTTCCTATTGAAAGGGCTGTTATGTCTGATCTAAAAGGCTGGGATGTATCAGGGGATGTAGCACTAGCTAAGGATGGGTTTTCAATTCTAAATCTTACTTCTGAGACAGTGCCGTTTGTTCCGTTTGCTATGGCTGCTATTTCCCTTTGTTCACCTATAACCATATTTAAAGGATCTGGAAGAAGGTTAAGAGTACAGCTTGGGGCTGAAACAGTAAAGGATGCTGTATCTGAGCAGGTTGGACTGCCATTAACATATACTGTTCCTGTTATTGTTACAGTTCCTGGGGAAATGGCGGTAATTCTGGTATTAAAAGGAAAGGAAAAATCAGGTGAAACCACATTTGCTATTGAGCTGTTGCTGGAGGAAAAAGAAACAAAAGAAACTGATCCGTTTCTAACGCTTATTGAAGCATTTAAAGTAGCACTCTGACCGATATTTGTTGTCATAGATCTTGGATTAAGGGAGATGCTGCAGCTTGGAGGAGGTGGTGGTGTGGGACGAGGTGTGGGAACAGGTGGCACAGGTGTTGAGCCAGGGCGGGGTGTGGGTGTTGATGGTGCTGGTGTTGAGCCAGGGCGAGGAGTTGGGGTTCTGGGGGGAGTTGTTGGAGCAAATGTTGGTGTTACAGATGAATCTGTTATTGTAATTAATGCACTTGAATGGCAGCGCTCTACTCCATTTACCAAGCCTCTTGCATATATTCTTGTTTGTCCTGCTGATACTGGTCTGAAATACATATAATAGTAAGGCCCACTTGTTGAAGGATTTATTATTGGTCCACCCCAGGGAGCATTTCTAATCCTTACTACATTTGTATCATTAACTGTCCAGAGAACTTTAAAATCTGCTTCTGGAGGATTAAATTGAAGGTAGCAGTTATTAACCTTTATTCTACTGCAATCAGGGAGAATCCCTCTTCTGAAGTATGCTGTTGAGATGTCAAATGTTCCACTGTCAACTCTTCCCAAAAGACACCACTGGGGGGCTGAACCACCTCCACTGGGTGCACACCTTGCTGGATCCCATACACAATTTCCTTCCCAAAGGACACATTCTGAAGTGGGATGACCACAGCTACTACAAGAGCCACAGCCACCACTTCCACCTGGAGCAGTGGTTGGAGTGGGGGTTGACCCACCTCCTCCACCACCAGTTGTGTAGCAACCGTCAGTCGATCGAACTGTTGAATCACTAATCACACATCCAGAAGGACCAGCAGAACAATAATAATCAACTCTCCTTATTAATCCCCTACAGTCATAGCCATCAAAAGCACAGCTAACAGATGCTATTCTTGGTCTACCGACACACTGGTATGAACCGGGATCGCCTTCACAACTATATGCAGTATATGTTGTTGATGCTGTTCCACTGCATGTTTGTGCATTAACTGATTTATTTGTTAGAAAAAAAAGAAAAAATACGCCAAAGATTAAAAGAGCTGTTTTTAAGTGCTTAGTCATATTTATGGATTACAATATTTATTCTGCCATAGCCTTCTTTTCCCACCTTTGGATCAATATTTATGTTTTCGTCAAAAAACAGAACTGTTACCGGTGTATTTCTCTGAAAGCTTTGGTAAAGCTCCGAAGACTCAAATATTCTCCACAAAAATTCGCTTTGTCTTTCGTCGGTATTTAAAGTAATCATTGTGGAACTTGGATCAAAAAAAATTTTTGTTCTTGAATCTTCAGCACTTGCCAGAGTTAATTCTGCTTGATCCTTATTCAAACTAAAACCACTAACTACCCCGGTAAATACGCTTTTACCCAAAGTATTATTAAAAACCAACCCATAAATCATCTTTTCTCCTTTGTAATAAACGCTTGGAAAACCAAGCTTCCTGTTCTGATACTCAAGTAACACAAACAAAAAAACAAAAACCATAATAAAAAGAAGAGCCACAACAGCAAAAAGTATCTTTTTCATACCAACGCTCCCAGATAATTCACTTTAACATAGCGCAAGAAGTTAACTCAAGCGTTGGTATATAATCAATTATCTTCTTATATTCAGTGAATGGCTTATGCCAATATAGTAGATGTTATCTTTATTAAGAGACGCATCCCCTAAACCAATTGCTAAGCTTCTAAACTGATTATTGTACTCTTTTACTGAATAAGCTATTTGATCTGTTAACTTAACTAAACTTACACGATTATTAACAATATCAACAAGCTGACCCAAATATTCCTCCCACGAATCCAAATAAAACGATATCCACGGCGATATTTTGGTACCAGGAATTAATTTCGGCAACACATACGTTTGAGTGTCTCGATCAACATCCACCCTGCCTCCCGAGATAATTTTCTCTTTTGGTATCGACACTGCAATTAAATAATCTTTACCGCTATCCTTGTGGCGCGCAAGCATTAGGATGTCAATAACTTCAAGCTCACCTCCAAAATTAGCTTCTTCTATGATTTGATTTGTTTCAGGATCCCTAAGAAAAAGTCCTGTTATTACCCTCTCCCCCAAAAAACCAACAAAGGCACCATCGGGTGAAATTGAAATGTCTTTATAATACGAGTAGTTTTCAGACTTAAAAAGACTAACACCATCATGATAACCATCTGATTTAATCTGATAACTCTTTCCATCTACCACTATACTTCCTGAAATCACATTACGATCAACTCCAGAATAATACACCTTTGTATCTGGAGTTACAGCATATTCCCCCTGCCAAGGTCTTCCAAGATATTCTCCGTTGGTTCCAAATATTTCATTTGAATAGCCTAAAAATATTTCCTCCGACTCCCTAAAATAGTTAAAGCTATTAATATTTGGACCTACTGCTACTTTTCTTAAGGGGATATTTCCCTGAAACAGAGAGTAAGCAACCCAGGCGTATTCTACCTGATCTTCTGGTGTGGGAGTTTCTACAAGGATCCATGTATAGCCTTCATTTGACACCTCTATCATTTCATCTTCGTTTATAATTGCCCCTAAAAGGTCTAAATTATCAGGTATTCCCTCAGGGTTGGGGATCACAACTTTATCGTTTATCTGCCCCAAGATTTGAGAGGTGGTATTTGGCTCTTTTCTTAAATTTACATTTGCTCCTTGTGAGAAGGTTCTGAGTGTAAGAAAGTATGCAGCTTCCTTAGTAATTATTTGTGATATGTTTCCATCTTTGTCTACCTCCACAGGGATGAGTGATCCATTGGCTGGGAATTCAAAGGATCTGTTTTCATTTATGTATCCACATCTTGTCAGAGCTTTTAGTAGATCCTCCTTGAGTGTATCGTCTAATTTTGCAATGACTATTTTTGATCCTTCCTCCGCTGGATTAATCCAATGAAGGTCTCCTTCACTTCCATAAAATATTACTCCACCACTTTTATATTCTACTTCATTCCAAGTAAAATCATTTTGTGCTTCAAGTACAACTGAAACTTTTTTGATTTCAGAATCTTTGTTTGTTTGGGTAAGAAGCTTTATGGACAGTTCTCCACCCCAGTTTTTTGCTTCTTCCTGCAAAAAAAGAACTCTTTCAAAACTTTGGGAAAGATCTGGATTGGTGATATTTTGAAGTTTTTCCATCTTTTCCGGATCAAGAGATACTGCCATCAGGGTGTCTGGAGCTTTCCTTGTTACTATCTCTGAGACAAGTCTTGATTCTTCATCCTCAAGGCTGATTGATGGTATTTCAGGAAGAAATTCTTTTTGAATTTGATTTTCTTTTGTTTCAAAGTCTGGAATAACTACATCACCCATTTGAGAAGCTCTAAACTCATCTACTGAACCTATGTTTTGTGTGTGGGAATTTAATGAATTTGGATATGACTTTTGGGGATTTTTTTGATATTTTTCAGAAATAGGTCCAAGTGTTGAAGAAGAAAAAAATACACCTGTAAAAAGAGCATCCACAGTCCCTTTAAACCTATCTTTCATATTATCCTATAATACCATAAATGGGTAGGATTTCCAGTATGAACATTCTTAACCGAAGCTCTACTTGGCCTTAATTCAAAACCCACTTTAATTATTATACTACAGTGGCAGGATTGCTTATTCTGCAGGAACCGGTCCAGTAATCACAGCCACTGGTATTGGGCATAATATTACAATCCGGATATACTCCACAACCTCTGTTTTGAGAGCCTTTGCAGTTATAATATTGGTGCGTAACCTCGTTATAGTCACAATTCCAATAACATGTAAATCCAGAACCTGTACATGTTTGAGCATTGATATCTTGGGGTATCAAAAAAAATACTAATAAAAAATAAAAAGAAAGAAGTGTGAATAATAAAAATGTAATGTTAGTTTTCTTATCAACAAAAAGATAAGATGTCATAATTATAATAATATTAAACTACTGAAGCTAAAAAAAGCAATGCTGTTAGCCAATAAGAACAAGATGTCGTTCACGGATCATTTTTGATTTTGTTCCTGCTGGGGTTACTACCTCTTGTTCATCTCCGATTACATTCTTTACTACGCTTTCTATCTCATTAACAAACCCTCCGACAACCGGCTTAAGTTTTACAAGTTCACCTCCATAACCTAAGCTATAAGCCATAAAAATGAAGAGTACATCCTCTGAAAGATAACTTTGAATCAATAAATTGCCATAATCATTCCGATTACTTGGTATTTCATATAATATTCTGCCCAACACATAATTTTGTTTCTTTTCAGGCTTATAGCCATTTGCCACAGTATTATAACCCCAAGTAATTGTTTTATAAACATCCGCGGTCATATCCGAAGCTATTTGAATAAATAATCTATTGTTAGGATTTCCCATCCTAAATCTAGGGTGATCTTTAAAGGTGTCAATTATCCTGTTTATTAACTCCTCATCGTGATTGAATCTAGATCTTGACAAATCCTCCTGCCCCCTTAGGGTTCTATTTGCAAGATGAGTTGGATTTCCCTCTAGTCTCGCGTTTATTCCAAGCTCTGGAATAATAAGTGTATCAAGCGTTGTAACCCAACCGCTTTCAACATTTTGCCCCATCCCAGGCCTCCAAACAAATACTTTTCCATCCATGATCTTTACATATCCCCTTAGTTCATGGGAGTATTTTCCCTCTGCTTCATCTATTACTTCTTGGGGTGTATATTCTGTAACAGTTTCTTTTGTTCTCCTGTATTCTTCTTCTGTTATTCCGTATCTCTCCCATGGAGCTTCACCTGAATCAAAGTAGTATATTTCTTCTAAGGTTTTGAATCTTTTTTCATCAAGATTGTCAATTTTTATCCCCAAAACTTGAAATTCTCTTTTTAGTGTTATCAGGTTTCCTGCGGTCCAGCCTATTTTTCCATCTTTTGTCATTACCATTACCCACTCATTTACGCCCACTTTTTTGACTAACATCCTATTTTCTTCATCTTCTACTACACCATCTTCTCTTAAGGCAGGTGGTACTAAAGTGGGATCAACAATTATATTATTGTCTATTGAATTTTCTAATATGTTCTCATTTGTTGTTGTATCTGGGGTTTTTCTTATCCTTACTCCCTGGGTTCCTTGATACATTTGGCTCACAAAGTAAAAGCTTGCGTCTTTTGTTCTGACTTGTATGAGTTGCCCTTGCAAGTCTGTCTCTAAAACAACCCAACTACCGAGTTCAGGGAGTTTTAGTGTGTGGTAGCGATTGTATCCGGCAAGATCAAAGCCCTGCTTTATTTTGTCTACCAAATCCCGATCTAGCTTTGTTATTGAAATATTTGTTTCTATGCCAAGATGCTTTGAGGGAACTATTGCACGAGCAAGTCCTTCACGGTCTATGAAAATTTCTGAGTCTTTTTTGATACTTACCGGGTTTCCTTCGCTATCAAGCCATTCAAAATCATTTTCGGCTTTGAGCATTATCCCCACTTGTTGGTTCTTAATATATACTGCATCCTGATTTACCTCGGATTCATAGATAATATTTAGGTTTAGATTGCCTCCAAAACTTTCTGCATCCTTAATGGCTTCAAGTGCTGCTTGTGTGTAAGCCCAGAGCTCACTTCCCTCTTCAAGTTTAATATCTGGTACTAAGATGCCGTCTTCGCTCTCACTAAGATTGACCTTTTGAATAATCAAGCCTTCTTTATCCACCCCTGAAGTTTCTAAAATAGACTCTGCCTCGGATTTGCGGAGAGCATGTTTGTCTATTGAGAGCAAGTCGTGAGAGAGCTTTTCTTGCTGATCTAGAAATTCTGGTCTAAGGAAAACTGAAGCGGTAGCAGCAGCAATAAGTTTTAAAAATTCACGCCTAGTTAGGTTTGCGCCAAACTCCTTCTTGGCCAAATTGTCAGGAGTCATGTTATCCTATAATATCATAAAATGAATAAATTTTCCAGTTTGAAGATTCTTAACTGAAGCTCTACTTGGCCTTAATTCAAAACCCACTTTAATTATTATACTACAAGGTGGGGACAGCCCGTGGTGAGATGAATTATAAAAAGAAATCAAGAGGAAACTGGCAGTTCAAACCAAAAACTGCTCCCCTTACCCGGTTCGGATTCAACACCAATATTCCCTTTAAATTTCTCAATCAAAAGCTTTGAGATATAAAGCCCCAATCCACTGCCTATTGTCTTGCCGACTTTTGATTTAACTCTATAAAACTTGCTAAAAAGCTTTTTTTGCTCCTCCTTTGATATACCCATTCCAGTATCAATAACTTCAAGCCTTACTATTTTCGAACCTTTATTGAATAACTTTATGGTGATTCCACCCTCCTCTGTATATTTAGTAGCGTTGCTTAAGAAATTAATAACCACCTCATGGAGTCTATCACGATCAACACGTACACGGTCCCGCAAATCGCTTTGGACTTCTAATCTAAACTCAAGATTCTTTCTCTCCGCTTTTTCATTTCTAAGTTGACCTAAAATAGACTCTTTCTCCTCTAAAAACATCTCTTTGAACGATTCCTTTATTCCCCACATAGTGGCGGTGTCATTAAAACTTATCTGATCAAACCTTGATTCAAGATTTTCAACTAATCTTGTGATGTATTTTTATAATCGGTTCTGTTTTTATATACAAAAATCAAAGGGCCAATGTTTCCGTTTTCTATATCTGATCAAAGTCCAAAATATCTTTCTTTAATATATTTACTGCATGAACCGCAGCCGCCGCTTCCACCCGGAGATGTGGTAGGTGCGGCAGTGGGAGCTGCTGTTGGTGCGGGTGTAGGATTGCTTATTCTGCAGGAACCGGTCCAGTAATCACACCCACTTGTATTGGGCATGATTCCACAATCAGGATATATTCCACATCCTCTATTTTGGGAGTTACAGTTTGTCCAACGACAAGTGTGGTCACAGACTTGTCTGCACCCAAAGTAGCAAATAAACCCCGGTCCTGTGCAAGATTGAGAGTAAACATTTTTAGGTTCAACATAAAATAACAAAAGCGCACAAGACATAAAAAACAAAGATAGGTATTTTTTCATCAAATCCGTCCTAAGCACAATATATCAAAGAATCAGAAGTTAATCTACAATAACTAAACTTTTAGGTCGGACAGCATATGCATGCATCATTAAATCAAGATCGCCCAATACATTTGAGATATACCCTTCAATCTTTGAATTAAACCTGTATTTTACCGGTTTTCCACCCCAAATAACATTTTTTGGATCGCCCAAATCACCAGTTAAAAATTGGTATGTTGAAATCATGATCATCTCGGAAAACGCAGTTTCTGCAATACCTTCTTTTTGGTTATCGTATTCTTCTTTTAATCCATAAAAAAGCCTTCCTGTTGCGAATTTATCAGTATAATATGCATCAATCTTAAAAGCTTCTAGCGCGTCTCCTAGGTTTGGAGTTAGTATAATAGGTTTATATATATCAACATCTTCATCTAATTCTGTTACTATCTGAAAAAATATTTTACTTCCCTCCCTAAATCTTGTGTTGCGATTAATCTTTCTGCTTTGATTTTCTAACAACTCTTTCTCAAAATTTAACATTTCTTCCTCCAAGAATCTTATATTATTAAGGTCTGCCAGTCCTTTCTGACTCTTTGAACGCTTACTCAACTCTATATCTCTACCTTCTAAGATTATCTCGAGCCAACCATCTTTTTTGTTATGGAATTTAAAACTTCCTAACTGCTTATACCATCCGTTCTTGCCTGCTCCTGGTCTCCAAACCATGACATCAGAGGTTTCTTCATCGATTTTTACATATCCCCTTAGTTCATGGGAGTATCTTCCCTCTGCTTCACTTATCACTTCTTGGGGTGTGTATTCATTTACAGTTGCCTTTGTTTCAAGGTATTCTTCTTCTGTTATCCCATATCTTTCCCAGGGCTTATCTTCAAAATCAAAGTAATTTATTTCATCAATGCTTCTGAAAATTGACTCCCTTGGTATTTGAGGCCCGGCTGCTACATTTACAGTATCTGGATTTTTTACATCTAAAGCACTCCAGCCATACCGTCCATCGCTGTACCGGACTAAGTACCATTTATATCCATTGGCTTGTGTTACAAAAACTTTACTTTCTTTATATGTGTCTACAGAAACATTTCTGGGATCTACGTTTCCAGGTAACTCAGGAGGTAGTCCAGTGGGTGTAACTATTGATGTATTGGCATCCAGGGTTTGTGTTATTATGTTTTGATTATTTGAAGTATTTGGTTCACTTCGAACATTAAGCTCAACCGGACCAACAAACACTCTCTTTGTTAAAAATACAGCTTCTCCTTCGGTAATTATCTGGACAATATTTCCTTCTCCATCTAATTCCGCCATTATCCAAGAGCCGGCTCCTTCGGTTATTAGTTCTCCATATCCGAGTTCTTTGTATTTTGCTTTCAACTGGGAGTCTGTCTGTTCATTAAGTTTTATGGTTTTAATTTTTGATCCAGGGAGAAATCCGGATTCTTTGATGAAGTGTAAACTAAATTCTCCACCATCTTTCTCTCTTATGATAATGGGTTCGCCTGCCTTTACATCTCTTTCTCCCATCTTTAGATCGCTTTTTGCCCTCATTATCACAGCTGCTTCTTTTGGAGGGTTTACCCCATCGTAATCAAAGAGTATTTCCAGCCCCATGTCGGCACCTTCTATACGCAGGTCGTTTATCCAACCCAGTGCATAATCAATCTGTTCTTTTAAGCCTTGGGTTTCAAACTGAATTTCGGGAGTTAAATACCCATTTAGATTTTCCTCGAGTTTAAGTTCTCTGAAAGTAAGCGCAGGCTCTATTGGCCTGTTATACTCAGGCTCTATCAATCTGGCGGCATCGGTATCTGTAAGATTAAATTTCTCAATCGATGCCTGAACTTGAATCTCGGATTGCCTTTCCTTTATCTCCAAACCTGGAAGCGCAGTCATAGTAAGTGCTGAAGCCGCACCCCATTCCAAGACTTGGCGCCTTGTTAGCTTTGTATCAAACACCTTCTCTACCAAATTATCAGGTGTCATATTATCCTATAATATCATAAAATGAATAAATTTTACAGTATGAAGTTTTCTTTGAGGTGAGCCTTCCCTCCCCCGATTAAAACGGGGCTTGACGAAGCATCTATATAATCCAAAACCCACTTTAGTTATTATACTACAAGGTGAGAAGGGATTAATTAACTTTTTGTTTTTTGTAATAATTTATAATTTCCTGAAACAATTCTTTGTAATATCCTGTTTTCTCCTTATAATTAAATATCAATTCTGCTCCAGCATACATAGCTTTCCCTAAACTTTTATCTTTTTCTTCAATATCCCTAAGCCACCATATTTCTCCATTAAAAGTAAGGTATTCACATATTGCAGAAAATTCTTGAATAGAAATCTTTTTTTCTAGGAAATCTTCAACTGCCAGTAAAAATACTTTTTTAATGTCTTCCATTTTAAACCTGTTCCAAAAAAATTTGGGTTTTATTCCGAAACTTCTTTGATATTTATGAATAATATCGCTTACGTCTGGAAGTTTGTTGTTTTTATAATTCATAATTTTAAAAATAGAAGGACATGGGGTTTATACCCTATCGTGGTAGCTGACACGATTAACTGCTCTTATGTGCAGCAAGTCCTTCTTTGATAGCTACTTATTCAATTATAACTCGGCATTATCCGATATTTGGATATTGTCGAGTCACTCGACCAGTGTTCTGGTTTACTTCATGGATGCCCCAGCAATTACCACTCTGGTCAGTGTCGAACGATCTGCGATAGTTCGAGCTTGGATCGTAAGACACAACATGCCAATGGTCGCCTCTGTTATAGGCATTGCTGTGATTGAAGCTCCATCCACTCTGGTAAACAGTTATTCCTGGTCCTGATGGAAACACAGGAAAGGACATCCGCCTTCCTCCTTTCTCAGATCTCAACTGGCGCAACTGCCAGCTAGTCTGCCCGGGATTGGGCGGAGGAGATTGGCTTTCTTGGAGTTTTTTAGCTTTACTTCTTTGGCTTTTTCTACCTTAGTGGCTTTTTTATGTTTGGCCTCTATTCCTCCCGCTTTTGGGAGTCGGCCGGCTATACAAGCATGAAGTTAGAAAACAGGCCTTTGAAGTTTGAGCCTAAAACCCAAGCTTTTGAAGGTGCAAAAGCGAATTTCGCACGCTTTGGGAGGTAGATTAGCAGAAGAAGAAGAAGAAGAAGTCAAGGGGTGTTACCTGATATTTCTTGATATCAAATTTCCTGCTGCCACAGCATGGGGCAATGAATTAAAAGGCTTTAATACTATCTGATCATCTAGTATATATAGCGGGTTTTCTTTCTGCTTTGCTCCTTTAAAACAACGGTTAAAAGTCTCTGCATATAATTTGCTTAAATTTTGGTTTGGGTTTTTATAAATCTCAATCTCAAACAAAATCCTTCGAAATACTAACAAAAAATCCACGATCCTTGACTGGTATAGTCTATCGGATAAATTTCTTAACTCTTTGAACTCAATTTCATATGCCTCAACTTCAGCCTGATATTTTCCTTTTTCAAGAAGATCAATTTCGTTTTCAAAATTTTTTAAATAACTCAAAACATGACCAAGCTCATGAATCAAAAATAAAGATTGGTGACGAACATTAAAATTATTGTTTATATATACATCAAAACCATCTTTTTTGCTGTTATAGATGGTATACGTTTTATCTGACATTAGAACATTTATTTTTGACCTAAATTTATTTAAAAGATTATATTTTTTAAACATATATTTTTTAACTTCATGAGGTGATCTTAGGGGAAAAGCCGGCAATAAACACACTAAACAGGGTTTATTAAAGATTGAATAAAAATCACGAGAAAAATCTGTTTTTGTAAGAATTTGATTATTTATGAAATCAATTATTTTATCTACATTTATGATAAATTTATTGAAATCTGATAAAGGAATTTTGTATTTTTTCTTATAAAAATTTATAAATTCGGACCGATGTAAACTTTCAACTTCTTTTTTTCTGTTAACTAATAATTTTATAAATTTTTCTTCTATTTCAGTTAACGGCAGATCCAGTTCATCCCAGATTTTTTTCCTATCTTCAATTCTTTTGTCAAAGACTTCTTTATCAATTCTATTGGCTACTTCAGTAGGCAAAAGAAGAAAATAATCTGACATTGCTTTTTCATATTTACTATTGCCAGGATTAAAAATATCTAATTTCTTTAGTGTTTTTGTCACAAAATCTTTATCTATCGCTTCACGAATTCTGTGCTTTATGTATAAATTAATAGAGCATGTTTTTGGATCCCTTAAAATTTTGTAGTCTTTTTCAGCTTCAAATCCAGCATTCAAAACTAGATCTTTGATTTTTTTGGGATCAGAAAATTTAGTATGGATTTTATATTGAGGATAATATTCTTTAAATATGTCATTTAAGTCTTGATTTCTCATAGTTTTACAATTTTATTAAAATTAATGGAGAAAGAGTATAGCTAATATGCTATTTGGAGGGCTGGGACCCACTCTTTCTCCTTCCAGAAGTATTCGTTTAGGTCAACAAGCTAGGACCGCTCATCGCTTGAGACGTTCTCTGGGCTTTGACCACATCCACCCGTTGAGCCCTGACTATTGCCAGAGGTTTCTTCAAAGCCTTTAGATGCAGAAATCGCATCTGCAGGATTCGTCTGAACAATGTGATCTGAGCCATAGTAGATTGTACGGTCAAGCTGCAATCCCCACTTGTCCGCAAGCTCTTGAGCTTTCGGCGAATACTTGTCGCTCATCTTCTCCTCCTTTCTCAGAACTTAACTGGCGCAACTGCCAGCAAGTCTGTCCGAGATTGGGCGGGAGAGAGATCTTTCTTGGAGTTTTTTGGCCTTACTTCTTAGGCTTTTTCTATCTCAGTGGCCTTTTTTGTGTTTAGCCTGTTTCTCCTCCCGCTTTTGGGAGTTGGCCGATTTAGATAGGCATGAGGTTAGAAAATAGGCCTTTGAAGTTTTGGCCTAAAAAACCCAAGCCTGTGAAGGTGCAAAAGCGAATTTCGCACGCTTTGGGAGGTAGATTAGCAGAAGAAGAAGTCAAGGGGAGGTTAGTTTATATCTACCAGTTTGGTTTCGGTTCTTTTGAAGCGCTCGTAGGAGGAGTTGAGCATATTAAGAAAACTATTTGGATCTTTTGGATCATTATGAATCTCTTTGGTAAAGAACCAGATTGTGTTGTGGATCGCCATCTGAACATTTTCGTTGGAGAAATTATCCGGGTTTATATAAAGATTTACTTTTAGAACACCGTTTTCAAAAGATATGCTTGCGCTACTTAGATCTTTTTCTTGTGTGCCTATTTTAAAATACGGCTGAGGTTCATTTGTAAATACAAACTCGATTTTTCTAATAGGCGTGTAAAGTTTTATATACTCGCTATCTGGATTTCCGTAATAAATAGTATTAATTTCACTGAATTTAGAATCGGATAATATTTCCTCCCAAGCCGTTTTATCTCCCAGCTCGGCTGAATTAATTTGAGGGTGATTTGATTTAAAGCTAATTTCTACGCCGCCGACTTTTTCTGGAGGGAAAACAGCACTACGAATAACAAGAAACCATAAAAGAACAGGGATTAGAAGCAAAAAAAAGATGATTACCAATAAAACCTTTTTGTTAAACATTACTAAAATTAGTTTAGCATATTTTTGTCAAATATTTGAAGGGGTGGCTATTATTAGAAGTCTTTTTTTTGCTGTACCCGGCGGATCGCATGTTTGAAGAATAAGCTCTTCTTTGTCGTCTTTGGGAATGAGCCAGCTTGTTTCCGAGGGTTCTGCTATAAATTTGTAAGTTACTTTGTATTCAAATTTTTTGTTGTTATAAAATATTATTACTTTATCCCCCATCTCAAGCTCCCGTAGTCTAAAAAACACTGCATTATAATCGGCTACATTAAGGCTTGAGTCCGTTGAATGAGCGAAAAGGAAAATACTCCTTCCCTGCCCGGGGAAAAATGTATCTTTCGCATGGGCGATGCCTTTTTTTAGAGCATCTTTATATTGATCATCATCAAAAGGATCTATGTTTGGAATTATTTTTGATTTGGCTTCAATTTTGGGAATGACTATTGAAAAGCTTGTATCCACCCCCCACACGCGGGCTTCTTCCATTACTGCACCAACAGAATCATCTTTTACAAGATAGCGGCTTGTTTTGGGAACGGACTGGATTACCGGTTTAGGGGTGGGAAAGGGACTAATTATTTTTTTCTCATAATAAGCGTTGAGGGGGGCGCTATAGTTAACCAAAAAAAATGTGATTGAGAGGCTTGTAAGAGAAAGGCCTAAAAGTTTAAGAATTTTTTGAAAAAGATTTAGATTTCTCATATAAAAATAGCCCCAAAAACCCAAGAGCTGCCATGGTGAGAGCAAGAAACTCATCGGGCCCTGTTTCGGGCAGGGTTTGGCCTCCTTTTGTCTCTACTGTAAAGCCGGGTTTGGGTGTTCCAGTCGGCGTTGGACTGATGGTCGGTGTCGGGCTTGGTGATGGCGATTTTGTGGGAGCCGGGGTTGGGGTAGCAAACTGGGGATTTCCGGCGCTATAGAGATTACAATTATTATCCCCTTCTTTAACTCGGATGCTACAAGCTAGTGTCGCGTTTTTGGGATAATAGTGGACCTCACCGCAGTTTGATGGAGGATTTGCACAGAGCGCGTCGCTTCTTGCATCTGTCAAACTAGCTCCCTGATCTTCCTTGGTGCAAGCACCGTCTTTATTAGTATCTCCATTTGGGCAGTTATAAGTCTCGCAACGGACGATAGCTTCCCCGTCTGGGCAATGGTACCACGGAGAGTTTTGCGCTTTTACCACGCTTTCGGCAGAAAAAAGCAGAAAAAATAATAGCAAAGATAGATTTATAAATAATTTTTTATTCATCAAAAATACTGACAAAAAACTTTATTCAACCAAATTGAAGCGAGTCAAGTATTATAACAATAAAATAAGGAATGTCAAGGGCAGAAGAAGAAAACCAATCCATTGAAGGATCTGAGGAAGATAAATTATGTAAATAGCAGTTGGTAGTTGGTAGTCAGAGCTAGGAATTTGCCAAGCATTTGCCCATGAGTTAAGCTTAAAATGTGGTAGTACTTTTATTTTCCAATTATTTATACTAAAAGCAACCCAGCCGGAGTCGTAACCTTGGGAAAGAGCTACAATCCCCTCATCGCTAACATCTGCTTTATAAAGAGCTGTGCCGAATTTCTTAGTGTCAGTTACTTCAAGGCGGTTATTTATTATTTTTTGATCATTGTTTACTATTTTTATCTTAGAAAGCCATTCTAAAGGCACCGAGTAGGTAGCTACTAAATCTACTTCATTGATACTTTTTTCACGCCCAAAGGAGCGAGTCTCGAGATTAAGAGTATAGTTACCTCTGCTTTCAAAAGGCCAGCTTAAAATCGAGAAATAGTTGTCAAAAGAGTTTGGCGAAAGAAGTACCTCAAGATCATTTTTTTGCGTTGCCGGATTATAAAGATATGCTTTAAGGCTTCTTCCCTCTTTGTTTTCCCCTCTGATACGCAAGACAAAGCTCTCTTCCGGTGCCGGATAACCCAATATTAAATAGTCACACAATGCGGCCCTTTCTTCTGCAATATAAATAACTTTATTGTCATTAACTTTTTTTGATACCCCCCCTCTTTGGAAAAGGTCACAATTTCTTTCTCTTTGCGGGCCTCCATTTATAAAGTCTATGTCAATTTCTTTAGTAGGAATATTTAAAGTAAGGTTATCAATGTTATCAACTAAAATTTTTGTTCCATTTATTAATTTATCCCAATTAGAATTGGAAAATACAATATCAGCAGATTTATTCATTAAAGAAATATTCACAGGTCGGTAAAAAATAGTTGTTTCAGCTCCAGTTTCATCAGGAGGACGAGCCGCAAGAACCAACCAATAATTGGCCGTCTCGGGTACAATCATTTCGCGCTCAACTAATCCCCAATCTTTTGATGTGGGGGTTTTATAAAAAATTTCTTCATGAATGCATTCGGACTCGCCTTCTTTTACTACACAGAAATGAGGCTTTGCGCCGCTATCCGACCTGTATGGCAACGCGATTTTCAAAAGCGAATCTTTTTTGAGATTGCCGATTTTCTGAGATGAGCAAGCAACCATGTCTTTTACCTTTATCTCTAGGACACCATCTGACTTTTCAATATTAAAGTTCCCTTTTGTATTCTCCCTCTGCCAACAATTTACAAATTCCGAATCAAAAAAAGAAAAATTGAATATTTCGCCAGGTATTTCGTAAATTTTTATCTGTAGAGCTTTGCTAGGGTCAAAAAGAAAAGGAGTTAATTCTTTTTTATCTCCTTGATTAAGATTAGTAACTTTTCCGTTTATAAACAGTGCAATGGATCCTGGTTTGTCTCTAAGTGTTATATAAAAAGGTTTGAAAAAATTAATCGGGGCTAGATTTTCAAAAAAAACGGGATCTAACAGATTGATTGTAATAAGATTGTCTTTCAAAGAAACGCTTCCGTGTGCTCTAAACGGATTTTTTAAGGGTGGAATCAATAACTCTTTTTTATTCTGATTAAGGGTTATTTGTGATGATATGGACAAAAAAGTTGATCCATCTATATTTGGCTTTACTTTTATATTGTTTAGCTCTTCTCTAAGAAGATTTCCAAAGGGGTAAACAAATTTTTTTGAAGAGACGTAGTTACCATACTCCATATAAACAGGATCGTATCTTGCATAATCAAGGTCAATATCCGCAAATATGTATGTTTTGGGTGCGTAAACAAAGCTCTCCTCTGATGGGACTTTGTAGATTACCAAAAAGCCCTTTTCCCATACCTTTTGGGCGCCAATATCGCTTAAAAGTTTTTCTGTTTCTTTGAATCTTAGAATATTTGGGTTTCCCTCCGGAACTATTACGCTTTTGTCAATCAAAGCGTAGGTGACATCGTATTTATCAAACAACTTTTTAAAAGCATCTTTGTCTTCGCGGTAGAGCGCTGTTGAGATTTCATGATAGTAGCCTTCATTGTATTTGCTCCAAACGTCAAAAGCTCTATCCAAAATAGGCTGTTCAATTCCATACCAGAGAAAGCCGCTTCCCCTGTATCCCCAATCATAGAAATCCCAACCCCAAAATGTTTGGACAGGAAAACGTGCTATCCTTGCCTCCCGGGGCTGAGACCGGAAATAGTCAAATAAAGAAAAGTATTCTTCTGGATACTTAACTTGCATTGAATTCGAGATCAGATTTCCTTTAAAGAGCGGTCTTAATTGCAGTACAGCAAGTACGGATATAAGTAAACAAAAAATAAATGCAGTGACTAAAGTGTATTTTTTCACTAGTTTACTTATGTAAGCGACAAATAATCCTACTCCTAAAGCAAAGCTTAGAGCGTATGCGGTAGACCATTTTGTAAACACGGATCGAAACATTTGGCCAAAAAGAGGCACCGCACGAGACATTGTGTTGTAAACTACACCAAGTACGCCTTCCCCTGCCGTAAGCATAAGAAAAGATAAAATAAACATTGCAAAAAGTGATAGTTCCCACCTGTTTCTTCGTAAAAAAGCACCAAATAAAAAGCCTACTAAGGATACCGCAAACAAACCAATACCGATAATCTCAAATGTTTCAGTACTTACATATTCGCGCCAAAATGGCATAAGGTAATTAAATTCACCGTTTAGTTCATCGCTATATTCCAGCCAAAAACCCCTCATAAGCATGATGTTTTCGGGATCTCCAAAACCTTGGTTCATAAGTTTTACTTCGGCTGTTGGAAGAACGCTTGTCTTTGCGCTTATAAGTACTTCGGATCCGCTAAAAGTAAAATATGCTACAGGGATTGACCAAAATGCTGTGGAAAGAGCTGTAATTATTCCAAGTTTTATTACGCTACTAAATAATTTTTGTTGTTTTGAAAAAAAATATTCAACAACAAAAAGAGACAAAAGCATAATAAAAACTACAAAATGTGTTTGTATGTAAAATGCTGTCGCACCCAATAACAGTGCCGTGGAATAATACAATAAGTATCTTTTCTTCGCCTTTTTTAAATATAAAATCGCCAAATAAATAAAAAATGGTAAACATCCGTAAAAGGTGATAAATGATTCAAAAGGAACAAAAAATGTTTGCACTGTTGACATGTTTAAAAGATATAGCAATCCACCTGCTAGAGCAGCGAAATTGTTACGAGTAACATGCCGTGCCAGTAGGTATCCACCAAGCGGTCCAAGTAGAAGCATTCCAAAAGACCAAACATAGCGCAACGCTTCGCGAGGAACAACAAAGGAGAGCACGGTAAACAACAATTGCCGCGGCAAGTCCGCCGCGTGCGCCATACCACCCAGAAGCCCAACTCCCTGGTATTCCTGCCACACCGCATTAAGTGACCTTGTAATGTTAGAGGAAATATTAAACTCCGGGTGCAGATTATCCCAACCAGACAAAACAGTACCTTCGGCAACCGTGCTGGAAATTATTAAAAACCAAGCAAAAACTATTACTATCGGCGCGATAAATTCCAGTAGTACAGAACAAGCCTTAAGCATTCTTTTCTCCAATCAACTGTACATACTTTTCCCCCGCGTGTTTCCAGGAACGTTTATTTCGAATTATCTCCGAGAAGTTTGATAGCTTACGAATTAATCTTTTGTCATTCAGTCTAGTAATAAGATTTTCAAATCCTTCATCGGTTAGCGGAAAAGTCATGTTGTCTGCTGTTAGACCACTCGCCTGCAAGCCTTCCTTCATATCTTCTGTCACAAAATAGCCGCGAAGCTCATCTGATAAAACCACCGGCTTACCGTAGGAAAATGCCCAAGATAGCGGCCCGCTACTACTGACAAATACCCGATATGGCATAACAAGTACATCGCCAGCTGCGAAGTAAAGCGAAAAATCACTCTCCGGAACAAAACCCGTAATTATAATTTTGTCACTATGTTTGCTGGCTTTGGTATGAATTCCATCAATCATTTTCTGGTATTGACTGTCTTCCTTAAACCGCGGGTTCTCTCCCCCAGCAATTAGAAGTCTGATTTTTTGATCGGGATTTTTCTCCAAGTACCTGCTTACTGTATCCACAAGCCAATCTGCCCCTTTGTACCAAATAAGAAAACCGAAATACATAAGCACCAGTTCATCTTCTTTAAACCCAAGCTTTTCTCGAGCTTTTTGGCGAGGCATAATATCTTTTACCACATCCACTCCATGGGGAATTGTGACAAGCTTATCCTTTTTTCCAGTAAGCGCAATAAGCTCCTGTCGCAGTCCCTCCTCGAATAATACTATGTAATTACTTGCAAACACGGTTAACCAGTAGTAACTCTTTAGTGTCAGTGACAGTAGTTTTGTTTTTGTACTCCCCTTCTTTGCCCCCACTTGGCCTGCTACGCTGTCCGCATCAAGAAGTACTGCATGAGATATGAAAAACACCCGCTTACCCATGAGTCGCATTGCGACAATCATCACAGGCACGAATGTCAAGTGCCAGCGCTTGTCACTAAACATTGACCACTCAAAAGCAAAAATGATATTTTTTGCCTCTTTGTGAGAAAAGACCGATCTTAATATTTTCCAATAAAGATTTAGTTTTCCTCGTTTCCAGATTCTTTCTACTTTGATGCCTTCTTCGTAATAAGACTCTTTTTGATCTTTGATTTCGGCTAGGACTATGATTTTGTTTTTTAGGTGCTTTAAAAGCTCAAGCAGAGTATTTTTGGTATAAGAGGCCGCTCCAGTCATTTTGTGACCGTAGAGGGTCCCTTTGGGGGGGTAAGCTGAAATTACCAGTAAGGCTTTCTTTCCCATATTTCCAGTCTAGCTTTTTTTTATGATTTGGCATAGAGATATACTTTCTCTATAAGAAGTGATGGACTGAAGCGTGGCTTTGGTAAACAGTATATGCCTTTAAGATCATTTATTTTAATAACAAGTAACTCATATAACCCTCTAGCTACATCTCTTAGCACTCCCACCTTGCTTGAATCAACATGCTTCCAAACAATCGGCAGCTCGATAATACTGTATCCGAGTTTATTGGCAATATAAAGAACCTCTGGGTCAAAACTCCAGCGCTCTTGGGTGATACGCGGGAAAACAGTTTTGGACACACGGCGGGAATAGACCTTAAAGCCACCTGTTACATCGGCAAGCGGCAAACCCAGTAGCTGGCGAACTAAAAAACTATAGCCCCAGCCAAAGAGTTTTCTTAGGAGACTTCGTTTTACAAGTGAAACCGAGCCGACAAGCCGCTTACTGCCAACGAGTACATCGACACCATTTTCCATATGCGGAATGAATGCTTTGAGATTTGAAAATGAGATAGACATATCTGCGTCAATGATAAGGGCGTAGTCGCTCTCCACATGCCTCATCCCACGCTTTAAGGCATAACCTTTACCGCGGTTTTTGGTATAGCTTATGATTTCTATCTCTGCCCCACTTGGAAGTTTCATCTGTTTTTCTTGCTTATATTTATTAAGCATTGCAAGGGTATTGTCGTAACTTCCGTCATTTACAAAAATAATCTTCTCCACGCGAACACCGCGCGGGTTTTTAAGTTTATTAACCGCGTTAAATGCAAGATGAATTCGCTTCTCTTCGTTGTAAACTGGTATAACTACAGTTAAGGTTTTCATATGGGTTTGTTTCTTACCACCTTAATTAAGATGATTAAAAACAAACCCACAACCCCAACGAACACTTCTCTAAACACATCCCACACTTTTTTGCATCAGCAAACTGATGCCAAGTATGAGGCGGCCAGAGAAGGTCGTCGAGGTTGTGGTTAATAGGCAAACTTAACTACACGGACGAAGCGTTGCCGCTTCGACCAACCCGGTGAAACCAGGAGGGATCCCAACTTTAGGGTCCTCCTGACCAGGACGCGGTTCGCCAGCTTCAGCGCGATAACCGTCTTGCCAACATCCAGAGCTGTTGGTGAGACTCGTCGGCACACTCGCGACTACCCAGCAGTTTGTCTCGCCAGCGCACTGCGTGAGTGTGACTCCGACTGGGAGGGCGAACAATGTTCGCACCGTCGACTCGGACCAGTCGGCAGGCGCCGGCTGAACGGACTGTGCTGCAGGTACAGGTTGTGCGGCGGTGGTGGCCGTGGTGATGGGTGTCACTTGGACAACCCATCCTGTTACCCAAGCGCGAGTCCCGTCGGAGTCAGAAACTCGATACCACTGCTCTTGGTCGACCAAGACATAGCCGTCCGACGAGACAATCTGACCTGGTACCAGCGTACCCACCTGGTCGAAACTCTCGCCAGGACCTGAACGCAGATTTACGTTCCCGTTCCCGCTTGGGGTAACAGAAAACAACTGCGGCTCGTCGCATGGGCGTAGTGTCGCCATTTCGGCAGCGACCTGATACGAGTGCGGCGGGATCGAAATCCGCGGGCCATCGGGATGATTCGAGAAGTCCGGTCGGACTTCACCGGGGTTGACACGGAACCCGTCCACCCAATTTGAGCAGACGTTTGTGACCAGCCAGCTCTGTCCCTCGATAAACGGGACTTCCCAGCTCTGGAGTCCGTGACGCTGAAGTGGCACAACAGGCCCCTCCAACTGATAAAAAGCTACGGCCTCTTCCACCGACCATTGGACTTCGGATTCGCCGCGTTCCTCGAGCGAACTCTGCTGCTCAGGAGCCAGCGGTCGAGCGACCAAGACTTCGACGAAGCATTCCTGCGTCGTCACGAAATTAGGCGGTATTGAAATCCGGTCAGCTCTTTGCATCGCTGCATAAGATGGCCGCACTTCGCCCGCACACTTACGATACCCATCCACCCACAGGGTGAACGGGTTGACCATCTGGATGCTGCCGGCGAACTTCCAGCAATTCGGTTCAACGACGCCCTCGTAAAGGCACTCCACCACGGCGTACGTGCCGGAAATGCTGTAAAGAGCGACCGCTTCTTCGATCGTCCATGAGGCTGTAGGGGTGGGGGTTGGTGTCTCCCCACCTTGTGCGTTCACTGAAGGCGTTACCGCCGACAGCGCCAGGGTTGCAACCAAAAAGGCCACAACCAAAGTCCCAAAAACTACGTTTTTGCGCATCGCTACCTCCTTTTGAGGCGCTGGTGACCCGAATGGGTCGTTTAAAAACCAGCTCCTCTGAACTAGCGCACGGAAGGAAGAACTTTTTGTTCCGCCCTCTGTGCGCTAGTTAAGGAGTAAAGTTGCCTATTTTTTTAAAGTGCATTTTTAAGTCAAGATTTGCCCTGCTAAACGGGCGGCTTAACTTAAAAAATTGTTATCATTATAGGCAGGGGGTTGGCTTTGGAAGAGGCAAAGACAACGCTCTACCTACAAACTCATTAACTTTCAAGAAGTTCATCTATAAAGCGACTCTTTTTCTTATTTGAAACAAAACTGAAGGCAGCCGCCGCCATGACTGCGGCAACACCCGCTACTCTTAAATCTTCTTTAAGGCCTGCTTTGACTGTGATGTGTTCCTCTGGAGTTGTCACACCACAAACTACACCCTGACCATAAGATGTGGTGCATGTAGCTTCTGCGGCTTTTATAGTGCCGACAGGAGTTAAAACTGCTAATGCCAGTACCAAAGAAATGATAAACTTTTTCATATTACGAGGAATGATATCAGAAGAATATTGTTTTGTCAAGACTACAGGATATTATTAAAGTCCAAACCGGTTGATAAAGCAATATTTTAAAATTTTAGATTTTTAGGAGGCGTGCGTAAACGAAAATTCTTGTGTCGCTTGTGAGATCCTGACAGGTGTAAAGTATTAAATCTGCCGAATAATCGGAAATTTTATCACCTTTAGCTAATTCATAAACTTCGTAAATATATTTTCTTTGCTGCCAGATGATTTCGACTGTATCCCCCTTTTCAAGCTTTGGAAGATTATAAAAGGAATGTTTTCTTCTAAAGATATTGCTCCATTTTAAATATCCAAAGCGGTGTGCGGCAAGAATTATAGGTTTAGAGTTATTATCCGGTGTTGCAAAATCCGGGACTCTCCAGACGCCTTTTTTGAGAGCTTCTTCGTAATTATCGTATGCTGCTTCGTGAATTTGCGTCTCAACTCCTATTTTTTCAATAACCAAGTGCGCGCCGAGCGAAAGGGATTTATCAAAAGGCGGCTTATAGGGAGTATTATCCTCTTCAGCGCTTGAATTAACTGCTTTTGCTTCCTCGGCCGTATCTAAAAGATAGTTTGAGATTATTTTACCTCCTTGGGAACGGAGGCTATACCAAGCCGAAGGCGCGTATGAGGCTATAAAAAGAAAAATACCCAAACCAACTAAAAAAGCTGCCAGCCTTGTAAAGATATTTGGAGGGATGTCCGAGCTTTTCCTTTTCGGGACTTTGTGTGGCTTTCGAAAGTCTTTATTTAAATATTTCTCAATATGCTTTGATTCCATTAGTTTATTTTAGACCAAAAAAAATCAACCTCAAAGAGAGTGGGTAGTACGCCTGCCCTACATACCACCCACCCTATTTGAGGTTGATCCGCTTAAACACCACTTGACTTTTTGGTGCAAATCGAGTTAGTCTTATAATGATTTATCCAGTAAAAAGAGCCTGCTCTAGCTGGATAAATTATTAAAAGAGCGTTACCTAAAGGATTGTGTACTTTGCTTTTTGTGACTTGTTTCTCTTGTGTAGAGATATGTCAACGATAAGCGAAGTTTACAAACAAACAGGTACGCTCTTTTTTGTGTGACTTAAGGTGCTAATTACTATTAAAGCAAATATATCACTTCTTGATCGAGGATGTCAAATCCTATAATTAATATTACATAATTTTTACATATTCCTATAGTAAAAAACATAATAAAAATTGCCTTATTTTCGGTTTAAAATTAAAAACAGCTTATTTTGTGGATAACATGAGGATAGCTTTTTTAAGATTATTTGCGGTTTTGGCCGACACGATATTATTAAAACCTTGTTTTCTCATTTCTTTGATCCTTTTTTCTTCAGAGGTAACTTTTCTTATTTCCCCCATGAGACCTAATTCTCCAATAGCAACCGTATTTGCTTTTATGGGTTTTTCTTTATATGCGCTTATAATTGACAAGGCAATGGCCAGATCTGCCGCCGGATCCCGAACACTAATACCCCCTACCGCATTTGCATAGATATCGAAGTTATATAAAGGAATATTCAAACGACTAATAAGCACTGCCACAATAAGCTCTAAACGGCGTGAGTCTATTCCTTGTGCAATTCTTTTAGGATAGGGCGTATTTGTTCGATTTACAAGAGCTTGAATTTCTACGAGAAGCGGCCTTGTGCCCTCGAGAATGCTTGTGAGCACCGATCCCGGCTCGGATGAAGTTTTACTGCTTACGAATAAATCATTGAGGCTACTAACTGACATTAAACCCTTTTCCTCCATTCTGAAAAGTCCAATTTCATCAGTTGGACCAAAGCGGTTTTTAATCGAGCGGAGAATGCGAAGAAGCAGGTCTTTGTCACCCTCGAACCAGAGCACTGTATCAACAATGTGCATTAGTGTAGCAGGCCCTGCAACCGAACCTTCTTTTGTAACGTGCCCAACCATGATTAAAGGAATACTATTTGACTTGGCAAGGCGAACGAGTCTTTGGGCTGATTCTCTTACCTGTCCTACCGATCCTGCAATGCCGGATAAATCTCTTGTTGATACCGTTTGGATAGAATCGATTATTATCAATTGAGGAAGACTTTTCGTAGAAAGGTTTTCCAGATAGCTTATTATTGAGTCAACATCGGACTCTTCGAGAAGATTTATGCGGTTCGAGTAAATACCAAGCCTTGTAGCCCTTAGCTTAAGCTGGTGAACCGATTCTTCAGCAGATATATAAAGAATGTATGCGTTTCTACTTGTTTTGGCTAATTTTTCGGATATTTGGAGTAAAATTGTGGACTTACCAATCCCCGGTTCTCCGGCAAGGAGCACTACCTGCCCTTTTACAAAACCACCACCAAGGACATTGTCCAGCTCGGGGATATTTGTTTTTATCCTTTGGAGGTCTTTCTGAGGAACAGACGACAAAGAAACAGGTTCTAAAATTTTTGTAGTTTTCTTTTTGGATTTTGTCTCTTTTGGAATAAGCGTTTCAACAAGAGATCCCCAAGCACCACACTGAGGACACCTTCCTCCCCAACCTGTTTGTGTATAGCCGCATTGCTGGCAGACATAACTTGACTTTGCCATAAATCAATCTAAATATTATCAGATATCCCAAATATTGAAAATTTTCAGCCTTTTTGAAATTTATCTATTTGTAACCTATCGGTTTTGTTGTGAGGACTAAACCGAGAGAGATTTTTCGCTCAGAGGCGTTTATTTCCTCTATGTAAACTTCTATTTCGTCACCCTTTTTAATATCTTTATCGGGCGGAATTTTGGTCATGTGCACCAACCCCTCAATTCCCGGCTCCAGTTCCACAAAAACTCCAAAGCCGCTTTTTCGTACAACTTTGCCTTTAAGTTTTTGTTCCTTTTGGTATTTTTCTTCCACACTTAGCCAAGGATCTTTTTGGGCATCTTTAATCGAAAGGGAGAGCTTGCCATCTTTTGTGCCGAGTACTTTTACCTCAACTTTATCCCCCACCGAAACTATTTTTGAAGGATCGCTTATTTTTTCCCAAGATAGCTCGGAGATATGAACCAAGCCCTCGATAGGAACAGGTTTTTTACCGATCTCCACTCTTAACTCTACAAAGGCGCCGAATGAGGTGAGCTCTTTTACTCTTCCTTTGAGTATTTCACCTTCTTTGAGGTTTTTGAGAGCTTTTTCTTCAAGCTCTAATTCTTCTCTTTCGGAAACAGCTCTTTCTGAAAGAACAATCCTATTTTTATCCCTATCTACTTCTATTATCTTTGCCGGAAATTCTTGGTCGAGAAGCTTATCTACTTCTTTTGCCGCTTCTTTACCAAGCTGGGATGCCGGAATAAAACCGATTAATGATTTTTCAACTTCGACAACTACACCTTTTTCAGTAACGTTTTTACCTACGACTTTTATTTCGGCTCCTTTATTTTTAGCTTTTTCCAGCTTGTTCCAAAGAGAATCGAATGCTTGATCTTTGATTGAAAGAAGTACATTCCCGTCGCGGCTTTCGGGTTCGACCACTACTGCGTTTACCACGTCCCCAACTTTGAGCTTTTTGACAAAACTTTTAACCTCATCGTAATGCGAACCTATAACAAGCGCGTCTGATTTGGCCCCTATATCCAAAGTTATTACACCTTGTTCGAGAGAAAGTATTTTTGCTTTTACTTCTTGGCCTGCTTCGAAGCTTTGAACAACAATGGGTGAGCGAGCAAGCAGCTCTTCCATTGTAATTTTTTTGTTATTTTGTTTTTTTGCCAAAAATCATGACCGCCTTTCTATTTTTTTATTATCGCAAATAATTTAAGCCAGGAAAAATGGATTTTAATCCGGGCCTAGATGGACCAGCAATGACCTATTTTCGCACAAAGTTGCCTAAGCACTATCGTAGGCGCTGCCCAGTTTTACTTCTGAGTTCGGAATGGGGTCAGGTAGTTCCAAGGCGCTTTAATCACTGGTCCATCCAGACCCAGACTGTGTTAACCACAATCAGGGTAGCTGGTTTAAATTTTAAAAAGGTGCGAATTCAGATTGTTATCTGAAATCTAAAGAGAAAGGTACAAAGAAAAGTCTAATGACCGATTCGTGCAAAGTAAGCTTAATTCCTTACGGAACTTCCACTTCCTGCCGATCAACCTGATGTTCTTTCAGGAGTCTAAGAGCCCTCATCTTGGGGTGGGCTTCCCGCTTAGATGCTTTCAGCGGTTATCCCTTAGGAATGTAGCTACCCGGCGCTGCCGCTGACGCGACAACCGGCACACTAGGGATTCCCCCTTCCTGGTCCTCTCGTACTGAGGAAAGCTCCCCTCAAGGCTCCAACGCACACACCGGATAGAGTCCGAGCTGTCTCGCGACGCTCTGAACCCAGCTCACGTACCACTTTAATGGGCGAACAGACCAACCCTTGGGACCTTCTCCAGCCCCAGGATGTGGTGAGCCGACATCGAGGTAGCGAACCGCGCCGTCGATATGGACTCTCGGGCGCGACTACTCTGTTATCCCCGGGGTAACTTTTATCCGTTAAGCCCCATCCATTCCCACAATGAGATGGGGGATCACTAAGACCTGCTTTCGCACTAGCTCCACCCGTCGGTGTCGCTATCAAGCTGGCTTATAGCTTTACCCTTAATCCGCCATTTCCATCGGCGGAAAGCCAACCTTTGTACCCCTGCGTTACCTTTTGGCAGGGTACCGCCCCAGTAAAACTGCCCATCTGACACTTTTCCTGAACCCGTCTTCAGGGCCCTTAGGTAAGCCTTTTAATCTTCGAAGGGTGGTATCACACTGGCTCCCGATTAAATCGGGATCCCACCTATTCTTGACAATCGAGGACTAAAGGAGGCAATGCCAGACTACAGTAAAGCTCCACGGGGTCTATTTGTCCTGGTGTGTGTAGGCCGCGTCTTCACAGCCACCGCAATTTCGCCGGGTGGATTTTCAAGACAGTTGTTAGCTCGTTACGCCTTTCGTGCGGGTCTAAACTTACTAGACAAGGAACTTCGCTACCGTAGAACAGTTCATTTTTGTTACATTGAATACTTAAATATTCCTTAAGTATTCAAAGATTCTGTCATTTCTGCAGAATTCTCCGACTCTCGCCGGAGATCGGACTATATCATCCCCACTTGGTATAAAACTCTGTGGAGGCTAACGTATAGTCTCTGGGGATTCCAAAACATCACTAATTGAATATTTTCTTTTTCTTCCTTTACCTTTGTTAAGCTTCTCTCTTATTTCAAGCAGTTTCAAAAGCCCATCTTTTTCAAGATGTTTTTTGTCATACATTATTTTCACAGCTTTTTTAAAAAGAGAAAAATTTCTCTTTTTAGTGTTTGAAAAAAAACTATATTTGGTAAAGAAAGGTATTATTTTTTCCTGAATTGCGGTTGGATTAGTAACATCAAAAGAATATAAACCATCTTTTCTTTGTTTGATAATTCCACAACCTAAATAACGTTTCATCAAAGCAAGAATTGTCCTTTCTCTTTGAGAAACATTAAAAGATAAAACAGGTTGCCATCTTTGCTTATAATCGATTTTGTGGCGGAGTGAGATATTAAAACTTCCTTCTCCGTCAACAAAACCTGCAAAATACCAACCAATTTTTTCAGGAACTTTTATTCTGGACTGTTTTGGTCTTTCCTGCTGATTATCTCTATTCATCTGATTGTCACTGCTATTAAGGTAAATTTAGCTTAACAGCAGTACAGATGACCTGTCAAGATTTCCCAGCATATAGTTAGCTTTTACAACTACTATTTAATCTAATAGTTACTGCTGCCGTTTACCGGAGCTTCGGTTCAAAGCCCTGTGCAAAGCACGGACAGATCCCCTTAACTTACCGGCACTGGGCAGGCGTCAGCCCGTATACTTAAGATTTTCTCTTTTGCACGGACCTGTGTTTTTGATAAACAGTCGACTAACAATCATTAGCTGCGGTCCCGCCATGGGCGGGACAGGACATCTTGCGAACTTACGTCCAGCTTGTTTGCCTAGTTCCTTAAAAATCCTTCTCCCGATCGCCTTAGTATTCTCTACCTACCCACCTGTGTTGGTTTACGGTACGGCTTATTTGGGCACTCACTGCGAACCTTTTCTTGCAGGCTATTAACCAGAATCACCCTACTCTCGTAAGGCTTTGCACCACCCCGATTAAACGCAAGAGCGGATTTTCCATCTCTCACTACCGAGACTTCTGCACTTTACTTCACGAAAAAGCTCTGATTTTTTCACCTTGTCAGTCCCCAGCTACCCCGCATAGCGGGGTTTGGCGCACCCAAACAAGTACTGGAATTTTAACCAGCTATCCATCGGCTACGCCATATGGCCTTACCTTAGGAGCCGACTAACCCCTGGCAGACGAACTTCACCAGGGAAACCTTGGGTTTTCGGCGGTCCGGATTCTCACCGGACTTGTACGCTACTCATACCGGCATTCTCACTCCCATCCGTTCCACCTAACTTTACAGTTCGGCTTCACCACGAATGGGACGCTCCCCTACCACGTCCCGCTAAGCGGGACATCTCTAGCTTCGGCACTTGGCTTATCCTCGATAAATCTTCGGCGCACGCTCTCGGTCGACCAGTGAGCTGTTACGCTTTCTTTAAAGGGTGGCTGCTTCTAAGCCAACCTCCTGGCTGTCTAAGAGAGTGTACTTCCTTTCAAACTTAGTCAAGATTTAGAGGCCTTAGCTGAGAGTCTGGGTTGTTTCCCTTTTGTCGTACGAGCTTAGCCCCGTACGGCTGTATGCTAAACATCCTTATCAGTATTCGGAGTTTGGTTGATCACGATTGCTTTCGCTCTCGTGACCATCCAGTAGCTCTACCCCTGATAAGTTTTTATTTAACACGGTCCCTATAGACCTTTCGGGGAGAACCAGCTATCTCCAGGTCCGATTGGCATATTACCGCTATCCACAAGTCATCCGAGCAAATTGCAACTTACACCGGTTCGGGCGTCCGCCACGCTTTCGCGTAACCTCCCCCTGCTCATGGATAGATCACCTGGTTTCGGGTCTGCCACACAGTACAAAATCGCGCTATTAACACTCGCTTTCGCTATGCCTTCCCCTTTTAGCAGGGTTAAGCCGCACTGTGAGACAACTCGCCGGTTCATTCTTCAATAGGCACGAGATCACCCGCTCGCAGAGCAGGAAGTTCCAAGATCTAATAATCAAATTGTAAACAAATTCCAACTCCAAAATTACAAGCTTGACTTCAAACTTTCGCTATTTAAGGTTTGTAATTTGGTTATTGTTTGTGATTTGATATTTGTGATTTGAAATTTCCTGTTCTACGAACAGGCTCTCTCGGTTTGTCCGCAAACAGTTTCAGTTACTATTTCACTCCCCTCCCGGGGTGCTTTTCACCTTTCCCTTACGGTACTAGTTCACTATCGGTCACCAACCATATTTAGCCTTGGAGGATGGTTCCCCCAGATTCATCCGAAGTTGTCGATCGGATTACTCAGGATACCCATAGGCGCTTTGCAAGGATTTCGTGTACAAGACTTTCACTTTCTATGGCCAACCATTCCAGATTGTTCCACTATCCCCAAAGCTACCACGTCTGGGTCCTACAACCCCCCGATAGCCTCCCGAAGGAGATCATCGAGGTTTGGGCTTTTGCCTTTTCGCTCGCCGCTACTTGGGCAATCTTTAATTTAATTTCTTTTCCTCACCTTACTTAGATGTTTCAGTTCAGGTGGTACCCCACTTCATCGCTATATACCCTGCATTCTATGCACAAATCACGCTCTGCTGCGACGAAAAATACAAGATCACAAATTGTAAATTACAAACAATACTCAATTTACAAAATTAAAAAACCAAAACTTCATATTTTGAATTTGTAATTTTTGCAAAGCTAATTACTTATGAACAGAATGCAAGGTATTTTTACGATGAGTTACTCCGAGATAAATCGGAGTGGGTTTCCCCATTCGGAAACCGCCGGATCACAGGATCGTGGCTCCTACCCGGCGAGTATCGCCGCCATGTGCGTCCTTCATCGGTGGTTGATGCCAAGGCATCCACTGTCTGCGTTGTGTAGACTTTCGACCTTTCTCTTCAGATGTCAAAGAGCAAAGTGGACCGAGCCGGATTCGAACCGGCGGCCTTCCGGATGCAAACCGGATGCTCTAGCCAGCTGAGCTATCGGCCCAAGTCCAAAAAATATGTCAAAACGGTTTGAGACGGAGACTTTGGAAGCTATCCTTAAGGCAGTAAAAAAGAAACTTTTCTCATTAAATTGGTATTTATGCTTCTCATTTATTCCGAACTCAAACTATAACTATTATATAGATAAGGTCAAGGTGAGTCAATAGCCTAGCAATACTTGACATTTAGCACTCTTAATGATAGAATGCTTACATTACAGGATATCACTTCTTTAATAAACTTACTAAAAATGATTCACTTCCCATAAGTACTTGAAAAATGATTGGTTGGCTAGAAGACGTTAGACAAGGGGGTGTGGCCTACCGTGGCGACATGGGACGCGCTGCGCCTCATTGTCTGAGGCCTTTTGGTCTTTTGATAATTTTTATAAAGAAGATGGAGAGCCATTAATTTTTGAGCTAAGGCAGGGTGAAAAAACTGCGAAAGCAAAAGTAGTGGATATTTCTACTGTACATGTTGACGATTATTATCAAGGAACATTTTTCAGAAGCAGTGATAATAAAAGATATTATGTTGATCGAGAAAAAATTGGTCTTCCGAAAAACGTTCTGGCAGAAGATCAAATAACATTTGTTGTATGCTCCGGGGAGTACATCGACGGCGAATGGAGTGAGCGGATGCTATTGACAATTGAAAAAACACCTTGAGCTTACTTCATAAATGGCTTTCTGCGGTCAAGCCTGCTTAAAGGCAAGATAAACGATTAAACTTGCCGAAGAAACAGGCTTGATCGCAGAAAGCCCTTTTGTAAAAAAAAACCAAGTTATGCAATAATAATTTACATGGATGAAAGAAATAGGAAGCTTACTTATTTTTTGATTATTCTTGACTTTTTTCTGATGATAGTACTTGGCCTTTTAGTGGCTGAAATTTTGAAACAGACCGTCTTTATGGTAAATTAAGTGGCGTGAACCCGTAGCTCAGCTGGTTAGACCTGCCTGCCGGCAGGCAGGGCGCATGAATGTGATGAAATACTTTGTATATATCATATATAATCTTAGAGATAAAAAGTATTATACAGGAATCACTAACGATTTATTTAGAAGGTTGAAAGAGCACAACAAAATAGGATCTAGTACGATAACTACAACTAATAGAAATTCTTTTATAATAGTGCACACAGAACAATGTGAAGATAGGGATAAAGCTAGGGAAAGAGAATTGTTTTGGAAAAGCGGATATGGAAGAGAGTTGCGAGATAAGTTCATGAGGAATTTGATTTCGTGAACCCGTAGCTCAGCTGGTTAGAGCGCCAAACTGATAATTTGGAGGTCCCTGGTTCGAGTCCAGGCGGGTTCACAGAGAACGGTGCATAATCATATATAATAAGATTATGAGCCTTGCCACCCTTCTTCTTAAGATACCGAGAAATAATGACGTTACTCCCGAAGCAGCAAAAACATTTCTTTCGACGCTGACTCAGATAAACAGCGTTTCAAGATTAAACCGCTTGCTGGGGAAAAAACCTCTTCCCTTTTCTTTGGAGATTGCACTGATTAACCAACAGATAAAATTCTTTGTAACATGCGATGAGAAGCTCGTGCCTTTTGTAGAAGCGCAAATTAAAAGCAGTTACCCACTTGTGATTATTGAGAAACATGCTGATCCTATTTCTGATATTGAAAACCTTATTACTTCTTCTTTGTCCTTAAAAAAAGGCAACTATTATCCAATTGCTACTTATAAAAATTTTGAAGATGTTGATCCGCTTTCATCCCTTTTAACAATTTTGTCCAAAGGGGATCCTAATGAATTTGCCATTATCCAATATGCAATATCAGGCGCCGGCTCCGGCTGGCAGTCTTCGGGGAAAATATTTGCAGAGCAAGGAGGGGGTAAAAATGAGGAAGGAAAATATCTTGTCCATCCGGACTCATCTATTATAAAAGAGAAAATTTCTTACCCGGGATTTTATACCTCTATCCGACTAGCGTCGAATTCGAAAAAAACCCTAACAGAATTAACCAGTGCTTTTGGTGTTTTTGCCAGAAGCGACGGAAATTCGTTTGTTACACGAGGCAAAAGCATTCTTTCTTCCCCAAAAAAGGAGCTGTCTAATTTGCTTCAGCGCAGCTTAAGCGAGCGGCAAATACTAAACACAGAAGAGCTTGCGACGATTTGGCACCTTCCTAGCGAAAAGATAAAAGTGCCCTCGATACTCTGGGGAACTTCCGTACTATCCGAGGCACCTGAGAATCTTCCTGTAGCACAAAATGCAAGCGATCAAGAGAAATTAAAAATTAATTTTTTTGCAAAAACAATGTATAAAAACTCCGAGCAAATATTCGGAATACGCGAGACGGATAGAAGAAGGCATGTTTGGGTGGTCGGTAAAACGGGTACCGGCAAATCTACTCTTATTCAGAATATGGCGATAGATGACTTTAAAAAGAGCCGCGGCATAGGAATAATTGACCCGCATGGAGATACCTGTGAAATGATACTTGACTATATACCTTCGCACAGGATAAATGATACCGTTTATTTTAACCCTGCGGACCGGGATTATCCTATTTCCATTAACCCCCTTGAGGTAACAAACCGTGAAGAGGCGGAGCTTGTCGTATCTGGATTAATGTCGATTTTTACAAAGGTGTGGGCGAATGTCTGGTCTGCACGTATGGAGTATATTTTGAGAAACTCGTTTCTTACACTGTCTCATGTCGAAAATACAACTTTGGCAGATGTATTAAAGCTTCTTTCCGACAAAGGATACAGAGACAAAATTCTTGAAAAGGTAAATGACGCCAGTTTGATACATTTTTGGAAAATGGAATTTGACAGAATGCCCGAAAACCTTCAAAAAGAAGCTATTGCGCCAATTCAAAACAAAGTCGGACAATTTGTTACCTCTCCCCTGATTAGAAGAATTATCGGCAATCCAAAAAGCACGATACAGATTGATGAAATCATAAATTCCGGCAAGATATTTATGGCAAATCTCTCCCAAGGAAGACTTGGAGAGGACAATTCTTCCCTTCTTGGGGCAATGCTTATTACCAAATTCCAGCTTGCTTCGATGAGGCGCGTTGATACACCTGAAGAAAAGCGGCGCGATTTTTATCTTTATGTTGACGAGTTTCAAAATTTTGCTACAGACTCTTTTATCAAAATACTTTCCGAAGCGAGAAAATATAGGCTTAACCTGATGCTTGCAAATCAATATATGGCACAGATACCCGAAAGCGTGCAAAAGGCCATTCTCGGAAACGTGGGTACGATTATTTCCTTTTCCGTAGGCGCTGAAGATGCGGGTATAATCCACAAGGAATTTGCGGAGGTTTTTAGTGAAAATGATTTGGTTAATTTATCCAACTTTCAGATTGCCATTAAGCTAATGGTTAACGGCGAATCTGCAATGCCTTTTTTGGCAAACACGCTTCCACTTCCTATATCAAGGAATAATAACCGCGAAAAGGTGCTTCGTGTTTCAAGAGAGCGTTGGGGTAAAAAATCTTAATGAATTAAGGACAGATTCGAATATTTGTTCATTCTCCCGAGATAAATCATCATACCAGAGGATTTGAATGATTTTATTTTTGTACCAGATTACTACAAAACTATGCCAGTATCCATTGAATTGACCTTTAAGAATATATGCCGTGCCTCCGCCAAAATTTCTTAAATCTACGCTCGGGGTAATTTTCCATCCGGCCAAGCTTCTTGTTGAAGAAATAAATTCTTGAGCTGTGAGGCTTGCTTGGTTTACCTCTTGGGATTCTATTGTAAGAGTTTGGAACTTTTCTTCATTGATATCTTTTTTTACTACCAATTTAACATCGCTCTTGCTTGCGATTTGCCAATTTTCCGGATATTTAAATGAGAATCCGAATCTTTTGTTTGTATATTCTTCCCAGTTTTTAGTAATATCTTTATTAAATTTTAAAGTCTCAAGGAGAGCATCAATAAGGGATTTACCTTGAGACTCCTTTGTTTCGATTAAAAAGTATTTTTTGTCTTTTGAAAAGGTGACTGAAATTTGGGGCGGATCATTCTTTAGGGCCTGAATTACAGCTTCTTCGTCGTCTATTTTTGTAATAGTTTCATCGGGATTTTTTTCAAAATCTATCCTTGGATAAAAATTAAAGCTTGAGTATTTTAGTGTAACTAAATAGGAGCCGGGTTTATTGCAGGTTGCTTCTTCGTTTCTTGGTCTATAAAAAAATATTTCTTCTTCACATTCAAGCAAAGAGACGTCTTCTGGATACTCAAAGCTTATCTCAAAGGAATTGCTTAAAAAGAGTTTGTTTTTGAGTACCGGCCTGAGCGTAGGAATAGGGGTTGCCGGAGAAAGTGCCGGTGGCAGCGAATAAGACATAGGTACTTGTGTTTTTTGCCTATTAAAAAGCCTGCTTGAGATAAATCCCACTAAAAAAATTGTAAGAAGTATTAATAGCGCCGGGATCAAAAAAAAATATCTTGAGAATTTGGGGTTTGGTCTTATATTTTTTTGGAAATTTGTCTCTTGCCTTAGCTCTGTTTGAGGTGAAGGATAGTTGTCAGGCGGCAATTCTTCAGTGGTGATTCTGGGTCGAGTAGGATCCATTATTATTTAATGATAGCAAATACAAAACAAAAATCCCAAGTATTAGTACTTGGGATTTTAATGCTTTTTGAAGATACTTGACCTCCAACTAGCGTCTGAAAGCTAAGCCCTGTATCGCCAGGTACTCAATGCGGATGGTGGTTTTAACCCAAAACCACCATCTAAAAGGGGGTGTTTATCAACACTCCTTAGAAAGGAGGTGATCCATCCGCTCCTTCCAGAACGGATACCTTGTTACGACTTAATCCTCATCGCTGGATTCAGCTTCTCCCGCCCCTGGCGGAATTCGGCTGCCCCCAACTTTGCTGACTTGACGGGCGGTGTGTACAAGACCCGAGAACGTATTCACCGGAGCTTAGCTGATCTCCGATTACTACCAATTCCGCGTTCATGAGGGCGAGTTGCAGCCCTCAATCCCCACTGAGAAGCCGTTTTTGGGATTAGCTCCGCGTTACCGCTTGGCAACCCATTGTCGGCTTCATTGTATTATGTGTGTCGCCCCAGACATAAGGGCCATGCTGACCTGACGTCGTCCCCACTTCCTGTCCGATTAAATCGGACCAGTCTCCCGTGAACATTTAACACGGGACAGGGGTTGCGCTCGTTACCCCACTTAAGGGAACACCCTACGGCACGAGCTGACGACGGCCATGCAACACCTGTCCTACCGCATTCGAAAAATTTCGAAATTCCAACCTATCTCTAGGAGGCATTAACAGTAGGATGTCAAGTCTGGGTAAGGTTCTTCGGTTCGTTTCGAATTAAACCACATAATCCACTGGTTGTGCGGGTCCCCGTCAATTCCTTTGAGTTTTAGCCTTGCGGCCGTACTCCCCAGGCGGCTCGCTTCACGCGTTAGCTTACGCCGATGATCCCATCCATTACCTGTAAGCAAACCAGAGATTTATGATTCGTACAGAAAATGGATGGAACCATCAGCTAGCGAGCATCGTTTACGGCTAGGACTACAGGGGTCTCTAATCCCTTTCGCTACCCTAGCTTTCGTCCATGAGCGTCAAATAATTTCTAGCTACCCGCCTTCGCCCTTGGAGTTCCTATCGATATCAACGGATTTCACCCCTACACCGATAGTTCCAGTAGCCCCGAAATATTTCAATCCCGTCCATCTCTTCTCCCTTTCTGGAGTTAAGCTCCAGGCTTTGAAAGAAGATGCGACGAGACGCCTGCGGAACCCTTTACGCCCAATAACTCCGGGCAACGCTTGCACTCTACGTATTACCGCAGCTGCTGGCACGTAGTTAGCGAGTGCTTATTCTCCCCGATATTTCTATCGGAGCAAAAGTGGTTTACAACCCGAAGGCCGTCATCCCACACGCGGCGTCGCGGCGTCAGGCTTTCGCCCATTGCGCACGATTCCTAGTTGCTGCCACCCGTAGGTGTATGGCCCGTGTCTCAGTGCCATTCTGGGGGGCCACGCTCTCACGCCCCCTACCCGTCGTAGCCTTGGTAGGCCGTTACCCTACCAACAAGCTGATGGGAGGCAGGCTCCTCCCTCGGCGAGCAGTTACGCTCTTTTCTTGTGCTAAGCACAAGTTTATGCGGTATTAACCCCGCTTTCGCGGAGGTATTCCCCACCAAGGGGTAGATTCCTACCCGTTACTCAGCCGTTCGCGACTGTCCGATTAAATCGGACCGTTCCACTTGCATGCCTAATGCACGCCGCCAGCGTTCACCCTGGGCCAGGATCAAACCCTCAAAAAGTGACGAATCTTGCTTAAAAACAAGAAGCGCCCAAAGATGCTTTCAGACGTTAGTTGATTGTCAAGGTTCAGTTTTCTACCTGGAGTTGTTACCCCCTTCTTTTTCCAAAAAAGAGGGAAGTTAACTTTGTAGTGGAGGTATTATATCAGAGTGTGCAATATGTTTTCAAGAGTGATTAAAACATCATTTAGATTAAGTTTGGTATACTATATAGGTTAAGTATCAAACACGGCCCCATCGTCTAGGGGACTAGGACAGCGGGCTTTCATCCCGCAAACCCGGGTTCGAATCCCGGTGGGGTCACTTAGCTAGACCGATTAAATATCTCGTGATAAATCTCTAAGAGCCGGGTTGATGATTTTATCCAACATAAACTGAATCAAAGATTTTTCTGATAGATCGTATCCCAAGTCAGAATCGAAAAAATTCTTGTCGTATTTTGAATTAAAATTTTGATGAAGCCTTCTGTGGCACCCCATGCAAAGGACGACTCCATTTGCCTGTGAATTTATTCTTTTTTTTACGGCTCTTCTAAAATCACCAAGTATGCCACTAGGAATAATGGGCAAAATTTTTTCTTTATACACCTCTTGAAAAAATTTTACATAAGGATCGATTGAATTTTTAGGGCTTTGGTTATCTTTACCGTTTTCCAGGCTGTCGGGTACGATGTGGTGTACAGTAAGGCTTTTTTGATTACCACACATGGCGCACGAACCCTCTTTTTTTAATATTTCATTCCTAACCGATTGCTCAAAACCTGCAGAGCCTATTAGAGCTAGTGCTGTTAATGAAAATGCTTTAATAACGTGCTCACGACTCACATTTCATTATTTAGGTGTTATGGGATAAAAACAAGAGTTTTTTTATTGCCGATAATGAATTAGAATATAATTTTGCGTTAGCTGTAGGCAGCATAGAGCATGTTGCTTATTGTGAGTCGCCTGGGACTCGAACCCAGAACCCTCAGCTTAAAAGGCTGGTGCTCTGCCAATTGAGCTAGCGACCCATTTAAAGAACAAGCCTATTTTACCTTAGCAGGGGTGGCTTAATCAACTTTGATGGATTAACATAAAAACATGCTTAAGCTAATTCGACAAAATTATATATTATTTGTAATAATTTTACTGGGTTTGTTTTTCAGAATTTTTCGGTTTAAGGAGCTTTACGGATACGGACATGAGCAGGATCTTCAAGCCTTTATTGCAAAGGATATTTTAGTTGACAAGCATTTCAGACTGATCGGACAGGAAACAAGTATTACAGGACTTTTTATAGGTCCAATTTATTATTACATAATGGCTTTTTTCTTTTGGATTTTTGGCATGAATCCTTTGTCCTTTGCCATACCAATTACCTTTATTTCCACGGCTACTTTGGTGAGTGTTTTTTGGATTACTAAAAAGCTTTATGGAAAGGATACTGCTATTCCGGCAAGCATTATTTATGCAGCAAGCTCGAATATTGCCTTTCTTGACAGATGGATTGTTCCCACTCAGCCCACACTTCTCTGGACTGTATGGTTTTTTTATTGTCTGATGATTATTTTACGAAAAGATTACACGGCAATACCCATATTAATAGTGCTTTTCGGCTTAATCTGGCATATTCATATTGCATTTATTCCTTATTTTTTGATTCTTAGTCCACTAGCGTTTTTTCTTTCCCGGGGATCTTTAAAAAACCTTTTTTCGCATAAACGAGCGGTTTATTTTTCTTTTGGCACATTTATTCTATTTATCACCCCTTTTATCGCTTTTGAGATAAGGCATGGGTTTGGACAAATAAATGCACTTGCTACGGCTTTTTCTTCCGGAGGAGAATACGCTGAGATTAGAAGCGGGTATTATAAGCTCTATGTGATAATTGAGCATATAGACCGCGTGCTTCGGGAGCCTTTTAGCAATATCCGCATATTCCCCTACTCTTTCGCAGGATTTTTCCTACTTGTTTTTGGGCTTTGGGGTTTAAAAAAAATAACACGGGAGGAGGCGGCAATTTTTATCGCCTGGGTTGTTTTAACAATTGCTGTTCATTTTTTTTCAAAACGTGCAATGAGTGAATACTATTTTAATAATTTGATAATTTTATCCGTTACTCTTTTTGGGCTTTTTTATTCGTTTGTAATAAAAATCAAAGGACTCCTTTTCCCAGCAGTTTTTCTTTTGGGATTTTTTGTCCTAATAAACTTTTCGGCGTTAAACCAAAAACAAATACACGGTGAATACAAAGATAAACTTGATGCTGTTACTTTTATTAAAGAAAGTGTTGAGGAAAACAACTACCCATGCGTCGGGATCAATTATATCGGCGAACTTGGCGTTTCTTATGGATATCGCTATCTTTTTTGGTGGAAGAAAGTTATCCAAATAGCTCCCGGAAACGATGTTCCTACATACAGCATTGTTCGGCCTTGGACAATTTCGGAAAATGAGGTAAATAAGGTTTTTGGTGATATTGGAGTTATTATTCCAAAAAAAATGCAAGTTGATCCTTCTATCTGCATACAAGAGAATAGGCAGCTTCTGCCTTTAAATGGATTTGTGAACTAGATTAGAAAAGTACTCGATGGTAAAATAGCGTAAACATTGCCCGGTCGTCTAATGGTAGGACAGCGGCCTTTGGAGCCGTTAATCGGGGTTCGAATCCCTGCCGGGCAGCCAAGTGATGCACCAATAGGGACAGGTACTCATTAAAATGTACACAGTTCTATGATATTAAGTCACAAGCTTGGCTTATATAATTGAGTGTCAATTTAAGGGGTACTGTCAGAGTTTATTATCTAAATAACATCTAAACTGTTGATAGGATGAGTTCCTGGTTCTCCAAAAAATAAAAGTCTTCTATACTAATTTTATGCTTGGGAAAGATAAAACTGACATTAAATTCGCTAAATTGTCATTTGATGAATTGTATCGAGAATTAAACACTTCATACGACGGCTTATCTATAAAAGAAGCAAATCACCGCTTGAATTTACAAGGAGAAAATATTGTTGATAAGGGCAAGAAAAAATCCGCTTGGCTAGTGTTGATATCTCAATTTAAAAACTGGTTAATGGTTGCCCTATTAATAGCTGCGGTTATCGCGTATGCATTGGGCCAACACCTTGAAGTTGGTGTCATCTTCAGCTTGGTGATGCTAAGCGTCATTTTAGGCTTTTTCCAGGAATATCGAGCAGAAATGGCTTTAGAAAAACTAGCTGAATATATATCCAGAAAATCTAGAGTTAAGAGAGATGGTAAATGGATAGAGGTCGACAGTGAAAAGCTAGTTGTTGGTGATTTAGTTGAGATTAGAATTGGTGATATAGTGCCTGCTGATCTTCGCCTCATTGAGCTTGATGGACTTTCGGTAAATGAATCGACATTAACAGGCGAATCGATGCCTGTATCAAAAACTGTAGACAAAATAAGGGGAGCCGAACCACAACACCCAAAAAACATGGCCTTTATGGGTACATCAGTTGCTGAGGGTATTGGTAAGGGAATCGTTGTTTCTACTGGATCAGCAACATTATTGGGTAAAACAGCGTCAATTTTGGCCAGACAACCTCAAGAAACTGAATTTCAGAAACAAACTAAAAAATTTAGCAAGTTTTTATTCAAAGTAATCGTATTGATGACAGCATTTGTATTTATAGTAAACACTGCTCTTGACAAGGGTGTTTTAGATTCGTTTCTGTTTGCTTTAGCCCTAGCTGTAGGTATTACTCCAGAACTTCTTCCTGCAATTATGACAATCACGTTATCTCAAGGGTCTTTGAAAATCGCTAAGAAAAAAGTAATTGTAAAAAGACTCATGTCGGTTGAAGATTTGGGAAACATCGACACGCTTTGTACAGACAAAACAGGCACATTGACAAAAGGAGAATTTAGTTTGGTAGGTTATGAGTCACTTGACGGCGGCCAAGATCAAATTTTGGTACTGAAAGCATTATTGTGCACGAGCGGTGAATTGGTAGGAGAACAAATTTTAACTACCAACCCAATAGATAAGGCTTTGTGGATGAGTAAGGAAGCGAAATCAATAAAGCATCAACTTAAATCCTTTCAATTAATTGATGAAAATGAATTTGACTTTTCAAGACGCAGGATGAGTGTTTTAGTTAAAGCAGACAACATAACAACATTAATCGTCAAAGGATCAGTTGAATCGATGGTATCTATAGCCAAGGCCAGCGAAGATCAAAAAGAAATGATATTGAGCAAAACAAAAAATCTTGAAAATCAGGGCTATAGAGTAATCGGTATAGGTGAAAAACTATTAGAAAAGACAACTTCAGAGGTTAACGATGAAGAAAACATTACTTTTTTAGGTTTTTTGCTTTTTAGTGATCCGATAAAGACTACCGCTCTAAAATCTTTAGAGAAATTGAGGAGATTAGGGGTAAACATAAAGATATTAAGCGGTGATAGTGAAACAGTAACCGCTTATATAGCACGACAGGCTGGATTTGATGGAGAAAATGAGAAGATTGTTAGTGGTGAAGAATTGTTGGGACTGAGTATTGAAGAATTCGAAAAACGAGTAGCAAATACTACCCTTTTTGCTAGAGTCACCCCAGAGCAAAAATATAAAATAGTTGAATCTCTTAATAAAGAAGGTCACGTCGTGGGTTTCTTGGGCGACGGTGTTAATGATGCGCCCGCCTTAAGAGCTGCTGATGTGGGTATTGCGGTAGATAGCGGAGCGATGGTGGCAAAAGAGGCGGCAGATATTATTCTGCTAAGAAAAGATTTGATGGTTTTAGCAGATGGTATTGAAGCAGGAAGAAAGACATTTGGTAATATCATGAAATATATCCTAAACACCATCAGCGCCAACTATGGCAATATGTTTACTGTTTCCCTATCCTCTCTTTTTTTGAAGTTTATTCCGCTACTTCCATCTCAAATATTGCTCAACAACTTTATTAGCGATATTCCACTGTTTGCGGTGGCAACTGATAATGTCGACGCAGACTTTGTAAAAAAGCCGAAGAAATGGAATATAGGCACAATTAGCCGTTTTATGCTTTACTTCGGACTGATTAGTTCAATTTTTGACTTTTTGATGATTCTGCCGATGGTTTTTATTTGGCATGTTTCAACTGATGTTTTTCGTACTGCGTGGTTTATTGAATCTTCTTTGTCAGAAATACTTGTCACCTTTGCTATACGAACAAAACTGCCATTTTACAAGAGCATTCCGAGCTTTTTATTAATAGGATTTAGTTTGTTTTCCAGTCTTGTTGTTATAGGTATGCCACTCACAGTTTTAGGAGAAACACTGTTCGAATTTTCCATTATGCCATTATCTTTATGGATATGGGTAGGTATTGTAGTTGTCGGTTACTTTGTAGCAGTTGAATTGTCAAAACGTCGATTTTTTAAAAGATTTGAATTGTAAACGCGCGTCGGTTAACAATAGCCATTACCGGCTGTATCTTGTCCGTCCTTCCCATAGCTGGCTAATAAATCTAAACACGTATAATGACCGTGACAAAAATCAAAACAAAGGCAATACTCACTTGTCCGAAATGCCGTGAGAAACAAAAATGTTAAAACGCCTACAAATGCATACCAGTATTTTTACAAAAGGGTGATTGTTGCAAGATTTGTGAACCATAAAATCTATTTTGACTCAACGAAAAGGTTGTTACAGGAAATGTAGTTACAGAATTTTTTTAATATTACTCGTTCCTACAACAGAGATGCTAATATATTTCTAACCCCGCGCTTTTGGAACAAAATCTTCAAAATTGCAAATTACATCTTTTCTGTTCTACACTAAATTTAAACAATGACCAAAAATGGATTTTCTGTTTTAATAATTTTTTTTGTGATTTCACTAGCTATTGTGATAGCGGGCGCTACTGCACTGGCTTTGTATAAAACTCCAGAAACTCCAAAAGTGACACAAAAAACTCCAACACCCACAACAGCTACAACCAACTCAGACCAAGATATTCCACTACTTTACAATGGTATAGACTGGAACCAACCAGAAGAAGGGGAAGTTGTTTTCACAAATAAAAACAATGATAGCATCAAAACAAATGCTATTTATGTTCAATCACTACCAATCAAAAATTACGACAAGTTTATTGATTACTACACAAACGAACTTGTTAAAAAAGGTTGGCAAGAAACAAGCTATGCTAGTGGGCCAAATGGTGAATCGTACGACTATGAAAAAGGAGGGAAATACTTCTCTCTCGGAATTTTAGTAGCTTCAAGCGAGCCACTTACATATAAAGCTTTTGTTGCTTACAGTAAGTAGCTAGTAAACTATCACCGAATCCCTACCTTCAATAGCAACACCATCATCAGTCTCCCCTGTTAAAATCCCAACAGTATTACCTTTCTCAAACCCCATTTTTCTTGGGTCAAACAAGCAACTTAAATCTTTTAGTCCATCTCTATTCACATCAAAGTAAAACGGTGAACACCAAACTAAACTGTCTTCATTGCCGAGCTTTCCAAATTTTAGAGTCGCTTTATCTACAACCTCGGCATTAAAAGTTGGATTTGACAAAACACTCACAAGAATCGACAAAAAGGATTTTCTAAAAATAATATTTTTTTCAATAAAAGGCCTAACATCAATAGAGATTTCTTGGAAAAACTTTGTCTCAGACCCCGGTTCAGGATTATAACCAAAAACATATTCATGCTCTTTAGCACCTTCTTCAATGTTTTCAAAAATACCAAGATTAATACCCGCATCTCTATCAGAGGCGTGCACGCTAAAGCTATAAAGCTCGCCCTTAGGCGCTATAACTTCAACTTTATAATTATCCTGCTCGGGTGTAAGTATCAAAACAGTATAAATCCCCTTATTAGGATCGGGTGCCGGGTTTTCCTCCGTAGCATCGGCATAAGCCTCCTCAAAGTAATAAAAAGAGTTGGGAATTTCTTGTAAAACACTTGAGTTTAACGAGTCAAAACCCGTCCTTCTTCCTTGACTATCTGTCACTAAAAGTTGAGTCGGCGCCAAAGAAGTCACATCAAAGCTGCTGAAATCGCTTGCTGTCTTTTCGTACTTTCTCGTCGTCAAAGCTACATTGCCATACGCAGGATCATCAAGTTTATACCTGTTGTACCCAGGATCATTAATTGTAAAAGTGTCACCATCAATCCCCGTAGCCACAACCCAGTGTTGTCTACGCGGAACTCTCATAACTAGAGGTCTTTGTTCTTCAATTTCAGAAGCTACAAAAGAGGGACTAAAATCGTAAGATCCCTTAAACACCACCTTCTGTGTATCAAAAATCCTGTTAGATTCAGCAGAATATTCACCAGCAACATGCCACTTTATATTCCCATACTTATAGCCCCTACTTGTACAACCCAACGCTCCGCAGACTTCATCCTGCTTAAAATAATTATTAACCACCATCGGTGTAGTTGGATTCCCATACGGGTCTCTGTCCACCCCATAATACTTAAGTATCATCGCAACAGAAGTTGTTGCACAACCACACCGAGCCATTGTCTTCCCGCAATCAAGCCGTTGTTTATTCCCACTATCATACTCTTGAGACCCCCACTGGCTATCAGTCTGCTTAAAAAGTGGCACATCTAACAAAGTTCCAGTCCTTTGTTTACAAGCCATCGCAACCAAATTTTTAAAATACTTCATATTATCTTCATCATCCTCAGCAAAATACAACGGACCTCCCGAAACCGCCAAATAGCCCTGCCCAATTGCTCTCTCATGCAACACAAAGTTCTCGCTAAAACCCAAAGTTTGAATCGGAAGCGCAAATGTAATAATCCCACCACCCAAGACATCAAATCCTTTTGCAACAGCAGTAAACGAGACATTGTTAAATATCCGAAATTCTCCATGATTTAATGGTCCCACATGCCCAAAAGGACCATTTGTAATAGGTGTAGAAACCGGATCGCTGCTTTCTCCATTAAAATCTGTTTGATCAATATCAGAACTAAAACGGTCGGGTACTCCCAACTTCTCAAAAAGTTTATTATAAGTAGGCAGAGAATCGGAATATGCGTTGTCAGTAACGTAAACAATCCCTCCAGCATTAATAAAATTTGTCAGTTCCTGTGCTTCCTCAGAAGTAAGATCATCTTCCATTTCCAATTGTCCACCAACAAATACGTCTGCGCTTCTTACACCACCATTAACCAGTGTTCCCGGCCCAATTGTATTAACAAAGGGTAAAACAGTAACACTACAAGGAACCACCCCTCCCTCACCAAAATTTGATGAATTTGTTAAAGCATTCATTAAGGAGGCTACATCCAAAAGGGGGTAAGCTATCCTTGGATAATCAAATCCAGTAACCCGAATTTGATCAGCAGCAAAAACTTCGTTCTTCAAAGAGAAAAAAAATAGAAAAGAAACAAGCAAGGGAAGTAAAGATAGCTTTACCTTACACATTCAGCATTCCTCTAAAAAAATATTCTAAGGAAATTAAAAAGAAAAAGTCAACTCATGATTAACCGCTTCTTCAAACGCCAAAATTCACATCCACAAAAGCAAATCGGACAATTCGAAAACCAGATAGACGAGCTTGAAGCCCAACGCCAGATTGACGTTGACATCATTGATGAAGTTCTGGCGTTAAGCAGGAATATTTACCAAACCTATATGGAAGCACCTAAGTTTCTTAAGCTTCACTATATCCGCTTTTTCTTTGAGAAAAAGTTAAGCCTTATCTTGCTGTAACAGTAAAACAAACACTTACGGCAGTGTTGTCCATTGGTCATTTAAACCAAAACCTGGTGTACCAATCTTGCTGTACAATCCATTTAATCCTCCTGCTGGGTCGTTCCATACTTCTTGAATGATAGTATATTATCCCCAAAGAGGGCTATCCGGACCGGTCCAAACTATTTTTACAAAATCTGTATAGTTTTGGACATTTCCATCTAAGGTATAGTCTCCTACAACATGATTTGTTAACCAACCTTTGCTTATTCCACTTGGAACACCATCGACTAATCCTCTATCCAGCTTTCCGTCTCCATTACAGTCGACATTGGCCAACCAAGCATCGCTCCACTTCATCACGAGCTTATCATCAACATAATCACCAGTATCTCCCCAGTAAGTTCCGTCTATGTTTCTATCTACACTATCATAAGTTCCATTAAACATGTGTGCTTGATAGTTATAACCAAACTGGTCATAACCAAGAACGATTGGATTTCCAGCTGAATCGGTAATAGTGCCATCTTGAATAGTGGCACATGCACTTGGTTTAGCTGCTATAACAGGAGAAGAAATTAATGCAAATACTGTCGTAATGGCAACTAAGAAAAAGAGCTTCTTCATTTATTTTTCACCTCCTTTCTACCTTTAATACTAAATAGGTATAAATTTTCTTTCAAGGAAAAACTTACTTTGCGTAGGCGATAAGAAGAGAGCCAGCTGTCATAAGAAGCGCACCAATGACTATTTGTAAATTTATCTTCTCTTTAAGAATGAGGGCGGCAAAAACAATAGTCAAAACGAGGCTTAACTTGTCAATAGGCACCACCTTACTAGCTTCGCCCACTTTTAAGGCATAAAAATAAAAAAGCCAAGAAGCTCCAGTGGCAATAGCAGAAAGAACCAAAAAAATCCAGCTTGTTTTCGGGATAGTGTTAATAGTAGACAAGTTCCCTTGAAATGCAACTATTCCCCAAGTAATAAACAGAATAACGGTTGTGCGTATGGCAGTAGCCAAGTTGCTGTCAACTGCTTTAATGCCTATTTTGGCAAAAATAGAAGTAAGTGCCGCAAAAACTGCAGATAAAAATGCTGCTAAATACCAAGCCATATATTATATTATTTCAGTTGAAAAACTCCATCAAGCATTTAAGTTTTAAGCATGAGGGTCTTCGTATTCATCTGCCTCGGCTTTGGTTTGATGAATGGTTCCATCAGGATGATTTGGCGGAGAGTAGATGGTGTAAAATTTCAAATTCTCCTCGCCGACATTTATAATTTTGTGCTTTGCCCCCGCGGGAACAATAATAGTAAAATCATTTCAACTTCATGTTCTTCGCTTGATTATCACCTTTGCTTTGCCCTGCTCAATCCAAAAACTGATCTAATCTTTCATGAACTTCTTCGCCAATTTCTTCACCCGGATTTAGACTCATCACTACAAGCTGGCTATATTTCCCCGTAAACAAAACTTTTCGAAAATAACTGTTTTCCTTGGTTATTTTTCAATGTAGTCCACAAATTCTGTCATGATTTTCGCCTCCTTTAATCCTCGATCCCTAAAAGTGAACTTAACTTTCCTTTATCAAAACCAACCACAAACTCAGGTTCAGCATCTTCATAAATTATTTCAGTGACAGGTACCCCCATCTGCCCTGTTTTGGCAACCATTGCTTCAGCCTCTTTGGGATTAAGATCAACATAGACCACATCGTGTTTGACATTTTTGCTCTCAAACCAGCCCTTTTCCATTTTACAATAGGGGCAAGAAAGGGTTGCGTAAAGTTTGACATTGATTGGCTTTAGTGGCCCAACCCCAGCCACATCATCAACAAGCTTTTTAAGAGTTACTTCTGCCTGTTGGGAGATTTTATGAACCGCCGGATCATGGGTAACACCTCCCAAAAGAGCAGGACTGGAAACACCGATAATTACTTGCGAATCATTTCTTAACACAACGATCGAACAAGGAAGAAGGCCAAAAAGATTTTTGTCTGTTGTTAGTAAAGCTCCAAGCCAATTCTCATTACATATGTTTAGAAGTTTTCCCTTTTGGTTTGGCAAATCCACCTCACCCAAAATTTTGAGCTTTTCTTTCTCAGCCAGACTTTTAGCCCTTTTAACAGTTTCTTCAAATGATAATTTGCTTTTCCTAAAATAAGCCAGATTCATATTTTATCCGTTTGTGAAATTTTAAGTAATTCTTTACTCAACTTTGCCAATTTTGGCTGGACAAGTGAGTAGTAAATAAATCTACCATCTCTTCTTTCTTTGAGAAGCTCTAAACTTTTTAACTTCATAAGATGCTGTGAAACCGCCGACTGAGAAAGACCGCAGGTTTTAATAAGCTCGCTGACGGTTTTTTCTTTTTTGTCCAAACAAGCCAAAATTTTAAGGCGAGTCTCGTTGGCAAATGCAGAAAATATCTGACTCACAACTATATATTAGCAATTACTAATACATTTTCAAGAGCCAATTTATAATCTTGTTAGACCTAGATCCTCTAAATTTGAGGTTTTACATAAATATATCTTTTTGATAACAAAGACTTTCTTGCGTATAACGCAGACGAAAGACATTAATAAAATTTGTCTGTCTAATCACTCCTTGCAACAGTCAATTGCCTTCTGCACCACTTCTCCTAGTTTGGCGAAAATGCTGGTTGAACCTTTCTTTTTTGGTTTAGGATCGTCGTTGATTAAGGTAATTTTTTGGCTGTTTGACCGTCTTACATCTTTTGTCCTCACTAATCCTAGATTAAGACCCCAGAACAAGCTGTACAGTTGATAGGACTTCTGGAACATGTCCTTTGCGCCTTTCTTATCTCCTTTGGTCAGCGACTTAGTGCCAACTTCCATAAATCTCATAGATGCAGCCAATAAATGCTTACTGATACACCAAACTTCACCCTCATAATCTTTAATAATTCGCTTGAGAGCGCTTTTGCGTATCTCTCTAACCTCGTTCAATAGGTCCAGATACTTGGCATCTTTAGTTTTGTTGTAAGTAAAAAAGAAATGCTCCTCCATAGAAATTAAGTTCATAATTCCAATAGAAAGGTCTTCATCGGAAGAAAGATCAAGTTTCTCACCCTTCTCCATCTTTTTAACTTTGTCCATAAACTCGTTAATATCAGGTTGAATAGTTTTATTTTTCTTCATAGTTTCACCTCCTTTAAGCGGTTGCGAGATATGCCAAAAAACTAACAAATATGCCTAAAAAATATTTCATTGTTCAAACTTTTCTGTACCGATCGACTCAGCATTACCAGACAGCCCAGCCTTATCGCTTAAATAACCAACAATATCAGGTGTCCCAATCAAACACTTGCCTTCAGGTGTATAAAGAAAAGGCACGCCGATACTATTAGTCGAAAGCCCACAGCTCTCTGCTACTTTTACAAGTTCAAGAGAGTTGGCTCGATTGTCATACACTTCTTTTTTGACCAGCCCAATCTTCTCTTCAATCTTGTTCTCTTTCATCCACTCTTCAACATCGGCACAATGAGGGCAAGTATTACCATAAAAGAAAATAGGAACCTCTGTATTAAGAGAGGATGAACTTACAGAAGAAAGACTTTCGGCTGGCTTTTGCACTACCTCTGTATCAACTTTTTTGTTTTTACTACCCAAAATTACAAGGGATATTAAGCCAATAATTATCAAAATAATTGCACTGGTTAGAATTGCTTGTTTCTTTTTCATTATTCCTTACGCAACAAATATACCATAAACATACCCCGCCAATGTTGTTAAAACCACAATTGAGCCGGCATAAACCAGCATTTTCTTGGTACCAATGAGTTTTCTAATAACCAAAAGCCCTTGTAGCGATAAAACCGGGTCAGCCAAAAGATATGCCATTAAAGGACCCTTATTCATGCCCAGTTTCATAAAGTTCTCGGCAATCGGAACTTCTACTAGAGCAGGGAAATAGGCTAAGGTACCGAACAGCACCGCAGCAAAATTTGTAAACAAGTTATTTTGGCTGGCCAAAGCTTGAAATTGCTCTTTGGGAATAAGTTGAGCAACAGCCGCCGCTAAAAACACACCCACCAGAAGCAGGGGAACAATCTGGCTGACAAATTTTATAGTTTCATCCCACCAAGCAGTCCTTCTCTCTTTCGAAAGCCAAACAAAGGTCATGATCAGCTGAATTAATACCAATGGAGCAATCAGGGTGTATCTTAAATTATTGCTAATTGGAGCCGTTCCGACAATTAATATGGCAATCATCGTTCCCCAGAACCACAAAGTTTTTTTACCCTGAAGTTTATCCAAGTCTTGGGCAACAACTTGCACATCTTCATCTTCTTTTCTATTGCCAAAAACCACCTCCATTATCAAACCGATCAAAACGGCAAAAAAAATTGAAAGTACCAATCTGAAAAAGGCAAACTCCCAGCCGATCCTTTGTCCTGTCAAAATAAGAGCCACAACATTAAAAGCTGGACCCGCATATAATAAGGTTACGGCAATTCCGAGTCCTGCACCCTTTTTCCAGATACCAGCAAATAAAGGTAAAATAGTGCAAGAACAAACCTCAATTAAAAATCCTGCAGTAACGGCAATCAAATAAGCCAGCCATTTTTTTGTTTTGCCGGATAAGTATTTGAGGATTGATTGGGAATCAATAAGACTATTAATGGCACCGGCTATAAAAAATGCGGGAACTAAACAAAAAAGTACGTGAGCCGATAAATAATCCACAAGTCCTAACCACCCTTGATACACCGCACTGCCGATTAGGTTTTGAACCTGCTCGTTAGCTAAAAAAACTCCAATTTGATTTTGCCAAAAATAGATAATAAGATAGACTCCGCCCAAAAGACCAATAACCCAATTTTTCTTAAGAACAGATAATATTTTATTCATATCTATTTCACTCCACTTTCTTTAAGAAGGGTTTTAATCTTTTCAATATCAGGAGTAAAACCAACCATAATTGGTTTCCCATCAACAGCTAAAACCGGGCTGCTCACAACCCCCATCTCAATGATCTTTTGAATCCCTTCTTGTCCAGTTAGATATTCCACTTCATTATCTAACCCCAATTCCAAAATTGCCTTTTTGGTAATTTCATATAAGTTTTTACAAACAGAACACCCGCTACCTAAAACTTGAATTTTCATATCTCCACCTCCTTTGGAATTTGGAATAGCAGATTAGTAATTTTTCTACCTCTGTCAGTCAGTGAGTAATAAACCTTTAATCCTCGCTTTTCATTCATGACCATACCTTCATTTCTAAGATCTGCCAGATGGTGGGAAATTAGACTTTGGGACATTTGCAAATGTTCCATTAGCTCGCAGACACAGTGTTCACCGTTACGAAGGATACAAAGAAGTTTAAGGCGGTTTTTCTCTGATACCAACTTAAGAAGGGAATATAACGGCTCGACCTGTTTTGACTCCTTGTTTGATGGTGAACAACAACTATATGAACGCATATTCATGCATAATAGGAAACTTGATCACAATTGTCAACTAGAGAATTGGAAAGATTGCCTGATGAGCTGGTAAGGGTTGCCATGAAAAAAACTAAAGGAGCATCAAGCAAAAGTTCAAGAAAAACGGCTACTTCTGAAGATGACACTTCAGAACTTAGAGCTAAAAGGCAAAAAGTCCGATTTGACTGGATAAAACCGTTTGACAAGATAGCGTTTTACGCCTCTCGTCAAAGTTGGCTCCCCGGGTAGGATTCGAACCTACGACCTTGAAGTTAACAGCTTCCCGCTCTACCGCTGAGCTACCGGGGATCATTTACTTTTAAAAATTCGGTAAGTACAAGAATTATACCAAAAAAGAGCTCACCTTTGCATCTCTTCTAAAATAAATCTTTTTACAATACTCCACTCTCCAACCCCGTCTTTTGAAACAAGAGAATACCCTCCGCCCCCACTCCATTCAGTAAGAACATTGTCAGTAGAAAGAATTATTGAATTTACATCATAATTAGCAATATCCGGATATTTCGCCAGCATTTCAACCAAATCAGCAGCCTTCAAGTCCGTCCTGACCGATCCAATAAACCTTTCAAAAAAAGAAGCAACATCATCAAGAGCACCTAGATCCAAAGCTTTCTTGGCAATAGCCTGAAGAACAGCCATCTGCCTCTCTGCTCTTGAAAAATCTCCCCCATAAGTATCCGAATGCCTGCTTCTTACAAATTTCAAAGCAGTCTCCCCATCCATTTGCGCAAGCCCCTTGTCAAAATGTAGGTGCTCATACCGGCAAACAAAGCGCTTCTCAAGCTCAAAGCCCGAATACTTCTCATGCCACAAGGCTATCTCATCGGCACTTGCCCCACAAGTTTCATTCTCAAGACCTTTTACAGGATAAAAATAATCATCAAAAGAAGTAGCTACATTAACCCCGATCCCTCCAAGCTCATCAATCGCCATCGAAAATCCGGAAAAATCAACTGAGACAACCCAGTTAGCCTCAATGCCGGTAACATCCGCAATCACCTTCTTGCTCAAATTAAAATGTCCCAAAGGTTCTTTATAAGGAGGCTCTTTAAGAGGGTAATTCCTGTCATCAAGGCCTATAGCATAAGCTGCATTAATTTTGAAATACTCGCTTTTATCGCTTCTTACGGGAATCGCTACCCACAAATCCCTTGGAATTGAAATTAAATTAATTCGCTTTAAAGACGAATCAACAACTAAAAGCTTAATTACATCGGTCAAATTCCCGCCGCTATGCCCAGCCCCCCCATAACCCAAAAGTAAAAAACTAATATATTTTCCCTTCTCAAATTTTTCCTCGAATTGAGCCGCTGTGCGATCAATCGGAGAATTTCTCCTCCCAGCTTCACGAAAACCAAATACGCTGTCTCCAAAAACATAAATCAAAATGTCAAAAATAAGCACAAACAAAAACAACACATATACATAAATTAACCAAGGATTTTCTTTAAATGCCCTAAAAACACTCCTTATCATAAAAACAATTATCCCACAATACACTTGTCTATTTAAAGGTAAAACTGTACTATTTTAGGGTAGACATGAAAAACGCTTGGTTCTACGCGGCAGTAATCATCATAATCATTTTCGGCGGAGCATTTATCCTTTCCGATAAAAAAGAGAGTCTTCCGCTTCCACCAAATATAGAATACTACTGGGGAGAAACTTGCCCCCACTGTAAAAACGTAGAAGAATTCTTAAACTCCTGGGATAAAAAAGACAAAATAACCATTAATAAATTCGAAACCTACAAAAACCGCAAAAACGCCGAAAGGCTCACACAAAGAGCCCGCTCCTGCAATATACCGCCGAGCGAGATAGGCGTACCGCTAATATTTACACCCGAAGGAAAATGCATAATAGGCGACGATCCGGCCATCAACTACTTTAAAACCTTAAATCTATGAACAAATTCAAAAAAATATCTATAACAATCTTAATATTATTCATTAGCTACCATTCATCAATACACGAAATTTTTGCCGTATGTCCCGTATGCACTGTCGCCGTCGGCGCCGGACTAGGCCTAAGTCGCTTTATTGGCATTGACGACAGCGTTACAGGAATTTGGATTGGTGGAATGCTTGTAAGTCTTTCATTTTGGACCGCAGATTTTTTAAAAAAAAGGGGGGTTAAATTACCTCAAAAACTATTTTTCAGCTTTGTTTTTTGGGCTTTATTGACATTCATACCCCTTCAAATTTCCGACATTATCGGCCACCCGTTTAATACGATCTTTGGTATTGACAAATTAATTTTTGGCAGCTGTGTGGGCATAGTCGCATTTTTAACAGCCGTATTTGCAGACAAAAAAGTAAGAAGTGTTAAAGAAAAACAACTCTTTAATTTTCAAAAAGTAATCTTCCCACTTATATCATTAATTATGGCATCGATTATAATGTTTCTCATCACATCTGTTTAAATTACCTTTATCTAAATGACCAATAAGAAAAAAATAAAAAATTTGCTTGACAAAAAAGATCTTGACCTCAGTAGCGGTGAGGATCTTTCAGTTGGCATTATGAATTTAATATCAATTGAAGAACATCTCTTTTTTACAGCCCAAAAAACCGGCAAAAAAATATCTTGATCTTTTAAACGAAGTGTGCCTTGTGCGAACCGATCTCCTGAAAGAAATAATTAAAGATTATGAGGGTGAACTTTGGTGTATCTCAAAACATCTTCTGGCTGCCAGCATGAGAATAATGGAAGTGGGAACAAAAGAACTGAAAAAAGGAGATAAAGAAAAAGCATGAAATTTATTTGAAAAATCCTATAAACTCTACTCACTTTTTTGGGCCATAAACTTAGATGTAGTTAACCTCAAAGACGCAGCCAAAATTAAAGCAAATACCGAAACAGTCAGCTTAATAGATGAAAAAACAAATAAAAAGTCTAGCGCCTCAGTCTTCGATAAAATCGGAAATCTTGTCCAAAAAGCAATAGACTGCTGCAGGGAATAATTAATCCATAAAACATTTTTCGTCGGTATTTTAAAAACTAAAATTTAGAATTCGTTTAAAAATTAAAAAATGTGAATTGAAAATTATTCTAAATAATCCTGAAGCTTTTTTCGGCGGGAGGGGTGTTTAAGTTTTCTCAAAGCCTTTGCCTCAATCTGCCTGATCCTCTCACGAGTCACCCCAAAAACACGCCCAACCTCCTCCAAAGTGTTCGGCTGACCTCCATCAAGACCAAACCGAAGCGTTAAAACCTTTGCTTCACGCTCTGTCAAAGTAGATAAGACCTCATCAAGATGATCCTTAAGAAGCTGTCGGCTTGCGGTATCAACAGGCGTCGGTCTTACCTCATCCGCCACAAAGTCCCCCAAAGTGCTATCCTCATCCTCGCCGACTTTAGTATCCAAAGAAGTAACCTCCTGACTAATTTTAAAAATTTCACGAACCTTATCCGGTGTAATTCCAAGCTCCTCGGCAATCTCCTCATAAGTAGGCTCCCGCCCCAAATCCTGCATAAGACGCTGTGAAGTTCTATAAAGCTTATTTATAGTCTCAACCATATGGACAGGAATCCTAATGGTTCTTGCCTGATCGGCAATCGCACGCGTAATAGCCTGCCTTATCCACCACGTAGCATATGTCGAAAACTTAAATCCACGCCTCCAGTCATATTTTTCAACAGCACGTATAAGCCCTTGGTTTCCCTCTTGAATTAAGTCAAGCAAAGACAGTCCCCGGCCGATATATTTCTTGGCAATAGAAACAACAAGCCTCAAATTCGACTCAATCAATTTATCCTTAGCCTTCTTAACCCCCTTTTCAAATTGCTTAGCAAGATCTACTTCCTCCTCAGCAGTAAGAAGCGGATATTTCCCAATTTCCCTCAAATACTGTCTCACTGGATCAGTTGAATCTAGTCCCTCAAGCTTAGAAAGAAGAGCTATCTCTTGATCAATAGTAAGAACTCTCTCCTCGGATTCCTCAGTAGAAACGGTTTCAAAAACATCTACCCCCTCATCCAAAAGCTTACCATACAAACTATCAAGCTCGGTAATTCTATTCTCGGCATCAGGAAAAACTTCCAAAATATCCTCTTGAGTAAGAAACCCCTGCTTTTTGCCCTTTTTTATTAATTCTTCTGTTACTTTTCTAAACATAGTCAGCCTCAAGTTCAGCTCTTTCTTTTAATAGGGTTGACAGCCTCTGATTAACTTCATCAAGTTTATCATTTTTTCCCTTTTCTTCAAGCTCTGCCAAAACTTTTTTAAGTTTCTCAATTTCTTCCTTCACATCCTCAAGTTTTATCCTTTGAATCAGTTTTTTTATTTCCTTCTCAAGGTTCTGAATCTCCAAATCCTCATCTGCCAAAAAAAGCCTAGAAAATCCCTCTTTATATTCATCTTCAAGTTCATTCAAAAAATCTCCCGGCTTAAACTTTTTACCCGCTTTCATGTAACTCTCAATCTTTTCATAAAGCTTTTTTAAAAGCCTTGAGCTAAACAAATCCTTATATTCCTCTCGCGCGAAAACATCAGGCTTATATTTTACAAAAAGAGACATAAGCCGCTCCTCCCACAAATCTCTCGCCACCTGCTTCTTCTCCAAACCTTCTTTAAAAAAAGCATCATGGAAAAACTGATCCTTAGAAAACTCATTTACCTGAGAAACAACCGCACTCTCATCAACCCCAAGTTTTTTGGAAACCTTTTTTATATAATGGGCTTGAACTATTTTATCAGGTATAGACGATATTACAGGAATAATCTCTCTGCTTATTTTAAGCTTTGCAGAGCCTTCGTCCAAGGATTTGTATCGCGAAAATATTACACCGATCAAAAAATCCCATATATTTATTGATTTTTTCAAAAACTTGCGGTATCCAGAAGGATCATTTCTAGCAAACTCATCAGGATCTTTATATTTTAAAAGCTTCGCAACTCTCACATCCACTCCCATTTCCTGTGCCTGAGAAATGCTTCTTATAGCAGCATTATTCCCCGCAAAATCACTATCAAGCGCTAAAACAACGCTGTTGGCAAACCGCGACAAAATTCTCGTATGTTCATAAGTCAACGCCGTGCCTTGAATAGCAACAACGTTTCTAACCCCAGCCTGCCAAGAAGAAACAACATCCAAAGGGCCCTCCACAATAACAACAACACCACTTCTTTTTATATAACCCTTGGCAGAGTCAAGCCCGTATAAAGAATTGCTTTTGCTGTAAACCAAAGACTCGGGTGAATTAATATATTTTGCATACCCCTTTTCAGCAAAACTAGGATGTATCCTGCCAGAAAAGCCGATCGTTCTGCCTCGATGATCTCTAATAGGAAAAATTATCCTTCCTCGAAACCTATCAAAACTGCCCCGCGGCGTGGAAACCACAAGCCCACAAGAAACCAAATCTCGCTCCGCATACTTTCTCTTCTTCGTAAAATAATTAAGCAACAAATTTGGCCTATCGGGCGCAGCTCCTATCCGAAACTCTTTTATGGTATCCTCTTTAAGTCCCCGCTCGTTTAATAAATAATCAAGATAAATTTTCCCAAGCTCGTGCTTCAAAAGAATATAATGATAAAACCTACTGGCTTCATCATTTATTTCAAAAAAGATTTCTTTCTCTCCCCTTTGTACACCCGAAATAGGCTTTAAACTCACCCCAACCCTTTCGGCCAAATACTTTAGCGCCTCATAAAACTCCATTCCCTCATACTTCTGCAAAAAAGAAATAACATCTCCGCCCTCACCGCAACCGAAACACTTGAATATCTGAAGCTCGGGGCTAACCATAAAAGAAGGGGTTTTCTCGCTATGAAACGGACAAAGCCCCTTATAATTCCTGCCCGCTCTTTTAAGTTCTACATGCTCACGAATTATTTCAACTATGTCAACCTTACTCTTTACCTCATCAACCTGCTCCATTTACCTTAAAATTATACCACCCTAGTTATAAACTCGCCCTACAACCAAAAAAACCAAACCATGCTTTCAAAAAAAATTAAAACCAACCTTGAAAAACAAGCGAAAATCCACGTACCAGACGCCCTCCAAAAAATAACAAACCTATTTTTATTTTATGATAATTTCAAACTTTCTTTGAGACAGCAAAACCCTTTTTATATTTTCCTACTATCATAAGCCCAATGAAAAAGAGCTTGCCTTTGTCTTTTTCTACAATTTAAATCACCTAATCCACAGCACTTCTTAATTTGAGCAACATGCCTTTTCATTGCCTTCCAACGCCTAATTTGTCTTTTATCATCCGGGTGTCTTCTACCCATATAATACCGGCAATACCACTGAAACCAACCTCTTGGATCATCAGGATGAATCCAGCCTTTTTTGCGCCAAACAGACAAAGGTTGACTGGCATTCACCCCAAAGAAATTTAACTTCGCATCATGTTTTCTTGAGCATAACTTGGCTTTCTTAAACCAACTTTTAGGAAATTCTTTCTTACAATCAGTCATATACTTCCCGCCAAATACGCCAAGTTCTAACATTTCTTTTGGTGTTAATTCTGGCTTGAAGTCTTTATCAAAATTTTCCCCCAACTTTTCTGAAAGCTCATAGACATAGTTTTTCTGCATTTTATCGTTGACTACGATTATCTTTTTCATACTTTTTTGTTGGTAATGGAAAGAAGACACTCGTTCTTTTTTTATATTCTTCAAATTCAGGATTTCCCTCATATTTCTTTTCCAACATGGGAATTCCTGAAACAAAAAGAATAAGTATTGTGATAGTAAGCGGACTAACGATTGTATAAAAAAATGGAGAACTCCCAAGTGAAATAATAAAAATACCCCACCAAAGTGTAACTTCTCCAAAATAATTTGGGTGCCTTGTATATGCCCATAATCCGCTCTGCATAATCTTTCCTTTATTTCTCGGGTTCTTTACAAACCGCCTAAGTTGCGCATCACCCACAGCTTCGAAATAAAAACCAATGATCCAGATAAATACCCCAATAAAATCAAGCACGCCCAAAGATAAACCGTTTTTTTTATTAATTATCATAATCGGTACAGCTATGAAAAAAAGCAAAATTCCTTGTAGTATATATATTTGTAAATATGAACGAAGGTAAAATAATCTACCCCATTTCTTTCGCCAAACCAAATAACGATAATCCTCAGTCTTGCCTTTATTACGCGAGAAAATGTGCCACGCGAGGCGAAAACCCCAAATACTTACCAAAACACCGACAAGCAATCCACGCGGACCCGAATCTTTGGAAAACAAAAATGAAGCCCAAACTATAAGAATAAACCCCAATCCCCACGCTATATCAGCTACATCATTTCTTTTTTTAATCAAAGAAACCACAAACCATAGGTTCATGTAAACAAACAATATTAAAGCAAGGTTAAAAAAGTAATTCATAACCCAATTCTTTTAATGATCAAAAATGTGATCGTAGAAACCAAAGTCGCCAAGACCGCACCCCAGACCAAATCAACAATTGTTACTAAAAGCGGCCAATCTTTGGCAACAGCCAAATTGGTTAGATCATAAGTAGCATAACAAACCAACCCAAAAAGGGCGCCAAAAAGAATAGCCTGTGTCCAAGAACCTCTTTCTAAGGCGGGAGAAATAACAAATACCACCAAACCAGCTATAAAAATCAAATAAAAGATAATGGCCGCAATCCAATTAACATCCGACTTCATAAGATGACCGATTTGATTTGCGTAAAATTTTTTAGCCACAAACCCAAGCCAGACCATGTCAATGGCAAAAAAAACTGGTAGGGCTATAAAATAAAGTTTAATAAACATAATTATTTATCCCCTTTCTTAATAATACTTATAAACGCTATTGTTCCTAAAAATACCAAAAGACACAAAACTACCGTCCAAATTACGATCGGGTATTGACCACTAAAGCCGCTTGTCGAAAGGTGCTTAACTAAAATAGCACCATATGCCCAAATCAACACAAGCCCGTAAGGAATAAAGCGGTCGTAAAGTATGCGCCATGAACCAATCAGCGCTCCGATTAAAAGGACAACAACTGTCCAAAAAACTTCAGGCAAACCAAATCCATTCCAGCCAAGGTAAACAAGAAAAACGGCCACGTTGGCAATTGTGGCAACCGTAATCCAGCCAAAATATACACTGAAGGGTAGCCTTACCAGCCAAGTTTGTTTTGGCGTAAGAGCACGACCGCGAAACATATCGACAATCTTGATAAGAGTAACTAATAAACCACCCATGATAATGACTGATAACCAGATCAAATCGTAGTGCCAAGCAAATATCCACGAAATATTAAAAAGCGCATTTACAATAAAGATTTTGTTAACTTTTTTCACTAATTCATCTTTTTCTTGCCAAAGTTGATATACAGCATACATCCCCAAAAGAATATAAATCAGTCCCCAAATGGAAAAAGCATAGCCAGCCGGCGCAAATAAATTTTGGTAATTATCTGATATTTGCCCAGTGCTTCGGCCTCCAAGCGGAAGCAATACTGCCAGATAATTTACTCCAACCATAGCAACATACGCTACTAATATTGATGTTTTTAAAATTTTTCTGCTCACGGCTTACCTCATTTCTAAATTCATTTTATGCAAAATCTAAACAGAGATCAAAAAGCTCAGGTGCGGCAGTATACAGATATCTCCCGATGTTGTGTGAAGCGAAAAAAGTCACTTAACTCAACGCTCAACTTTTCTATAAGTCTCGCGGAAGGCGTGACCATCGATAATATATGGCTTCCCTTCGCGATTGCCGTCTGGGTCACAGGTGTCAGCAATGAAACAGTTCTCATCTCCCCTCTGGGGCGAACCCCAAGGAGCCATAATTTCGATCGGCTTCTTGAACGGATTCGGAATCGCACGACAATATCCCTTCGCCGCGTAGACGCCTTTATTACCGGTGGCTTCATAACGCGCAAAAAATTTCTCCCCTGAAACGACGTAGCTTTCTTCATCTGGATTGGTGACGACCCAGTCTCCTTCACGGGCTACATTCACAGTTTCTTCACTTCCGTCTTTAAGTATGGTTCTAATTTCCTCACCGGGCATTGCACGACGGGCTTTTACACGAACATTCTTTTTATAGACAGGAGCTCTATCAAGCTTCTCCATAATTTCGGGTGAATTAATGTCTACAAACTGGAAATTACCCTCTCGGTTCTCCATTCTCGGTTATCCTTATTTCATAAGGTTTATGATTGAATACGAACTAATTGTTATCCTAATATATCATAAAGAAGTCTCAAAAGCAAATAAAAAGACTAATCAGGCTAAGAAAAATATTAACTTCAAACAAAAAAACCAGATCACTAAAATGAATTAATAGAATTATTTGCCCAATATCTATGAATACAACTACAGCCGTTGTTTAGCCCGCGATTATTTTAATAAATTTGAGATTCTAATGATTATAAAATTTTTATAAAAGATATTCTTTACGCAAGAAAAATCTACCGATAGCAAAGAAAGATTGCTTGCGCGAGCGGAGGAGGTGGGATTCGAACCCACGCATCCTTTATCAGGATCAGGTTCTCCAAACCTGTGCAATTGGCCGCTATGCGACTCCTCCAAACATATTTTATAGACCGTCTCGCACAAGCTTTGAATAAAGCTTGTGCAACTCCTCCCTCAAACTAACTTTTTCTTAAAATTAAGCCTTTTTTCCTCAATCTCCTTGGCAATTTTCAAAGCCTCTTTTAACATCTGTCTGTCTCTTTTTGTTTTAAGTTTTTTAACAGCGCTTTGGTATTCAAACCAATCACCATTCAAAAAACCAAGCATTTCTCCGCTGTCTTTTGTTGACATCAAATAATAAATAAATCTTTGTGCAACAAGCTTATTATTAACGCGCGTAGCACCGCCACTTCTTCCCACTTCGTCAAGCACCCTTGCCTTTATTCCTCCCTGCTCTGCCATTACCCTAATAGCAGCCCGGACCGAAGATTCGGCCTTTCGAACAGTCGTTTTTGGAAACTCCCAATCACCATCCTTCTCATGAACAACAAGAAACCATTCTTTCTTACCCTTCTCTTTCTTAAACACCACAGGCACGGATACCAATAAAAGTTTGTCTTTCATGGCTGTATTTTACACCAAATCAACACTTTTTTCTTCACAAATAATATTTTTATCAACAAAAACAGTTAAACAAAAACTCTGGGTTAAACCGTCTTAAAAATTTTAATAAATAATTGTTAGCACCGTGGCGAAACCAACCCAAAACAAATAAACAACGCTCCATACAAGAGCAAAAAACCAAAAAAAAGACGTCCAAGAGACTCAACAAACTTTTGACATCAACCACGATCCACGCGGAAGGGGTGGGATTCGAACCCACGAGTCCCGTTATCGAGACATGGTTTTCGAGACCATTCCGTTAGACCGCTCCGGCACCCTTCCTCTGGTATCCCCAAGAGGACTCGAACCTCCAACCTCCAGATCCGCAATCTGGCGCTCTATCCAATTAAGCTATGGGGACTCTACCTATATTTTACCAAAATCATGAAGAAAATATTTATTCGGGAAAAAACCTAGAAATTCTGTCTATACTTTTATCAACTAACGACGGAGAAACAGTCTCTTCGTGAATATGCTTTTTAAATTCTTCAGCTATTTTCTGCCTTTCACTAGAAGGAAAAAGTATCTCAAGTCTTCCGGGAAATTTATTAATCTCAACTACCAATATTTCGCTCCCAAATCGGTTAATAAACCAAAACCGTTTTGCTTCATCCCAATGAACTTTCTTGCCCAAAACATCAATACCTTTATTGGTAATTTTATACTCTATGTTCTCAGGCTCAACCGTGGACATAACATAAAAAAGAAAAACTAAAGAAAAAAGTATAAACACAGGAATAATACCCTCAATAAAAAAAAGTATTATTCCCAAAAGAACAGCCACTGATACAATAGTTACGTAAAAATCTCGACTTCGTCTTTTAAAAGGCCTCGAAGGAGCTATCCAGCTTAAAACAACAACCTCTTTTTTATCACCCCCATCCATTCCTAAAATCATTATATATTAAAACAATCCAATTATGCTAGAAGAAGAAGATGCCTACTGGTATAATAGCCTAAGCACATTTTTGGTAGGGTGGCCGAGTGGCCTAAGGCGACGGTTTGCTAAACCGTTGAGGGGTAAAACTCTCGCGCAGGTTCGAATCCTGTCCCTACCGCAAGCTGGTGAGGTCGCATAGTGGACTAGTGCAGCGGTCTTGAAAACCGCCGTGGTCGTTTTTCGGCCACCGTGGGTTCGAATCCCACCCTCACCGCAGCAATCTTCACGAAGCAATAGTTATTCCCCAGACTACCTTTGCACCCGCTTTTTTCAGGACTTCACCGCACTCACGAATTGTGCTTCCGGTGGTAAGCACATCATCAAAAACAACCAAACTATCATATTCCTTAAAATTTTTTTTGTACTTATTATTAATTTCAAAAGCACCCCGAAGATTTTTAATCCGTTCTCGTCTCACCAAACCAGCTTGTGAACGAGTGTTTTTTGTCTTTATCAAAATATCATCGTCAAATTTCCAACCCATCTCGTAAGCCACCTTCACCCCAATCAACGACGCCTGATTAAACCCCCTCCACCTTTCCTTCCCAGATTTCATTGGCACAGAAGTAGAAAGCACACTGCCTAAATTAAAAGGATAATTTTTTATATCATTTATACTCCTTTTTACCAATTCATCAACAATATCATAAGAAAAACTATACTTAAATTTAAGCAGCGCTTTACGAACCACCCCCTCATATCTCCATATAGCAAAAGCTCCGTCAATTCTTCCCCTCCTATTGCAACTCTTATGGGTCCTCCCCCAATACGAATAATTACCACAATAAATACATTTACAAAAAGCTCTGTCAACTAAACCCAAGCAAGAATTACAAATATAAAATCCTGAAACGCCGCAATTCAAACATCTTTTGGGGAAAACAAAATCAATTATTCCCATCTTAAGGTACAATATAAAATATAAATAAATCTAATTTTACTCTAACACAAAATGCATATTTTCAATAAGCGCGCAAAAAGAAACTATAAAATTCTTGAAACCATAACAGCAGGCATCGTACTTACCGGAGAAGAAGTAAAATCAGCGCGTACAAACAAAGTAAATCTTGATCAATCCTTTGCAAAAATCATAAACAACGAAGTATTTCTAATTAACGCAGTAATCACCACCAAAAATCAGCAATCAAAATCAAAAAAACTGCTCCTTAATAAAAAGGAGATAATTTCCCTCAAAACAAAAATTAAGTCTCACAATTTGACTTTAATACCCCTAAAAATGTATACTAGGGGACCCTTAATCAAGCTGGAAATAGGCTTAGGAAAAACAAAAAGGAAATTCGAGAAACGCGAATCTCTTAAAAAAAGAGATATTCAAAGGGATATCGAAAGGGAACTAAAAATTAAAGGGGACGATACAAGGATTTGACGGAAATGTACTTTAAAAAACTGCAAGTCGAGTTTGATCCACACTCGAACCCGAAATCATCGGGATAAAAGGGATTAAAATAAAAAGTGCAGATAAACAAAGCACTCCGGCTTACGCTGGCAATTACGCCTTCGCGTAATGCAGGTGTCTAAAGGAATTAGCTTCTGGGCCTAACCTTTAGGCATAAAACAGCCTAGATGCGCTGTGAGATCCGGCCGAATCTCATTCTGCAAAGAAAATAGGCCTTATTCTACACCATCCCGCCGGTTGGTAAGGCGTAGAAAAAACTTTTCAAATCCGGCTAAACTTGTAGATGTTTTTTAGAGTAATTTCACGGACGAGGGTTCGATTCCCTCCGTCTCCACCAAACCCGCACTCTTTATACTCTCTAGTTAATATGTTTCAACTCAATCTCCCAAAGCTTACTGTCTGCCAAAAACACCATCTTTCTCTCCCCCTCTGAAATAACAAAATAATTCGAATCACCAAGCTTTTGGCTCAAATACTCTCCAAAATACTTTCCCGACTTATCAAAAACAACCACTCTTCTACTTTCTCTATCAAGCAAATATAAATAATCAAGCTCCTCAGAAGTAAACAAGCTGTCAAACACCACATCCTCGGATCCCAAAAATTCCAAAGAAAAATTCTGCGGCGAACCTAAAGAGTACTTTCTCACCCTGCCGTCATTAGTCAAAATCCATATTGATCCGTCAATCGCCCAAGAAGTCGCTCCCTTTAGTAAGCTCTCACTCGCTCCCGAAACAAGCCATTCCTGCTTTTCGGAAAATCCAAGCCGTACACCAGGATAGCGCCAAATAACACCCGCTTGTTTATCCAAAACATACATATTCCCTCCAAAAGCTCCAATCAAAACACTTCGAGGATCCCAACTATCCGGCTTAATTATCAACTCCACCTCATCACCCACTTCACGGATTCCATCTAAAGACAATACAAAACTCCTCTTTAAGTAATTAGTCGCATCAATTGCGTCAGATAAATAATCCGGTCCAGCAATAACTTCTGTACGCTTGGTCGCCAAATCTACACCCACAAGCCTTTTTCCTTTTGTATCCAACACAATCATCCGTCCACCCGACATCTTAAGAAGATCGCCATAATAACCACTTGATACAAGAGTTAAATCAAGAAAAAGCCTAGCCTCTTGTTCATAAATTCCCGCTATCCTTCCTATATTTCCGTTTATATCCAAAATAAGCTTTTCAAGCCTATCATCCTCCACCCCTTCATCTTTTAATGCATTGCTCAACTCTCTTGAACTCATCACAAGCTCACGGGCTCTGTTTCTATCAATTTCAAAAAGGCTCTCCGCCTCCTGATATTCATGGATCGCCCGATCAAGGCGTGCCTCATAATTTTCCCGATAAATCCGCTCTTGTCTTTGCTTTACACCAAAAACAATACTCACAGCCAAAAGAAAAAGCAAAATCACTCCCACCAACGGGGCGTTCTTCCTTTTACTTTTAGTCTCATAATCCAAAGTATCAGAAGTTATCGATATTTTCCTTTCGGAAATTCTTGAAATTAACTTATCAATTAGTCGAACAATTCTGTTTCGAAACCCTCCCGTCGATTTTACCCCTTTTATCTTAAATCCAAGCTTTTCAACGCCACCATCTTCACCACCAACTTTTACAACCAAAACCCCCATTCTGTAAAAATCGGATTTTTCATGAACAAGAGGAGCAAAAGTCTCAACAAAATAATTCAGATCTCTATTCTCAAGAGCTGCTTTTATCATCCCCTCGCCAAATTCTCTACAAAACACATTAGTACACGCAAATATCCTATCTCCTGAAACCAGTCTTCCCGATGCGGTTTTAATACCCACCTCATTTTTAACTATTGGTATCATTAAACCTCTTCTATACAAATAAAAGCTACATTCTCCCCAAACACTCAAATAAACCAAATCCCCTGTCACAAAAAACACACACCCACCAAGCCCTGCCGCCTTTTGTAAATATTCATCAATTACTCTCTCCACAGCCTGCTTTAAAGAAGAAAACACACCCACATCTTCATTTTTGCTGTTTGAATAAAAATAATTTTGAATCTTGGAAAAAATTTCCTTTCCGGTCGTTAGCTGCAAAGAAATATTGTCCCCATGGCTTTTCCCCCCAAGAAGAGCATAAAGCCTACCCCGCACCCAAACATCATCGTTCTCGGGAACATATTCATAAATCTGCGTCCAACCCCGCTCATCCGGATTTCCCACAACCTTAACTGAAGTCAGCTTTAAATCCATGTTTCGGCCAACACCTACTTACAGTATAACGAAAGCCGCAACAAAAGTACCCAAAGCAAATAGCATATGAAGCCATGCAAAAACTTTTATCACCCCTTCAAACCCTATTTCCAAAGTATCCGTCATATGCTTTGTCTGCCTTATAATCACACCAGCAAAAACCAAATAAACAAAAAGCCCAATTATAACTATCGCTTTTGCCGTTAGCCAAAAAGCAGGATCAAGCTCTGAAAAATCAATATTGCCAAAATTAAAATCAATCATCTTGTCCTCCCTTCAAGCCTTTCTTGTTCTTCCTCTATTCTAAGCTCCCTGATTATACGGGCAACATCATCCGGCCTGGGAACCGCTAAAAACTCGATTCTTGGCACCTCTGACGCAGTTTGTATAACGACATCTCCATAATTAAACATCGTCCGAAGTACACCCCCAACCTGTACGGTTACATCTTGAATCTGATCAATATTTGCATCGGTTATTTCCCTATAAATAAGATTAACAAAATCGACATCAAATATGCGCTCATCAGTAATAATATTAACGTTAAAGTACCACCCCAAAAACTCTTCAATAATAAAAGCCAGAGTAATCATATACCAAATCAAAAAAACAATAAGTTGAAAATTAGTTGGAAGCGCCACAACAGGCTCCACAAAACTTAAAACAAAAGGCGCAAGAAGCATAAAAAACGCGACAACGCCCCATCTAATATTTGTAATAGGATGACGCCTTAAAATAAGAATTATTCTTTCCTTCGAATCAGCAGCTATAAACTTCACACGATCAGGATAATAATTAAACGCAGCTATCGGATTGTGGGTATTCTTATAAATCTTGTGCTTCACCTTACCGCGAGACTTATACTTTTGCTCTTTCTTCTCTTTTTTTAAATTCGTCTTTCCCGAAACATAAACATCAACCATATTTAGCATGATTATACCATGCTAAACCCAACAAAATTTTTAAAGCCTTTCAATATTAAAAAGGCTGCTCTTAAGACCGATATATCCCGGAGCCCTAAGGTTAAAAGCTCTTTTAAGCTCTGCTCCGTCAATATTTATCGTTCCCTTGTTTGTACTAAAAGAAACAGAAGCAGTATAGCCCTCATTCGAATAAACAACGCTTACACCACTCACACTCGTATATCCGCCAATCGAGGAAAGCTCAGACATGGAATAAGGATTCCCACCCCAGCAGCCCGTATCAATTGGAGAAACGCGTGTTACATCCCCGCCGCCTCTATACAATACATGCCATGCATTAATTATATCCGCCATCTCAACACCCGTCAGCCAAGGATTACTCCTTCCGCACGAGGCACCGCTTCGACTTTTATACCACCCCTTATAAAACCATGGACTACCGGCAATTTTTTCATAAGCACCGTCAGGCCAATTACCAAAAGTATCTTTAATACCACTCCAACCCCACTGGCTTATGGTAAACCCACCGGAAGTCGAAGCATAATAAGTTTTTGCTGGACCCCCATCCTTAATAAGCACCCATCCACGAGTATCCCGAACGGCCTGTGCCCATTTTCCGCTTTTAAGCTGAGGCTTATAAACCTGGCAAGATTCTGTCGCGCATATACTACCAGTGCCGTTATTTGTCACAGCCAAAGCATATGTCCTAGCAGCCACAGCTTGAGCCTTCAAAGCCTCATATCCGCCATTATCTCCCCAGCTCTCAGGTACTTCGTAAATCCCAAGCAAATAATTATCTTCAAAAGGTATCGTTCCATAACCCAAAACATTTATAGTAGAAGGTACGGAATAACCCTTATTCAAGCTTGCTCCTTGATAATAAGCGGAAAGGATTGTTTCAACACTCTGGCCCGACTTCGCCCTACCATAAGCTCCATACTGGCTCATACCCGTTCTGTGGGGCGCCCCAAAAGAAAACCCGCCAAAAGCAGGCCTAAACCCAGGGTCACAAAAGTTGCTCGATCCAGGCGGTCCACTGCAGGGCTCCAAAGTAGGTGGAGTATCTCCTATAGACGTCTGAAAACCCGCCTCTTTTAAAGCAATAAGGCTTTGCTGCTTGGAAGATAGTGTTGTCAAATAATTTTCAACCTTTTCAACCTCCGCCCCTAAAAACTTTGCCCTTCCGTCAATTTGCACCTGAACAGAGGCAAGACTTGCCCTGTTTTTCTCCAAAGCATCTTTATCCGTCTTTAGCTTTGAGAGACTATCCGCAAGCTCCTCCATGGTCAGCCTATCCTGATCAGCAGCCTTCTGTCTCAAAACTATCTCACGAAAAGCATTCGAAGCACTCTCAGAAGAAAAAAACGGCAAAAGCGGATCATAAGTTCTCAAAAATCGGTAGTGATTATTAGTTTTTACATTAAAAACCTCCCTAGCATAAGCTAAATCTTCTTCCCTCTGTCTTATCTCAACCTCCACACGATCAAGCTGGTTTGAAATTCCGGCAATCTGGTTCTTCAAACTGGTTAGTTGTCTATTCAAGTCAGATAGCTCTTTTTTATTATTCTCATGCGCCGGAGTTAAAGCATCAATCTCACCTTGAATTTTAGATAAACAGTAATCAATCTCACCATAAGTAGGGTTATTACAATCAGGCTCAGCCAAACTTCTCCATGGTACAAAAAATAAAAACAACACAAAAAATATACTTAAAACTTTCTTCATATACTATTTATTCCTTCCTAATAATTATACCAAGCAATTTCATGTTAAAATCTAATTATGAAGTTCAAATTGTCTTTTCTGTTTTTGTTAACAATATTCATTTCACTCCAATCACCCAAACAAATCAACGCCCAAAACTCTTATGAATGTGCGTGGGAAGAAAGAAACGGCGTCAGCTCATGCATAATAAGCGAACATCAAGTTACCTGCGAAGAAGGCTTTTATGCAGGGGATGCTTGTGACAACATTCTAAACAAAGAAGAGTGCCTAGACGCAAAGTGGGCATGCAACCAAATCGAACCCGATCAAAATCGCCACACATGTGTTTATACTGACACCCTAGGCTGCAGACCCACAAATACTTGTGTCTACGGCTACACTCCAAGCAATGCATGCGAAGGTTTAAACAAAGATGAGTGCTTAAACGTAAGCCCTCAATCTTGCGTTCTTAAAACAAAACCTATTATCCGCGCAAAAGAAAAACTAATTTGTATCACAAACGAGGGTACGGAGGGAATAAACTCAGCAATCGGATGCATCTCAATCTCAAATGAAAACGAAAATCTTATCTTTCTATTAACATGGGCCGGCGGAATTTTGGGGGGCGTAGGAATTATCTTAATTATCTATGGAGGGTTTTTAATCATGTCGTCGCAAGGAGACAGAAACAAAGCAGCCCTGGGAAAAGAAGTAATATTTTCAGCCGTTATGGGGATCGTTTTTATCATAATATCAGCCTTTCTTTTAAGAACACTCGGAGCTGATATACTAAATCTACCCGATTTTTAAAGCCATGAAAAAAATTTTTCTTGCTTTTATATTTTTCAATCTACTTTTTTTTGTAAACAGCAACAGAGTTTTCGCCGCTCTTCCCGACCCCGAACTGGAATTTACCGTTAGAGAAAACCTAAAATGCCAAGGGGGAACGGGAATAAATACAGCAATAGGGTGCGTTCCGATTAACAACGAAGAAGCCCTGCTCGAATTCCTCCTTAGATGGTTTATCGGAATTGCAGGAGCAATAGCAATATCCCTAATTGTCTATGCAGGTATCCAAATAATGACCTCTTCAGGAAATCCTGAAAAGGTAGGTGCAGGAAAACAACTTCTCACCGCAGCCGTCGGAGGAATTGTATTTTTAATCTTTTCGGTTTTTATCCTAAGACTCTTTGGAGTCGAAATTCTTAAACTGCCGGGATTTTAGTTAATGCTAAAAAAAATATTTCTTATAGTAACAATCCTTATTGCTACATTAATTTTATTCCATAAAAAATCGCAGGCACAACCCCCATCCCCAGGTTATTATACCTGTTTCTGGAATGAAAAGACCGATCCGCCAACATGCACACTATATCCCACAAACTCTTGCGCCGAAGGCTTTACTGCAGGCGATTGTAGCCTGCTTTCGCCCGCTGATTGTGGAGTTTCAAGCGAACACCCATGTATTCCAGGAAATTCTGTATGTGGGCTTGTTGAAGGACAGACTTGTTGCCCTGGATTCGCGTGTGGCACACATCTCTACTGTGATATGAATAGTCTTACTTGTAAAACCTGTGGTATCATCGGTAACAAATGCTGCATACCAGGCCCACCGGATAAATACTGCAGAGAGGGCGCGGAATGCAATCTATCTACAAATATTTGCGAGGAAATAGTTTTAGAACCGGACGAATCCCTCCACTGTCAAAATAACGAAATAAACACAGCCATAGGTTGTATATCAATCTCAGACATAGACGAGTTTATCTCTCAAATCCTCATTTGGTCCCTTGGAATAGCGGGGGGAATCTTTCTCATTCTCACTATATACTCAGGATTGCTGATTATGACATCCCAAGGAGATCCAAGAAAATACAAACTCGGAAACGAAATACTCCTATCAGCCGTTTCAGGCCTTATAATGCTTGTTTTTTCAATATTTCTCCTTAGATTCTTGGGGGTAGATATCCTAAAAATTCTTTAATTTACAGTCACTTAATAGTAAAATAAAAGCATGAGCAAAGTATACGCAATCGAATGGAACGATCTAATCTCTCAAACAGCCCCGAATCTAAATCAAAACAGTACAATCGGATCTCTCTTTAGCGGCTCAGGCCGCTTCCCCGGTCTAATTATGTTTTTCTTCTTCATCTCGGGACTTGCACTTCTGATTTATCTTCTTTTCGGCGGTTTTACCCTCTTAACCTCAGGAGGAAACCCGGATAAAGTCGAAGCAGGAAAAAAAACGATCACCAACGCAGTCATCGGATTTATAATTATCTTTACAGCTTATTGGATAGTACAAATCGTAGGCCTTGTACTTGGGTTAGAATCTGTTTCTGAAATTTTTAGCCCACGCCCGCAACCATAATAACAATGAACTATCTTGCACAAGTAAACATAGCAGAAGAATTCGGCTCCCCCTGGGGAACACAAGGAGGCCTCCATTTGGGCGACCTGGCAGGCCTTATTCTATCCACCTCGCTCGCAATCGCATCCGTAATAGTAATACTTCTTTTTATCTTTGGCGGGCTTAAAATTATTACAAGCGCAGGTGCAGACAACCCAAGAGGTACGGCGGACGGAAAACAAGCAATGACATGGGCGGCAATAGGATTTATAATTATATTCGGAGCATACTGGATTATAAGAATTATCGAAATTATCATTGGAGTAGATTTTCTAACAAATCCTGTAAGCCTGTTTGGATATGGAGGTTAACTAAATGCTACAAGTAATAGGAGAAATAAACCCACCGGCGCACATTGTAGGCTTTGGCACAGTCGAAGGTGGAGCACTAGGAGAACTTCTACAGCTTATCTTTAGCATCTTAATCATCGCGGGAGGCATATACGCCCTTTTTAACTTTATAATCGCCGGCTATGCCTTTCTTTCCGCCGGCGACGACCCCCAAAAAGCCAGCAACGCATGGAAAAAAATATACCAAACCATAATAGGCTTAGTTTTCCTTGTCGGCTCATTCCTTTTAGCAGCCATCGTAGGATTACTATTATTCAACGACGCAAAAGCCCTACTTACGCCCACAATACCAACGCCATGAACAAGCTATCACAAATCAACCTATTTCCAGACGGAGGTTTTACCGGCCCGGGCACAGGGCCCCTTGCCGATCCAAGCGCAGATCCCGCATCAACGCTTGACACGCTCCTTTCTACAATAATTGGCGTAATGACGGCAATAGCCTTTATCTGGTTTACGTTCCAAGTTTTTATCGCGGCAATATCCTGGATTACATCAGGAGGAGACAAGGCAAGGCTCGAAGCTTCCAAAAAAAAGCTGGCAACAAGCCTCGTGGGATTAGTAATAGTAATATCGGCAATCTTTTTAATTCAACTTGTTGGCATAATATTTAATCTAGAATTTCTTGAAATACCCGTTCTTTTTGCTGTATTAACTTAAATATGAACAACCACATTGCTGTCAACAACCCCATTCTTGGAAACTTAAACAGTTTCCTTACAGGAGGAGGTAGTCCAAATTATTTCAGCGCGCTTCTTTCTACCCTTGTAACAATCTTTCTGCTCGCAGGAGGGGTCGCTTTTCTTTTTATGTTTCTCATCGGAGGCATCGGATGGATTACAGCAGGCGGAGACAAAGCCAGGGTAGAAGAAGCAAGAACCAAACTCACAAACGCAGGTATAGGTTTGCTGGTCCTTTTGGCAATCTGGGCAATACTCACAGCGGTTGAGCAAATCTTTGGTATCAACATTACGTCAATAGATATAGCAAGCCTGGTAATCAACTAAGCTTGACAACAAAGCCAGCAAACATCTAGCATTAAGTTATAATTTATAAGGAGGTGAAAAGTATTAATGAATTTTCTTTCAACAATTTTTGCCCAACAAGATACTACTGTCAACATTCAGCCCGAAGGTTTCGATGTTATAACAGGAGCGGATCTGGGAAGCTGGATTAGTTGGTTTGTAACAATAATCTTAATCGTTGCCGGCTTGCTCTTTTTCTTTATGCTGGTAATAGGAGGTATAAGATGGATCACCTCGGGTGGAGATAAAGGAAGCACCGAATCGGCAAGAAACCAAATCACAGCAGCCCTAATAGGCTTAATCATCGTCTTTGCCGCTTGGGCAATCGTATCCCTGCTTGGAAACGCCTTCGGCATTGAAATTTTCAATTTCACAATCCCAGGTCTTGGTAGCGGCGGCGGAGGTGGAACCATCAGCTAAACCAAAACCTTAAAAAAGCTGGTTTTGGTTTAAACCAGAACCCTCGTTTAGTTAAACGGGGGTTTACGGTTATAATGCCAACTAATGGTTTATTTTATTCTAATTCTTGGCTACTCGCTTAATCTTATTTTTATAAGTATTTTTAAATACAACTATTCGTATGACGAAATCATAGTTACCGAAATAAGCAAACAGCCAATAAGCACTCTATTAAATACAATCAAAGCAGAGCCACACCCTCCCGGGTTTTATTTTTTATTAAAATTTCTCCCGGTAGATAATCCGACCGCGACAAAATTAATAATCACGTCAGCAAGCTTCATCCTTTCCACAGCTACCATTTTCTTTCTACACAAAAAGGAATTAATCAATAAATTCAAGCTCAAACACGGGCTTACGCTTTTTTTCTCGTCTTTTACCTTTCTCTCCACAAGCACAGAGGTAAAACAAACAAGCCTTTCAGCACCCATACTTCTGCTTTTTCTCTCCACTTTGTTTTATACGGCTAATAAAAACAAAATAAGCCAGATAAACATAATAACTATTAATATTAGTGTTCTACTTCTTCTGTCACTGGGCTACATCAACTATTTAATAGGACTCTTTACCCTAATTGCCATCTGTTTAATCAAAAAAAATAAATTATTAATTTACTCATCAATCTTTCAACTAATTATATTGCTTTTTTTTCTAAAACTATTTGCGCTGGATCAAATCATAATTAATACCCATAGGTTCTCTTGGATAAACGAATTTTATTCAAACCCAATAAATTTATTAAGCACCCACATTTCAGGCTTCTATTCTCAACATCCCGCCCTGGATATTCCTCTAATCTTTTTTCTCCTGCTAATTTTTTTGGGAATCTACAAAAACAACACAAAAACACCCAAAGCATTCTACTATGCCCAAATTGTTGCTCTAATACTATTTCTTATTACAATAATTACAAAAACCTCTGTAAGAGTAAGGTATTCAACTCCCCTGCTTTTTACGCTTAGCACCCTGGCAGGCTGGGGACTAATAGCTCTAAACAACGCTTTCAAAACAAACTCGCTTTATAAACCGACAATTTCCCTTTTCTTTTGTCTGGGATTTTTAGGACATATCTACAACCAAACAACCATCCAAAAAAATAACCAAATAATAGTCAACGCTGTCAATTCCTTTCCCGAGAACAAAAAGGTAGCTCTCGCAATCGACAGAGAAATTTATCCCCTCGCTTTCAAATTAAAATTCTTCAAAAACAAAAAGAATTTAATTCCGGTAAATTTTTTTAACCCCGGTCTAATTGAAAACTCTCAAACAATTACCCAAAAGCATTTAACAAATTATTCCTTACCCGGTCTCCCACTCAAAATTAAATATGAAAACTATCTATTTGTAGATATTCAAAGGCCGATTAAATCAAATAGCGAAAAGGATAAAATCAATTTAATCCTCACCCTTAACAAATCCTGTAAACAATCAAACATTATTAATATCAATAATTCATTTACACTCTATTCTTTTGAAGACTGTCTTTCAAAATAACGAAAGCCTTGCCGAGATGTTTTCTCCAATATAAAATGAGTTATGAACATGCTTACCCCATTTGTTTATGCAATAGATCCAAGCAACATCCAAGACGGAGATGTGCCAATACTAAGAGGCCTCGAAGACGTATTTGAATCTGTAATAAGCCTTGCTATTCCGCTTGCCGCCATTGTCCTTTTTGTTCTTCTTATCATAGGTGGATTCAAATACCTCACAGCCGGCTCAAACGCGGGCAAAGTCGAGGCAGCTCAAAAAACCATAACTTACGCAATTTTAGGCATGGTCCTTATTGCCCTAGCCTATTTGATATTAGAATTTATCGCCGCATTCACAGGAGCTACTTATCTACGCCAATTCAGAATAAGAATATAAAAATCTTTTCAAAAAACAATGAAAAAAAAGGCAATAAAATTTACCCTCATACAAGCCAGCGTATTCACTTTTTTAATTTTTCTCAGCAAATCTATATATGCACAAACCCCGGTGGACCTAAGAGATTTCATTGCAGGACCCGACTTTGTTCCCCATTCTTTAAGCTCTGGAGAACAAATCAGCTTTTCTTCAGAAGGAGATTGTCACGCAATGGGCCAAGCCGTAAGGCAATACAAAAACGCAAACTACGAACAGTTCTGCATAGGAGCAGATGGTGTTTATAGACAAGAGGATACAAGCTGGGCAATTTCAATTGGAAACAGGCTCCAAAATGCACACTGTAAGGGCACTCTTGACAAAGCAATTATTACCTCAGACCCAGGATGCACCACCTATACCCCAGGCTCTCAAGTAACAACAGACGGAGCCTGGTGGGCCCCAGCCGGAATCGGCTCAATGACCACAGGACAATCCTATTCCTACATCACCCACAATCCATGGCAAATAGTAACAATAAACAACAATATCCTCCAATCCGGAGGAGGTAAAATCTACTGTGAAATCGAAGAAAGCCCGTATTCAGATAGATATAAATCCCCAAACACCTGTGGATCCACCATCTCCGTCTCTCTTACCTACTACGACGCCGGTGAATACGAATTCTGCACCGGACTAAAAAACAACGAGCCAGTAATCGCCATGGGCGCAACCTCAGGCCCCGGCTCAGACGAAAAAATAATCTACATGAAAGGCTGGGGAATAGTGGGTTTCGAATCTCCATTTATGACAGTTGGGCTAATGGGAACGGACAACTATGGAAACACAGCCGACCCCTCAGGCTGCACTACACCAGGAGCTTTTGGCCCTGGAGCCTCGGGTGTGCAGTGCGAAGATGAATTTTTCCCTGAATTTCACTCCCTGCGCCCATACCCTGCGTGTCCAATCCCCCCCGACATTATGGACACAAGCTTTCTCCTCTGCGGAAACGACCTTATAACCCAGGAAACCCTTGAAATAAGATACGGCGAAGATCTGCCCGATGGAATTTCACTAATTAACTGCACGGAAGAAGAAGAAAATTTAATTTGCAATTACAAAATTACAAATAGAACCATACCAATAAGAGTAGATCTCTCAGAAGCAGACCTCCCCATCATGGGACTTACCGAAGACCCCTTCTCAACCGAAGGTGATGAACCCTGGCCACACAAAAGAATCCCGGACTCAGTTACCCCAGCCCAAAGAATGAACGAATACGTCAGCTGGTACTTAAACGGCACAATAGCAAGAGCCGAAGATCCGTTGCTTGCAGTAACCAACGATTATCCCGAAAAACCAGACAATATAAGCGATCCTAAATTCGAAAAAATATTCCGCGACACGAGATTATTAATAAACTTCTCAGGCCCCCTAAGAAAACTTTTACCCTGGAGAATCCAAGTAAGAGAAAGAGAGAAACAAATTTTTGAAGCATCCGGCTTTGGAGGCCCCGACGTCGCCGGAAACATCCGCCACAACCAAATTGTCGGCTGCACGTATGGGTTATCTATACCTAACTTTTGGGACATATTCAACATAGACGAAATCGGAGGAATACCTGGTCCATGCTATGAACCCAAAAAAGAAAACGACTTTATAATTCCTGATTTATTCCAAAGACAAATACACCGACTTTCCGACTGGCTCGAGGGAGGAGTAAACGAGGAGCTGGACAAATGGAACCGCCTTCCTCCGTACGACGAAGACATCGGCACCAAATACGAAAATTTTCAAGAATACTGGAAAGAATACAGGCGTTGGCGCGGACAAAGCTGCACACCAAGTTTGGATCTTGGTGATATACCACTCGATCAAATCCCTGGCATAGGATCAATTTTAGGATCTCTCTTAGACATCGTACCCAACCTTTATCTTTGCTACGACAATCCATTAAAATTCAATTATTGGTCAAGCCTCTTTAGCTATATCCCCTTCTCATCAACTGAAGATAGAACCGGATATGCAGAAGGCCACCTGGACACTGCTCTTACGCAACAACCGCCAAGCGACGCAAATATCACAGACATTAATTTTACACCAAATCCGGGCACAATCCTGCCGGACGACGGAAAAATGAGGTTTCTCTATTTCCCCCACATGCAGGAAAGCGCAGAACTAGGATATCTGCTTCAGCAAACCTTCCTTACAAAAGGAGAAGGTGGCTTCTCAAATATCAACGAACAAGGTTACTACAATACAGAGCGCTGTGAATACCTAGACACCAGAAAAAACCCGGGTGACGATCTATACGGCGGCGATTTCGATCAAGAAGGTCTTCCATGGAACCAGCCCGTAAACGACGAACGGACAATAGACGGAAACATAACATATTCAGGCACCTTCCAGTGCTCTTTCTATCTTGCAGAGCCGGTTTGCGATGGCATCGGCTACCCCGGCCAAGTCCACTGTAACACGGACGAGTGTAGACCATATGTTTGTACAGAATCCGGAAACTGGGAACCAGCTTGGGACACGATAACAGGAGGAGTAGGACAATACCCCTGTAGTGGAACAGCAGGAAATTGCACCTCCTCAAGCACATTCTCGCCACCGGATCCGGGTGTTTGTACAATAAACATAAGCACTGCAACATCAATCTATATAGGCACACCAAAGGCAGAAGAAGTCTGGGATAGACTAGTAAACGGAAGCCAGTCGGTCTTCAGAAGAATTTACCCAAAAGTAGGAGCGGAAAAGCCTGTCGAAGAAATAAAAGACATCCCGGCAGAAGCCAAGGCAAGCTACTCCTCAGAAGATGGAAACGTCCAAGTCTTTGCAGGAAATCCAGCTGCAGCAAGGCCAGGCTCAAACGCAAAAATATTCTTCCCCCATATCGGCTCAATCTACGACTACTTTCTAAAAGGCATTCAAAAAGCCCTCAGACCAAAAGACATTCAAACCATCCAATCAGGCCCGTCATCCACCCCGCCTCCGCCTCAAAACACAGACTGCCCCATAAACTGCAACCAAGACGTACCAGATTCAGAAATTCCAACAGCCTATTTAGGAACATTCAAACAAAACATAATTAGGCTTGCAAACGACTTGTACGCAGGCACTGGTAGAAACTTCGCAAAAGAATGCTACAACGACGTAGTAAAAAGATCGCTAAACGCGGGCTATAACCCAGCGTTTGTTATCACAATATGGCTTGCAGAAAGCGGGGCAAGCAACTACAACCAAGCTTGTACTACCCAAGACTTTGGGATAAACAGGCCAGAAATGGCGGCAGATTTTAACGAACAAATAAGATGGTTCTTTAATCTTACAAACATCTGGAACACCACATATCCGGAATGCATAGACTGTAATATCTCAACAGGAGAATGTACCAATGGCTATACATATATGGAAAACTGGACACACCTTTTCAAATCTGAAGACCCAATAAACGCCACAGGAGAATGCGTTCCAGATCCGCCCTCACAAAGCAGGCTTGCAGACTACCAAAACATTTGGAATTGGGTTGCGCCCGCATGCCCATTTCCTCAAACGCCGTTTCACAACACATGTCCAAATATAAATTAAGCATTAGCCTCTTTTCTTTTCTCAAAAATAAATGATATTATTAAAAATGATAAAAATTAAAAAGAAAAACATGATCAAACGCCTGCTCATATTGTTTCTTTTAGTCAATTTACTATTCTTGTCTATTTTTGCCGCTCCTGCCAAGGCTCAATGGTACAATCAATCCTTTGGCCAATGGTATGTACAAGTTTATGATAGCGAAAACCCGGCAGAAATATTCGGAGAGCGCTACACCGCCGCCCAGGTTCAATGGGTAACATACGGATTTATAGCTCTTTTAATACACACAATTACAGAAAGACTTCCCATTAATCCGGAAAATATAGTAAATTTCATTACAACAGGAGACATTTCAGAACTTTCTTCAAATAGCACTGCTCCACAACCAATCGCCCAAAACAAGGAGCAAAACGGCAAAAATCTTCTGCAGGAAATATTTAGAGACAAACCCCTTTCGGGAATAACTTATACCAAAGAAGCTATAAAAAACATCAAACTCATTCCTGAAGCTAAAGCCCAAACTACAGGTTTTGGATTTCAAACACTCGGACCAATAAGAGGATTGTGGAGAATCTCAAGAAACATTGCCTACACGCTTTTTGTCCTTGTAACAATTGTCTTGTCGTTTATGATAATGTTTCGCGTAAAAATCTCACCACAAGCGGTAATTACGGTCCAATCAGCACTCCCAAGAATATTTCTTGCACTCATATTAGTCACATTTTCATATCCTATCGCTGGCTTTTTAATCGATATTATGTACGTAACAATAGGTCTTATAAGCTTGCTTGTTGGCGGAACAAGCAATGCTCTTGATCTCTTCAATTTATTAACCAAAGGCCTTGATCCTCTAAAAATTGGTTATGGCGCAGGTATATTGGGCATATTTTTTTACCTTCTTTATATATATATTATCTCTGCCCTCGGATTTTTTGCATACGGCATCGCTGATCTTAATTCAGAACAAATCGGCGGTGGCGCAGGAGGTATCGGACTTGGACTTTTAATGCTTGTTTTTATATTTATATTTGTATTTGCAGCACTTTTTACATTTTTCAAAATAGTAATTCTTCTTTTCAAAACATTTACCACTATCTTAATTCTTACCATTATCGCCCCAATTCAATTAACGCTCGGGGTAGTAATGCCTGAACTTGGATTTGGTAATTGGCTTAAAAACTTCGTTAAAAACCTTGCCGTTTTCCCTACTTTGGGGTTGTTGTTACTACTGGCACTAATCTTTGCCTCATCAGCAGCAATTGCATTTATCAACCTCGACATTCCTGAAATAGGAATCCCAGAATTAAAAGCTCTGTCTTTCAACCCGGCAAGCTACAATCAATTCGAGGGTCAAGGATGGCCGCCTTTCCTCGATCTAAACGGAGCCGCTCTCAACTTCGCCTTTGTAATAGTAAGTGTAGTAATTCTTGCAATGGCAGCAAAAGTAGATCAACTAATAAACGCCCTCATGACAGGCCGGGTCTTTGGCTACGGCACAGCTCTATCCGAATTTACAGGAATAGCACCTCCAGAAGCAGGCCAAGCCGGGTGGATTAATAAACAAATTAGTCAATTAAGACAAGCTAGAAAAGCTTCAGGACAAAGAGGTAGCGGGCTCGCAGGCAGCGCACAAGGCGGTGGATAAAATTTAAAAAATCAAATAGGTAAATTGTCTATAACCATAACAACCTTATCCATCAAATAAGCAGCTACTCTTTGATAAGGGTTCCTCTTCAACTTTCTGGCCCCTATTTCATTAGCCTCATCTACGAACTTCCTAAAATGCGCCGCATTCTCACCAGACGGATATTTAACCCTTAATCTATAAGAACTCTTAAACGCAGTCCTTGCAGCTACAACATAAACCCCTTTTACAATATTTTCTCGATATTTTCTATCTACTTCCAATTCACTAAAAGCGTCCGCCAACCCCCTCCAAGTTTTTATTCGACCTCTCACTATAGCCTCATTAATCGTTTTTGCTCTGTCAATAGCGCCAAAAATATATTTAGAAAACGGCGTTTCGGAAACCTCATTAAAATCTAAAGTCTCAAGTTTCATATTCGGCCTAATATGTAAAATTTTTCTACCGTTTCCTAATAAAACATCTCGAAAAGTTATCTCCTTTTTTCCTTCCTTTTTGGCTCCCATATACGAAAACGCATCCTTGTATAATTCTTTTGGCAAAACATTTGACTTTTCACCCCTAAAAAGACGACCAGAAATCACATGCCGCTTTTTCTTTCTTAGTACGCTTGCCGACCAAGAACCAAATGGCACACTCCATTCTGACTCCCCATCTTTGGCTTTTTGCTCTAACCTCTCTTGGGGGTGCATCGAAATCCTTATTGGCAAAGACATTAACCTAAAATCCATAGGAGGAATGCGGCTATTATTGTTTCGTTTATACCTCGAATCTTCATATTCAACTACATTGCCCTGTGTAAAGAAATTCCAAGCAGCTCGAGCTACATCGTCAGCATTTATTTCAACATCATCTCCGTTTTCGATTTTCTCCCGAACAACCCCATGTCTTGATAGCCACAAAGCCACATTGGAAACTAAAGTATCAAGGTCACTAAGTTCTTTAAAATCAAAAACCGTCCCACCGTTCTTAAACTTGCCATAAACAGCATCGTTCCTTTGAGTTTCAGTTGAGTTCAAATCCCTATCAAAAAATTCATTCAAATCAACCCCATCAACAACAATGGCTGTATATAAAGAAACGGCGTGCATAAAACCCGGAACTCTCCACACCTGCCTACCCTGTACTTCATCGCATCCAAACAAAAATGAAATTTCATCTTTTGTTAATTCACCAATTGGATTGCTTGGATATAAATCATCAAAACTAAATGTATTTACCTTGTGATAAAGAGCACGTGCTAATTTATATCTTATTTCCCACCATTTCTTTGTATCACCCTCAAGATCCTTCACCATAATATTTGGATTTACACCTTCTACTGGAACTTTGGCGTCTTTTTCCAATCTCCTAAAAGAATTTCTAAAATCCTCCGGGGTTTCAAGAGTTTCTTTTCTTTCTTCCCACTGTCTGCGCTCCTGTCGCACTCTTTCCTCTTCTATCATTCTCACCCTCCTCTGTTCAGCAGCAATCTCTTGCAACAGCGCCGCCTCCACACCTCTCACATCCCGACTAGAAGGTCTTGCAACTTCAGCGGACATATCACCAGTTAAACTATTAATGTTATATCTCTCTTCAAACCAACCTGTTGGAACAAAATTAAAATCCTCAAATCTGTCAAGCGCATTAGCTTTCATTATTGGACCAAATTCTTTACTTACCCGCTTTCGCTCCATATCCAGTTTATTCACCAAACTCTGAACAGCAGCATCAAAAATCCCCACATATTTCTCTCCTTTTTCTTTGTCTAAAGCTTCTTCAAACTCTTGAGCAACAGAGATTATTTCCCGAAAATATTCGCCCCAATCAACCTTTCCACTATTATTAAAAATTTCTGTTTTTTCTACAATCTTAGATGCAAAGTCTTCAAAACCAGGAGCTGATTCTAAATACTTTCCCAACAATTCTTGACCTTTTTTAATCCAACTGTTTAATTCACTCAATTTATGTGGGTCTAGAGAACGATTTTCTTTAATTTCTTTCTTGTAAGTTTCAATGTCTCGAATTATTTCCTTAGCAGTTACCTCATGCGCACCCTCTCCCCGCTCAGGAGCTCCACCCATACTCAAATCGTCTGGTCTGAAATGAATTTCAGGACTCATAGTATCATCCATGGCAGATTTATATATAGGCTGATTATACCATTTTGACTCCTTTTATATCAAAATATTGCGTGAAAATCCCCACTTCTTGAAAGATAAGCTACATGCACTACAATTAATGTATATAAATATATTGCTTTAATAAACCATGCACGATCAATTTTCAACATTCGAACAGCATCCGGTGCCACAAAACATCAGTTCATACCAGTTTAGGCTCATAGGAGACATGACCATCAAGCAATTCTTTCAGCTTGCAGGCGGGGCTTTAATTGCGCTTCTTTTTTACGCCTCCCCTTTCCCGGGTTTTATCAAATGGCCGCTTATCATCTTTTTTGCACTGGCAGGAGCAGCCTTTGCCTTCCTTCCTCTTGAAGAACGTCCACTAGAAGAATGGGTAAAAGCATTTTTCCGATCCGTTTATTCACCTACAATCTATGTCTGGCAAAAAACACAAACCCCCCCCATTATTTTCGCCCAACAAGTAGCTCCAGTAGCAACCGAAGAAAACGCACAAGAATCGGGTCAGCCACAAGACCCCGCCCAATCAAACCTTGATAAAGCAGAAAAAAAATTCTTTGACAAATTCACAAATCTTTTTTCAATATCCCCAGCAAGCCCACCCAAACAAACGGTCTCAATCCCACCCCAGCCAGTCAGCAACCCACCACAGCCAGAAACAACAACCGTTTCCATTAATGCACACCAAGGGTCAAAACCCAGCTTTAATATAAGCGTAAACGAAAACGAAAAAATAGCGACAAAAAACGCACCACAAACACTCATTGCACAACAAATCCAAAAAGCCCAAGCCGCACAATTTAGCCCGGAGTCAGCACCGCCCACCCCCCCAACACAGCCCAATATAGTTGTTGGCCAAACAATAAGCACCGAAGGAAAAATTATAGAAGGTGTAATACTCGAAATAAAAGACGCTCAAGGCCGTCCAGTACGCGCCCTCAAAAGCAACAAAGCAGGACACTTCCTAATAGTCACACCACTAAATAACGGCAAATATCAAATTACAGCCGAAAAGGAAGGCTTTGCATTCGACCCGATTGAAATAGAGGCAAACGGACAAATCATTCAACCTATCGCCATAAAAGCAAGGTCTCAACCAAACTAAAATGCAAAATCCCATCAAAAAAATACCGCTCCTAAACATTCCGGACAAGCCCCTTGTCGGCACAACTCAAGATCACATTCCCGTTGCTGAAATTGAAAACGACATGGTTCTTCTCAAAGACGGTGGTGCGGCAATAATTCTAGAAACCACATCCCTTAACTTCGGACTTCTGTCTGAACGCGAACAAGAAGCAGTAGTTGCAGCTTTTGCGGCACTCATCAATAGCCTTAGTTTTCCAATCCAGATTTTGGTAAGAACCGAAAAAAAAGACGTATCAAAATATCTTAAATCAATAGAAGAACATCTTCCAAATGTAAAAAGCGAAAAACTAAAAGGATTAATGATCGGCTATAAAAATTTCATCTCAGAAACCATAAAGAAAAAAAATGTGCTTGGAAAAAGGTTTTTTATAGTAATTCCCTTCTCTCCATTTGAATTAGGCGTTAATGCCAAATCGCTGTTGGATTTCAAAAAAAAGAAAAGGACAATACCATACTCCAAGGAATACGTTATCAAAAAAATCCAAACCTCTCTCTACCCCAAAAGAGATCATTTAATCAGACAGGGCACCCGCCTAGGTTTAAAAATGCGACAACTAAACAACGAAGAAATAATTAAACTTTACTACAATATCTATAATCCCGATTTCGAAGCCATACAAGTAAAAGAAAAGGAGGAGGAAATCAAAAATGAATCTATTTAAAGCCAGAGACAACATAAATCAAAAACACACAAATACCCAAATGCTAAATCCCAAAATTCCCGCCCCAACAAATCAAGGTCAAGAGGTTCGAAAGCAAAAATTTGCCGATCCCATAGCAGCGCTCAAAGAAATGCCGCTTCTTGACGTCCTTGCTCCAAACAAAATAGAGCTTGATTTCGATTATATAGAAATAGACGGAGTATATTTCAGAACACTTTTTGTTGCAGGATACCCGCGCTTTGTCGTCCCCGGATGGATGGAGCCGATCATAAATTTCGACCACAGCCTTGATATTTCATTCTTTATTTATCCTGTCGAGGGAAGAACAATCCTCGATGAATTAAGAAGAAAAATCACAGAAATGGAGGCTGAAATTGCAACAGACATCCAAAGAGGAAAAATAATAAACCCAGCAACCGAAGCAAAACTGGAAGACGCCAAAATGCTTCAAGAACAGCTCGTTAGAGGAGCCGAGCGCTTCTTCGAATATTCTTTCTATATTACAATCCCGGCAACTTCTCTCGAAGCCTTAAATAGCATCACAAAAAGAGTAGAATCCACCTTATCCTCTCTTTTAATCGTTGCAAAACACGCTGCCCTTGATCACGAAAGAGGTTTTCTCTCAACAGCGCCCTTTGGCCGCGATATGCTTTCAATAACAAGAAACATGGACACAACATCTCTTGCCACCACCTTTCCGTTTACAACAGCCGAGCTAAGTAGCGACGAAGGAATTTTATACGGAATAAACTCTCAAAACGAGTCGTTTATTATATTCGACCGATTCACTCTTGAAAATTCAAACATGACCGTTTTTGCTACTTCAGGCGCAGGAAAAAGCTTTTTCGTAAAACTAGAATCTCTTCGCTCTTTGATGTTCGGCACAGAAATAATAGTAATAGATCCGGAAAACGAATATCAAACACTCTGTGAAGCCGTAGGAGGAGAGTATATTAAATTCTCATACTCAAGCCCCTCAAAAATAAATCCGTTTGATCTCGCTCAAATATACGAAAAAGGCGAAAACCAGCTAAATCTCAAGCTTCTGTCTCTTCATTCATTGTTCAAAATAATAATGGGTGAATTAAACGCATCCCAAGAAGCCCTTCTTGATAGAGCTCTTATAAACGCCTACCGCGCAAAAGGCATTACTCCCGATCCCGAAACACAAACCAAAGAACCGCCTCTTATTGAAGACCTCTATAAAGCTCTTATTGGAATGGAAACCTCTGAAGCCCTAGACCTCGCCGCACGCATTGAAAAATTTGTAAGAGGAAGCTACGCGGGCGTCTTTGACAAACACACAAACATAGATATAAAAAATCCCTTCACCGTCTTTTCAATTAGAGATATTGAAGACAGCATCCGCCCAATATCAATGTTTATAATTCTTGACTTCATCTGGACAAAAATAAGACGCAACATAAAAAAACGCATCCTTGTTGTTGACGAGGCTTGGCACATGATGCGCTATCCTGATACTGCTCAATTTCTCTGGTCTATTGTCAAAAGAGCCCGTAAATACTATCTTGGCCTGACAACAATCACCCAAGATGTTGAAGATTTTCTAGCCCAAGACATTGGCAAAGCAGTAGTCACAAACTCAGCTCTAAGGCTCCTTCTCAAACAAAGCCCGGCTGCAATAGACAAGGTTTCGGAAACATTCTACTTATCACAGGGCGAAAAACAGCTCCTTCTCGGTGCAAATATAGGCGAAGGTATCCTCTTCGCAGGCCCCCACCATGCACCAATAAGAATTGTCGCATCAAACGAAGAGTATCGATTAATAACAACTAATCCAAAAGACCTTGAGAAAAATCCAGCCTCACCCGAGCTTACACCGGTCGAGTCTGCAAAAATCATAGGCTATTCAAAAGAAGAAGGAAATATTGTCTAACATGGCATTTAAAATTCCAGAAAGAAAAGAAGGATTAATAAGGCTTAGGAACCAACTGCTCAAGGCAGCAGAATCCGCATCGAAAAGCAGCGCTCTTCCTATAGAACTGACAGAGCTTTTAAACAAAGCTTGGCTTATCACCAACAGCATAGATATCAATCCTGAAATTTTAAACAAACTTCCTCAATCTGCTCAAGTCGACCTTGCTATAAAGATGTCTAAAATAGCTGCCTCTCAACTTAACATTATGATAACAACCCCCTCGCTCTTTGAAATGCTGTTAGACGAAAATAGAAAAAAAACAACATCCCCGGACCTCCAATCAGATCTAAAAGAAGCTTTAAAAAATCTCGAAAAAATCATTAAAGACCCTCAAAAATATGGTATTGACCCAAAAGAAGCACTAACCATTGCTAGCAAACTTCTTAATAACCCGGATCTTGACCCAAAAGATAAAGAAAATCTTGACGAGTTAATAAACGAGGTTCTGGAGGCAACAAAAACAGTTCAAAATATCGAAGATATCAGTTTTATTCTTTCCCCCGAGCAAAAACAAATAGAAGAAAAAATAAATATTTTTACTAACGCCACCGATCAAGGAAAAAACGTACAAAACGAAAAACTGGAACTCGCACAAGTAGCTGGTTTAAGCTCAATACTGCTAAGCCAAAAACAAAATCTCATTTCAAAAGCCAAAGTCTTCATAAAAACAACCTATAACTTAATGTACCAAAGACTGATTTCAAAAGGAGGTGCTGCTGCAGCCATCGCTTTTCTCGCCGATAAAGCAATCAAAACTGTTGCAAGAGTTGCAAGCATGGCAAAAAGAGCCACTCAAGGAAATATTGGAGACTTAGCGCTACTTAGTGTTTTTTTTGCCGGTTTTTTAATAGGCGGTCCAATCGGCGCAGCACTCATGCTTTTTGCAATAAGTCCAAGGTTCAGAAAAATAGTAATAACAGGCCTTTTTATATCTCTCACACTTATCCTAACAGAAATGCTTATTGCTCTTTTGGTTATCATTATTTCTATCTCAATAATTCTTTTTATAATCAATTCAGGAGCCTATATAGTTCCCCAAGGATCACCGCTTCAAGGAGAAGAATTAACCCAAGGTATAGTAGCATCGGGAACCTGTCCCCTAGTTTCCAGTTGTCCTAAAATCGACTCAGGCTCCTATAATCCGGAAAACGAAACGGGTCACGGAAGCAACTCTTATTGGGGTTCTGCAACAAATGCCTGTACTTATTCCATCCCCATTGACCCAATGGGGGGTTGTCTTGGCCCCGATCCTACAAACGGAAGAAATTTCTGCTCTTCTGCTCCAACAAGATGCTCTGTTTACGGATACGCTGCAGACGTGGTTGATTGCAATGGGGTTTATGCAGACGTAGCTCTCCCCTATCTTTGTGATCCTGGAAGCGAAACGTGTAGCCCCTTAACTTGGCGCTTTATTGACGGATGGTACAACTGCCAAGGAGCAAGCGTCCCAAATAAAGCATCCTGCACAAGAGAAGGGTGGGGATATGGTGCAATCTTTGAGGCAATAGGAAACGGACACATTTGGCGCATCTACCTTAACCACATTAGCCAACTTCCCTCGGGCAAAACTTATCAATCAGGCTCTGTAATCGCCCAGCTCACCAACGAACTCATTCCAGGACATCTCCATGTCGAGCTTAACATCGATGGTTTTGCAGTTAAACCGGACTTTCTCTGCTCGGGAGAAGGCTCTGGAATAACACCTCCCGTAAATACAGACCTTGAAGGTTGGTACGTCACAGTAAATCCGGAAAATCTTATAGCATCAAACCCGCTTTCAGAAAACGAGGTTGGTATTAATTCCTGTACTTGGATGAGCTCAAAAGGTCTATCTGCTGCCATTAATGCCAATTTTTACTTAAACGCAAACACTCCAATAGGCCACGCAGGTTATAATGGCAATTTTACAAATTACCCACCAGATGAGGGTTTTTCAGCCTACAACTTTAAAACTCTCGTTGTGACAGAGAGCAACCAAGCTCAAATTGTAAAACACTCAAACTTGCCGGACAATCTTACAGGCCAAGGTTATAAACTTGCTGTTACAGGAGTTGCATATAATAACATTACAGGTTCAGGCCCCAAAACAGTCGTTGGAATCAAAAATAATCGCGTCTATTTAATAATATTAAGAAGCGCAACGGCAGTTCAAGTACAACAGTTTATGGAATCTGTATTGGGAGTAGACGACGGATTCTTTCTTGATAGCGGCGCATCAACAACTCTATGTAACTCAAACGGCATAGTCTTTTCCGGCCAGAATCCACCAAGAAATATTCCCTCGCACATAGGAATTACAAGCGGTAGTTTTATCAGGTTATAATAAAAGAGATGAAAAATTTTATTTTACAGATAATTCAAAAGCGCGCTAAACTGCTTGTATTCCTAATATTTCTAATTTCTTTGGTTTTACTAATTACCCTACTATCAAATCGTCCAAAAGAATCTCCTACAACAAGCGCTCCCCCCACTTCAGCGTCTATTTCAATTGAATACGGCGACCTCCCAATGCCTCAAATATTTCCTAAATCCGGCAAATTAAACTGGGGAGAAACAAAAAACGCAATAACACTTAAATTCGATAAAACAATCAACAAATCAAGCGTTCAAATAAGCTCTCAGCCTCCAAAAAATTTCAAAATATCCACGCTTCCTGATGATCTCGGAAGGATTATTATCACTCCCCTAACACCATGGGAAACTGGAAAAACTTATAAAATTACGATTTTTAAAGGCATAAAAACCGCCTTGCAAGAACCTTTAATGCTTAAAGAGGATATAAATCTCGAGTATGAAATACTTTCTCCAACAAGGCCAAACTACGACAGACCAGCCTAACCCAAATATTACTCTTGAGTCTTTACAGGCATAATAATATGATAAAAATTGTTGCTTTGCCCATCCCTAAAAACCCCGGGAGAAATAGAATCAGTAAATTCCATAATAACCTCATCCCCATCAACCACATTCAAAAAATCCTCAATAAAACGATAATTATAAGTAATTTCAACTTCCCCACCCTCAACTTTCGCATCTATTTTAATATTTTGGCTTCCCGACCGTGAACTCTCGGAAGAAAGCCCAATTCCCTCATCTAAAACTTTCAATTTAACAGTATTAGCACTATCACGAGCAAAAACAGAAGCAAGCTTAATAGCTCTTAACAAATCTTCTTTTGAAACAATTGCTTTTACGTTGTAACTTTTAGGGACTATTTTTTCAAAATCAGGGAAATCGCCTTCAATCAACCTACTGGAAAAGATATTTCCATCAAAACCAAACAACACCTGGTTATCACCACTTCTGTACTCAAAATCAAGCATTTCTTCAACGTCTCTAAAACGGGAAATTTCAGCCAAAATGTTCCTAGGAACTATAAATTTACATGGCTTTACTTTTTCTCCCAATAAAAACTTGACAGATGACAACCTAAATCCATCAGATGAAACAAGAAGAAGACTATCTCCTTGAAAAACAAACAAAACCCCCGTTAAAATAGGTCTGGTTTCGTCTCGAGACACACTAAAAAGCACTTTACCCAACATATCTGAAAATTTCTCAAAATTAATTTTTTTAACGTCCCTGCCGATTTTTTCTGGAATACTAGGAAAATCTGAAGTGTTCATTCCTGCTAAATTTGCATAAAAAGCATTCGAGGTTACTAAAAGCGTTTCATTCCTAGATTCCAAGGCTACCGTCTCATAAGCTAAATTTAAAAGTATTTCAGAAAAATTTCTGGCAGGTACTGCAATATCCCCTTCTTTACTTATTTTTGCAGCAATAGATCCGCAAAAAGAATTTTCAAGATTAGTTGCCATAACATAAATTTTATTTTTGGATGTTTTAATAACGCTATTTTCAAGTATCGGAAGCTGCGACCTTGTTGAGGTAAATCTAGTAGCAATACTCAAAATTTTTGAAAGTTCATTTCTTAAAACAATCGCCTTCATTACTAAAAATTATATTTAAGTTTTATTTTTTTTCAATTCTTAATATTAATTAGTAATAGTAGTAGTAGTTATTGTTGATATGTTAATTTATCTTGCCTATTTAAGTTAAAAATCCATTGTTAATATTAAGTATGAAAAAATGTAAATAAAAATGTGAATAAAATTATTATTTTTGTGGATAAGTTGATAAATAAATATTTTATCAATAACTTATCCTCAAAAAATATTTTTTATCTGCAAAATATCCTCACGAATTTGTTTATCAATCGAGGCTAAATTAGTTATTTTATCCACAGCATGTATTACCGTTGAATGATCCCTTCCTCCAAGAATTCTTCCGATTTCTTCCAAAGGAAGCCCAAGCTCAGTTCTTAGAATATACATTAGAACTTGTCTCGGTCTGGCTATCATTCTGGCCCGTGCTTTACCCGTCATCGCTCTTTTGCTAATCGAAAAATGGTTACATACAGCCTCAATTACTTCATCCGGAGACTTAATTTTTGTGTCTATTCCACTATCTTTCTTTCCAAGAAGATTTTTTACAAAATCCTCTGTTAGCTCAGCGTGTTTTAGATTGACTTCGGACGAAAGTCTGATTAAAAAGCCCTCTATTTTTCTAGCAGTATCTATGTTTCCGGCAATAAGATGAATTATCTCGGTAGGCAAAGAAATTCCCTTTTCCGAAGCTTTAATCTGGGTAATTGCACACCTTAATTCAAAATCGGGTTGTCCAATATCAACAATAAGCCCTGCTTCAAAGCGGCTTTTTAGACGCTCTTCAAGTCTTGGGATATCGCTTGGTGGCTTATCGGAGGTGAGAATAATCTGACCTCCGGCTCCGGTTACGGCGTTAAAAGTATGGAAAAATTCATCCTGTACGGCGTCTTTTCCTGCAATAAATTGAATATCATCAATAAATAAAGCATCAAGCCTTCTATATTTATTTCTGAACGATTGTGTTGTTTTGTTTCTAATACCCTCTACAATGTCGTTTGTAAAATCTTCTCCAGTACAAACAACTATTTTTGTATTAATGTTTTTCTCAATCAGTTTATGTCCAACAGCGTGCATCAAGTGTGTTTTTCCAACTCCCACACCTCCCCAAATAAAAAGCGGATTATAAGCACTTCCCGGCCTAGAAGCTACGGCCTCGGCAGCGGCATGTGCCATCTGGTTTGATCCTGAAACTGCAAAATTAGAAAAAGTAAACCCGGCACGGATATTAAGCGAAGCGGCTTTTTCAATGCGTCTCTGGTTTATATCATTTTTTTCAAAAAGAGGTGTAGCAAAAGAATCTTCTTTACTCGACAGCTTGGACTGTTGTTTAACCACAAAATTGATATTAACCGGTGCATCGAGGCTTTCGGAAAGAGAATCTTGAATTAAGCCGAAATACCTGGTTTCAAGCGTAGTCTTAATAAAAGAAGATGCGCACCCAATTTTTGCATTAAACCTGCCGTTTGTTTTTTTTATATCTATCAAGCTTGTTTGCGATAACCAAGTTGAATATATTGCCGGCGAAACAGAAAGTCTCAAACTGCCAAGCATTTCTCTCCACAATTTATTCTTGTCAAGATTCGTCATTGATAGCCTTAAACTAATAAGTTATCCACATTTCGTCAACCCTTAAAAAACACGAAACGTAAAAATTAATCCGTTGTAAAAACAAAAAACTTTTGTGTTATAATCTCATTTGATATGCCAAAAAGAACCTATCAGCCAAGTAAAATTAAAAAAGCTAGAAAATTCGGTTATCGCGCAAGAACTAAAACAAAAAAGGGAGTTAAAATCCTCCAAAGAAGAAAACTTAAAGGAAGAAAAAGACTTACCCATTAAACCATGCTTGCCAGAAAATTTATGCTTAAAGACAGGTCTGATTTTGATTTAATCAAAAAAAAAGGCAAGTCATTAAATTCGGAATCATTTATTCTTAGATATTATTATGATAAAAACGCACCTGTATCAAAATTTGGTTTTATAGTCACAACTAAAGTTTCTAAAAAAGCAAGCCTAAGAAACAAAGCCAAAAGAGCATTAAGCGAAGGCGTAAGAAGATCTATTTTTGCTGTTAAAAAAGGGTACCTTTGTCTAATAATTGCCAAACCCGTTATTATAAAAAAATACACGCCAGAAATTATGAAAGAAATTGATGAAACCCTTAAAAAAGCCAATTTATTTATAGCTAACAATGCTTAAAAAAATTCTATTAATATCAATCAAATTTTATAAAGCTACAATTTCAATTGTACTTAGATCATTTTTTGGCATGGGTTGCCGTTTCGAACCTACCTGCTCAGAATATACACATCAAGCAATAAGTACAAGAGGAATTATAATGGGATTATTTTTAAGTATTAAACGTATTTTAAGGTGCCACCCCCTGTCCAAAGGTGGTTATGATCCGGTGATAAAATAAAATGGATATTTTTAGAGTTTTACTAATCGAACCGCTCGCGAACGGTCTTGCTGTTTTCTACAAAATTTTTGGCGGAAACATGGGGGTTGCAATTATTGCGTTCTCTCTTTTTTTAAGGCTTCTTCTTACGCCACTGACAAAGCCATACATGGAATCAATGAAAAAAATGAAGCAGTACTCAAAGGATTTGGAGAAATTAAAAAAAAGACATAAAGACGACAAAGCCAAACTTATGAAAGCACAGGCGGATTTTTATAAAGAAAAAGGCATAAACCCCGGATCGGGTTGTTTACCTTATCTTCTTCAAATAATTATTCTTATAGCTCTTTTTAGGGTGTTCACTGGAATATTGGTCTCGAATGGAGATGTAACTTCTAAATTTAACGAAATGCTTTACGATTCTGTCAAATTCAGTAGTGACACTGTGATAAACACCAAATTTTTGTATTTAGATGTAACAAAGCCTGATGTAATCAGACTCCGGGATCTGCCTTTTCCTATTCCCGGTCCTTTTATAATTCTTTCCGCCCTTACGCAATTTTTATCTGCAAAAATGACAGCACCTTATGTAAAAGAAGAACAAAAAAGGGCCAAAAAAACCAAATCAGACATTGACGATTTTCAAGTAGCAATGCAATCATCAATGATCTATACGTTTCCTATTATGACATTGCTAATTGGTATAAGCTTTCCATCGGGGCTTGCAATCTATTGGTTTTTATTCTCACTATACCAAGCGGTGCAGCAATTTAGATCAACAGGATGGGGAGGACTTACCCCTTGGATTGAACGAATCAATCTGCTAAAATCAGTTTGACTTAAAATGCCAAAAAAAATAGACCTCGAAAAAGAGTCAGCACGGATTTTAAAAGAACTTTTAAAGCTTATTGGGATCAAAGGTGAAGTAGTTTCAAATCTTAGAACGGAAAATGGCGAAAAAGTTATCAATATGGAAATTTTAGCACCTGAAGAATCGGGCATTCTAATAGGTGCTAAAGGATCAAATTTAAACGCTTTACAATCTTTTGTTGCCATGTCTCTAAGACAAAAAACCGGGGAATGGACAAGGGTTTCTCTTGACGTGGGCGAATGGAGAGCAAGACACGCAGATTATCTTAAAAGCCTTGCTAACCAGGCGGCAGAAAGGGCAAGATCAACAGGAGAACCACAGTACTTGTATAATCTTACTCCGTTTCAAAGAAGAATCGTACACACTCACCTTTCAGACTTTGACGATATTGTCACACAGTCGGAAGGAGAAGGTACATCAAGGTTTCTTGTTGTTAAAACAAAGTGAATTTTTTAAATAGAATTCTGCTTTTTCTTTTTATACTCCTTCTTCCTTCACAGCTAGGACTACATTTTTGGCCTGACTTCGCGCTTATTAATGGCCTAAGGATAGACTATCTTTCACCGGTAATATATTTTACCGACGTTCTTGCTTTATTAATTATCTTATTAAATTTCAAAAAAATTGTGACGAAGCCAACTTCATACAAAAAATTTTTGGCAATTTTTTTCATAATTTTTATTGTTATTAATATCTTAAACTCTAATATTCCGGCAATAGCTCTGTTAAAATGGGTTAAACTAACAGAAGCAATTTTGCTTACAGTAATTATTGGAAAAATTTTAAAGTCAGATAAAGACATATATTTTCCTGTTTCAATTTCCTTAATTTACACTTCCCTTCTCGGACTTTTTCAATTTTTTAGTAAAAAAAGCATCGGAGGAATATTCTATTGGCTTGGCGAAAGAAATTTTTCAATTTCTATGCCATCAATCGCAACATTTACGTTATTTGGAAAAGAATATTTACGCCCTTATTCAACATTTTCACACCCAAATTCCTTTGCGGGTTTTATTTTGATTGAAATTTTAATAATCCTGTCATTAAATACAAAATTAAGCTCTTTTTATAAAATAACGCTTCTTTTTTCCTTTATGTCCTTTTTTTTAGCCTATTCCCAAAACGCATGGGCATCTCTTTTTGTAATAGCCGCACTCTACATTCTAAAACTATACAAAAAAAAGTATGTAATCAAAACCTTTTTTTTAGCGTTAGCTGTATCCTCTGTCGCCTTGCCTTTGTTGTCAAGTAAACTTATAGGATTAGACAACGCTAAATATATTAACAAACAATACTTTACAAAACGTCTGGAGTTAAATGAGCTATCAGGATTAATAATCTCACAAAAGCCCCTAATAGGAGTCGGTTTAGGAAATTTTTTAGTTAAGCTTCCGGATTTATATCGCGAAACGTATATGTTTAACAATTTAAGAGAAGATTGGTGGATACAGCCGGTGCACAACGTATATTTGTTAATCGTTTCGGAATCAGGTCTTGTTGGGTTTCTTTTATTTATATTTATTGCGCTTTCAATTATTTCAAAAAACAAAAACCAAAAATTTAATTTAGTTATGCTTGCGATATTTATAACAGCGTTTCTTGATCATTATTGGTTTACTCTACAACAAAACATCTTACTATCTTCGCTTGTTTTTGCGATCGCTCTCATGTAAATTAAATAGTTATGCATGATGTGTATTACATATTTTGCGACGGAGGGTCTCGCGGGAACCCGGGTCCAGCTGCTGCGGCGTATGTCGTGAACAAAAACGGTAAAACAATTTACAAACAAAATAAATATCTGGGAATAGCAACAAACAATGAAGCGGAATATCAAGCAGCCCTAATGGCCCACCGGTGGGCACATAAAAATATTGTAGATAAAGGCTCCGAAGTGCAGTTTATTTTTGATTCTGAACTCGTCACTAAACAACTAAAAGGGATATACAAAATAAAAAGCAAAAGCCTTGCGCGCTACATAATCAAAATAAAAAAAATTGTTAAAGAAATGCCCTTTAGTGTTTCTTATACAAATGTTTCAAGAGAAAAAAACTTTGAAGCGGACAAACTTGTTAATCAAGCATTAAACTTACAAAATCTGTCACCTGAAAAGTAAGGTTACATGCTTTGAAAAGAAAAATTAAGCCTGTGCAAGAAAACTATCGGAAAATTCTTCACATGGATCTTTAGTCTATTAAAGTGCCTCTTTAAATAAACGAATCATATTTACAAATTTCATTACTTGATGAAAATAAGCCAAGGCGGATATCATTTAATATAATGCAATTGCCTACAATACTTCTTTTTACGGATAAATCGAAGCTTGCAATAGAGCTTATTGATTTGTTTAAAGAAAATAATTTTTATATATTTGTTATTAGCGATAAAAGCAATTGGATTAGTAAGTCGCAAACAGTTAGGGCGTTAAAAGCAAGAGACCTAAAAAACTTTAAATCTGATTACATACTATCACTTAATTTTACAAACACAAAATATTTAGCAGAATCGCTTAAAAGCATAAAACAATTTAAGCCCAAATCTCTCCTTGTTTTTAGTGTTGACACGATAAATAAAAAAATATTTAAAAAGGCGTCAGGTTTGATCAATTCAAAAATAATAATTACGGGCCTTCCTGTTAACTTTGCAGAAGAAAAAACAAACAGCATTGAAGCGTTAATTAAAAAGGCAATAAAAAGTCGTAAGTTAAAAATAAACCCAAACGACAAATTCTATCTAATAGAACAAGAAAAAATAGCAAATATTATTTCACAAGAGCTCTTTACATATAGTCAAACAAAACCAATCTTAGCTGCCAAAATAGTCAACGCCTCTGAATTCGTTTTGGAACTCTCTTCGTATATAAGCGGTCTTAAAATTGTCACAACAAAAAAAACAAAAATGCACCAATTTCTTCCGGAACCGCTATCAACGCTAGACATAGATCTTTCTACTAAAAGCTATATCGAAAAAGCACTTGATAAAATTAAAAAGGAAAAAATAAAAAGTAAACGCTTTGATATTAAAATCTCTAAAACAAACTTTCCTCTTATTATGTTTTTATTCTTTGTTTTACTTCTTGCTCCTTATGTTTTAATTTTGTTTAGCACGCTCTCGCTTTTTGCTTCATATAAATTTTATCTTAAAAATGAAATAAAACTATCCTCTTATGCTCTTGTTCTATCTGAAAAACAAACAACAATTCAAAAACCAATAATAAAAACATATTTAAAAATGCCTTTGATAAAAAATTTATACACGCCGCTGATAAATGCTCAATACGTTCTTGAGCTTGCCAACTCCTCGTTCGTAAACGGCAAAGAAGCGCTTTCAGGCGTTGCGTCATTGGGGGATTTGGCATTAAACGGCAACCCTGATGCGGATATCAAAACAATATCCCAAGAGCTATATTACAAATTTGACCTGCTTTACAAAGATCTCTCTTTTCTAGAGGCGGCCACAAAAAATACAGCCCTATTTGGTTTCGCCAAAAAAGCAAGCATCGATATTTCAAAAATTAGAACCTATGTTAGCGCCTCAAAAGATTTAATTTGGCAGATGCCGGAAATGCTTGGATTTCAAGAAGAAAAAACCTATATGATACTTCTTCAAAACAACATGGAGTTAAGACCGACTGGAGGATTTATAGGTTCGTTTGCATTAATTACCTTTAGTAAAGGAAAACTTGTCGACACAGAAGTGTTTGATGTATATTCTGTTGACGGGCAACTCAAAGGTTATGTTAAACCCCCGGATCCGATTAAAAATTATTTAGGTGAAGCCTCTTGGTATTTAAGGGATTCCAATTGGGATCCTGATTTTCCAAAAACAGCAAAAAGAATAGAGTGGTTTCTTGACAAGTCTATCAATAGGAAAATAAACGGAGTTATTGGTATAAACTTAGATTTAATATCCAAACTATTAGAAAAAACAGGGCCAATCAAGGCAGCAGATTACGAAGATATTATAACAGCAGACAATCTTTATACCAAAATTCAACACGAAGTTGAAAGCGATTTTTTTCCCGGCTCAAGAAAAAAAGCAAATTATTTGACTGCAATCTCGCTTTCCCTTATTGATAAACTAAAAACAATAACCCCGTCTGAATACAAAGATATTGTACTAATTCTTTCCGAAAGCCTTGAGTCAAACGACATTCAACTCTATTTTGAAAACAGCGAAGTTGAAAAAATTGTCTCAAGATTTGGTTGGGACGGAAGCCTTAAAGAAACAAGGTGTTCCGGAAACTGTATAAACGCATGGTTTACACTAAACGAAGCAAACGTGGGTGTAAATAAAGCAAATAAACACATAAAGAGGAAAGCTGATTTCACAGTTACTCTCGATAAAGAAAGAATTAATTATAAACTCACTATACTTATAAAAAATTTATCACGAGATCCCTCTCGAGAACCGGAAACAAGATACAAAGTTTACCTTAGGCTTATAACCAAAAAAGGCTCACAGTTTGAAAAAGTTCAGATAATTAAAAACGCAAAAATTCAAGAAAAAGATTTAGAAATAGAAACCGTGGATAACAGAAGAATAGATGGGGGAGTTTTGGTTGACATACCACCGTCAAGCGAAAGCCAGATTACCTTCTCTTGGTCGCAAAAAATTACGGCAGATATAAATAAACCAGGGTTTATAAGTGTTAACTGGATTAGACAACCAGGCGTTAACCCTTATCCGGTTAGATTAATGATCAATGCTCGGGGGTTAAATATCCATCCCGACTCAAACGATTTCTTGACCGAAGGAGTTTATATTGGATATAATATTAACCTTACAAAAGATATAAACAGAAAATTCTTTTGGAAATAATAAATGACAACATACGCATTAAAAGCAGAAAACAGAAAAGAAACTGGCAAAAAAGTTAAAAAACTAAGAAGGGAAGGAGTCATTCCGGGCAATGTTTATGGTAAAAACATCAAGTCTTTTGCTGTTAAAATCCAAAGAGACGACTTCATCAAAGTATATGAACAAGCCGGCGAAACAGGCATTATTGACTTGTCCGTAGGAAAACAAAAACATCCAGTACTTGTTGCTGACGTACAAGTAAACCCTGTAAACAACGAGCTTCTTCACATCGATTTTAAAAAAATAAATCTTAAAGAAAAAGTAAGCGCATCAGTCCCCGTCGTTCTTGTAGGAGAGTCTCCTGCGGAAAAATCAGGACTCGGTACGGTAGTACAGCAGATAAATGAAGTCCAAGTAGAAGCTCTTCCAAGTGATCTTCCGGAAGAAATCGAAGCGGACACGTCAATGCTTACTGAAGTAGATAGCGCTATTTTGGCCAAAGATCTTAAATATAATAAAAATAAAGTCGAAATACTACTTGATTTAAATTCTATTGTAGCTAAAGTGGAACCACCCCAAGAAGAAAAAGAAGAAGTTCAGGAAGCATCCGAAGAAGAAGTTTCCGAACAAGAAACACCCGAAGAGGAAGCAAAAAGCGAAGAAAAATCCGCGGAGGAAACAGAACAAAACAGTTAAAATTTGTATCGAAGCTTTCTTAATTCAGTCAACCCGTCCTCATATTGTGGATATTTTTGGACAATGTCTCTCCAATACTCATATTGATATTCATCAAGTGTTTTAATTCGTTTCTTATAAACTACAATACCGATAAAATTTATCAAGCTTAGTATCAAAAGACTAATTATTATTGAACAAAACAAAACCTTGTATTTATCGTTTTCGCCCTGTGTTTTTTTTGCCATATTAAATTTATAGATTTACAGGCCATCTTTGTTCAATAAGCAGCCCCTTTTTCTTATCACCAAAAACCTCTCCCCATATTGCCTCCGAAACAAAAGGCATAAAAGGGTGAACAAGCTTTAAAGATTCTTGAAGTACGTATTCAAGAATCTTTTGTGATTCCTTGCGTCTTGTTTTGGTTGACTCCAAATATTCGTTCGCAAAGCTTTTCCATATAAAATTATATAGCTTTTCGATGGCTTCATTTAACCTGTGTTTTTCAATAAGCCTTGTTATGCTACGGGCTGTGTTTTTAAGCTTTTTAATAATTTTGACGTCGGCTTCTAAACTGGATTTTGGAGCTCTTGATCTAATCTTAACTTCGTCCGTACCCTGACTAATATAGCGGGCAATGTTCCAAATCTTATTGGCAAAATTTCGTTGAGCACGGATCTTTTCTTCTGATAAAGAGATGTCGTTTTCAACCAACGCACCCCAAATTAATCCAGAGCGAAGTGCGTCTGCCCCATACTTTTCGATCATTACAAGCGGATTAATTACATTGCCTTTTGATTTGCTGATCTTTTGTCCTTGACCGTCTCTTACAAGGCCGTGTATAAGAATGCGCTTAAACGGAACACTGCCCGTAGCATAAATTCCAAGCATAATCATCCTAATAACCCAAAAAGGAATAATGTCATAAGCCGTTTCCATAACGCTGGTTGGGTAATAATAATCAAAATAAGAAAAGTCTTTTTTGTTTGATTCATCAAGACTCAAAAGCGTAGCAAAAGGCCATTGTCCGCTTGAAAACCATGTATCAAAAGTATCCGGGTCTCTTTTTAGTTCGGTATGACCACATTTTGGACACATAGAGGGAGTTTCTCCCTCCGTTATGGTCCATTCCATACATTTGTTGCACCTCCAGGCGGGTATTTGAATACCCCAAACAATTTGACGGCTGACATTCCAATCTTTTAAATTCTTAAGCCAATTTTTAGCTATTTTTTCATATTTTTTAATATCAAACTTTATTTGTTTTTGATTAATAGCAGAAAGAGCAAGCGCGGAAAGCTTGTCGGTTTTGATAAACCATTGTTTAAGAACCATTGGTTCAATTAAGCTGTTGCATCTATAGCACCTGCCTACTACATGGGTATTTTTTTTCTCACTAACAAGTTTACCTTCTTTTTTTAGATCTTTGATAACCATCTCGCGTGCAGACAGAACTTTTTTGCCCACATATTTAGGTGGTACATTTATCATTCTTCCATCTAAGCCGATTACTGAGATATACGAAAGATTATGATTCCTGCCTATTTCAAAATCAGTAAAATCGTGGGCTGGAGTGACCTTAAGAGCACCTGTACCAAATTCAATATCAACAACTTGGTCGGCAATAATAGGTATCTTGCGATTAACAATGGGTATTAATGCCTCCTGGCCTACATACTTTTTATATCTTTCGTCTTTAGGATTTACGCAAACCGCGCTGTCTGCAAAAATAGTCTCAGGTCTTGTGGTAGAAATTTTAATGGATCCATAGTCTATTGTATAAAGAAAGCCCTCTTCCTCGGAGTGATTTACTTCAAGTTGAGAAAACGCCGTTCCGCATTTAGTGCAATAATTAACCGTTGTTTCACCCCTATAAACAAGCCCGTCATCGTAAAGCTTCTTAAAAGTTTTATAAACAATGTTAATAATATCCTTATCAAGTGTAAATTTAGATTTGGTCCAATCACAAGAACACCCAATTGCGCGGATTTGATTTTCCATAATACCTTTGTAGTTAAGCGTGTATTTCATAAGGCTTTCAAAAAGTTCTTCCCTGCTGTAATCAAACCGACTTTTGCCTTCAGCGGCAAGCTTTTTTTCAAAGACATATTGGGTTTCAATTCCTGCATGATCTGCGCCGGGAAGCCAAAGAACCGAATATCCGCGCATTCTATAAAATCTAATCAAAATATCCTGTATAGTTAAGAACCTTGCATGTCCTACGTGAAGATCGTCATTGGCGTTTGGTGGTGGCATTATTATTGAATAGGGAAGTGTACCGCGTACTATTTTTTTGGGAATAAAACACCCCCCTTTTTCCCAAGACTTATAAATCTGCCCCTCATATTTTAAGTGATCGAACCGGCTTTCCATTAAACTGAATTATAATTGATATACTATCTTATTCCAAGCTGGGGAAGGGCTTTAACGTTTCGCCAGTCAACATAAGTCCTGTTGTAATACGCCGCCGTAGCGATAAATGAAGCGTTGTCTGTACAAAACTTTGGTACAGGAACGTGTAAGGCAGTCCACAAGGCGTGTTTTTCGAAATTTTCTCCAAATTTTTCCCGAAGACGCAAATTTGCCGAAACACCCCCGGAAAGAAGAAATGATTTCGGCTTAAATTCCTCAATCGCCATTAAAGCCTTTTTAACAAGAACATCGGTTATGGCCTCTTCGATTTCAGCGGCAAGTCGCCCGATAGTACTATTTGAAAGACTTATTTTACTTTTTTTTATTTCATTTAAAACCGCTGTTTTAAGACCTGAAAAGCTAAAATCATAATTATTCTCATTAATCATTGGTCTTGGAAAAAGTTTATAATTTATTCCTGGGTTGTTACGTCTGAATTTAAAAGATGCTTTTGATATAGAAACACCTCCGGGATAGGGAAGGCCAAGGATGCGAGCCGTTTTGTCAAATGCTTCGCCTGCAGCATCATCTCTTGTACCACCAAGAACCTGTATTGTACTTTTTTTCAAAGAAGGATGACCAGTCATATAAGCAAGCTCTGTATGTCCTCCGCTTACAATCATTGCAACGATCGGAAAAGAGGGCGGATTTTTTTTGTACGTAATAATTCTACCGTTTTGATATTCTTCTAAAATAAAATTAGAATATATATGTCCTACAAGGTGGTTAACGGGGATAATTGGTTTGTTATAGATGTACGAAAGCACTTTTGCAGTTTCCACGCCGACAAGAAGCGATCCTATTAGTCCAGGGCCGATCGTTACGGCAATTGCATCAATTTCTTCTTTTAAAAACTTAGTATCCACACATCTACTAATTACAGGAAGAATAGCTTTAATCTGCTCGCGTGCAGCATTCTCGGGTATTATGCCGCCAGTAGCCGCGTGCATTATTTGACTGCTTGCAACACTTTCAGCCAAAACACGAGTTCCGTTTTCAACTACGCTACAGGCGGTTTCGTCACAGCTGGTCTCTATTCCAAGTATCTTCATGTTCTTTTTTGTACGCCCAAGCAACAGCTAGAAGCGCAATACCAAGTAGTAACCAAGTAGTTATTTGAAGCCTTGCAATAGCCTTTTCAAAATTTGTTCTTTCTCCGCCCACAAGGTATCCGGAGAAAGTCCAAAGAAGCACCCAGAAAGCAGAAGAAACAAAAGAATATAGCAAAAATTTTTTACTATGGTAGCGCCTTGCTCCGGCAGCCAAAGAAACCCAAAACCGAGTTGCATTTGAAGTCAGTGAAGTAATAAGAATAACTCCGCCACCCCTTTCAACAATTTTTTTTGCACTCAAAAACCTTTTTTTTTGGTGTTTTTTATTAATTTTTCTTCTATCAATCTTTATGCCCAAATAATAAGCAGCGCAAATTGCTCCCCAAGTGCCCGCCATTCCCGATAAAATTACCAAAACAAGATTAATTGAATTGTCAAACGCATAAAAACCACCCCCTGCAAGCACAAATCCTCCCGGTGTCATCCATCCAAAAGGAGACGACTCGATAAAACTGGTTATAAATATAATTATATATCCGTAATTTTCGTAAACAACTTCAAGTTTGTTTAATAATTCAATAGTATCCATTTTTTAGTTAATTTGGTCCCGTACCCCTAAGAAAAACAGCTTGCCAAGGTTTGTAATTTGAATAAAAAGTTTTTTCAAAAATAATTTCTCCTCCTCTGGTTACAGTATAATCAAAATTTACACGAGCACCCCAAGCTTTAAATTCAATCTGTTTTATCTCTCCCTGGGGAAGAGTAGGCTCATCTACATACAAGTCTTCCGGTGGAGGAGTCGAATCCGTAATAACAGGTTTTGACACCTCGGCGATTCTCCCGTCGCTTGTTCCGTATAATTCAAAAACCAAACTATAGTTTGTTATATCCGCGTTTGCTTGAATTAAAACATGTCCAGGTGTGTCGTTTTTTATTTTTAGATCCGTAGTGGGATCATAAACCGTAGCATCAAGTCCCGGGCCTGAATCTTGTTCATAATATCCTACTCGGTATGAATGTGCACGGCGTTCAATTATCGGAAGTCCTGCGTTAAGGGCAGCCCTAAAAAGAGTGGTTGAAACCTGACAAACACCGCCGCCATCACCAAGCACGGTTTTCCCATCTTTAATAACATAAGCTTCTTTATAGCCGGTAAATTTTGAAACATCACCAAGAGCGCTGTTAAACGAAAAGACATCACCGGGCTTGATTAACAATCCGTTTAGCTTACTTGCTGCAAGGTTAATATTGTGCACCCTGGAAGTTATAGATCCTCTAAATCGTGAGGATCCCCTTCCGATTAATTCTTTTATCCCCAAATTGTTTACGTCTTCTGTTTTAAACTCCGGATCCGTTTTTAATACTGGAATATCTATTTGTACAGCAGAAACATCCTCGCTCTCGACTTTTTTAAGTGCATCAAAAAAAGCATTTTTGAAATCATCCTGTATAACAACAACACCCTCCTTTGCCGGCGTAAATTCTTCAACCCTTCCCTCGTTGAAAACAAAGGTTGGATTTTGCGCTGGACGGTTTACTTTGTCTATAATTTTTCCAAGTTCATCATCTATTTTATCCGTAAAATATCCTCCACTGGGGTTAAGAAAAGGTAAAAAATTTGCGCCCTCATATTTAAATTCCATAGATTCATGTTTTGAAACAACGCTCTTAGCAAGCATCTTCTCAACACGTGCCTTAAAAAGCGAAGCTGAAAGCTCATCCAAACTGGGATCAATTAGTTTTGGAACTAAAAAAACAGGAGAAAAATCCCCAGCCTTAATTTTAGACACAATAAGCCGTTCAACCTCGGCGATATCAAGCTCGTATCCGGGTAGACCTTTGTTTATAACGACATTGCCCGAGATCAGCTCTGCGCTTGGATACACTGGCTCCTCTGATATCTGAGCCGATATGGCAAAAAGCCGCTCTTTCAAAAGATCGGAATTGTAAATCAACCCGATTTCATATCCAACAGGTTTTTTAAAAGCATTAATAACATCATAAATATCGCGAAAAATTCTGCTGCTCCTTCCAGTTTTATAAGCATTTTCTAGGGCATCATTGTAATCATATTTAAACTCTATTTCGGAAGTATTAAGCACAAATTTCTTTTCATCATCCGATAAGTAAACAAGCTCAATCATTTCAGGAATAATAAAAGTGCTTTTTAATTTGGATTTTGCCTCAACTATTGTAAGACCACCCACATAGACACCCGATACTGAAATATTAGGATAAATCCTTCCGTGATACTTGACAAAAAAATACCATAAAACACCAATAGTTAAAACACTAAGAAACAGACTAACAAGCAAAAGAAACTTTAGATGCTTTACCACATTCTTCATACTTTGTATGATATCATTTAAATAGGAATAATACTCTTATGAGACAAGATTCAAATATCCAAAAAGACAGTCGGCAGTTTCCTGTTTTTCAAAGCTCAACATCTTCGGATTTTGCACCTCCTCCTCCACCTCCGCCAGAACCGGTATTGCCGAAAAATGATTTGTCGCAACAACCACCACCTCAACCACCAGCATCACCCAATCAAAACACCCAATCTCAAGCCAATTCCAAAAAAAGAGTTGTCTTAAAAACAGTTTTAGTTTTAATACTGGTAGTTTTTTTAATAATAGTATTAGGATTTTCCATTTATAAATTTTTACCCTCTTTTCTCGGGGGCGGTGGAGGAAAAGAAGTTAACTTGACTTGGTGGGGATTGTGGGAGGATGAAACAATTGTTTCTCCAATAATTGAAGAATGGGAGCGGGAAAATCCCAACATCAAAATTAATTATGTATCTCAGTCAAAAGAAGATTATAGGGATAGGTTACGAAACTCGCTCGATAAAGGCGAAGGGCCGGATATAATGAGGATACATAATTCTTGGATCCCAATGTTCAAAAGCAAGCTTTCGACAGTCCCGTCAAGCGTATATTCACAGGCAGAATTTCAGCAAATTTTTTTTCCGGTAGCAGTTAACGATCTCAGTTCTGAATCCGGTTTTTTAGGTATACCGCTTATGTACGACGGATTAGGCTTGTTTATTAATGAAGAAATATTCTCAACTTATGCAAGACCGACACCCGAAACCTGGGATGAATTAAGAGATACTGCCGTAGCATTAACTATAAAAAACGAAAATGGATTTATAACACAGGCTGGAGTGGCTCTGGGAAATGCAAAAAATGTCGATCACTGGCAGGAAATCCTAGCGTTAATGATGCTTCAAAATGGAGCAGATTTGAATAAACCGGTTGATCAAAGAACTCAAGGAGCAATCGACTGGTTTGTTTCTATCTCAAGAGATTACAAAATTTGGGACGATACGCTCCCGCCCTCTACTGTTTATTTTGCCAGCGGTAAACTTGCAATGTATTTTGGTCCGTCTTGGCGTGCCATTGAAATTATCAACCAAAATCCAAATCTCAAATTTAGAGTTGTCCCTGTTCCACAGCTTCCCAAAAGCGATCCGTCCGAAAAAGACACGACTTATGCGACATATTGGATAGAATCCGTGTGGAATGAAAGTAAAAATCAAGATGAGGCTTGGAAATTCATAAAATACCTATCCGAAAAAGAAACTTTACAAAAATTCTACCAGAGTGCAACACAAAGCTCTGCCGCAAGAAGGTTTGGCGAACCATACCCAAGGCGTGATATGTATGAATCACTTCTAAACGATCCTGTTTTGGGTGGAATAATCAAACTAGCCCCAGACGCAAAGAGCTGGTACTTAGCCTCACGAACATTCGACGGCAAAACTGGGATAAATTCTCGATTAAGCGGATACTTCGAAGATGCAATAAACAAAGCTCTTTCATTACGATTAACAGACAAAGATATGCAAACTTTGTCAACAGGTGTACAAACGGTACTTTCAGATTATCAATTAATAGCCCCGCCCGTTATCCCAGCAAATTAAAAAAATGCTGTCTCAAAAAAAGCTTTTCTCGCTTCTTTATCACGATATCTTTGATTATCCGCTAACTAGCGAAGAACTCAACAAGTGGCTCGCCGGAAGTATTATTTCCAAAAAAGATATCGATATAGATTTCTCGGACGGCTATTACTTTCTTAAAGGACGAAAAAAACTTGTTAAAAAAAGGCTCAAAAGAGCAAGGTATTCGAAAAAAAAATTTTCAATTGCTCAAAAAAAAGCTTTATTAATAGCAAAAATACCGACAGTAAAATTTGTCGGTATTACTGGATCTCTTGCTATGGATAATTGTAAAATAGATTCCGACATAGATTTTATACTTATAACAAAATCACACACGCTTTGGATAACAAGACTGTTTGTTTATCTGCTGCTTCTAATTACGCGCACAAAAGTAAGACACCCAAAAGATAGTATTGAAAACAATAAGCTTTGTTTAAATATTTGGATGGACGAATTAAATCTAAAAATAAATAAAAAAAATATATATACGGCCCACGAGTTAGCTCAAATTAAGCCACTTGTTGACAAAGACAATGTCTTCTCTGAGCTTATTTATGCCAATAGTTGGATATTAAAATATTGGCCAAATGCAGTTAATTTAAGCAAAACTTTTTCTGGTAAATCCGAATTAAACAAAAAAAATACCTGTTTCTTAATTAAATTTTTAAATAAACTATTTTTTAAAGCCCAACTCTTTTATATGAAACCAAAGCATACAAACGAAAAAACTACTCTTTTTCAAGCATTTTTTCATCCGAACGACCTGTCAATAAAAGTGCTTAAAAGACTTAGCTAAAAAAGGAAGTAACTCTTGACAACACAGACACCCTTTTTTAAAATAGCCTTCGTAAGCACTATCAAACAAAGAGTGCTAAAAAAACACTTGACAAGTGTTTTTTTATTAATATAATTCAAAAATAGTTATGGCAAAGAAAAGAGAAATAAAAAAAGTTAATCTTAATCTTCAACCAACCGCAGGGTATCTTATAATTGAGCCCTTTGAAGCAGAAACCAAAACAAGCTCGGGTATATATCTTCCTGATTCTGCAGAAGGTGAAAAACCCCAAAAGGGTAGAGTGTTGGCAATTGGTCCTGATGAAATAACAGACTCCGGGGTTAAAAAAACATCACCGGCAAAAATAAACGACATTGTTATTTATAAAAAATGGGGTGGAACGGAAGTTAAAATAAACTCAAAAGAATATCTTTTTGCAAAATTCGAAGACATTCTGGCAATAGAAAAAAATTAATTATGGCAAAACAACTAAAATTTGGCGACGAAGCAAGAACATCCCTAATGAAGGGAATAGACATAGTGGCAAAGGCAGTAGTAACAACTCTTGGACCAAAAGGAAGAAACGTAGCTTTGGATAAAAAATGGGGTGCTCCAAACATTGTTCACGACGGCGTCTCTGTGGCTAAAGAGATAGACCTTGAAGATCCTTTTCAAAATATGGGAGCGCAAATAGTTAAAGAAGCGGCAAGTAAAACCAACGACGCAGCAGGCGATGGAACAACAACTTCAACTCTTCTTGCACAGGCAATGTCACGGTCTGGGATGAAAAATATCGCCGCAGGAGCAAATCCAATGATAGTTAAAAAAGGCATGGAAAAAGCAATATCCGAAACGGTTAAGGAATTAAAAATGATGGCTAAACCCATTAAGAATAAAGAAGAAATCGAACAAGTTGCAACGGTGTCTGCAGGAGACGAGAAAATCGGTAAAAAAATTGCTGAAGCTCTCGAGAAAGTAGGTAGGGACGGTGTTGTTACCGTAGAAGAAGGCAGAGGATTAAGTATAGAAATAGAATATAAGGAAGGAATGGAATTTGATAGGGGCTACGCGAGTGCATACTTTGTAACAAACCCTGAAAAAATGGAGGCGGAAATAGAGAATCCCTACATTTTAGTTACCGATAAAAAAATTTCTTCGATTCAAGAATTATTGCCGTTTCTTGAAAAATTTGTAAAAGTAAGTAAGGATTTGGTAATTATAGCCGACGAGATAGAAGGTGAAGCCCTGGCTACGTTAGTAGTAAACAAGCTACGCGGTACATTCAATGTTTTAGCTATTAAAGCACCGGGATTTGGTGATAGAAGAAAAGAAATGTTGGAAGATATCGCCGTTTTAACAGGAGCAGTTGTGATATCCGAAGATACCGGAAGAACATTTGAGTCAATAGAGGTAACTGATCTTGGGCAAGCCGATAAAGTCTGGGCAGATAAAGATAACTCAAGAATTATTGGGGGTAAAGGGGCTTCGGAAAACATCAAAGCAAGGATAGCTCTTATTAAAAGACAAATTGAAGAAACAGACAGCGATTTTGACAAAGAAAAACTTGAAGAAAGGCTGGCAAAATTAACAGGTGGAGTAGCACAAATTAACGTAGGAGCTGCTACAGAAGTGGAGCTCAACGAGAGAAAAGAACGGGTTAAAGACGCTGTTGGAGCTACAAAAGCCGCAATCGAAGAGGGAATTGTGCCCGGCGGAGGAATTGCGTTTTTAAGAGCAAGAAAAGCACTTTCGAACTTAACAAGTAATATTAAAGATGAGCAAACAGGTATTGAAATAGTTAAAAACGCTCTTGAGGAGCCGCTTCGTTGGTTGGTTAAAAACGCAGGAGAAGATGACGGTTACGTACTTAAAAAGGTTGAAGAAAATAAAAACGTTGATTATGGCTACAATGTACTCACCGGGGAGTTTGGTTCAATGATTGACTTTGGTCTTCTAGATCCTCTTAAAGTTGCCCGCTCAGCGCTCCAAAACGCTGGCTCGGTAGCCATGATGGTTTTAACCACAGAGGCACTTGTTACAGATATTCCGGAAGAAAAAAAGGAAAGTTCATCTTCCCCCGGAATGCCAGACATGGGTGGCATGTAACTTCTCTTTGATATAAAATAGGTTAATGCCCGATAAACAAAAGCGTAAAAAAAGAATTAGGCCAATTATCGAAGAAGAAATTTTAATAAAAGAGCCTACTCCCGAGCCTTTACAGCAACAATACCCAGAAAAAACAAATCTCAAACTAATTTTTTTTCTTACGGTTATAACAGCACTTGTTGTCGGTTTTGTTTCAGGTGGTGTTTATGTTTATTTTTCCGGAATTTCTGCTGTGCAGGATTCTGAAAAATCAACACCCATACCGTCTCCGACAATTACCCCCGAACCAAGCGCTACTCCCAAGCAAACTCCGGAATCCGAAGAAATTGACCTTTCTCAATATAAAATAAGCGTGCTTAATGGAAGCGGAAAAATTGGCGAGGCATCCAAAGTAAGTTCTCTTCTGGAAGAAAATGGTTTTAAAGTCGAAAATATTGGTAACGCAAGTAGGTACGACTTTGAAAACACTGTTTTACAAACAAAAAAGCAGACCCCGCAAAGCGTTGTTGTATTGCTCAAAAAGGCACTTAGCTCAATTTACTTAGTTGAAATAGACTCTAAAAACCTTCCCGAGAGTAGCGAATTTGATTTTATAATTACTGTTGGCTCAAAACTTGCGCAATAAAACTATTTTTCGATTTCAGGCAAAACAGTTAAAGGATTAATGTTTTTCCCATCTTTTCTTAACTCGAAATGTAAATGGTCGCCAAAAGCCCTTCCTGTTGCGCCAATTTCACCAATCTTTGTACCCATTTCTACCCGTTGGTCTCTTTCAACCTCAATTCTAGATAAATGAGCATAAAGGCTTACCAAGCCGTTTCCGTGAGAAATTAACACGGCATTTCCGTAAGCAAATCTTGAATATTGAATCTCAAGCACCTCGCCCCTCATTATCGAAAATATGGGGTCTCCGGTTTTTCCGTCGAAGTCAATAGCTTGGTGAAAAAAGTGATACCCTTGGCTTATTACAACACTCTCTACGGGAAAAATTAAACCTCTTTGTGTCTCAAAATTTATCTTATCTTCAACAGTAACAATGCTGTTTTGAGTTTCAGCCACAGCAATGCCGGATGCTGGAAAAACAGAGCTTGCCATTGCAAACAATGCAAGATTGGTCCCCAAAATACTCCTCGTTCTTTTGTGCTCAAAGATATGCCTGAAAAACCGGCTTATTTTATTCCCACGTCGAACTCTCCGAATCTTGGAAAAAGATGGAATAATTGGTTCGGTCAAACTCTCCCCCCTACGCCGTTTCACTAAACATAGATCCAGGCGATATCTCGGGGACAGGTTAATGGATAGCTTATTCATAGTTCCTTGGCATTTAAGTTAAAAACTTATTCCAAGGTTTTATAAACAAAAAAATCTCGCTTAATTTAAGCGAGAGAACATATTATATCCTAATTGTCAAAAACTTTCAATTTTTTGTACAGGATCGTAACATATTCGACATACCTCCTTCCTGGATGAGATAGTCTGTTGGTGTCATATTACCTAGGGATTCATGTACTCTCTGGCAGTTGTAGTATATCAGGTACTTTGCAAGACGTTGATTGTAAGCTTTCTGGTTGTAGATAAGGTGGAGGTTGGGGTCAATAAAATCTTCCTGGATGGTCCTGTTGAAGCGCTCTACCACCCCCTGGATCTTGGACATTCTGGGGTATATAAAAATGTGTTTGATGTTTTGTTTTTCTAGGTAAACCCTGAATTGTTTGAGAAACTCTTTACCATTGTCAGTCTGGACTGTGTGGATTTTGTAGGGAATAAGTGTTTGGAATTTCTTGAAGAAGTCCACAGTGTTAACTGAATTTAAGTGTTTGTAGGTCAGGGAAAGGGCAGACTTTCCCTTCACATCAATTGCCTGGTACATATACCACCTAATGCCATCAATGATTTTCTCCACAGTATCAGCTTGGATGTATCCCAGAGTTTCTGGTTTGGGTGCATATTTAATTCTGTTCTTCTTGCTCTTAGTCTTGTTTTGAGCCCATTTAGAGGCTGGATTGTGGTATACTCTGCCTGTTTTGTAATAAAATAGATTGTTTCTTGAGATAATCCTCCCAATGGTAGCCTCTGATACTGTTAGGAGATTATTTTCTCTGCAGTATGCATCAAGTAAGGGTTTAAGCTTCTTCTTGCTCATTCTGGGGACAAACTCTCTTTGGGATTTAATATAATCAACAATTTTAGGATCCACTACTGACCTTCTTACCCCCCTTGGAGCTGTGGAGTCTGGAACTAACCCCTGGATACTCTTTCTCTCTAGTACTCTTTTCTTCCAGGTGAAGATAAGCTTGCGATCTACTCCAAAGGCCTCTTTTGTGGCAACCTCTCCATGTTTGGCATAATACTTAATTATTCTTAGTCTTTCCTGGGCCACCTCACTTTGATCAAATCTTCTCAGTGGGAAATCAAGTTCATCACCTCCTTGGAATTCTTGATTTTACCCATTACAAACTCAGATTTCATGCTTACCCCAGTGGATCTTGCCATGCTTACTCAATGTCGAATATGTATCTGATCCTGTGCATTTTTTGCTAATATTAATTAAGGGGGTGATTAAATTATGAAAAAAAAGGACTGGAGACTTTTGTCGCAAGTTTTAATTGGGGCATCACTAATAGCAGTAATTCTATCGGCAATGGGCTTTATGGGTTCTGATATATGGCTTGCATCAACACAATGGTTGCTTGTCGCGGCCGTCATGGCTTTATTTGGTATCTATAGCCGTCTAAATTCATAAACTGCGGAATATATTCGTTAAATATGCGGAAAAAAAATTATTCAGTTCAAAAATGTCCTGTTTGTGGGTTTGAAATTGGCTCGGTGGCCGGCTCAAAAGACGCAATTTGCACCAATTGCGGTTTCAAAGACTCCTGTTGTGATTAACATGCTTTCAGTAAAGAACTTTGCTAAAATAATTTATGATTAAAAAGTTTTTTTCCATTGTTTTCTTGTTCCTGTTTTTTTTCAGCAGCTTCACTGCGTCGGTTGATGCATCTATCATTAAGGTTACAAAGAATGGAAAAATTATATGGGGGATTTTATCCTACGAATCCGATAATCAGATAAAGATTAAAAACATAGCAAGTGTTTCAGATAAAAACGAAGCGAATGAAATTTATCTTAAAAACGAAGGCGATAAATTAATGCTTGAAGTAAACTCCGAAGGTTCCATCAAAAAAGCCGATGTCACCAAATTTGAGGGGAATATACTTGAAATCGAAACTCACAAAAATCCACAAAATATAATAATTTATGAAAAAGACGGAAGGTTTGTAATCAATCAGCAAAACTATCTGGCAACAACATCTCTTTCAATCATTCTTAATCCTCAAGATCAAACGCTTTCTATTGGCACAAGCCGGGGCACAAGTAAAATAATTGTTCTTCCTCAAGAAGCGGTTTCAGGATTAATAAGAGCTAATATTATGACAGATGCCAATAATTCGATTTTTTTGGATGAGAATGAAACTGGAATGCTAGTCTATAAAATAGATGGCAAAAAAACAATCGAAATTTTTAATCTTTTGGAAATTAACATTCCTGTTTTCGCCGAAGTATCGCCAACCGACGGAAAATTGGTCAACAAAATTGAACCAAAATGGTTTTCGGTTTTGGGATTTCTTTTTTCGTAAGTAATTAATTTTTAAAGGAGGTGATTTTTATGAACATAACAGTTTATACAACAACAACCTGTCCATATTGTAGAATGCTTAAAGAGTATTTTAATCAAAATTCGATTCCGTTTACTGAAAAACTTGTCGATCAAGATGATCAGGCAAGACAGCAAATGATGCTGGATTCAGGAGGATTTCTTGGGGTTCCGTTTACCACAATAGAAAAAGAAGGTCTCCCCAAAGAAACCGTAGTTGGATTTGACAAAGCTAGATTAGATACTATCCTTGGTATTAATAATGATATTCATTAATTTCAAAACTTACAGTCAAGGTACGGGCAAAAACGCCATGGGACTTGCCAAAATTATTAAGCAGGTTTCCGAAGAAACAGAATTTAAACTTATTCCAGTAGTGCAGGCTGTTGATATAAAAAGCATTGTTCAAGAAACAAAACTCGAGGTGTGGGCGCAACACTCCGACCCCGTTGAGTTTGGGCCCCATACGGGGAAAATTCTTCCCCAAGGTTTAAACGAGGCAGGCGCCTTAGGAACATTTCTCAATCATTCAGAAAACAAATTCGATAGTTTCCACGATCTCAAAAAAGCAAATGCACTATGCCAAAAAAACGGCCTAAAAACACTTATTTTCGCATCAGATCTAAACGAAGCTAAAAGCATCATTTCTTTACGCCCAGATTATTTCGCATACGAGCCGCCAGAATTAATTGGAAGCAAAGATCTCTCCGTTGCCACCCAAAACCCCGATATTATTAAACAAGCGGCCATTCTTTCCCAAAAAACCAAAACCCCTTTAATTGTAGGAGCCGGAATCCATAATAAGCTGGATATTCAAGTAAGTCTTAAACTTGGCGCTGACGGTTTTGCAGTTTCATCTGATATTCTAAAAGCAACAAGTCCAAAAAAAGAATTATTAGAGTTACTGGAGGGTTATAAATGAAAATATATATAGCGTCAGATCACGGAGGTTATTACCTCAAAGAAGAGCTTAAAAACTATTTATCTTCAAAAGGTTATTCTGTCACTGACATGGGAAATTCAAAATTTGATAAAAACGACGACTATACAGATTTTATTTTTCCTCTTTCTGAAAAAGTTGCAAAAGACAAAGGTTCTATGGGAATTGTTTTAGGAAGATCCGGGAATGGCGAGGCAATCGCAGCCAATAAAGTTAAGGGAATAAGGGCAGCACTTTGTCTAAGCGAACGTCATGCCAAAAAAGCTCGCGACAATAATGATGCAAACACTCTTTGTCTGGGTGCAGACTTTATTTCTTCTACTACGGCCAAAAAAATTGTTGACACCTTTTTAAAAACACGATTTTCAAGAGCAAAAAGGCACAACAGAAGAGTTTCCAAAATAAAAAAATATGAATCTACCCACTTTAAATAGTCTTAATTTTGAGGCTAAAAAAGTTATTCTAAGACTCGATCTGGATATTAAGTTAAACAGCCGGGAATTGGAAAAAATACCGCGCCTTCAAAATTCTCTTCCTACAATTTCTGCAATATTTTCAAAAGCAGAAAAAATTCTTCTAATAGGTCACGCTGGAAGGCCTGAGGGCAAGTTTGTCTCGGAATTAAGTTTAAAACCATTAATTTCTTTTTTTAAAATGAACATGGGTGGCGCTAAATTTATAGAATTCACACCTGAGTCGCAAAATCTCGAGTCTGCAAAAAATGAGTTTTTAAGTTCAAAAAATAAGCTTTATTTATTGGAAAACCTTAGATTTTGGATAGATGAGGAAAAAAATAGTCTGGAATTTGCTAAACAGCTTGCTGATTTTGGCAACGTCTATGTAAATGATTCTTTCGCCTCAAGTCACAGGAGCCATGCTTCGACCAGTACACTTCCGAAGTTAATTAAAAATAAAGGCGGCCTGTGCGCCATCGGAATTAGATTTGAAGAAGAACTTGTCAATCTTGATAAAGTAATCACAAATCCCAAAAGGCCCGTAATTTCAATAATAAGTGGAGTAAAAAAAGATAAACTCAAATACCTCGAAGGAATCAAAAAAATCTCCGACAAAGTGCTTATTGCGGGCAGGTTGCCGGAATATTTTGAGCAACAGCCAGATGACAAGTTAATTGTTGGAAAACTCATCCCCGATAAAGAAGATCTTACAGTTCATTCTGTAGAACTTTTCGAAAATGAAATTAGCAACGCAGGAACAATTATTGTATCGGGTCCTATGGGTAAGTTCGAAGACAATGGTCACAGATTGGCAACAGAAAGAATTCTTAATTCTATAGCCAAAAACATAACGGCATTCAAGTTAGCGGGCGGGGGAGATACTCAATGTGCTCTGGATATGTTTGGTTTAAGCGACAAATTTAATTGGATCAGTAGTGGTGGAGGTGCTATGCTTACATATCTTTCAACAGGTACTTTACCGGCCATTGAAGCGTTGATAAACTAAGACAATGGTTAAAGTAGGAATAAATGGTTTTGGAAGAATTGGAAGAATTTCTTTAAGAATTGCCCTTACAAAGGAGAAAGAAAACGTTTCGGTTTGTGCAATAAATACTTCAGGATCAATGGAGGTTGAGGGTTGGGCACATTTATTAAGCTACGACACAATGTATCGTCAATTTGAAAAAGAAGTTGTTGCTGAAAAGACAAAAAACGTCAAAGAAGCAACAGACGAAGATCCTCTAATCGGCTATATTAAAATTAAAGATGAAGACATTAAAATACCCATCCTTGCACAAAGAGATCCTTCAAAAATTCCCTGGAAAAACTACGGGGTAGATGTGGTTATCGAATCAACCGGTATTTTTCGTACCGAAGAAGACGCCAAAAAACACGCTCTCGGAGGAGCCAAAAGGGTGGTAATTTCAGCACCAAGTAAAGGCGGTAATGTCGGAACCTATGTGTTAGGCGTAAACGAATATAAAGGCAACGCAGTTGTTTTAAATAACGCAAGCTGCACAACAAACTGTGTCGCCCCAGTAGCGGCTGTAATGCATGCTAAATTTGGTATAGAAAAAGCAGTAATGACAACAATCCACAGCTACACTGACGATCAAAATCTTCAAGATAATTCAAATAAAGATCTCCGCCGCGCACGCGCAGCCGCAGAAAACATAATCCCAACATCAACAGGGGCGGCAATCGCAACAACCGAAACAATACCAGAGCTTAAAGGGCTTTTCGATGGCGCCGCGCTTCGAGTTCCTACGGCAACAGGTTCAATTACCGATTTTACCCTTCTTCTTAAAAAAAATACAACCAAAGAAGAAGTAAATAAAACTTTTATAGATGCATCTCAAAACCCCCTTTATAAAAACATTTTGGGAGTAACAGAGAAACCGCTTGTTTCCTCAGACATTATAGGAAGAAGCGAGTCAGCTATCGTAGATTTATCTCTAACACAAGTAGTAGCGGGCAATCTGGTTAAAATTTTTGCTTGGTATGATAACGAGTGGGGCTACGCAACAAGGCTAATAGAACAAGTAATTCGTGTCGGAAATACGCTCGAATCCCAAGTCGCACCCACAGATCCGATCACTCTTTCTTTCCAGAAAAATAGCTAATTCAGTGTCAATGGAAATCATCCCAGCAGTTTTGACCTCAGACCCAAGCGAACTTAAGCACTTAATAAAGTTAGCGGAAGGCAATGTTAAAAAAGTGCAAATAGACATAATCGACGGGGTTTTTGAAAAAAACAAAACCGTTAATCCCGAAAGCCTCAAATATTTAGAAACAAGCATTTTGTTTGATATCCAGTTGATGGTAAAAGAACCGATTTCTTGGATAGAAAGATGTGTCCTGGCAAATACGGACAGAATAATTGGCCACATTGAATTAATGTCAGACCAGCTTGAATTTGCAGAAAAAGTCCAGAGCCTAGGCCTAAAAATAGGTTTGGGTTTGGACCTAGATACCCCGATAGAAAAAATATATCCTCGTTTAATTAATGATATAGACGTAATTTTGCTTATGTCAACAAAAGCGGGTTTTGGTGGACAGAAGTTTCAAAAAAAAGTGTTTGAAAAAATTAAAAAACTAAACAAAATTCGAGAAAACGACCAATCACCATTCAAAATTTGCGTCGATGGGGGAATAACAAAAGACCAAGTCCCCAGGCTTCAAGAGCTAAAAGTAGACGAAATTGCAGTAGGAAGGCGTCTACTCAACGAAAATATTACCGATGAACTTAAAAACTTCCAAAAGCTTATTTCTTAATGCTAAGTGTATAATTTATTTATGATCGAAGACCCAAAAAAAATTCCCGGCAAAAAATCCGTAAAGCTTACAAGGGGAATAATTAAAAATATCGCATTTTTTGGAGACGCAAATGTATCTAAAACGGATTCGGTATATAAAGACGCTTTTGATATAGCAAAAATTCTTGCTTCCAAAGGTTTCACGATCGTAAATGGCGGCGGCCCTGGGGTAATGGACGCATCAACGCAAGGAGCCAAGGCAGCGGGCGGAGAAACAATTTCTGTTACTTTCTATCCAAAAGATGCGCCGGGTTTTGAAGGAAAATACTTAGGCAACATAACAGATAAAGAGGTAGTTACAAGCAATTACATTGAAAGAATGTTTAAACTCATAGAACACGCCGACATGTTTATAGTTTTTAAAGGCGGAAGCGGTACTGTTAGTGAATTTGGAACGGCTTGGGTATTGGCAAATATTTATTATGGGCACCATAAGCCATTTATTCTATACGGAGAATTTTGGATTGAGATAATAGATGTACTGAGAAAAAATCTAAATATAGATAAACAAGAAATGTCTGTTTTTGAAATAGCGGTTAAAAAAGAAGACGTTTGTGCTATTATCGAAAAATTTGAAAACAAGCTTCAAAAAATGCACTCAAAAAAATACACAGAGGGAAAACGCTACATCAACAATGGCAAATAATAAAAAGCCCGACTTAGAAAAAATATCTCGGAAAATTAGGATTGATATAATTAAAATGATCTCCAAAGCAGGCTCGGGTCATCCGGCTGGATCTCTAGGTATGGTGGAGGTTTTTGTCACACTATACTTTGATATTCTTAATCACGATCCTAAAAATCCCGATTGGCCAATGCGCGATAGGCTAATTTTATCAAACGGGCATATATGTCCGGTTCTTTACGCTTGCTTGGCGCATAGCGGGTATTTCTCTCCCAAACAGCTCTCTTCACTTAGAAAATTCGGATCGCCTCTGCAGGGTCATCCCGAAAGAACCAAGCTTTCAGGAGTAGAAATAACATCGGGTCCTCTGGGTAGTGGTCTTGCCCAAGCAGCAGGCATAGCCTTGGCTGCTAAGATGGACGGAATGCGTTTTCGTGTTTTTGCCATCACAAGCGACGGTGAACACAACGAAGGCAGTCATTGGGAAGCAATAATGTTTGCATCTAAATATCGCCTTACAAATCTTACCCAAATTATCGACAGAAATAAAATCCAGCTTAGCGGCAACACAGAAGATATTATGCCAATAGAGCCTTTTGTCGAAAAATACAAAAGTTTCAATTGGCACGTAATTGAGATTAATGGCCATGATTTTGATGAGATTAAAGATGCAATTTCACAAGCACGGAATGAATATCAAGCTCCGACAGCAATCATTGCGAACACCATCCCTGGGAAAGGCGTAAGTTTTATGGAAAATCGTTACGAATGGCACGGAAAAGCGCCTAATAAAATCGAAACTAAAAAAGCGCTAAAAGAATTGGTCTCGCATGATAAATAAAACAATTAAATTATCAAAAAAATTAAATTCCTGCCGTGATGCTTTTGGCAAAGCTTTAATTGAAGCAGGGGAGAAAGATCAAAACGTCGTTGTCCTTACAGCAGATTTGGAAGAATCCACCCGTGTCCACTATTTTAAAAATCGTTTTCCTGAACGCTTTTTTGATGTTGGTGTTTCTGAACAGGCACTTGCAGCCATAGCATCAGGATTGGCAAATTACGGAAAAACTCCGGTTATAACTAGTTTTGCAACCTTTTCCCCGGGAAGAAATTGGGAGCAGATAAGAACAACAATTTGTATTAATAAAGTGCCTGTAAAAATAGTCTCAACACACGCAGGTATAAATGTAGGCGAAGACGGAGCAACCCACCAAGCGCTTGAAGATATAGCTCTTATGAGGGTACTTCCCAATATGGTTGTTATATCCCCGTCAGATGCAGAGGAAACCCGAAAAGCAATCTGTGCGGCACTAAAGACCAAAACGCCAGTTTATATCCGTCTCCCAAGATACGAAACCAAAATGTATACCACCCCAAGGACTCCATTTGAAATAGGTAAGGCGGTTTGCTTGTGGCAAGGCAAGGATCCCAAAGTAGCAATCATGGCAGCGGGTCCCAGTGCAGTCAAGGCTCTTAAAGCTGCTCAAACTCTTTCAAAAAACGGCATCGAAAGTCTAGTTTTAAATAATCACACAATTAAGCCGATCGATCAAGAAGCAATAGTAAATGCGGCAAAACTTACAGGCTGCGTTGTCACAATCGAAGACCATCAAATTAAAGGAGGCTTTGGCTCGGCAGTTGCTGAAACACTGTCAGAATTATTCCCTGTACCAATAGAATTTATCGGAATCAACGACAGTTTTGGTGAATCCGGAAAACCAAAAGAGCTTCTCACAAAATTCGGCCTTACGGCTGAAAACATAGTTGAAAAAGCTCTAAAAGCAATAAAAAGAAAAATGATTTAACCTACATCTGCCCCTCAAGATTTTGTTCTACCGGCATTTGTTCCCCCCGAACCTCATCCGGCTCAGAAGTATAGGCTTCTTTACATTCAATAAAATCAGGCGTTTCTGTAAAACCGCACTCGCCATTAGCCTGTCTTTCGCAGACCGTCGAATTATAGCAAACATAATAATTTTTATATTCGCAACTGGAAGAAAGTTGAGCGCCCTTTTCTATACAAAGTTCACCATTGCACCCTGAAACAACACAGTCGCTGTTATTAGCTAAAGTGTTTTTCCCGGAGTCAACAAATCTAATTGTTGAAATTATATCTTCAATTTGAGCCAAATTTTGGCTCTCTGTATTGGTATAGTAGAAAATCTCGGCGTAAATTTCTTGATCTCCCGGCTTTTTAATTAAATATTTTATAAAAGAAATGTCGTATTCGCTTCCCTCAAGTTTTATTCCGTTATACCCTGCAATCTCGACTGAAGAAACACTCATGCTTTCGTCCAAATAAACAGGCCTGGTGCTTTGAAGAAATATTGAAATTCTTGCCTCATCATTCCCACTGCTTGATAAGCTTTTAACTAAATCAAATGAATAAGATCCATTATCTCCATTTCCGTCGGGAACGACCTCAACCCACTCGCTCGGATGCTCGATTATAAATCCAAAATAATCATTGCTATATTTAATCCATCCTGAAGTGTCAACATCTTTTTCACCCGTAGACCTTAAAGAAGTATCTGAATAAAGCCCCGTTAGATAGTTGTAAATCAAATAACCGGTAGCTCCCAAAAAAAGAGCGGTCACAAAACCGAAAAGAATAATTGCAGCATAAACAACCAAGCTTCGTTTCTTACTCTCTTTCTCCCTCTGTTTTGATACAAACACCCCATTTTCTTTGGTCATAAATTAATTATTACATTTTTTTTGAAAACCCACAACCTTGACTGTTTTTAAACTTGTAAGTAAGATAAAAATTAACGAAATGAAGTATCTACTGCCCGTTTTTTTAATAATTACTCTCTTTTTTCCCGCCTTATCCAAAGCCAGTGGTTTTTATTTGGAAGCAATAGGCGACCTAGCTGTTGAAGGAGGTGGCCATGCTCATTACTGGTATACAGGATCAAATGTCACCTTAAGAGGTATTGCCCCGGCTAATTCAAGTGTAACTGTTGAAATAGACGGTACTGCCGAGTCCGTAACCGCTTCTTCCTCCGGCAGCTGGTCTTATACAACAAGCCTTGCCGAAGGTGATCATGGCGTTGTGCTTTCTGCGCCCTCGGTAGAACCCTATTCGTTTACTCTTACAATAGGCGATATGCCTGAAGAAGTTGGTGCAATATCCAAGCCGGATAGTCCACCTGCTGGCAACATAACACCAACACTTTTGGGCTTGATTATTGGTACAGGACTTATTTTTACCCCTCTTTTGGTTGGCAAAGTCTTTATAAAATAATCTATGTCTCAAAAAACGCTTTCGGAAATAGCCGACAAACTGGTTCTTCCTCCAAAGGGTATTTTGGCGGCAGACGAATCGGAAGGCACAATTAAAAAACGCTTCGACGATATCGGTATAGAATCAAATATTGAAAATAGGTGTAACTACAGAGAAATGCTTTTTACCACCCCTGAAATTGAAAAATACATAAGCGGGGTTATACTTTTTGACGAAACAGTCTGGCAAAAGATAAACAAAGTAGTTTTAATCCCAAGCTATCTATCTCAACGAGGAATACTGCCGGGAATAAAAGTAGACGAAGGCAAAGAGCCTTTTTCAGATTCTCCCAATGAGTTTGTCACAAAAGGATTGGATGGTTTGTCCGACAGACTGCCAAAATATGTAAAGGCCGGGTGTGTTTTTACAAAATGGCGTGCCGTCGCCACAATAGGAGACAGTATTCCGACCGACGAAGCTATCCAAATAAACGCTGAAAAGTTAGCCGAATTCGCATTAATATCTCAATCGCACAAATTAGTGCCCATTGTCGAGCCCGAAGTTCTTATGGATGGAAATCATTCAATAGAAAAATGCGAAGAAGTAAGCATAAAATTTTTATCTAGTGTTTTTTCAAATCTCAAAAAAAAGAAAGTTAATCTTAAAGGAATTCTTTTGAAAACAAATATGATTGTCCAAGGAAAAGATCTGGGGGATGCGGACGCAAACTTGGTGGCAATTAAAACGCTAAGCGTACTTAAAAAATGCGTACCGGAAGAAATTCCCGGAATTGTTTTTCTTTCAGGCGGATTAAGCCCAGAAACTGCAACTCTTTATCTTAACGAGATTAACAAAAACAAAAATCTGCCCTGGCGGCTTAGCTTTTCTTTCGGCCGGGCTCTTCAAAAACCGGCACTTTTTGCCTGGTCGGGAGATTCCAAGAATGTTATTTTAGCACAAAACAGATTTAAAAAACGGGCTATGTTAAACTCTCTTGCAACACAAGGGTTGTACCGGACGGAAATGGAAAAAGAATAAAAATGGAGAACAATCTAAACCTTTTGTCAATAGGAGACGCTTCTTTGGATGTTTTTATTACACCAACGGAAACGGAAACCTACTGCAAAATCGACGATAAAGAATGTTTTATTTGTTTTAGCTATGGCGATAAAATTCCCGCCAAAGATTTGGAATTTAGTATAGGCGGAAATGCGGCAAATAACGCAGTGGGAGCAAGAAGGCTGGGCATTAATTCCTCGGCTGTTATCACGCTCGGAAGCGACAATATAGGAAATCAAATAATCGAAAAACTCAAAAAAGAAAACGTAGATACGCGCTTTGTATTTCAAAAAGAAGGAATCCAATCAAATTATTCAACAATCATAAATTACCTAGGCGAACGCACAATCTTTACTTTTAAAGATGATTTTGACTACTCCTTGCCGGAACTACCCCACGTCCCCTGGGTTTATTTAACCTCAATGGGAGATTCCTTCCGTCCGGCATATGCTCAAATTGCAAGTTTTATTAGGGAAAATCCCGATATCAAGTTGGCATTTAACCCAGGGTCAAGGCAGCTTAGAGCAGTTAAGGATTTGGATGAAATTTTGTCGCTCAGTCACATTATATATATAAATAGAAAAGAGGCGGAAATAATTACAAATTTCGAAGATTCTCACGGCCGGGAAAAAGATTTGCTTAAATCCGTTGTAGAAAAAGGCCCCAAAACAGCCATTATTACAGATGGCGGAAATGGTTCTTTTGCTTTTGATGGATCGACTTTCTTTAGAGCACAAGCTATGCCGATAGATGCATATGAAAGAACTGGAGCAGGGGACAGCTTTGGAGCGGGTTGTCTAGCAGCATTGATTAAAGGAAAACCGCTAAGCGATGCGCTTTTGTGGGGTACGCTTAATTCTGCATCTGTCATTGGTTTCGTCGGTTCTCAAAAAGGTCTCTTAAGAGAAAACGAAATGCCCAAGTGGATAGAAAGAGCAAAATCGTGTAATCTTAAAGTTGAGCAATTTTAAGCTCTTTAACTTATGAAAATTTTTGTATCTAGAAAAATACCGGGAAATTCGCTTGATCCTCTTTTAAATTCCGAACACGAGGTTTTGGTATCGGAGTTTGACCGTCCGCTTAGTGCTGAGGAATTTTTAGAAAGAGCAAAAGGATCAGACGCAATAATTACGCTGCTTACAGACAAGATTGATAAAGATGTAATCGACGTAATCGGTCCGCAGTTAAAAATAATAAGCAACTACGCAGTCGGGTTTGACAATATAAACATAGACGATGCGACAGAAAAGGGTGTGGTTGTAACAAACACTCCATCAGACGAAGTAAACGAAGCTGTAGCAGAGCATACATGGGCGCTTATTCTTTCATTGGCACGAAGAATTGTCGAAGCTGATGAATCAACAAGAAGAGGCTCCTACAAAGGTTGGGAACCCGGAATTTTTTTGGGATCAAGTCTGGTTGGAAAAACTCTTGGTATAATAGGCCTTGGAAGAATAGGTCTAATGGTAGCCCGACGAGCAAAAGGCTTTAATATGCGTGTTCTTTATAACAAACGAAGCCGGGATGAAAAAGCCGAAAGCGAATACGCCGTTGAATTTAAAGATTTGGACTCTCTTTTGGCAGAATCAGACGTTGTAAGCCTTCATGTTCCTTTAACGGATGAAACCCGCCACATGATGAACAAAAGCACGTTTTATAAAATGAAAAAAGGCGCAATTCTTGTAAATACGGCACGCGGACCAATCGTTAATGAAAGAGAATTAGTAGAAGCAATAAGGCAAGGCCAAATTGGAGCAGCAGGGCTTGATGTTTTTGACAACGAGCCAAACATCAACCCAGAGCTGATAGCCATGGAAAACGTAATACTAACGCCGCATATTGCATCAGCTACCTGGGAAGCCAGAAACAAAATGGGGGCTCAAGCGGTACAGGCAGTTTTTGACTTATTTGAAGGCAAAAAGCCCGAAAATTTAGTAAACGAAGCTGTTTGGGAAAAACGCCGCACCTAAAATTAATTTACTTCTTAGAATAGCTTTTATGAAAATAATCAGAAAAGAAGAAGACGTATCCAATAAAGAAAGCACTTTTTCAAAAAAGAAAAAGCAAAAAAAGAACCCTTGGGGGAAAAAAGAAAGATTTGTTATTATCGGAATACTTTTTCTAACAGCGTTTTCATCGGCTATTTTGGCAATATCGGCAAGAAGCTGGAAACTACCCGGATTTCCAAAACTCAAAGCACCGTCTTTTGAATTTGAAAAAACCTACGTTTATGAAAAAGATATAATCAAAAAATCAGATGAAAATATCGAAAAAATTAAAGAAATCTTTAAAAAAGAAACAAACAAACTCTCTGGAGTATATGCCTTTGAGGTGGTACTTCTTGATACAAACGTTGTTTTTGGTGTAAACGAACAAACAAAACTCCAAGCAGCCTCGTTAATTAAGTTACCCGTTATGGCTCTTTTATATGAAAAAGCGCAAACCGGTAGTCTAGATTTAGATTATACTTACACGCTTAAAAATTCAGATAAAAAAGCTGGATCCGGAAGTCTATATTCTAAGCCAGAAGGAACAAAAATAACATATAGGAATTTAGCTCAATTAATGGGTAAAGAATCCGATAACACAGCATTTGCTATAGCGGTAGATATTCTTGGCGAAGAAGAAATAGAAAGCTTTATAAAAAGAGTTGGCATGTACGAGACTAGTTTAAGCGAAAATACCACAACCCCCTATGATATCGGCATTTTTTTTAAAAAGCTCTGGAGCGGGGATATCCTCAATCATCAATATAAGGAAGAATTATTAAATTCTCTAACAGATACAATCTACGAAGACTATTTGCCAAAAGGTATTCCTGAAGAAATTGATGTTTCCCACAAATACGGCCGAGAACTTCATGTGTTAAACGATGCTGGAATCGTCAGAAGTGAGCCCCCATTTGTTTTAGTTTTAATGAGCGAAGGAATCGTTGAATCCGAAGCTGAAAAAATCTTCCCAATATTATCAAGAAAGCTTTATCAAGAAATTACATCCCTTTATAAAATTTGAGGTCCATTTTCACCTTCTTTTTTTTCAATAAAAGAGTTTGGGCTGCAGTGTTTGGTTGGTTTGTTCTCTTGCAAAAACCATTCTGAAATAGTAGGACATCCGGTACACGGCAAAGTCCCTAGAGTTTTGCATATCTCAAGCCGCACAAGTCCGTTTGGCACCCTCCATTCCACACTTTCCCTGCCAGAGAGTAGATGAATCATAATCTTATTCCATATCGGCGAAGCGCCTGTTACGCCTGAAGCAATACTGCTCATTGGAGAGTTGTCGTTATTTCCAACCCAGGTAGCCACAAGGTAGTCTTGATTAAATCCGACAGTAAGATTATCTCTCAAATTATTACTGGTTCCGGTTTTTACAGCCACTTCGGGATGATTTGGTATTACAAGCATGCTGTTTATCCCAAAAGCAGGAGCTCTTGCAGAGTTATCTCGTAAAATATCAATAAGCATAAATGCAACTCTTTCGTCAAGCACTCTAATAAAACCGCATTTCTCCTCCGAGCCCTCCTTTGCGCTAACTTCTGCAAGAAATTGTTTGCAACCCTTAGAATATATGATTTTCCCCTCGGCATCGTATATTTTCTCTATGGAGCTTAAACTTGGACGCATTCCATAATTTGCAACCGTTGCGTAAGCAGTCGCAAGTTCGATAATTCGCACATCACCACCACCCAAAGTTAAAGATAATCCATAGTCCGATGCATCCTTCCAAGTTGAAATTCCCATTTTTTTTCCCAGCTCCACCATTTTATCAACGCCGTATGAAGCAAGCGTTCTTACGGCAGGTACATTTCTTGACTCAGCAAAAGCACTTCTTAAACTAATATTCCCCCTAAATTTTCCGTCATAATTTTTAGGGGAATAAGGTTCAGTCCCTGCAACACGGAAAGTTATTGGTGAATCCTTTAGCAAAGAAGCGGGAGTATATCCATTTTCAAGAGCATAGGCATAATTTATAAGTTTTATCGAACTGCCTGGTTGCCTAAGCCTCAAAAGTACGTTTACGTTTCCATCCATTTCTGTATCAAAGTAATCCTTAGATCCGACCATCGCCAAAATGTCACCATTTTTGGGATTAAGAACAATAGCAGCCCCATTTGATACATTTAAGTGTCGTATCGACTCTACTTCATTTTTTACTATTTCCTCCACCCTTTTTTGGAGCTTATAGTCAAGCGTTGTTACGATTTTAAGTCCGCCCTTAAGAACCATCGATTCGCCATATTTGTTAACCAGTTGATCTTTTACATACATAACAAAATGAGGTGCTTTTATCTCGGTTTTGTTTTTTGAAAATACAAGTTTTTCCTTTTTAGCCTTTTCTGCCTCCTCAAAAGTAATAAATTCGTTCGAAACCATAAGATCAATCACTTCGTTTTGCCTTTGAATCGAAAGCTCGGGATTATTTCCAAAAGGGGAAAGCAGCGTTGGGCTTTTGGGCAATCCTGCCAAAAGCGCTGCCTCTGAAAGCGTAAGCTCGGAAACGTCCTTATCAAAATAAACTCTTGACGCTTCTTTAATCCCGTAAATACTACCTCCGTATGGAACCTCGTTTAGATACATTTCCAAAATTTCATCTTTTGAATATTTTCTCTCGACATCTATTGCAAGCAAAATCTCTCGCGCCTTTCTTTTTAAGGTTTTCTCTGGTGTAAGCAAGGCGTTCTTTACAAGCTGCTGTGTAATAGTCGAGCCGCCAGTAACTTTTCCTTCGTCTAAAAAAATACCCAAAGCACGGGTTATGCCCTTTATAGAAAAACCATGGTGTGAATAAAAATTAGCGTCCTCAGCAGCAAGAGTTGCAAGTTTTACGTTAAGCGGTATTTCAGTTAGCTTTACCCTGCTTCTGTTTTTGTCTTTATATATTTGATATAAAAGCACGCCGTTTCTATCGTAAATTTTGGTCGAGAGTTCAACATCCCTTTGTATAAGATCCTCGGCCCTAGGAAGATTGTGAAACAAAAAAGCCCACAGACCAAAAAAAACAAATACCAAAGTAAAATACAAAAAAGTTATCAAAAAAAGCAGTCTTTGAATGCCGCAAGACAAGATTGTCCTCGGTAAAATAAAAAATGCCGAAAAAATTTTTCGCAACAGTAACAAAGCCAAATAAATTGTTTTATAAACAGGTTTTCCAATAAAGACGAGGATGTATGCTGGTTTTGAAACCATACCCTATATTATATCAATCACAACAGCCATTTTGGAGTAGGAATTTAAACGAATTGAACACAAAAATATGTCTATAGTTGTAGAATAAGAACTACTTTAGCGGGTAACTAACATTTACGCGATTCATCGGAAAAGGACACGTCAGACATATCATTGTGCCAAGAGGATCATATATTACCAAATGATTTTGCATTTCAATATTTTCAGTCGGAGTATCGGAAGAAGCAAGCGTTTGATTTATTCTATCTATTTGAACATCCTGCCTAGTAGCTAGATTTTTCTTTGGCAAATTATCTTTAAGAAAATATTCAAATCTTTTTGGACAATCAGCAGATTCGTTTTCGGGTAATCCGCCACTATCGGCACACACGCTAAGCCCGACAACTTCATCCGGCTTTGTCGGCCAGCCGTGTCCTTTATCCGAAGAATTATAAAATCCTTCTTCTGCTTTATCCAATACCTTTTTCATTATTCTGTTCCAAATAGGAGAGGCTCCGGATACGCCCGAAACAGCACCGCTCATAGATGTATAGTCGTTGTTTCCCACCCAAGTTAAAACCAAAGCATGTGATGTGTATCCGACAGTCCAGTTATCTCGAAGATCGTTAGTTGTTCCCGTTTTTACCGAAACCTCGGGATGGCCGCTTACATTAAGATACGAAGAGGCTCCAAAAGCAGAGGAACGCGCATTGTTGTCGTGAAGGATATGAGAAATTATAAATGCAACACCAGAATTAAGAACCCGTACGCCCTCGGCCTCATCTCTATCATATTCAAAAAGTACTTTTCCCTTCCAATCCTCAACTTTAAGGATAGAAACAAGATCTTGTTTTATGCCTTGGTTGGCGAGCACTCCGAACGCAACTGCCATGTCATAAGGCATCACCTCTCCTCCGCCTAAGGTTAGAGACAGCCCATAATTTTCTGGATCTTTAAAAGTGGTTATGCCCATCTGTGTCGCAAAATCAATAAAATTCTCTAAACCGTTAAGCGCAAGCACTCTGACGGCAGGAATGTTATAGGAATTTCCAAGTGCGAATCTTGCTTGTATAGCACCGTGAAATTGCCAGTCATAATTTGAAGGACAATAAGGTTTCTGTCCTGCCACTAAAAAACAAGTTGGAACATCTGCAAGTGGTGTGCTGGCAGTTATCTTACCGTCTCTTATGGCCAGTGCATAATTTAAGGGTTTTATAGAACTTCCGGGTTGTCTTTTTGCGAAAATAATATTTACCTTACCGTCTTCATCCTCTGCGTTATAATTTTTTGAGCCGACCATAGCAAGTATTTCACCACTTTTAGGTCTTGTTACCAATGCGGCTCCATTACCGACATTTTGATTTTTGAGTTTTTCAACCTCATCGAGCACGATCTCCTGTGCATACTCTTGTAGCTCAAGATCAAGAGTGGTTGTTACACGAAGCCCCCCTTTCTCAACAACGTTGTCACCATATTCTTTTGCAAGTAATTCTTTAACCCAAAGCGCAAAATGTGCTGCCTTTAGATCTTTCGCTTCAGCATACTTAAGCTCCTCACTAAGAGCTTGTTCCGCTTCTTCCTCAGTAATATATTTATCTTCAACCATCCTTTTTAAAACAAGAGCTTGTCGCTCTTTTGCATATTCGGGATGGGCTCCAAAAGGAGAGTAAAGAGTTGGGGCCGCAGTTAGTCCTGCTAAAAGTGAAGACTCAGCCAAGGTCAAATCCTCTGCATTTTTGCCGAAATAAAGCTCGGATGCCGACCCGATGCCGTAAGCTGTTGATCCATAAGGGACCTGGTTTAAATACATCTCCAATATTTTATCTTTCGGATATCTAAGCTCAACAAGTACGGCCAAAACAAACTCACGGACCTTTCGCTTAATTGTTCTCTCTGGCGTTAGAAGAGAATTTTTTACAAGCTGCTGCGTAAGAGTGGACCCGCCCTCAAGCTTTTTCCTGAAAATAGTTTTGTATAAAGCTCTGCTCATCCCGCTAATCGAAAACCCGGGGTGTTTATAAAAATCTTTGTCCTCAATGGCTATCGTGGCTTTTTTAACATGATCGGGAATTCTCTCAAGAGGTATTGGATTTCTTCTTTGATCGGTATATATTTCATAAATTAATTTCCCTTTTCTGTCATAAAGCTTAGTGGAAATGGCTTGGTCCTTAGAAATATCACCAGTGAAGGGTATACCCCAAAAAAACCACAAACTGAGAATTAAAAAAACAAAAGTTGCCCCTGCAATAACTTTTTTCTTTTTTGAAAGGCTAATTTTTAACAAACGTTTTTTTTTCTCAAACTGTTGGCCTTGACGCTTTTTGCGCTTCGAATCGGATTTTGTCATGAAGAAATTATACCTCAAGCTGGTCTATTCGTGTAATAATTGTTAATATATAATTTAAGTTCAATGAATACACTAACTTCAAAACCGTGGTGGAATTATTTGCAAAACGATATTAAAGACTTGCTTGGTGAATCCTTTCTCCTTCTTGAAAAATCCAAAACGTGGAGAAAAAAGTTTCATGACTATTCGTTTGTAGTATTTCCCGCATCCAAAGCCTATGAGGGATTTTTGAAAATATTACTTCTGGACATGGGTCTTATTACGAAAAAAGATTATTTCGGCAAGCATTTTCGCATAGGAAAATCTCTTAATCCGAGTCTAGATGTTAAGTATCGAGATGAAAGCTGGGTATACGACAATCTTGCTAATTTTTGTAAAAGCGAAAAATTGCCCCAAAAATTATGGAAAACATGGAAAACGGCAAGGAATTTAGTCTTTCACTGGTTTCCGAACGAAGTAAATGCAATTACACTGCCCGAGGCCGAAGACAGAATAAGGCTCATAATAGAATCAATCGATTTAGTCTATACGGAATGTGGTGTAAAATTAATTAGATGAAGCTTGACAAATTCAAACACACAATAGCCCTTTATGCATTTCTGCTTGTCGCTTGGGGTTTTTATAGGCTTCTTTTCCAATTCCCCGAAGAAATTGAAATTCTAATAATTAAACCGCTTGTTTGGCTCGTACCCACATTCTACTTAGTTAAAAAAGAAAAAGAAAAGATTCAAAGCTTAGGTGTTACTACCAAAAATTTATTTCCAACGCTTTATTTTGCAATTTTCTTGGGTGCAGTGTTTTTAATTGAAGGCTTGTTTGTTAACTATCTTAAACACGGAAGTTTGTCTTTTGGAGCAAACATAGGCAGCATTCCTATTCTTGAGGCTGTCTTTCTATCCTTCGCGACAGCTCTCTCGGAAGAAATTACATTTAGGGGCTTTATATTTACACGCATTTGGCAGAATCTTAAATCCGAGTGGACCGCAAATATTCTCACCAGTGTAGGATGGACGCTAATACATCTTCCGATAGCTGTACTTGATTGGAAACTTGCATTATCAGAACTTCTTATATACTCTTTATTGGTAATGTCTTTTTCTTTAGGGGCTTCCTTTATTTTTGCACGCACAAGAAACGTTTTCGCTTCGGTTTTTCTCCATGTTTTATGGCAGTGGCCGATTATACTATTTAGATAATTTGACTATTTGTATCACTATGATCTATTATGATTAGGCTTTTATGCTTCGGCGTTTAACAATATTATCACCAGTAGTGGTTTTTGCAACGATTATTCTTTTGGCATCTATATTTCGTTCGGCATCGGTTAAATATTCGTTTCATTTACCTCCTTCAAGCGAGACCATAATTACGGTAAATACTCCAAAAATTGATTATTCTCTTCCCTCGGTTGGAGCAGTTGGTCCAAAGCATCCACTTTGGCCTCTTGAGGTGGGTCGGGACAAAATTTGGCTTTTTATAAATAGAGATTATCTCAGAAAGGCTGAAATTGCGCTTCTGCTTGCTGATAAAAGGCTTTCTTATGCTGATCATTTAATGGGTGAAGGTAACGTTGAATTTAGCATGTCCGTAGCGAGAAAATCGGAGATGTACCTTGAAGAATCCTGCAAATATTTGGAGAAGGCGGAAGAACACGGAGCAAATGTGCTCGATTTTACAGAAAAATTGTCGCTTGCATCACTTAAACATCGCGAAGTTTTGGAAACAATGCTTACTCATGCTCCAGAAGACGCAAAACCCATTCTTATACAAATCCTTAATATTTCAAAAGGAGTTTACGAAAAGACAACTCATCTTCTTAATAAATACCAAAGAAGTCTTTATACAAACCCCTTTAAAAGTTGAGTAATTACTGAATTTTTCTTAATTCTGACATTTTTTGACATATTTATTAATAGTTGACATCACACATTTAGTGTTAGAATATTGTGAATATCACTGGAAATAGTGTTTTTCTATTTCACAAGTGAAATATATGAAATGCCCTTTTTGCAATGCAGACGAAACCCACGTACTGGAATCAAGAGCAATAGAAGATGGGCGGGTTATAAGAAGAAGGCGGAAATGCATTAAGTGCAAAAAGCGCTTTACAACATACGAAAGCATAAAAAAAAGCGTCCTTTGGGTTGTCAAAAAGAGTGGTAACAGAGAGCCTTTCGATAAAGAAAAAATTAAAAGAGGTATTTTAAGAGCAATTGAAAAAAGACCTGTATCTCTTGATCTCGTAAACGATATCGTAGATCAGGTAGAAAGAGAAATGCTCAAAAAAGAAAAAGAAGAAGTCCCATCCCGCTGGATAGGGAACGAAGTTTTAAAAAGGTTGATAAAAATCGACAGAGTAGCCTGGCTTAGATTTGCAAGCGTATATTTGGAGTTTGAGGAACTCAAAGATTTTGAAAACGCAATAATCAAAAAAAAGTAATATGGTAACAAAAAAGAAGCAGCTTAATTTAGAGAGCCTAACATTTCCTTCATATGAGGAAATCAAAACTATAACAGAAAAAAGAGTAGGCAAGATGCCGAAGTTGCCAAAGGCTCTTCCAAAAGGAGATTGGTCCGAGCAGGCACTAAAAGTGCTGGAAGAAAGATATCTGCAAAGAAATATTAATAACGAAGTGAACGAAACCCCTGAAGAAATGATCTGGAGAGTTTCCTGGGAAATAGCTTCCGCGGAAGCGATCTGGGGTAAAAAAAGGTCAGAAGTTAGAAACAAAGCAATAGAATTCTACAAGCTTCTTATAAGCCGCGAGTTTCTTCCGAATTCGCCAACCCTTATGAACGCCGGTACCGGAAACATGCTTCAATTTTCAGCGTGTTTTGTTCTTCCCGTAGACGATTCAATGGAGGGAATTTTTGACGCACTCAAATTCCAAGCATTAATACACAAAAGCGGGGGCGGAACCGGCTTTTCCTTCAGCCGCTTAAGACCTAAAGGATCCTTAGTTAAAAGTAGCAAAGGTACGGCATCGGGTCCAGTTTCGTTTATGAGGGTGTTCGACGCGGCAACGAATGAAGTAAAGCAGGGGGGGAAAAGAAGGGGGGCAAACATGGGTATCTTAAGAGTTGATCATCCGGACATTTTAGAATTTATCCACTGTAAAGAAGAGGGCGGAATTACAAACTTTAATATATCAGTTGCAATTACGGACAAATTTATGGAAGCTTATGAAAAAGACGAAAACTACGACCTTTTAGATCCGAGAACACAAAAAAAGATAGGATCTCTTTCGGCGCGAAAAGTATTTACACAGATTGCTGAAGCTGCATGGAGAACGGGCGATCCGGGATTAATCTTTATAGATAGGATAAACATGTCCAAAGCAAATCCCGTACCATCACTTGGTCCTATCGAATCAACTAATCCATGTGGTGAACAGCCTTTATACCCCTTTGACTCCTGCAATCTTGGGAGTATTTTTTTAAGCTATTTTGTAAAAGAAGATAATAGTGGAGCAAAATCGGTAGATTGGGATAAATTAAAAAAAGTAACAAGACAAGCTGTGAATTTTTTGGACAACGTAATCGAGCTAAATCCTTATCCACTTGAGGAAATTAGAAGAATTTCCCTTGCAATAAGAAGAATAGGTCTTGGTGTAGGCGGATGGGCTGATATGTTAATCGATTTGGGCATACCCTACGATTCTGAGCAAGCTCTCAGACTGGGAGAGAAAATTATGAAAACAATTAGCGAAGAAGCAGTAGCGGCTTCCGAGGATTTGGCTAAAAAACGAGGCCCTTTTCCTCTTTGGCCGATTAGTATCTATAAAAACGATAAACCAAGAAGAAATTCAACAGTTACAACAATTGCTCCAACAGGCACAATTTCTATAATTGCAGGCACATCAAGTGGTATAGAGCCGATTTTTGCAATAGCATTCCAGCATATTGTAAAAGATAAACATTTAGAAAGAACGCTAAATTTCATAAATCCAAAATTCGAAGAAATAGCACGAAAACAGGGGTTTTGGTCCGAAGAAATAGAAAAAAAAGTATCAGAACACGGCACAATTAGAAGTATTGAAGAAATACCCGAAGAAGTAAGAAACATATTTGGTACCGCCCACGAAATCCACCACGATTGGCATATAAAAATGCAGTCAGCCTTCCAAAAATATACGGAAAATGCAGTAAGTAAAACTATAAACCTAAGAAACGAAGTAACTCCTGAAGATGTAAAACAATCTTATGTTCTAGCTTGGAAAACGGGCTGCAGCGGAATCACTGTTTTCAGAGACGGCTGTAAAAACGCTCAAGTATTAAATCTCGGCATCAAAGAAGAAAAAGAGGGAGAAAAAGGCAATGGAATTATAAAACCAACAGAAGAACGCCCATTCAAAGTATCAGGTGCCACATACAAACTCAAAACTCCGGTAGGCACGGCCTTTATTACCATAAATGAGGACGACAAAGGCGAACCGATCGAAATATTTATAAACGTAGGCAAGGCCGGCAGTGATATTACAGCAGTCGCAGAAGCGCTCGGGCGCACGGTTTCAACAGCGCTTAGATTTAAAGGTGTGCTTAGCCCAAGACAAAGGGCGATAGAAATAGCTAGTCAGCTTTCTGGGATCGGAGGAAGAAGGTCTGTCGGCTTCGGTCCCAACAAAATTCGCTCTCTTCCAGATGCTGTTGCTGTTGCTCTTTCAAACCATCTTGGTTTTAAGATAAATGGAACTTATCACGAACAGGTAACAGACTCCGAAAAGCTCTATTTGAACAACAAAGAAGGTCAAGCATATAATTTTACTCAAACACAAGCTGCTTTGGAAATTGTATCGATTAAAGCGGATATTTGCCCTGTTTGTGGAGCAAACGCTTTAGTTTATGAAGAAGGGTGTGAAAAATGTCACGTCTGTGGTTATTCGGAATGTTAATTATATGTCTATCTACACCAAAAAGGGGGACAAAGGAACAACATCGCTTTTTAACCCCGCACTTTACAAAGAAAAAAGAATTCCAAAAAGTGCCCAAAGAATAAGAGTAATAGGCGAAATAGATGAACTAAATAGCTTTCTTGGTATTATTTCATCCAAAATTAGAAATAAAGATACTAAAAAATTTATTATCAAAATTCAAAAAAATTTATTTACCATAAACGCTGTTATTGCAGGTGCCAAATTGTCTTTCAAAAACGAAGAAACAAAGTTTTTGGAAAAAAAGATTGACAAAATCGAAAAATTGCTTCCGCCGCTCAAAAATTTCATAATACCGGGCGGAGACACTCTGGCCAGCGAAGTTATGTACGCTCGCACAATAGCAAGAAGGGCAGAAAGAGAGCTTGTTGCTTTGAGCAAAAAGGAAAAAGTCAAACCAAGCCTGCTCAAATACATTAACAGACTTTCTGACGCTCTCTTTATGGTCTCAAGAAACATAAATTTTGCAAAAGGCAAAAAAGAGACTCCTTGGAAGCCTCGCTAAAGGTGTTAAAATAAGCTATATGGTTGTACCCCCCGAGAAGGAATCGGTTCTAAAAGAATTTGAAATACCCGACGAGCCTGAAATTGGCGAAGGCGCAAGAGAAGCGGGTGTTTCTGTGCGTCCAGTGTATCCCAGGGTGCCTCCACCTCTTACGCCAAGTAGCGGAGCAACGACCCTTCAAAGAAGAGAAAAAAATGTTCGAAGCGTTGAATTTGCTTATCCACAAAATGTATATGAAGATATGTCAAAAGGTTCAGCGTCTGATTCTAAGACCTGGTACGGTGTATTTAATTTAAGAAGAATCAAAAAAGCACTATTAAAAGGTTTAAGAGTAATTTTAAAAGCAGAAAAATGAATACTTCCACACTCACCCAAAGCATTACAGTTTTTTTCATCTTTTTGTTTTTGTTGACATTTTTTTTCATTTTATTTGGCTTTATTGCTTGGTCAATAGCTCTTTATTATCGGCAAAAAGAAAGAGAAAAAAAGTCTCTTGAAGCAGTTCTTCTTCAGGTTGCCACTCCTAGAGGAAATGAAATAAAGCCGGACGCAATGGAGCAGTTAATAGGGGCTCTCCATTCTATAAAAAAAAGTGGTTGGAAAACACGAATCTATGGCCAACCATGTATATCTTTTGAAATAGTAGCCAAACGGGAGGACATTAGATTTTATGTTTGGACGTTTAAAAACCAAAAAGATCTTTTAGAAAAACAAATCCACGGCGCTTATCCCGATGCACAAATAACAGAAGTTCCCGAATACAATATATTTTCAGAAAACGGAAAGGTGGCATATAAAGCACTTCAATTAAAAAAAGATAATTTTTATCCGATAAAGACATTTAAAGAACTGCCCACAGATCCGCTCGCATCAATCACTTCTTCTCTGGCAAAAATGGGGGAAAATGAAGCCGCATCAATTCAAATCCTTATTTCTCCCGTCGATTCGTCCTGGCAAACCCAAGGCAAAAATTACATTTCACAAACAAAAAAACAGGAATCCGATCCAGAAAAAGCAAAATATTCTGTGCCAGTCAAAACCCTAGAGGCTGTAGAGAATAAAATCTCAAAGCCCGGCTTTGAGGTTTCAATTAGGCTGGTAGTGGTTTCGGAAACAGAGGATTCCGCTAAGGCGCACCTAGGAAATGTAGTAAGCGCTTTTTCACAATTCGATGGAGACTTAAACGGCTTTGGTTCAAGAAAAATAAGAAACAAAGGGGCATTTATCGAAGATTTTATTTACAGATATCACCCCCTTTTCCATTTTGGCAAAAATAGAATATCAATCCTAAACGCGGAAGAAATCGCCACAATTTTTCATTTTCCAAACAAACTTATAACAACACCGCATATCTACTGGCTTAACGCAAAGCGCGCTCCGGCACCAGCAGAAATACCTACACAAGGACTCTATCTTGGCATAAGTAGCTATAGAGGCGTAAAACGTGAAGTCTTCATTTCGGATCCGGATAGATTAAGGCACATGTATATAATTGGACGCACAGGTACGGGTAAATCCGAGTTTCTCAAAAACATGATCAGGCAGGATATAAACGAAGGAAAGGGTTTGTGTTTTATGGATCCTCACGGAGATGCAGTAGAAGACATTCTAAATTTTATCCCACCAGAACGCGCAGAAGACGTTATTTATTTTCGCCCGTCCGACTCAGAAAGACCAATGGGACTAAATCTTCTGGAAGCTAAAACAGAAGACCAGCAGCATTTTGCAGCAACAGCGGTTATTAATATGATGTACAAGCTCTTTGATCCCTACAAAACCGGAATAGTAGGTCCTAGATTTGAACATGGTGTAAGAAATGCAATGCTTACAGTAATGCAGGGAATGGAAGGGGGAACATTTATAGAAGTAATGAAAGTAATGACAAACTCACGTTTTGTCCAGGAACTTTTGCCGAGAGTTAAGGATCCAATAGTCAGAAGTTATTGGCAAGACCAAATTGCTCAAACTTCAGATTTTCATAAATCCGAAGTTCTTGACTATACTGTTTCTAAATTTGGCCGCTTCGTGACAAACAGAATGGTACGCAACATAATCGGTCAATCAAAATCTTCCTTCTCATTTAGAGACATAATGGATAACGGCAAAATCCTGCTTATCAACCTTTCCAAGGGAGAGCTGGGCGAGGAAAACAGTAGCTTTCTGGGTCTGGTTCTTGTACCAAGAATACTTATGGCCGCTATGAGTCGATCGGATATTCCTGAAGAAAATAGGCGTGACTTTTATCTTTATGTAGACGAGTTTCAGAATTTTGCAACGCCCGATTTTGCTCAGATTTTATCCGAGGCAAGAAAATACAAGTTAAGCTTGACTGTTGCAAACCAATTCATAGGTCAAGTTGATGAGGAGGTAAAAAACGCTGTATTTGGAAACGTTGGAACCCTAATTTCATTTAGAGTTGGGGTTAATGACGCAAACTACTTAACCCACGAATTTAGCCCTGTTTTTGGCGAAGATGATCTCTTAAACATTGAGCGCTATCATGCTTTTGTCAAAACAATTGTTAACAACGAACCCGTACCTCCTTTTTCAATGGATACAACAATGAATTTGGAAGAAATCGCAAAAAAAAGAAACATCAAAGTAGCCGAAGTTATCAAAGAAATGAGCAGACTAAAATACGGTAAGGATGTAAGGTTGGTAGAATCGGAAATAAATTCAAGAGCAAAGCTTTAAAAATTTTGCTAAAATACCCTAAGTTTAGGATGCGTAGCTCAGTGGTTAGAGCACCGATCTTATAAGTCGGGGGTCGATGGTTCAAATCCATCCGCATCCACCCTATAAGCCTCGGAATTGAAAGAACATGCTAGCTTGATTATATAATGGTGATTAAACTCCAAAGATCGTTTCTTGATTTAAACTACAATTATTCAATGCCAAATAGAAAATCGAGGCCTTTAGGTAGATCGAGAAGTACTTGTTATTTGAGCGTGGTATGCCCAAACAATATCAGAAATATTGTTTGGGATTATCTTGCATCAGGCACTCTCGACACTGATACAAGATTGTCCCTGCATTCAGAAGAAAACTTTGCCGATGCTTTGGAAAAGATGAATATCCTGAAGAATATATAACAAAACCATTTTAGAGCTCCTCAAGCTGCTGCTTTTTTCCGGGTTCTTTAATTTCGGCAAGCTCCAAATAACGCTCTGTAGTAGAAAGTCTCTTATGTCCTACAGCGTGAGATATGGTTACCAGGTCGACATTTCTTTTAAGATTCTCAACTATAAAAGTAGTTCTAAGATCATTAACGGAATATTCCGGTATTTCGGCCTTTTGCATATACCTATCAATTGCAGCACGTATATTTCGAACAGCTAAAGGCTTCCCGTTTTTGCTGACAAAAAGATATTCGGACTTAGTGTTCGGCCTTATTCTTATATATTCTTCAATTGCAACCAAGGCGGCTCTGTTAAGTTGTACCGTCCTTTCGGGTTGTGTGGCGTAGGATTCAATAACTACGCGATCCTTTTTGATATTGTTAAACTTTAGATTCGCAACCTCGGAAATTCTCATTCCCGTCTGGAGAATAAGCTCAACAATAGCGGCAATTCTGGGATCCGTTCTAACAACGTCTCTTAGAGCCCTATACTCAAGTTGAGACAAAAATTTTGGCAAAGAAGTCTTAATTTTAGGGTGGTCAACATCTTGTGAAGGATCGCTCGAAATAATTTTTTTATCCTTAATCCATCTAAAAAAGGTTTTTATCGCATTAAGCTTTCTGGATACGGTTTTGGGAGTGTATTTTTGATTCAATAGAAAATCGCGAAATCCCTCAAGATCACCTTGCTTAATGTGGCTTGGGAGGACCTTGTTGTGTTGTGCAAGAAAGTCAACAAGCTGCTCAAGATCAGATTTATAGGCTAAAATCGTAGAAGGTGAACGGCCTTTTTCCTTTAAATCATCTATGAATTTTGGCAGAAGAGATTTTAGCGATTCCTCATTCATTTTAATTCTTATTTTATTTGTCTATCTATAATAACACAAATGTCATTTCCGTCAATATTATAAGATACATTTTGGGCCTCAATTTGTGATTCAAACTCGATTAATCTAAGATGTGTTATATGAATTATCTTTTTTCAAAACTCGGCTCGTTTCGCAAGGTTGTTTTTTTTCTTCTTGCTGTTTTTTTGGCACTATCCCTAGTTAGAAATATTCAAAAGATCCGTAAAGCAAACGAAAAAATCGATAACGCAGAAAAAAAACTTGAAGATTTAAACAAAGAAAGTCTGCTGTTGCAAAAAAAGCTTAAAGAAGTGGAAAGCACTAATTTTATAGAAAAAGAAGCCCGAGATAAGCTCGGATTGGCAAAAGAGGGAGAAATCGTTTTAATTCTTCCTGAAGATGAAGTTCTTAGAAAACTTTCACCCAAGGAGGGAAGTGAAGAAGAAATTTTGCTCACAGAAGAAAACTGGAAAGAATGGTTTAAACTTTTTTTCTAGAACGCATTTATTTGAATCACAAGGGTATAATTGATATAGTATCAATACGTGCGGGGTAGTGTAGGGTTGCACGGAAGGCTCATAATCTTCCAGACCGGGTTCAACTCCCGGCCCCGCAACAAGATAGCGCTAATAGCCAGCAAGTTTAGTATAGGCCAGGGTAGCTCAGTCGGCAGAGCACAGGATTCATAAACCTGCGGTCGTGGGTTCGATCCCCACCCCTGGTACCGATGAATAAAACGAGAGTACTTGCTGGTATGAGATCAAGCGGCAGGCTTCATTTAGGCAACTATTTAGGCGCGGCCAAAGGTATGATTGCACTTCAAAACAAGAATAATAACGAGTGTTTCTATATGGTTGCTGATCTTCATACTATGACCACACCCTTTGATAAAAAGACCATAAGAGCTCAAAGCATAGACGTGATTCTAGATTACCTTGCAGCAGGCCTGGATCCGAACAAATCAACTATTTTCATCCAATCGGAAGTCCCTGAGCACATAGAGCTCTCCTTTTATTTTTCAACTGTCGTTTCATTGGCAAAGATGACGCACCTACCTACGTTTAAAGAAAAGGTGCGCGAAAATCCGGATTTCGTATCCATAGCGCTTGTTAATTACCCCGTCCTTATGGCAGCGGATATTCTAATTTATAAAGCGGAACTAGTGCCTGTCGGTATTGACCAAGAACCCCATCTTGAAGTAGCACGCGACATAGCCAAAAAGATGAATGGGACTTTTGGTACAAATTTCCCCGAGCCCAAAAGATTTACCACAAAAGGCGAATATATCCCCAGCCTGACCGGTGAGGGTAAAATGAGCAAATCAATAGAAGGTAGTTATATCCTCCTGACAGATAATTACGAACAAATTAAAAGTCGTTTGGCAAAAGTGCCTACAGATAGCGGAAGAGGAAACAAGATTCCTGAAAGTGGTGGAGTGGCGGTTCTTTTTAAAGCTGTCGAAATTTTTGAAGGTAAAGAAAAAGCTGAAGAATATAAAAAAGCATATCTTGGTAAAGGGATTCAATATAAAAATCTTAAAGAAAATCTCGCCAAAGCAATCTATTCTGAGCTCAAGCCAATTCAAGAGAAAAGAAAAAAACTGGAAAAAAATACAGATTATGTTGAACAAATTTTAGTTAGCGGTGCCCAAAAAGCACGTACCGAAGCACAAAAAACCATCTCGGAAGTACGGTCCAAACTGGGTCTAAATCCTTCTGGTGTTTTATCATGATATCAATCAAAGATTTTCAAAAACTGGATTTAAGGATCGGAACGGTAATCAAAGCAGAAGTGCCCTCCTGGAGCCATTGGGTAACCAAACTTACGGTTGATTTTGGACAAGAAGTGGGTAAAAAAACCATCTTTGCAGGAATAATGCATTTTTACAAACCGAAAGATTTGGAAAAAAAGCAGCTACCCTTCCTTATCAACATAGAGCCCAAAAAAATTGGCCCCGAAGGTGATTTTTCTGAAGGAATGCTCCTTGCGGCAACACACAAACTCAAAACCCCAATGGAAAAGCCGACCCTTCTTGTAGTAGAATCAAAAGTTCCAAACGGCACCAAAATTAGGTAAATAAAAGATTGGCAATCCGAGAATCTGAGTGATATAATCCCTCATAGCTTATGAAAAATAAAAAGAAAGTCGAGCTTAAATTCAAATTCAATCTGGGCAAAATAATAATTGTCGCACTTTTAATTCTTTTTATCGCACCCTTTTTCCTTGCACTGCTTCAAGAAGGGATAGACCAGGGTAAAATCGACGTCTCTCAAGGCTTAAGCGATATCAAAAACGGTCTTATTGAAGAAGTCGAAGTCGAAGATGAAAGATTAACTTTCAAATACAAAAACGAAGATGTAAAAATAGCCATAAAAGAAAGCGGGATAAGCTTTCCTGAGCTTCTTGAAGCCTATCAGATTGATCCGGCTACGATAAGTTATCGCGTCGTAGATAACACTCTGATTCGTCTGGTAGGGGAAATTGCAAGCATCCTGCTTCCTTTAATCTTAATGGCTGCCTTTTTTTATTTTTTAATAAAAATGCAAAGCCGTGGAGCCCAGGATATTTTTTCGTTTGGTCGAAGTAAGGCGAGACTGTTTGCAAAAGGAAAACAATCGGTTAATTTCGCCGATGTAGCAGGAGTTGATGATGCTAAAAAAGAGCTGGAGGAAGTAGTGGATTTTCTAAAAAATCCTGTTAAATATAGAAAAATAGGCGCAAGAACGCCAAAGGGTGTGATTCTGGTTGGCCCTGCGGGTGTCGGTAAAACCCTTCTTGCAAAAGCAGTTGCAGGAGAAGCCGGAGTCCCGTTTTTTTCAATGGCTGGATCCGAGTTTATGGAAATGCTCGTTGGAGTAGGTGCAAGCCGTGTCCGCGACCTTTTTGCAAACGCAAAGGCAGCAGCCCCGTCAATAATTTTTATAGATGAAATAGATGCAATAGGTCGCCAGAGAGGAAGGGGAATCATGGGAGGTCACGACGAGCGCGAGCAGACGCTAAACCAAATTCTCGTTGAAATGGATGGATTCACACCCAACGACAATGTTATCGTTCTAGCAGCCACAAATAGGGGAGATCTTTTAGATCCGGCACTACTAAGACCCGGTAGGTTTGACAGAAGGGTATTGCTAGATATGCCGGATAAAGAAGGAAGAGTGGCTATTCTTAAAATTCATGCCAAAGGTAAAAAGTTCAAAAAATCTATAGATTGGGAAAAAGTTGCAGACAGAACAGTGGGCTTTTCAGGAGCCGATCTAGAAAACATGCTTAACGAAGCAGCAATTCTTGCAGCAAGAGAGGACAAAAAAGAAATAGCTCTCGAAGACATAGAGGAAGCGGCAACTAAAGTAAAGCTCGGTCCTGCCAAAAAGAGACTTCAGTCAGAAGAGGATAGGAAAATTACGGCGTATCACGAGGGAGGACACGCAATTACAGCTCATTTTCTTGAAAAGACAGATCCGGTCCAAAGAGTATCTATTGTCGCAAGAGGAGCAAGTCTTGGCCACACTTTTATTCCGCCGGCAGCGGACAGGACACACGAGACCCGTTCTCGACTAAAAGAGCAAATAACCGCAATGCTTGGTGGACGGGCTGCGGAAGAGCTAATTTTTGGTGAAATGACGGCCGGAGCGGCAAACGATATAGAAAAAGCTACCGAGCTCGCACGCGCCATGGTGATAGAACTCGGCATGAGCTCCCTTGGTCCTATTAATTTTTCGACCCAGCTTGACGAAGAGTCTCAAAAAAGATTATTTATGGGAGAAAATGTAGTCTCCGAAGATACTCAAAAACAAATAGACAAAGAAATTAGATTACTTATGAACCAAGCATATAAAAAAGCCCTTGAAATAATTAAGAAAAACAAAAAGACTCTCGACATTATTGCAAAAGAGCTTCTGGAAAAAGAAACCCTATCTCGCGAAGAGTTTGAGCGCATAGTTGGCAGAAAAAAAAGATTATGAAAAAGCTCGTGCTTATAGATGGAAATGCGATTATGCATAGAGCATTCCACGCGCTTCCGCCGCTAACTACCCCCAAAAACGAACCCATTGGAGCGGTCTATGGCTTTACATCAATGCTTCTGAAGGTAATCGAAGACCTAAACCCCGATTATATTTTCGTTTGTTTTGATAGAAAAGAACCGACATTTAGAAAAAAACTTAGCAAAGATTATCAGGCTCATCGCCCCGAAACAGACACAAATTTGATACCTCAATTTACAAAGGTAAAACATCTTCTCAAAGCTTTAAATATTCCCGTTTACGAAAAAAAAGGGTTCGAAGCAGACGACCTTATCGGCACCATTTCCCACTCCGTTATTAGTCATCGATCATTAGCCATCAGTCATCAGTTAATCGATGAGGTTATAGTTGTCACCGGCGACCGCGACCTTCTTCAGCTTGTGAACGATAAAGTTAAAGTTTATCTCCCCATAAAGGGATTGTCACAAGCAAAGCTGATGGATAAAAAAGATGTGTTTAAGATGTTTGGGGTTACCCCCAAACAAGTTGTTGATTATAAAGCCTTGATCGGAGACCAGTCGGACAACTACAAAGGAGTAGGTGGCATAGGCCCGAAAATAGCCTCAAATCTACTTCAAAAATACAACTCGCTGGAAAATATTTATGAACATTTAGATGAATTACCAAAAGGTATTAAACAAAAGCTTAAAAAAGATAAAAATTCGGCATTGCTTTCCCAAAAACTTGCGCAAATTGTGAATGATGTACCAATCAAAATAAAAAAATTCCAAAAATGGGATCCATGTTCTTCCGATGTTAAAAAAATCCTAGACGAATTTGGTTTTAAAACGCTTGAGCAAAGAATATCAAAACTGTCAAAAAAGCAAATCTCAGAAAATCAAAAAAAACTTTTTAATATCTAAATGAAAGTTGCTCTTGTCCACGATTATCTTAATGAATTCGGGGGGGCAGAGCGTGTTTTGCTGGCAATAAGCGAAATTTATCCCAATGCCCCCATCTATACAATTTACGCCAAAAAGGATTCACCGGCCGTTAAGCAAATGGGTAATGTAACCATCAAAGAGTCTTGGTTTTCTTATCTTCCTTTTGCTCATAAAATTATCTCCCCTCTTCGCTTTTTAATACCTCTTATTTGGTCTTCGTTTAATTTCAAATCCTATGATTTGGTTATAACCTCCGCCTCCTGGGCCGTCACCAAGGGCATGCGTGGCGCCAAGAGAGAAATCTGTTATCTTCATTCTCCTCCTCGTTATCTTTATGGTTACGACACCTCTAGAAATTGGCAGGGCAAATGGTTCAGTGGAGCAATCAAGGCCTACGCTCTTGTCGTTAATCACTTCATGCGTATATACGACTTTAAACAGGCGCAAAAAGTTTCTTACTTTATCGCCAATTCACAAAACGTTGCCAAACGAATTGAAAAATTCTACCGCCGTACTGATTACAAAGTAATTTACCCCCCAGTAGATGTTAGTAAATTTAAACATAAGCCAATTATAAGTCATAAGTCAGATTACTATCTAACTGGAGGTCGCATGACTGCTGCTAAAAATTTTGATTTAATTATCAAAGCTTGTAAAAAGATCCGTGTTAATCTTAAAATCTTCGGCACTGGAGTAGAGGAGAAAAATCTTAAGAAGCTTTCAAAAAAACACCCACCCGCCGATAGTAAGGTTGAATTTTTAGGAAATATTTCGGATTCTGATTTAATTAATTACTATAAAAACGCACGTGCATTTATCGTCGCGCAAAAAGACGAAGATTTTGGCATCACCCCCATAGAAGCCGCCGCCGCTTGTTGCCCGACTATTGCTTATCGTGGCGGTGGGTATCTTGAATCCGTAATCGAAAACAAAACGGGTATTTTCTTCGATGAACTGACTGTAGACTCCTTAGTTAAAGCAATTGAACGATTAAACAGGACAACAATCAAACCGTCAGTTCTTGTTAGCCATGCCCGAAAATTTAGTAAAGAAAGATTTCAAAAAGAATTCATTAAATTTATTAATTCAAATGCCTGAGCTACCTGAAGTAGAAAATATAAGAATTGGCCTTGAAAAATATCTAGAAGGCCATAGTATCAAAAGAATTAAGGTTCTAAATCGCCGCATATTTCAAGGAGATGAAAAAAAATTAATAGATACAAAATTTGAATCAGCCGAGAGATTTGGAAAAATGATAGCGATTAATTTTAATAACGGCTTTTCACTTCTGACTCACGTCAAACTCACAGGACAGTTTATCTATCGTGGTCCAAACCTTCCCAAACCGCCGAAACTTTCCAGAAAAGTGGTTGGGGGTCTTGGGGGAAAGCATACTCACGTTATTTTTCATCTAAGCCAAGGCGGTGTGCTGTACTACAATGATATAAGAAAATTTGGCTGGATTAAGTTAGTTGAGACTAAAAAGATAAAAAACGAATCAGTTTCAAAATTAGGTCCTGAGCCTTTAAAGGATCTTACACTTAATCTTTTTACTAAAATCATTTCTTCTTCAAAGCGACCTGTAAAAGCGGTTCTTATGGATCAATCAAAAATAAGCGGTGTAGGTAATATCTATGCAAATGATGCTCTTTGGCTTTCACAAATAGTGCCAACTCGTCCATCTCAAAGTCTTTCAGGAGAAGAGATAAAAACTCTTTACAAGGCAATTAAAAAAGTTTTAAGAAAAGGATTAAAGCAGGGTGGAGCAAGCGAGCTGGCATTTGTCACACCTGATGGAGCAGAGGGAAAGTACCAAGATCATACCTTGGTTTATGGTCGGGAAGGCGAGCTTTGCATTAGATGCAAAAAGGCTAAAATAAAAAAAATATTTCTCTCAGGTCGCGGTACATACTTTTGTCCAAATTGTCAACATGATTGAGCAAATAACCCTTACCGATTTTAGGAATTTTAAAAAAAAAGCTTTTAGCTTTTCTCCTCAAATAACTGTATTAATAGGACCAAACGCAGCAGGTAAAACAAACATTCTCGAGTCAATTTATCTTCTTTCAACTGGGAAATCCTTCAGAGCAAAAGTAGAAGAAGAAATGATAAATTACGAAAAAGAAATTGCACGCGTCAAAGGTAAAATACTAAAAGACGAAGAAGTTAAAAATATAGAAATAGCGTTAACCAGAGGACAAATCTCTCTTAGCGCTACACGAATCGAAAAAGTAGCGAGAAAAAGACTGCTAATAGATGGTTCTGGTAAACGTCTTGTCGATTTCGCCGGTCAGTTAAAAGCGGTTTTATTTACTCCTGCCGATCTTGATCTGGTTACCCAGTCCCCAAGCACAAGGCGCCGTTTTCTTGATTTTGTTATTTCTCAAGTGGACCGAGAATATCGTCGTTCAATCCTTTCATACGAAAAAGGCCTCCGTCAAAGAAATCGACTTCTCCTAAGAATCCGTGAGCAAGGGATCTCACGCTCCTACCTCCATTTCTGGGACAGACTTCTAATAAAAAACGGAGATTATATAGCAAAAGCGCGTCAAAATTTTATCGAATTTGTTAATTCAACACCTGATTTTAACGGTCAGGATTTTAGCTTGGAGTACGATAGAAGCGCAATTTCTGAGTCTCGTCTTAATGAATATAAAGAAGAAGAGGTGGCAGCGGCAACAACCCTTGTAGGTCCACATAGGGACGACTTTTGTATAAAACTCAAAAAAAACGGACAACCTAGAGAGCTTGCCAGATTCGGCTCCCGTGGAGAATCAAGAATGGGTGTTCTCTGGCTCAAGCTTGCAGAGCTTGCCTTTATAAAAAAGCAAACAGGAGAAAAGCCCACTCTTTTGCTTGATGATATATTCTCGGAGCTAGACAGCAAACATAAGGAAATAGTTATAAATTTAGCCCACGCCCAGCAAACAATTATAACAACCACAGATCTAAACTTTTCTAAAGAAAAGAGTATTGAAATAGTATTCTTAAAGTAATATACTATAGGTATGAAAGAAAGATCAAATAAAGAGCAGAACCCTCTGATTCAGCAACCACTTTTTGAGCTGGATGAAGATGGAAATATTATTGTTCCTTGGGCAGTTGAGACGAGTAGGTCACCTTTTTATACTCCCAAGGAAATTGAAGATCTTTTTGCACCCGATGATAGTTGTGATATTGATTGGGTAACCAAAAAATGGGGATAATTTTTTAATCTTTTTTTACAAATTTTGTCAAATTATAAGTTACTAGTACAGCGAGCGCGGTAACAATAACAGCATAAATAAATAAAGATATGATCCCCGACGATTTGCCGGCAATGGGCTCAATATAAGCTCTTACAAGCTCTTTTATCAGTTCATTCCAAGAAAGAGCTGCCACAAGTCCAAAAGCGTTTGTAGAAAGCCTGAGCATTTCGTTAAGCATCTCCTGCCTGATATTTTTTGCCTTTATATCACCCCTTTTGATCTTTGCCATATATTTATTATAGCTTAAATTTTATCGTCTGAACTAAAAACATAGATAGACTCAACGTATAAAAGATTAAGCCCACTGTCGTATTTGACTTTTACATTCTCAAATTTGCCCTTGTGTTTATTGGCCAGCAGGTTGCAGTATATTAAAAATTCGGCTAAAGCATCCGAATCATCGCTTATCCCTCTTATTGATATGTAATATTTAAAAGCCGATTGAACATCGCATCTGTATGCCTCCCAAAAGTTTTTGCGAAAGTTTTCCATCCCTTGAATTGTAAGATTAACAAAAGAAAAAGAAATAGCAGGGTATCTAGGCAAACCATCCATGATCTCTCCCAAAAAACGCTCAGAATTAACTTCATGTGGCGGGTTTGATATTAATAGATCGAACTCTCTCATTATTAATTTTTCCGATATAATATTATATATGTCTATGGAAGACTTTGACCCAAACTTGCTTAAAGAATTATACCACCCCAGCAAAAATTCAAGCGGAGAAGATAACGGTCAGATAGTAATTATAGGGGGGTCAAAGCTCTTCCACGGTGCACCCATTCTTTCTCTGAAAGCTGCCTCAAGAGTAGTCGATATGGTCTTTTTTGCCTCACCGGAAAAGAGTATAGAAAAAATTGCCGCGCGAATAAAATCCGAATTATCTTCATTTATTTGGATTCCTTGGGAAGAAGTGGAATTATACATAAAAAAATCAGACGTAGCGCTCATAGGCCCGGGGTTTATGCGCTATTCAGCTGAGAAAAATAAGTACCATGTCAAAAACGGGAATTGCGACGAAGCCTGCGTTTTAACAAGAGATATTACAAAGAGCCTTCTTTCAAAATTCTCAAACAAACGCTGGGTGATAGATGCGGGCTCGCTACAATCAATGGAGGCAGAGTGGATCCCGCCCAACTCAATTATCACCCCAAACCGTAAAGAATTCGAAATGCTCTTTAAAGAAAATTTGGATTCCGATTATAAAGCATTGGTTACTAAATATTCAAGAAAGCACAATTGTACGATAGTTTTAAAAGGTCCAGAGACAATCGTCGCCTCTTCAGAAAAAGCCGTTATAGTAAAAGGGGGGAACGCAGGTCTTACAAAAGGAGGCACAGGAGATGTTCAAGCAGGTTTGACAGCAGCTTTTTATGCTAAAAACGACGCTTTTTTGTCAGCTGCGGCAGCATCCTATCTAGTTAAAAAAGCAGCCGAAAGCTTGTTCAAAAAAGTAGGGTTTCATTATAACGCCGACGACCTCGCCAATAGGATCCCGAAAGAATATAATAATATTCTTAAAATTACCGCATAATTTGCAGAAATTTGTGATATACTTAATTGTTATTATCCTTTCGGTATGTACGAGCCTAGATATACTATTACAAATAAAATTCTAAAAGGAATAGGACAAATCGAAGCTGCAAAAGAAATAATTGAAGAAGCACCTTTAGTACCTGATTTTGAAAGAGAATTTAGGGGAGACGCAATAATTCGCCAGATTTACCATGGCACACACATAGAAGGAAACGATTTAACACTCACCCAAACCAAACAAATCCTCGAAGGAGAAGAAATCTATGCTAGAGATAGAGATATCCAAGAAGTTATAAATTACAGAAACGTTGTTAAGTTAATAGATATTCTAAGCCAAAAAAGAGGTGGGTACGATTTAGATATGCTCCTTGAAATACACAAAGAAACAGTAAACAAAATCGTACCTGAAGAAAAATCCGGGCGTCTTAGAAACACACAGGTAATCATCCGCGAAGAAGGAACAGGTCGTGTAATTCTAAAACCTCCTCCTCCTCACGAAGTGCCGTATCTGCTTCGTGACTTTTTCGATTGGCTCAATTCGGATCCTGCACGGGATATCCATACAATTTTAAGAGCGGGGATAGTCCATTACGTATTAGTAGCTATTCACCCTTTTGTTGAAGGTAACGGGCGCACAGCTCGCGCTTATGCAAACCTTGTCATGTTAAAAGAAGGCTACGATATTAAAAAATTTTTTGCAATAGAAGAGCATTTTGATAGGGATCTTGCCGGTTATTATCACTCCTTTTTTGAGGTGGATAAACAGTCCCCCGATATATCTCAAAGGGAGCTAACCCCTTGGCTTGAATATTTTACCGAAGTCGTTGCCGTTGAGTTGACAAAAATAAAAGACAAGGTAAAAAGCTTATCAATTGATTCACGGCTTCGTCTTAAAATAGGCGAGCAGGTAGCGCTTTCGGCAAGGCAGGTTAAATTAATAGAATATCTGTCGGAGCACGGAGCTGCCGTAATGAAAGACCTTTCAAAAGTTTTGCCTATGGTATCGGAAGATACTATATTGCGGGATCTTAAAGATTTACAAGATAAGAATATAATTGAAAAAGAAGGGAGCACAAAAGCAAGTAGATATGTAATCAAAACCAAAAGTTAAAATGAAATAATGTTACCAACAGATCCACAATTTTTATATATGGTATTAATTCTGCCAAGCCTTTTTGGTCTGACTTTGGTTGGAGAGGGTCTAAATAAAATTGTCCACCACGAGTGGCATGGGTTAATAAGTTTATTTTTTGGAATAGCATTTATAGGAGTTGTAATCTTTGCATATTTTTTCTTTTCCTCCTTCGTCTCAAATGTATAAAGAAAATTAATCCATGAAATTTTCAAAATTGGCAATCTATTTAGAAAATCTTGAAAAAACCGCCTCGAGAATTAAAATAACCAAAATTTTAGCAGAGCTTTTCAAAAATTCGGATAAAGAGGAAATCGACAAAATCGTCAATTTAATTTTAGGCCGGCTAGCCCCAAGCTACGAAAATATAGTCTTTAACTTTGCAGATCGTTTAATGCTGCATTCAATATCAAAAGCTTATAACCTGGATATCCGCAAAGTGCGCACTCTTTATAAACAAAAAGGCGACTTAGGTGACGTAGTAGAAACACTCGCCTCAAAAGATATAAAAGGAACCATAAACGTAGCTCGGGTTTACAAAGAGCTTGTTATAATCGCAAAAGAGCAAGGCGAAGGAAGCCAAGAAAGAAAAATAGAAGAAACTGCTGATTTATTAAAAAAACTGGATCCCAAAAGCGCTAAATATACGGCAAGAATAATCTTGGGTAAACTAAGGCTTGGATTTTCGGATAAAACAGTTCTCGACGCACTCTCTTGGATGCTTAAAAACGACAAATCAATTAAAAAAGATCTCGAAAAACTCTATTACATCACGCCAGATGTAGCGCATCTTGCAAAAAGCATAAAAACTCAAGGTCTCCAAAAAACGCTTATAAATACAACGGCAAGGGTGGGAATTCCAATTCTCCCCATGCTCGCTCAGCGCCTTAAATCTCCAGAAGAAATGATTGAAAAAATGGGTAGAGTAGCAGTGGAGCCGAAATTCGACGGCCTTCGCATTCAAATTCATTTTCAAAATAATCCGAGAATAGTCAAAGCCTTTACTCGTAACTTAAACGAGGTCTCATGGATGTTTCCTGAACTGGAAAAAATAAAGGATTTCGTTAGCACCAAAAGCGCTGTCCTTGATACAGAAGCAATAGGAGTGAGCGAAGACAGGAAAAAGCTCGCTAATTTCCAGACAACAATGACAAGAAGGAGAAAGCACGAAATAAATAAATTTATGAACAAAGTACCCATCAGATTTTATGTTTTTGATATTTTGGTTAAAAACGATAAAAGCCTTCTTGATCTGCCTTATATCAAAAGGCGGGAAGCATTAAATGCCGTAGTATCAAAGCAAGGCCTTCTGGTAATTGACGATTTTGTTCTAACGTCAAACCCAAATGATATCCGAAAAGAAATGAAAAAAAGTCTGAATCTCGGACTCGAAGGCATAATAGTCAAAAAAGCCGACAGCTTTTATATACCCGGGCGTACAGGTTGGCGCTGGGTGAAAATGAAAGAAAAAGAAGACTCACGCGCCAAGTTGGCAGATACCGTCGATTGCGTGATTATGGGTTATTCACTTGGAAAAGGGAAAAGAGCAAGTTTTGGCATAGGACAATTTTTGGTTGGTATTCAGGATAAAGATCAAATTAAAACAATCACAAAAGTTGGCACTGGCATAACAGATGAAAAATTTTATTATCTTAAGAAATTGTTAAAGTCCTTGAAAACAAAAAATAAACCTAAAAGTTATCTACTAAATGATAAAAATCTTATGCCGGACTATTGGGTTGAACCGAAAATTTTGGTGGAGATTGCGGCCGATGAGATTACAGTTAGCCCCACCCACTCATCCGGCTTTGCCTTAAGGTTTCCCCGTATGGTTAAAATAAGAGACGACAAGCCGCTCGAAGAAGCAACAACCATTAAAGAAATAAAAGAGCTTTATAAAATGCAAAACAAAAGATAATTTTTCTTGTATTAATAAAATTAATGAGAAAAGATAAGGCAGGATTAAGTGAAAAAGAAGCAAAAAAAAGACTTCAAATATATGGGTCAAACGTTCTACCCGAAAAACCCCCGCCTAGTGCAATAATCGTATTTCTTTCACAGCTTAAAAACCCATTGGTTTATATTCTCCTCGCCGCAAGCTTGATCACCTTTTTCTTGAGAGAATTGGCCGATACCTTTATCATTCTTGTTGCCGTATTTATAAATACGATTTTGGGCTTTGTGCAAGAAGAAAGAGCAAACAAAGCTCTCTATTCCCTTAAAAAATTAATAGAGCCTCATGCAAAAGTAATCCGCAGCAAAATGCTAAAAGAGCTACCTGTTGAAATGATTGTTCCCGGCGACTTGGTCATCCTCGAACAAGGAATGAAAATTCCCGCCGACGGAAGACTGATCAATGCAAACAGATTTTTTGTATCGGAAGCGGTTCTTACAGGCGAGTCTGTCCCTGTTCAAAAATCGGCAGGTAAAGATGTGTTTATGGGCACAATAGTTACATCAGGTAGAGGAGAAATGATAGTTGAAAAAACAGGCAGAAACACCGAGATTGGCAAAATTGCCCTTGATATTCAAAAGGAAAAAGAAGATACGCCCCTAAAAAAACAGCTCTCGATTTTCAGCCGTCAACTAACAATTCTGGTTGTTATCCTTATATCCTTCGTTTTCTTAATAGGGGTCTTAAGGGATAAAGAGATAAGTGAACTCTTTACTACCTCCGTAGCACTTGCAGTTTCTGCAATTCCCGAGGGGCTTCTTGTGGGTCTGACTGTAGTGCTGGCGATTGGAATGCAAAGAATATTAAAAAAGAAAGGTCTAGTTAGAAATTTGGTTTCTGCCGAAACCTTGGGTGGGGTAACAACCATTTGTGTGGACAAAACAGGCACTCTTACAAAAGGCAAAATGCAGGTCGTAGAAGTTTATGGAGATGAAGAAGGCTTAAAAAAACAAGCAATTCTAGCCAACGATTTAGACGATCCCTTGGTTATAGCAGCCTGGGAATGGGCAGTAAAAAAACAAAAAGCTTCACCGGGCAAACTAAGAAAGTTGTACCCGAGAATTGACAGCATACCATTTTCATCCAAAAGCAGATTTTTTGCAAGTCTTAACAAAGATCAAAAAACATCAACCCTTTTTGTCAACGGTGCTCCGGAGTATCTGCTCTCCTGGTCAAAAATAAGCTCTCAAAAAAAAGAAAAAACAGAAGAAAAAATAAAAAAACTTACACAATCAGGCTATCGCGTCATAGGTTTTGCAAGAAGAACAAACCTAAACTTTAAAAGCATATCTGAAAACGATGTCAAAAAAGATCTTGAATTTATAGGACTATTGGCCTTTTCGGATCCCGTGCGTCCGCAAGTAGAAAAAGCGCTCGAAAAGACACAAAAAGCAGGCATAAAAGTGCTAGTCATAACAGGTGATTATCCAGAAACGGCAATGTCAGTAATGAAAAGAATCGGACTTGATGTTGATATTCAAACAACAATCACAGGTTCAAAGCTTGCCAATATTTCACCTAGAGAACTACAAAAAAAGTTGAAAAATAACGAAGTAAAACTTTTTGCAAGAACAACGCCGGATCAAAAATTAAAAATCGTAGAAGCTCTCAAAAATAACGGCGAAGTAGTAGCCGTGATGGGGGACGGGGTGAACGATGCACCTGCACTTAATGAATCCGATATAGGAATTGTGGTGGGTAACGCCACAGATGTGGCTAAAGAAACAGCAGATTTAGTGCTCCTCGACAGCAATTTTGCAACAATAGTAGAAGCCATTGAAGAGGGGAGAGGTATCTTCGATAACATAAGAAAAATAATTCTTTATTTAATGAGCGATGCGTTTGAGGAAATAATAGCAGTGATAGCAGCAATTATTTTTGCTCTCTCTCTTCCTGTAACAGCGGTACAAATACTTTGGATAAATCTGGTTTCAGACGGCTTACCAAACCTCGCTCTTACAATAGATCCTAAGTCGCCCGGGATAATGAATCGTCCACCAAGGTCTCCGCAAGAAAACGTCGTCTCGGCCTGGATGAGAGAGCTTATAGTAATAGTTTCTTTGGCAGGCGGACTAGTAGCTTTTTTGCTCTTTTATATAACCATAATAAAAACAAACAATATTGCACTTGCAAGATCTATTGCTTTTGCCACCCTTGGAGTCAATTCGCTTGTTTATGTATATTCGGTTAGAACCCTTAGAAATCCATTTTGGAAAGAAAATGCCTTTAGTAACAAATGGCTTAATATATCAGTAATAGCAGGGTTAATACTCCAATTTATTCCATTTTCAACGCAATCACTAAGGCACTTTTTCGAACTTGAGCAGCTGTCCCCTCTGCATCTTGCTTTAATTTTCTCAAGCTCTTTATTTATGTTTATTATTATAGAATTAGGAAAAATTTACTTTAGGTTCAAAAAAATATGATAGCTCTGCGTTTAACAATAATATTTATCTTTTCCTTTTTATTAATTAAATCATCGGAACTTGTTATAATCTCACTCAAAAAAATTAGCGCCAAAACAAAAACAGGTGTTTTCGCCCTCTCGGCAATCATTATGGCAATAGGGACATCTCTTCCCGAGCTTTTTTTGGGAATAACTGCGGCTCTCGACGGCTCACCAAATTTATCTCTTGGAAACGTAATTGGGGCAAATATAGCAAACATAACCCTTGTCGCAGGTATCTCTGCTCTAGCCTTTGCAAAAAGCGTTCACATACGCAAAGACTATCTTCACAAAGACGTTGGCATCGCACTAATTGCCGGTATAGCACCGATAATTCTAATATTTGATAAATCCCTTAGCAGGGTTGATGGGCTTGTTCTCCTTTCGGTTTACGGCATATACGCAACAAGCATTTTCAAAAAGCGCTACGTCGAAATAGCTAAAGGTAACGAAGTTAGCGACTATTTTCACAAAATTCTGCGAAGTATTCCCATATTCGACGGCAAAAACACAAAAGAATTAGGAAGATTATTCTTAGGAATAGCCCTTCTTTTGTTTTCTGGAAATATTATAGTAGAAAATGCAGAATGGATAGCTCATGCCACAAATATACCAATCTTTCTTGTGGGCTTGATAATACTCTCAATAGGCACAACGCTTCCCGAAATCGCATTTTCCGCCAAATCCCTGCGCGACCACGAGCCCTCAATGTTTCTCGGCAATCTTCTGGGCTCAATAATTGCAAATTCAACCTTTGTGATAGGCTTGGTAGCGGTAATCTCACCCATAAAAATACAAGCATTTCAAGACTACACCGTCGCGGCATGCACATTTTTATTAGTTTTTCTGCTTTTTTGGTTCTTTATTAAAAGCAAGCATCGCCTTGACCGCTGGGAAGCCTTCCTCCTTTTAACTCTTTACATAATATTTGTTTTTTTGGAATTCATGTAAAATAAACTAATGGAGAATAGTTTACCCGGCGAGACAGTGATTCCTCAATCAACTCAAAACCTGGGAAATACTGAACAAGGTGCGGGTTCCAGCAAAAAAGAAGCCTTAAACAATCTAAAAAAAGCGCTTGAAAATTTAAAAACAAATAATAATGAAGTCGACGCTTATCTAGAAATATGGAAAGCACAAAGGGGTATAGAAGAGATTTATCAAAGAGAAAGTCTGGGAATAAAAAGTCCTCTTTCTCCAGAAAAAGAAAAAAAAAGGATTGAAGAGTTTAATAACGAAATAGATTGTCTTAGGCAAGAATATACAAATAACCCCGATAAGTATGAGTCCTTCAAGAAAATTGTAGATGAGCGCTCAAAAAAAATGATCGCAAGGCTCGAAAACGACCTTAATAGGATGCCGGAAAAGAATTTTCAACAGGAAGCAAGTATCTTCTTAAGAGAAAATTTTGAGACAGCCTTAAGGCGTGCACAAGCTATTTCACCAAACCATAGTCTTAAAGAAAATATAAACAATATTGAAATGAGTTTATTAAGGCTTTTTGCAGAAAACAAGCTTGATCGTTACACAAAGCTTCTTGCCAATATTAACAAAGGTAATAATGTTGATGAAGACGATCTTAGCAATGCCCGCAGTAGTGTAGAGCAATACCTGCAAGAAAATAATGAATTTGCAAAAATGTTTATACGTCGCTTAAGAGCTCTAAATAAACTATTTGATGAAGCCGAGAAGGAAAGCCAAGAACAAAGTTCCAAGAGCTATGGACCCCCCAGATGGTTTTCCGAAGTAAGAGAAAAACCAACCCCTCAGCCTTCATCTCAAACACCTGCTCCAAAGCCTCAAATTCCGGACATCGGCGCGCCAAAACATAGAGCCGATGAAATAACCGAGGAAGAAGCACGTTTTGATCAAGAAGTAGCAAAAATAATAGAACAAGAAAAAGGCAACGCCAAAGCCATTGCCAAAAAGCTTCAAAAAGCTTCTGAAAAAGTTGACCGGTTCATGTTTTCAAAAAATTCCCAAAAAAGGCAAAAAGCACTTAATGAGCACCTGGTGCTTCTGGAAGCTTTTAGAAGTCTAAACTTTACTCACGAAAATTATAATAACACTGATATTTCATCTTTTCTCAAGTTGCACGCTGATCTTCATAAATTTGTCGCAGATTTTAACCACCTCAGAATTACCAAAAAAGACGTGCGAAAATTTTTTCCAAGGCTCAAGATATTAAGAAGTAAGCCCAAACCCAGCGAACAAGATAAACTAATAAAAATATCCTATTACATTCAAAATAAAAAAGCACGAAAAGATAAAGCGAAAATTGTTAAAAATTTAAAAGAAAAGTGATATTATAAATTAAGGGAGGTGATTAGTTAATGGCAGCAAAAGAAACTCAAACAGGCTTGAAAAAAGAAACAGCCGCGGCACTATCCTACGTTTTAGGGCCAATTACAGGTGTAATTTTTTTGATAATGGAAAAAGATCCATTTGTTCGCTTCCATTCAATGCAATCTATAGTTTTTAGCGTTGCAGTTTTGATTATCAATACTCTTTTAACGGTTACCGTGGTACTTGCTCTTTTACTTCCCGTCCTTTTTCTTTTAGAGTTTGCTCTTTGGTTAATGCTTATCTATAAAGCTTCACAGGGAGTAGAGTGGGAATTGCCGATTTTAGGTACATATACCAAAAAGTTTCTGAAGTAAATTGGCAAAAAAGTGCTAAAATTGCTCAATGAAACTTTTAATAGGTCTTGGAAATCCCGGTAAAAAATATGTACTAAATCGTCACAATGTAGGTTATATGGCAATTGACTGGCTAAAAAGGAATAATCTGTCAAGCAGTTTCATTCTCAAAAAATCAGGAGTTTTTATGAATTCCTCCGGAACGGCAGTCAAAAAACTAATCAATTATTATTCATTAGACACCAATAATTTATACGTTGTTTACGACGATCTTGATATCCCCCTCGGAAAATTTAAAATACAAAAAGGAACAGGTCCCAAAAACCATAAAGGTTTAAACTCAATCTATAGCACTCTTAATACCAAAGATTTTTGGCACATAAGAATAGGGGTGGATAATAGAATTCCCTCCCAAAAAGTACCGGGTGAAGATTATGTTCTTTCGGATTTTACAAACGAAGAAAAACTTTTACTTAATAAAACTTTTACCAATCTCAGTAAAGAATTGGCCAAATGAGCGACAAAACTTTTACAAAACTCAAAGACATCCTTAAAGATTATAAAACCGAAGAAGATAAATATATATCCCGTGAGTTTCAAAAATATGGTTATGACTTGGCAGAGGAGCTTGGAGACCTAAAACACAAAGCCCTCTACATAAAGCTCGCCAAAGAAACTCCAAGAGGGCTTTTAGAGGCAGCAAGAAGCTTTGTCAAAGATGCCGAAAACGCCAAAAACAAAGGAGCACTTTTTATGTGGAAACTTGCTGAATTGAAAAAAAGCGAGTTTACACATAAAAGGAGCGCAGGTGATTAAAAATAATCTTTATCAAAAAGTATATGAAACAGTAAAAAAAATTCCGCCCGGAAAAGTGGTAACCTATGGTCAAATAGCAAAAATGTTGGGAACACGGGACGCAAGGCGGGTAGGCCACGCTCTTCATGCAAATAAAGATCCGCTTGTTCCCTGTCACAGAGTGGTGGATAAAAGCGGTCGTTTAGCGGCAAACTTCGCCTTTGAAGGATCTAAAGAACAAGCAAGAAGACTAATAAAAGAGGGTGTAGCGCTAACTGATGAAATGCACGTAGATTTAAATCTTTATTTATGGAAAAAGCTTTAGCATCCAAAAAATTATTAATTAAAGGCAGAGTTCAGGCTGTCTTCTATCGAGCTTGGCTCAAAAAAAACGCCGAAAATGCAAAAATCACCGGTTGGGTTAAGAATCTTTCCGACGGCAGCGTAGAGGCAGTTCTCCAAGGAGATAAAGAAAAAGTAGATAATCTTATTAAAAAATGCCGTCAAGGCCCGCCTCTGGCAAGAGTTGACGAAATTATTATTAAAAAAGCACGCTTGGACAAATCCTTGAAAAGTTTTAGAGTGAAAAGTTAAATTTATTTTTTTCCAAAAATTCGAGCAAAAAGTCCAACTCTTTTTGTTTCTGTTGACCCAGCAACTGGTTTTTCGGGCTGATTAGAACTTCCGGGGACATGACGATAGGTATTTGCAGGTGGTTGATTACTTAAATCAGGCCTGCTTCCCGGCGGTTCTACAACCCCTCGTTCCCTATCAGCCCATTCATTAATTATTGTATTGGGAGATCTGGGATTACCAGGTTTTTCGGCTAAATAGCCATTTTCTATAGGAGGAGCTCCTCCAGGGGTAGAGGATTGGGATTCTTCTTCCATATAATTACTTAATCACAATTGCCCAACTATTGTCAACTAATCCTTGAATCTTGCCTCCGAAAAGTTTAAAAATAATTAAGGCGTCTAAAACACATGTTGAAAAAAGAAATCACCTTCCACTTGCTTTTTTTATTAATCTTTTTCGCAATCACGACGCTTATTAAGCGTTGGTTCGTAAGCCCCGTGTTTTTACTCTTTTGGCTCGGGGGAATATTTGGTACATTTCTACCTAATCTGGACCATGCTATCTATGCATTTTTCTTACGCCCGCACGAGCTTACTAGTCAAAGATTTGTAGCTTTTATCAAAAACCGTAAATTTATCGAAGCTTTAGCGCTCATGCAAACCACAAGAGACGAAAGGCAAAAATTAATTTTTCACTCAAGCCTTTTTCAGATATTTTTTGTTATATTTGCATTCTGGGTTATCAGCTCCTCGGGAAGTTTGTTTGGAAGGGGTTTGGTAACGGCATTTTTAATACATCTTTTTGTCGATCAGGCGCAGGATTTCCAAAAAAGAGGCAATATTAAAAATTGGTTTCAGGGTATAAATCTTAACCTCACAAAAGATCAAGAAGTATTGTATCTTGTGTCTAACCTTCTCATCATCCTTGTCGTGAGCTTTCTTTTCTAGCGCAAGTGGTCTATATTAAGTTAAGGTCATAATTTGCATTTGGCCTAAGGTATTAAATGAAATAAATTTAGCTCTATATGAAAGTCTTGATGTTCGGCTGGGAATTTCCGCCCCATAATAGCGGCGGTCTTGGAGTAGCCTGTCAGGGTCTTGCAAAGGCTCTTGGACAATACGCTGATTTAATTTTCGTTTTACCCAAAAAGCTAGATATAAAACCAAATGGAAAATTTAAATTAATTAGCGCGGACATAGAAAACATCTCCCTAAAATTTATTAATAGTACGCTTATTCCTTATATTACATCGGAAAAATACTACGGATTGAATCGAAACAAAAAATTAGTTTACGGACAAACGCTTTTCGAAGAAGTAGAAAGGTACGCGGAACTAGCCGGAGAAATTGCCAAAAAAGAGAACTTTGATATAATACACGCGCACGATTGGCTAAGCTTTGGTGCAGGAATAAGTGCCAAAAAGGCAAGCGGCAAGCCCTTTGTTGCTCACATCCATGCAACCGAAATAGACAGAACAGGTGGAAACATAAATAAACAAATCTACGAAAAAGAAAAAGAAGGCTTGGAATACGCAGACCGCATAATTTCTGTAAGTGAATTTACCAAAAACATTCTTCTTAATCACTACCAAATACACCCTGAAAAGATAGAAGTTGTACACAACGGTATCGACTTGGCAAATTATAACCTTTCTGTAAATACAGACTTAGGCTTGAAAAAGCTCAAAAGTTTAGGTTTCAAAATAGTCCTTTTTGTAGGGAGAATAACAATTATGAAAGGACCGGACTATTTCGTCCGCGCAGCGCAAAAAGTATTGAAGTATAACCCCAAAACACTTTTTGTCATGGTCGGATCAGGGGATATGGAAGGCCAAATTATTGATCAGGTGGCAGATCTTGGAATTTCGGATAAATTCTTCTTTACGGGCTTTCTAAGAGGCGCTGATTTATCAAAAGCGTTTAAAGCAGCGGATCTCTTTGTTATGCCTTCAATTTCCGAGCCGTTTGGTCTTACCGCTCTTGAATCGCTTATTCACAAAACCCCAGCAATTGTTTCAAAGCAATCCGGAGTATCGGAGGTATTAAACCAGGTAATGAAAGTTGATTTTTGGGATACTGATGAAATGGCAGATAAGATTTTATCCGTTCTAAAATACAAAAGCCTGCATAAAGAAATGAGCAAAAATGGTGAAAAAGAAGCGAGCTTTTGTTCCTGGGAGAGCGCTGCGCAAAAATGTATTACTATTTATAATAGATTAGTCATTAATCATTAGTCATTAATTATTTAAGCTATGAGCTCAATCTGCATTTATTTCCAAGTCCACCAGCCAAGAAGAATCAAAAGGTTTAGAATTTTTGATATCGGTAAAGAGGAGGATTACTTTGAAGACGATTCTGACACAAACCTAAACAATAAAAAAATTATCGAAAAAGTAGCTTCAAAGTGCTATATCCCCACAAATTATTTGCTCCTTAATCTTTTAAATAAATATCCTGATTTCAAAGTATCCTTTTCCTTTTCTGGCCTTGTACTCGAGCAGCTAAAAGAGTATTCACCCAAAGCACTAAGTTCCTTTCAGGATTTAGTGGCCACAAAAAAAGTGGAGCTTTTAAGCGAAACATATTATCACTCTCTCTCTTTTTTGTTTTCAGAAGAGGAATTTAAAAGCCAAGTTGTTCTCCACAAAAATATTATTAAAAAATTTTTTGACGTAACACCCAAGGTTTTTAGAAATACAGAGCTAATTTACAATAATGACCTTGCAAAACTCGTAGAAAAGATGGGTTATAAAGGTATCTTGGCGGAGGGTGCGGATAACATTTTAGGCTGGAAAAGCCCGAATTTTATATATAAGCCAAAGGATGCAGATATCGCGCTTCTTCTTAAAAACTATCGTCTCTCGGACGACATTGCGTTCAGGTTTTCCGAAAAATCTTGGAAAGAATATCCGCTTACAGCAGAAAAATTTGCGAGTTGGATAAATGCAGTTAATGGTAACGGAGAAGTAATAAATCTTTTTATGGATTACGAAACTTTCGGTGAACATCAATGGGAAGACACGGGCATTTTTAAATTTCTAGAGAAACTTCCCTCAGAAATTCTAAAACATCCGGACAATGACTTTGTAACGCCTAGCGAAGCGATCAAAAGATACAAACCCAAAGACGAGCTTGATATACAGGAGTTTATATCTTGGGCAGACGTAGAAAGAGATCTCTCCGCCTGGCTTTCAAACTCAATGCAAAAAGACGCTATCGACAAGCTCTATTCTTTAAGGGAAAAGGTAATGAATTCGAAAAACGAAAGTTTGATCAGAGATTGGAGACTGCTTACGGCTTCCGACCACTTCTATTATATGTGCACCAAATGGTTTGCGGACGGAGATGTACATAAATATTTTAACCCCTACGATACTCCGTATGACGCGTTTCGCTATTTTATGAACGTTTTTACCGATCTAAAGCTTCGTGTTAATAAAAAACAATGAGTAGATCACTAGTACTTGGAAACGGCAGCATCCTGGTAGGAATCGATAATTACGCCCGGATAAGGGATTTCTATTTCGATTATGTTGGACTTGAAAATCACATGGGAGAAAATTCGCTTAATAAGATCGGGGTTTTTGTGGACGAAAAAATAAGCTGGCTTGATTCCGGAGAATGGGAAATAATTATTGACTACAAGCCGGAAACACTGGCAGGAAGCATTACAGCAATCAACGAATCATTGGAAATAGAGCTTTATTTTCTCGATGTTGTTTATAACGAAAAAAATATTTTTCTGCGCGAAATAACTGTTAAAAATCTTGCCAAAAGGGCAAGAAACATTAAAGTTTTTTTAAACCATCAATTCAGGATGTACGGAATCGAAAAAAAAGACACGGTTTATTTTGATCCCGAAGACGAGGTAATTATCCACTATAAAGGCAGAAGAGTTTCTTTAATTGGTGGAGTAATGGATGATAAAAATGGTTTTTCCGATTATAGTGTAGGTCTTTCTGGTATAGAGGGCAGGGAAGGAACATGGATGGACGCGGAAGATGGGTCTTTACAAAAAAACGGAATAGAGCACGGCTCTGTAGATTCAACAATAGCCTTTGAAAAAAACGCGGATTCAAACGCAAGCTTTTCGTTTATAGTCTGGGTAGCTTTTGCAAAAACCCTCGATAGTGTCAAAAAAATCAATCTATACATTCTTAAAAAAACTCCCGAACACCTTCTTGAATCAACCCAAGACTTCTGGCATGCATGGCTGAACAAAACAAATTTTGACTTTTGTGACCTTGATAAAGAAATAGTCGATCTTTTTAAAAAATCTCTCCTTATTATGCGCACACACGTTGACAATACAGGTGCAATAATTGCATCAGGAGACTCAGAACTTCTTCGATACGGTCGGGATAATTATTCATATGTCTGGACTAGAGATGCGGCACAAGTGGCTTTAGCCTTCGACATGGCTGGTTATCAGGAAGTATCAAGAAAATTTTTTGAATTCGCAAACGAGGTAATAAGCGAGGAGGGTTACTTCTTCCATCGCTATCGCTGCGACAAATCATTAGGCAGCTCATGGCATCCATGGATTTCGGACGGTCGCCGCCAACTTCCTATCCAAGAAGACGAAACAGCTCTTGTAATCTACGCACTCTGGAAGCACTATGAGAATACAAAAAATCTTGAATTTATAGAAAGCATTTACAATTCACTTATCAAAAAAGCATCAAATTTTATGCTCGGCTTTAGGAATGAACTTAAATTACCCTTTCCAAGCTACGATCTCTGGGAAATGAAATACGGAATAAACACCTTCACATCAGCCTCGGTTTATGCTGCCTTAACAGCAGCCTCAGAATTTGCAAAACTTCTTGGTAAAGAAAACGATGAAAAGTTATTCCGTCAAGGTGCCGATGAGCTAAAAGGGGCGATTGCTAAATATCTTTATAACGATAATACCAGCTACTTTTATAAACTTATAGACATTGTAGAGGGAAATATAATCCACGATGAAACCATTGATTCAAGTAGCCTTCACGGAATATCTTTTTTTGAAGTCCTTCCAATAAATGACAGCAAATTAGAAGAAGCATACAAGGTTTTTAATTCACACCTAAGTTGTAACAGCGGGGTGGGTGGCATTGCCAGGTTTGAAAACGATGAATATTTTAAAGATCCAAACACCCCCTGTCCGGGCAATCCTTGGTTTATAACTACGCTTTGGAAAGCACAATACGAAATCAAAAAAGCACAAAGCAATAAAAATCTCAAAGAAGCTAAAGAAATTCTAAAATGGGTTACAAATAAAGCGCTTTTTTCAGGTATTCTTTCCGAACAAATTCATTGGGCAAACGGCAACCAGCTTTCAGCTTCTCCTTTAGTTTGGAGCCATGCGGAATTTGTAATAACTATATTAATGTATATAAATAAATATGACAAAACTTAATTTGCCGTATCTTCTGATTGATATAGGAGGATCTTATACAAGACTTACGGTGAGCAAAAACAGCATAAGTTTTGTTGAGCCGGAAGTTTTTAAAACGCCCAAAAATTTCAGCAAAGCCGTTAAAAAAATAAAATTGCATGCCGATAAATGTTTGGGAAATGAAAAACCGGGCATTGTTGTCGTGGGAGTAGCAGGTCCGTTAAACTCGGATAAAAGCGCTCTTACAAACCCCCCAAATCTTAAGGCCTGGAGCGGTAAACCCCTTCAAAACAAACTTTCAAATATATTTGGTACACAGGTATTTCTAGAAAACGATGCAGCAATAGTTGGCCTTGGCGAAGCGTCAAAGGGAGCAGGAGTAAATTACTCAATAGTTTCATATATTACCGTAAGTACAGGAATAAATGGAGCACGAATAATTGATAAGAAAATAGACAGAAACGCTCAAGGGTTTGAAATAGGCCACCACATAATAGACGTTGATAAATCTATTCTTAAAAAATCCAAAGGAGAACTTGAAGACTTTATCTCAGGCCGGGAAATTAAAAAAAGATTTGATAAAGACCCTTTTGAGATCGAAGATAATACCGTTTGGTCCGAGGTGGCAAAATTTTTAGCTGTTGGTATCCATAACACGATTCTTTTTTGGTCTCCCGAAGTTGTAGTTCTCGGCGGAAGCTTAATGAAAAAAATTAGCTTAAGTGAAACAAAAAAGGAATTAGAAAAAGTTATGAAAATACACCCTAAGCTACCCGAAATTAAAAAAGCCCAGCTAGGAAATTTCGGAGGACTCTGGGGTGCGCTTGAATACGCCAAATCCCTATGATTTTTAAAAACAGGTTAAAGTTTATAAAAATTATCTATTTCATTTTTCTTTTGATACCGGCATTTTTAGTACTTTCTCCCGAGAAAAAGACGTCTCTATCCTATCAAATGGGGCAATTATCAGGAGCCCTTGCAATTACAATGATTTCAGTCCAGTTTGTACTTTCATCAAGGTTTAGATTTTTAGAAAAATCCATAGGCTACGATAAATTAATTAGACTCCATTCCCAAAATGCGAGGTTTATACTTCTTTTTGTACTGCTGCATCCGCTTTTCCTTTTTTCGGCAATAACCCCTTTCACGCTTGATTATTGGCAAGGCAAGCTTGCCCTAACACTTATTTTAATAGTAGCCATTACAAGCATTTATTCCGATAAGCTTAACTACGAAAAGTGGAAAGTTATTCATAAATTAACCTATCTTATAGTTTTTTTAGGTTTCTTACATAGCTTTACCGAAGGATCCGATATCGTTTCTCAAAGCCCGTTTTACTATTGGTGGCTTTTTCTTATGTTCTTAGTCGTAGTCTCCGTCACACACAGATTTAAAAAGCTTTATTTTAATAAAAATATTTATGAAGTAGTTGATATTAGAAAAGAAACAAACTCGGGCGGACTATCAGTCTTAGACCCCTAAATGGCAAATTATTCAATTACAAGCCTGCCCAATTCGCTTTCGTTACTTTTTACTCCTATGCTTTGCCGAAAGAAGAGCATCATTTTACAATAACATCCATGCCTAGGGAGGAGACTCTTTCCTTTACCATCAAAGAATCGGGAGATTTTACTTCAAAGCTCGGACTTCTTAAAAAGGGAGATAAAGCAAAGGTCGACGGTCCCTACGGAGCATTAAGCGAAAGCCTTGGAGAAGATAGCGCGCTTTTTATAGCGGCAGGGATTGGGATAACTCCAATCAAAAACCTCCTTTCTAAAGGCTCAAAGCTTATCTACGCCGTCAAAAATGAAAAAGAAATAGTCTTTAAGGATTTTTTGGAAAAAAAAGCTAAAAAAAATGAAATCGATCTTGTTTACGTTTTTTCTCGTAAACTATCCCCAAACAACGAATTCAAAGCCTACAAAGGTCATATAGATAAAAAAATTCTTGAAAAAGAAATCAACGGTTTTAAAAAGGTGGTTTTGGTAGCTCCTCCTGCGTTAGTTAAAGCTTTAAAAAAAGATTTAATATCTCTCGGGGTCAAAAAAACAAATATCTTCATAGAAATATTCTCCCTAAAGTAAGTGCTTGTTGACTTATTCGTATTTTTCTTTGTATAGTGGGAAGCGTCAACCTATGGCATTAATAGACATAACGGATCAAGATTTTCAGGAAAAAGTATTAAATTCAGATACTCCAGTATTGATAGATTTCTGGGCTCCATGGTGCGGACCGTGCAAAATGGCAGCTCCCGCCCTCGAAGAACTTTCCGAGACCTATAAAGATAAAGTCAAATTCTTGAAAATAAATGTTGACGAAAACCAAACAAATGCGTCAAGCCTTGGCGTCATGTCTATTCCCACAACCATTTTGTTCAATCAAGGAAAAGAGATAGGAAGACAAATTGGCTTTGCAGGCAAGCAAGCATTCGAGGATTTACTAAAGAAAATAAATTAAATCTGTTAATATAAAATCAAAGGGGGTGATAAAAATGGTATACGACGATACTCAAAATCCAACCTCTCCAGCATCGAACATAGGTAGTGGAGTGCCTCAGTCGACAGAACCGGCTGCACAAACCCCACAATACCCATCTCAAGCAAGTCAGACTCAAGTAATGGCAGATGAGCCAACGGCGCCGGAAGTGCCTGTTACTGGCTCCGCAACCACACCCGAGCCAACACAGCCAGTTGAGCCGCAGCCAACTGCGAACATGGGTGGTTCAATGCAGGAACCCACAATGCCTTCTCAAAGTAGCGATGAAGACACAAACACGGGAGGTACGGGTTCGCAAGCATAAATGGCAATTTTTGTTTATTAAACGAAGCGGGCAAGTTTGCTCGCTTCGTAAACTACAATTATGAATGATTTTTTTGCACCAAAACCTAAAGAAAATGAGCCCTGGGACACTGCTATTATAGGTTCAGGCCCTGCTGGATTAACAGCCGCAATCTATTTAACGCGCGGCGCAGCCTCAACCATTCTTTTTGCCGGAGATCAATGGGGAGGCCAATTAATGCTTACAACTCAAGTTGACAATTATCCGGGCTTTCCTGAAGGAATTCTGGGGCCGGATCTCATGAGTAAAATACGCTCTCAAGCCGCTCGTTTTGGTACCGAAATAATCGAACAAAACGTTACTTCTTTAGAAAAAAAAGACAAAATTTTTATTATCAAAGCCGGCGAAAAGAATTTTTTTTCCAAATCAGTCATAATTACAACAGGCGCTAAAACACGCTGGCTCGAGGTACCGGGCGAAGAGAAACTAAGAGGAAGAGGTGTGAGCTCTTGCGCTCCCTGTGATGCACCTTTTTTTAAAGACAAAAAAGTAGCAGTAATCGGGGGAGGAGATTCAGCAATGGAGGAAGCCTTGGTTCTTACAAAATACGCATCTGAAGTGACCATAATCCACAGAAGAGAAGAATTCAAAGCTTCCCAGGCAATGCAAAAAAAAGTAATGAGTAACGAGAAAATCAAAATAGTTTGGAATAGCGAAGTAGTGGAATTTATAGGCGAAACGAATCTGGAAAAAATTAAAATAAAAAACACATTAACACAAAAAGAAAAAGAAATTGATTTTGAAGGAGCTTTTGTGGCAATAGGCCATGATCCCGCAAGCGAAATATTCAAGGGACTACTTGAGCTCGATGAAAAAGGCTATATCAAAAAATTTGAAAAAAATGGCTTCAAAACCGCAACAAGTCAAAAGGGTATCTTTGTTGCAGGAGACGTGCACGACTCTCATTATCGTCAGGCAATAACAGCAGCAGGCTTTGGCTGTATGGCAGCAATGGATGCGCTAAATTATTTAGATAAAGATACTCCGTCTTGGTAAGAAAAATTAGTTTAAATTTTCAAGAATTTTATAAGAAACTACCGCAGCACTTCCCCAGACGTTAAATGATTTATTAATCCCAAGCATAGGAAGCTCCACTATCATATCAGCCATTTGAAGAATCTTACCTGAAATACCCCTTGATTCATGCCCGAGAACAAGGGCAACTGGAAAGTCTAGCTTTAAATTTTTGTAGCTAACAGATTTTGGATCTTGCTCAATCGCAATTATTTGGTATTTATTATTTTTAAGCTCGGTTATTACTTCTATCGAACTATCCCGTTTTTCCCAAGGAACCCAGTTTTCAGTACCTACCGCTGCTTTATGAATTCTTGTAGATGGCGGGTACTCCATCTCGCCACAAAGATACATTTTTCTGGCGGCGATAGCATCCGCAAGCCTAAATAAACTTCCTATATTATATGTATCAAGTATTTCATCCAGCACAAAAACGATCGGATTTCTCTTGATCTTTTTTATATCTTTCTCGCTTGGCAAAGAAATTCTAAGCTCTGCTGCATTCTTTTTTTTCATCACGCTATTATATCAGACTTCAATAATTTTGCGCTCGTGTATAATAATACTTTGTGATGCTGGAAAAGATAATAGAAGTAAAAAAACTTGTCAAAAAATATAAAAAAGCAAACAAACCGGCTGTAGATAGTATAACCTTTGACGTCAAAAAGGGAGAATTTTTTGCGCTCCTGGGTCCAAACGGGGCAGGAAAAACAACGATAATCTCGATTCTTACAACGATTCTTAATAAATCTGGCGGAGAAGTAAAAATAGTTGGTTTTGATATCGATAAAGAGGCCGATAAAATTAGAAAAAATATAGGAATAATTTTCCAAAACCCTAGTCTTGATTTAAATCTTACAGCAGAAGAAAATATTCGTTTTCATGCCCTTATATACGGTCTTTACCCATTCCGCCCTTCTTTTTCTCTGATGCCCGAAGAATATCGCCGAGAAGTTTTCAAACTCGCAGAAATAATAGGTATTAAAAAAGATATTGTAAAACCGGTCAAAACATTTTCGGGCGGCATGAAAAGAAAACTGGAAATTGTAAGAAGCCTGATTCACAAACCCAAAATACTCTTTCTTGACGAACCAACCTCCGGTCTCGATCCGGTAAGCAGAAGAAATCTTTGGAAATACCTTCAGGATATTAGAAAAAGATATAAAACAACTATTTTTCTCACAACGCACTATCTGGAGGAAGCGGAGGATGCGGATAGGATTTTAATTATTGATCGCGGAAAAATTGTAACTCTTGGAACTCCGGCCAAAATAAAAAAAGAATTGATAGATAGTTCAATCATACTAAATGCGAAAGACAAAGCTGCTTTAAAATCCGAGCTAGATGCTATGAAATTAGATTATGAAGGACACGGACCTTTCAAAATCAAATTGAATGGGAAAAATCCCCAAAAAATAATCAAATCCATAAGGTCAGATCTTACTTATCTTGATATTAATAACCCAAAGCTTGAAGACGCATATCTTAAATTAATAGCAAAAGGAATCAAATGATTAATCAAATTACAGCTATTCTTACAATCGCACAAAGAGATTTTACAAAGCTTTTGAGGGACCGTGCCCGTATTTTGGCAACATTTATATTTCCATTTCTTTTTATAGGAATTCTTGGCACAAGCCTTGAGTCAAACCTCCCACCGAATATCGGTTATAGCTTTAAAGTGTTCGTATTTACGGGTGTTCTTGCCCAAACTCTTTTCCAATCAACCGCTTCAGGAATAATTTCTTTAATAGAGGATAGGGAAAACGACTTTTCTCAGGAGATCTTTGTTTCTCCAATATCAAGATATTCAATAATTATTGGAAAAATATTGGGCGAAACAGCAGTTTCAATGGCGCAGGGTTTAGGTATAATTGCCTTTGGCTTACTAATAGGTATACCGCTTTCTTTGGAAAAGCTTACTTTCATGTTCCCAGCGGGGTTAATGGCATGTCTTTTTGGCGGTGCATTCGGGATTTTAGTGCTCTCAAATCTCAAGTCACAAAGGTCTGCAAATCAAATCTTTCCCTTTATTATTTTCCCGCAATTTTTTTTGGCTGGCGTCTTTAATCCTATCAAAACCCTCCCACCCTTTCTTCACATTCTCTCAAGAGTAATGCCTATGACCTATGCGGTTGACCTCATGAGGGGGGTGTACTATGCAAATTCTCCGGAAAAAAATCTAATCGTACTCCACTCAATTAGCTGGAATGTTTTGGTTATATCTGTCTTCTTTATAATTTTTCTCCTTTTAGGAACAGCTCTTTTTATAAAAAATGAAAAAAATAAATAACGCGTTTTGTTGACAGACATCTCCTCTTGCTGGTCGTTTACAAAAAATGTCAAACTTCAATTTGTTAGCCCGTCTCGCTTTGTTCGGCTTGCTTGCTCTGTCGTGGTACCCCCCATCTGCTGTGCTTTCGAAATTATCAGCTCGAAAGTCCGCCAAAGGCGGATAAAAGAGAAAAACCAAAAATTTTAAAGAGCTAAAACCTCTCCTTTGTCTGAATTGTCTGAGTGTCCACTGTTGGCTATAATAGACTTGATCAATTTTATCTTTAAGTCTGTTGAAAAAGCTGAGTAATTATTTGTATTCCTCCGGCTTACATGTTTTTTCTGCTTTCCAAAATAGTTAAGACTTCAGAACTAGAAAGCGGAGTTTGATATTTCAGATATTCATAAATATGATTCTTTGGATTTAATGACATTTCTCTGAGAGCCTTTTTATATTCTTACATATTAATTTCCCAGCAGTATCCCGAGGGGTATAGCAAATATTTTGTGGCACTTTTACCATAACCATCCATGATAGTTACTTTGCTTATTTCTTTTGTTTCTGGGCTATATTCAACTTTTGGAGCTTTTCTCCGAGAGTCCGCAATTTTGTATCTTTCTCTGATTTGTTGAGCTTGTGCTTCGTTGATATTATCTCGCTCAATAAAGTGGGCTATGACTTCTTCGATCTCTTTTTTTGTTCATAAGGGCTTTGAACTTGTATTTCAACGAGGGGCAAGTCAAATCTTTTGGTGTGTTGTCTCATTTTTTTTGGCAATAACTGGATCAATTGGCTCTCCTCGCTTATTAACCTTAATAAAAAACCCCTTAAGCTTTACGTCTCACCATTTTCTACTCTAGCAAAAGCTACAACCTCGTTATAAACTCCAGAAAGAGTAGATTGAAGTAATTCATCTCCGGAAAGCCGTGTTCGTTTTTGAGTCTGCCTTTTCAAAAACTCTTTACTTGAATTGAGCGACCCAGTATCAGTTGGATAATTTATGGCGATATTTACTTCTGGAGCCTCAACAATTATTCTTCCTTTCCTCCAAGTCCTTGTATGTTCTTGGTCTATGAGAGACATACTTAGCGAAACTCTTTCTCTCAATCTCTCCGGCTCGTTAAAAAGGTTTATGGATTGATCACCCTCTGGTTTATCGGCTGTATGATATACGTTTGATAATTCTGATGAAATTGCAACAAGAGGTTGCGAAATTGTTGCAGGAGGATTAAAAGCATGAATAAAATACCTGAATTTTTCTGGATTGTGTTCTTTTGGGTCAGTTATTCCGCCCTAGATTTTCGTTTCAGGTTCCTTTTCAGTGTGTCTAAGGTTCTTTCCCTCAAAATTTGTTGGCGGTTTTGCTCAAATTGATCTGACATAGTGTATATATAATTATTATATTTGTCGGATTATTATTTCCATTTTACCAATTTTCAAATTTGGTTAAATGCTCGGCTAAGCCGATCAAAAATTGTGCGCGCAAAAATAGCGGAGACGCGGAGGGGCGGGTGCGGCAAGCGCCACCTTCCGACGGTTTACAATTCTTACTGGCTGGACAAATGGAACGATTTTAGGCAGGCTGTCTGGTTAGATATCCTGAAATTCCCAGAAACGACACTTAAAACTACCCAGCAACTTTTAGCCCGCCTAAATCTTCTTATATTTTATAAAAGACCAAATGAAACAAAACAACGCCCGGGATAATCCGGACGCTGTATTAGCAAGGGAGATTTAACCATAATTATTTAAACCACCAATGCTCCCCTCTCATGCCAAACCAACCAAAGAAGTATTTAAGATCAATTCCGTTCTGACTTGCCCAAGATTCAAGTTCTTTTTTCTGCTCTTGCATTGCTTGGCGTCTTTGTTCAGGAGTCATATTTTGCCAGTCTTTTGGATTCTGCAATCGCTTTTCGGCAAGTTCTTTGTGTTTGGCAAGAATCGCTTGTTTTTGGGATTCAGTTATCTTACCGTCTTTAACTGCTTGGTCAAGCCTTTCCTCAAATCTTTCTTGCATTTGCAACTGGCGTTCCTGGCGAACTTCATCAAATACAGCCTGAACATCGCTTTCTTTTAATCCAAATCGCTCAACAAGTTTTTGGATAATTAAGGGATATTTACCCTGTTGGCCTTGAGCTTTAACTTGTGATACCCCCAAGACGGCTAACCCGAAAATCACAAGAGCCAATACTGGTAGTAACAGTTTGTTTTTCATTTGTATCACCCCCTTTCTAAAACATACTTTACCACCCAAAACTGAAGAAATGCTTAAAAATCAAAGACACTAAATATAAAGATTTCAGTTCGCAGGAGATCCGCCACCAGGCATGTCCCGTAGAATAGGGTTAAGTTGGATGCTTTGGGCTGTGACACTCCCATCTGAATTTTCCGTGCCAAAGGCAGATACTTTCTCTCCAACTTTCAGATCTTCTTTTGACCCCTCAGATGACTTGTTTATAGCAGTGGTATCAGTCAAAAGAACAATTTTGCTACTGTTGTCAGCAAGTTTTACAGTGATGCTATCCTCATCGGCACTGATAATTTCCCCATTAACGGGTCTAAATCCTTGCCTTTGAGCAAACTGTCCAGCTTGTCCTTGCTGAAAGTTGCCAAAGCGACCTTGCGGTTTTTTTGATTGTTGATACTTCATCCCAGCAAAAAATCCTCCCACTCCAACAAAAATGGCAATTAGTAAGACAATAATGATCGTATTACTTTTCATTTTTTTATCCACCTCCTTTCCACAAAAGTTTATTCGTATCTTAGTGCCTCAATGGGTTGTAAATTGGCAGCTTTTTGAGCTGGATACCAGCCAAAGAGAACCCCAATTGCTCCTGACACTCCAATGGCCAATAAGACTGAATTGGGTGATAGTGCAAAAGGCAAGTTAATCATATTAGAGATAATATACGAGGTAGCTACCCCCGCTACCATTCCGATAACGCCACCTGCAAAGGTGAGAATGATAGACTCGATAAGAAATTGGGCAATGATGATCTTTTTCTTTGCCCCCAGAGCTTTCCTAAGACCAATTTCTCTTGTTCTCTCGGTGACAGTGACCAGCATAATGTTCATAATTCCTATTCCTCCTACCAGAAGAGAAATGGCGGCAATGCCAGAAAGAAGGGTAGTAAAAGTGCCTGTTACAGCAGAAGCAGCACCAAGGATATCATTCTGAGAAAAGATAGTGAAGTCGGCTGATGCTGGATCTTTCAGTTTGTGCCGGGCAAGAAGCAAATACCCAATTTCATCTTGTGCTTGGGTCATGACACTCTCATTTTGTGCTTCAACAGAAATCGAGGTCACATAATCTGCCCCGAAAAGCTGTTTTTGAGCGGTGGTTAGAGGCACAAACACGACATCGTCTTGATTTTGAAAACCAGTCCCCCCACGACTTTCGGCAACCCCTATAACCCTAAACGAGATGTTATTGATACGAATTGATTGACCAACGGGATTTACCCCGTCACCAAATAGATCGCTTACAACTTGAGACCCAAGTATGGCAACTTTTGTCATCGATTCAACATCCCGCGCGCTAATGAAAGAACCAGAAGCAAGACTGACTTTTCTTACCTCCATGTAAGAGGGGGTAACGCCTAATATCTGAGTATTGGTATTCTTTCTCCCTGTGGTCACCTGAGTTCTTCTTGAAAATTCAGGAGATACATTTTTTACTGTTGTAACCTGAGGAGAGGTTTGCAAAGCCCTTGCATCTTCATAAGTAAGAGTAGTTGCTCCTCCCGCAGCGCCTCTAACAAAGCCAGCGCTTTGGGCGCCAGGGATCACAGTAAGGAGATTTGATCCAAGAGATTGGATTTGGGCGGCAACTGCTTTTTGAGAGGATTGTCCTAAAGACACCAAGGCAATGACACTGCCAATACCAATAATAATACCCAAGGTTGCCAGTCCAGTTCTTAGCTTGTTTAGCGTGAGAGTTCCGATAGCTTCGAAAAACAATTCTGAAATGTCCATTTGCTATCTTTTTACCCTCCTTTGTTTATGGTGGTTACCGTCATTAACAATTTTTCCATCTCTTAGGTGGATAATTCTTTTAGCGTGCTCTGCAATGTTTGGTTCGTGGGTAATCATGACAATAGTATGTCCATTATCGTTAAGATCTTGAAAAATCGCCATAATTTCTTCTGCTTGGGTTGTAGCGATATTACCGGTTGGTTCGTCCGCAAGGATAAGTCTTGGATTCATTACCAAAGCCCTCGCAATAGCTACTCGCTGCTGCTGTCCTCCTGAAAGCTGGTTTGGCGTGTGGTCAATTTTGTCTGCCAAGCCAACCATCTCTAAGAATTTCTTCGCCTTTTCTTTTCTTTCTTCTTTTGACACTCCAGCGTAAACCATAGGCATGGCAACATTTTTAAGAGCAGATGTTCTAGGTAAAAGATTAAACGCCTGAAAAACAAAGCCAATTTTTCTATTCCTGATTTCAGCAAGCTCATCATCTTCTAATTTACCAACATCTTCTCCGTCTAAGATATAAGTCCCTTTCGTGGGCAGGTCTAAAGCTCCCATGATATGCATCAGGGTACTTTTGCCACTACCAGACGCTCCCATGATAGCCATAAATTCACCTTCTTTTACCTTAAAGGAAATATCATCAAGAGCAATCGTTTCAACAGAGTCATTTTTGTAGATTTTGGAAATATGAGAAAGCTGGATCATATTTATCTTTGTTGAATGCGAACACCTCCAAACCCTCCTGTTCCACTAAAGACAGACCCTCCTCCCTGTCGGGTTTGGGTGGTAATTATTCCTGTGATGACTTCATCGCCTTCTGAAAGTCCCGAAACAACCTCTGTTTGAGTGTCGCCTTGCAGACCTATTTCAACAGGGATTTGTTGTTCACGACCGTTTCTCAAAACCCTGACAAACGACTGCCCGGACTGTGTCTGCATAGCTGATGAAGGAATTAAAAGAACATCTGCTTTGGTCTCAAGTATGATACTGGCAGTGGCAGCCATATTAGGAAGTATTTCAGAAGACGCAGTATCAAGTTGAATCAGACTTGGGTAGCTGGTAACATTGCTGCTGGTTGTCCCGATTCTATCGACCGTGACTACTTTTCCGGTAAAAGTTTTATCAGGCAAACTATCAAGCGTCACGATAACTTTTTGACCAATTTTTACCTTCGGCACATCTATTTCTGTTATGTTTACACTGATGATAGGCTTTGTCTCGTTTTGGATTACAGCTACTCTCTGGGATGAAGTGGTGGTTTGATTTGTTGAAGTAGTCTGAGAGTTTAATACCATTCCAGGAATAACACCTACATTACTGACCACTCCAGCAATAGGTGCTGTAACAATAGGGGATGTAGACTGGTAGGAAAGCCAGGCACTATTCAAAGATGCCCTTGCCTGATCGATGACCGCCTGTTGATTTTTATATTTTGCTTCAGCTGCCAGCCAGTCGGCATTTTGCTGAATATATGCTGGGTCATCAATTGCCAAACCTCTGGCAACTGCATCGTTCATAAACTTTTGATTGGCAGCAAACATCGCCGATTGAAGGGTATAAAGATTTACATTGGCAGAGTCAACACTATTTTTAGCCGAGAGATAGCTCGACCAGCTAGATGCATTTTTTTGTTGACCTTCTTTGTCTAATGTAATTTCGGCGATTTTCTGTCCAGCCGATACTTTATCGCCATCTTTAACATAAACCGCTTTTACCACCCCAGAAGCCTGCGTGGTGACATCAACAATGTTAGCAGTCAAGACATTACCTGAAGCGGAAACAGTGGAAACAATAGTTCCTCTTTCAACCCTTGCGGTTTGGTATTGGGGTTGTTGTCTCCCAATAACAACCCTTGAGTAGGTAAACCAACCAGTTCCCACCAAAATTGAGACAATCACAACGATCTTTATAGGAATCGAGCGTCTGAAAAACCAACCCCTTACCCCTGAAAGGGTTTTTAGGATGCCACTAACTATGCTCATATACGTGAAGTCTACAAAGTGAAACTGAAAATTAGCTGAAAAGCGAAGGGGTAAATCTGTGAGATGTTTGCCTTACAGGAAGCCGAACGGTAAAGGCGCTTCCCTTACCTAGTTTGCTTTCGACAGTTATATCGCCACGATGGGACTGGGCAATCTTTTTGGCAATAGATAGCCCTAATCCAAATCCTGATGTCTTATCTCTACTTCTAGCTGAATCGGCTCGCCAAAAACGGTCGAAAATATGAGGTAAATCTTGTTCACTAATTCCAACTCCTTGATCAGATACGGTTATAAGGATCGACCCGTCGGTTTTCTTTGAAGTAATTGTCACTGATTTCCTTTTTTGGCTGTATTTAATGGCGTTATCAAGAAGAATAATCAACAAATCGGTCAGTGCATATCGATCAGCCTCAAATTCAAAATCCTGGGATTTGTCTTTGATAGTGATCTCCCTTTTTACAGCTTGCGGCTTGACCTTCTGGATTGATCTTTTTATTATCAAAGCAAGGGATACTTTCTCAAATTTGGTATTATTGTTTGGTTTTTGGTATGAAGCCAGTCGAAGTAGTCCCTCGGATAAAGATTGGAGTTTATTTACCTCCTCGATATTTTCCTTTATTAGTTTTTTAGCATCTGTAAGAGTTAAGCGCTTATCTCGCAAATGAACCTCCATAGCGCTTTTGAGAGAAGTAAGAGGGGTTTTAAGCTCATGAGAAGCATTGGAAATAAATTGATTTTGTTCATCAACCATATCTTTAATCGGTTTCAGGGTCTTCCCCGCAAGAAAATAGGCAAGTCCGCCAGAGACTACCAAAATTCCACCATTAACAATTGCTAAAAAGAAAATTAAACGCCTTTTTGTTTCTTCTACTAACTCTGGGTCAGTAAGGATTCTTGGGGGAGTATTTCGAAAACGAGGCTCAAGTGGTGTGAACTCTTCCCCGCTAAGACGCCTTTCAATTCGTAGTCTCTGAAGGCGAGAAAATCGATCTAATTCTACTGTCAGGACCTTATAAATAACTGCACTAAAGCCAACACTAACCAGCATAATGATCAGTAAATACCAGACAGTTAGTTTAAGTCGTGCTTTGCCAAACATAAGCTAATCTCCAATTTTGTATCCAAACCCTCTTACTGTATGTAACAATGCCTTTTTATCTTTGAAAGGTAGGTCAATTTTACGACGAAGATTTCGGATATATACCTCCACTGTGTTGGGCAAAATGTCAGCATCATAATCCCAAACATGACTGATAATTTGCTCTTTAGTCAGAGTCTGGTGAGCATGACGCATAAGATATTCAAGAAGAGAAAATTCTTTGTTTGAAAGCAGTATTATTTGTTTACCCCGTTTTACCTCAAAGTTTTGTGTGTTGAGTTGCAAATCTTCAACAGTTAAAACAACCGGCAGGGAATTTTTAGGACGGCGGGTTAAGGCTCTTATCCTGGCAAGCAGTTCTTCAAACGAGAAGGGCTTAGTAAGGTAATCATCTGCTCCACTGTCTAGTCCTGTTACCTTGTCTTGGATTTGTCCTTTGGCGGTAAGAATAAGAATGGGTGTATGTTTTCCTTCTTCACGAAGCTTTCTGCAAACTTTCAAGCCGTCCATTTTTGGAAGTAGTAAGTCCAAAATAATCACATCGTAATCTTCAGTTGATGCCAGATCAAAGCCGTCACTGCCATTGTAAGCAACATCAACCACATATCGCTCTTGCTCTAAGCCTTTTTTAATGGAGTTGGCAATCCGATGCTCATCTTCGACAACGAGAATTCTCATCAACTTAAATTATATAACAAAAGCTGAAAAATAGCTGAAAAACTAGTGTTTCTACCTTTACCGTCTTAGTGGGTCTTGGCTTACGAGCATTCCAACGCCTTCAAGTTAATCCACAATGCGGTGGTTGAGACTAACGGTTCGAAAGTGGCGAATTTGGGAGAATTTGGAGTGAAGATTTTTGAACCTACAAAATTGCCCGATAAATCAACCCAAAAGTGGTCTTTACGACCATCTCGTCCTATTTGGCTGGACAAATGGAACGATTTTAGGTTGGCAAACTGGTTAGTCATCCTGGAATCTCCAGAAATAATACTCAAATCTACGCAGCAACTTTTAGTCGTAGCTTAAAACCTAATCTTATTTTACAACCAGTCCTCGAACGATGATTTTTATCCCGACGAACAAACTGGGCAAGTGAACTGGAATATCTAGAAATTTGTAAGCAGAGAGGTGGACCGATTCTTGCGGTATTAACTTAAAGCCTCTATTAACTCCTCTAATGTTTTTCCCTCATTCAAAGCCTTTTTAAGTTTCGGCTAAATCTCATTCGCAACAACTTCCCTGGGCTCTTCTATTTTACTTAAATCCAGCATCCCCAATTGTCTCAACTCTTGGAGTGAGCATAAATCACTACCTGCAACATTCAGCAATTTAGATAATCCTCTTTTTTTAAAACATCTATCGCCAGCTCTTGTTCAATATACTCTAATTGTTCGGATGTTGGAAGAAAACCACTTGTATCATCAAGTAGGGTGTTCTTCCTGAAAATCCTTATTTTATCCTGGCATGAGCTTCAAAAAAACTTCCGCTCCTACTTTTGGTCAGTAAAGTCAAATAGTAATATAGTAATAAGGTAATGCTTATCTTTTTTGTCCGACCATCGCTTGTTTGGCATCATCTTCTATTCTATTTGCCACAGCTTCAGATAAAATGCCACCTATTCATGTAGTGAACTCCTCTGTCAAGCGTAAACAATTACCAAGATTTTCTTCTTGGTTCTTATGCCTTAGAACATGATCCTCTACTTCGTAAGCTAAGACTGTTAAAGTATCAATCAACCCCCGATTAAAAGAATGAGTAATTCTTATCTATCTAGAACCACTGCATTCCAAGCCTTTTCCCCATCGTTAAGTCCTTAACTGTCAACTTTTGACTCGACTCTTTCAAATATTGCTTAAAATTTCTCAATCCTTTAACTTTCTCAATTAGTTTGTCGACGTCAACAATTCTCATAATTCTTTCAGGATTTGAGATCCTTTCTGTAATCGCCACTAGCTTCCTGAAATTCGTGAGCAAATTGTGTTTTGGCCCATTCTAATGAGTAATGATGCGCTCTTTGTTTCTGCATTCGGATTTATTTTGTTTTTCTGTTTCGCTTGGAACGTCAAGCTCTAAAGTAAAATATCTATCGATTTTTCTTTGAGATATCCTCCGAAAAAGAAGCAACTGATAATGAGGACGTAAGTGTGCGACTTTGCTTATTGGGCTCAGCCAAACAAGGGGAATAGAGGCCTATGATAGCTTATTGGAATGTGTAGATTGGCTTGTTTCTGAGAAAATAAATGACCCGATACATATAGAGGTTGGTGGCGTTGAAGAAGTAAATGTCAGAAGAAATATTAGATAAATGCTTTCAAGTTTTTCAAGAAAGCTTTTCTTTACGGGTAGGGGAAATGTGTTAAACTTTAGAGGAATTGGGGGTGATTAAGAATGAAAAAATTTTTGATGCCGGTTTTAGTTTTGGCAGTCATTATTGTTTTGGGAGTATCATATTTTTTCTTGAAAGATGGTGGATCGGCTGATAATGTTGTTGTGTCTTATAATGTTGAGGAGGCCGGCTCTGCCGATAAGTCGAGCGGGGTTGAAATGATTACTGGCTCTTTAAAGGATATGATAGCCCGTGGATCCGGATTGAAATGTAGTTATGAGATTGATGGGAACGTTTATGAAGGATATATTAAGGGGGCAAATTATAAAGGTAGTATTGATACCGCAGAAGGACAGATGGGACAAGTAATAGTTAAGGATAATTGTAGCTATACTTGGATTGAGGGACAAAGCCAGGGGATAAAAGCTTGCTATGATGAGAGTGAAATCGAGTCTGGTGGACAGGGATCTGATGTTTGGAAACAAGTAGATTACGGTGGTGATGTTGTTTATAATTGCGAATCTTATAATATTTCTGAGTCAATGTTTAATCTTCCTTCAAATGTGGAGTTTGTGGATGTTAATTCCATGATGGAGGATTTTGGGTATTAATGGCGTGAAACTGATTGTAGATTTGCATTTACATTCTCATTATTCGCGGGCGACTAGCCATAATATGGATCTTTTCTCGCTTTATAGCTGGGGAAAGCTTAAGGGCATAAACATAATCGGTAGTGGCGATTTTACGCATCCTTTGTGGCTGGCTGAGTTAAAAGAGAAACTTGAACCTGCCGAGAATGGTCTTTTTAAGCTAAAGAAAAAATTTTCGGATTCTTTGGACAGGGCCTTACCAAAAAGCGTACGGGATAGTGTTTTGCGGTTTGTCTTGACTGTTGAGATAAGCAATATATACAAAAGAGGGGGAAAAGTAAGGAAGGTACACAATGTAGTTATTTCTTCCGAATTCAAAAGCGTTGACAGGCTAAATGCCAGACTTTCAAAAATTGGGAATTTAAAGTCAGACGGGAGACCGATACTTGGACTTGATAGTGAGGAGTTGCTAAAAATTACTCTTGACAGCGGACCTGGCAATTTTTTTATACCAGCTCATATTTGGACCCCCTGGTTTTCGATGTTTGGAAGTAAAAGCGGTTTTGATTCCGTTGAAGAAGCCTTTGGGGAGAGTTCGAAATATATCTACGCGGTTGAAACAGGCCTTTCATCCGATCCTTATATGAATTGGAGGGTTAAGGATTTGGATGGTTTAACTTTGGTTTCCAATTCCGATGCTCATTCGCCAAAAAAATTGGGGCGAGAGGCGAATGTTATTGATTGCGAGATTGATTACGATCAAATTATGGATGCAATAAAAAGCGGAGATGAGCGTTTTGTTGGTACTATTGAATTTTATCCAGAAGAGGGTAAATATCATTATGATGGACATAGGACGTGTAATATATGTATGTCACCCGAGGAGGCGTTGAAAAATAATAATATTTGTCCGAAGTGTGGTGAACCCTTGGTTTTGGGGGTAATGCATAGAGTGAATGATCTTTCGGATAGAAGTAGCGGATACAAACCCAAAAAGCATAAAAGTGTTGAATATATTGTTCCTCTTGATAATATAATAGCGGAGACTCTGGGGATTTTTTCCGTCAATGCAAAGAGTGTAACTGGAGTTTATAACGAGCTTTGTGCTTTGCTGGGGAGCGAGTTTAGTATATTAAGGGATGTTAATTTGGCAGATATTGAGAAGGCTGGTGGAGTTAGGCTTAGGGAAGCTATTGAAAACATGAGAAGCGGAAATTTAAAGATTGAGCCGGGGTATGACGGTGTGTTTGGGGTGGTAAAAGTTTTTGAGGGAAAGAATTCTTCTAATCAGCTCACATTTGATATTTAGATGGAGCTTAATACTAATCAAGCTAAATTTGTAGATTATGGGGAGGGACCCCTTTTTGTTATTGCCGGACCTGGAACCGGAAAGACGCATTCTTTAGTTTGTCGGATTAAGAAGCTTCTTCAAAACGGCGTGGCCGGAAATGAGATACTGGTATTAACTTTTACCAGAAAGGCTTGTTTTGAGATAAAAGAGAGGCTTTTTGAATTTGAGAATAAGGGGTGTAGGGTACACACGTTTCACTCTCTGGCTTATGAGCATTTGAATCGTTTTTCCGACATTGATATTGTGAGTAATGATGAAAGGTCTAAGATACTTAGAAATTTAAAGAAGAAATACGGTTTGGACCTTTCCGATCGGGAGATTTCTTTGGCCGTGTCGAATAAAAAGGCTAATTTATTAGCTAATGCTGGTAGGTTTGTGGAAAACGTTCTTAAAGATTATAACAGATTACTTAAACAAAAAGGACTAAAAGATTATGATGATCTTTTGCTTGATTATTTAAGATATCTGAAAAAGGCAAAGATGGGTTATAAATGGGTGCTTGTAGATGAGTTTCAGGATGTGAATGACGTTCAGTATGAGATATTGAAGAAATTTGAGAAGGAAACGAGAAATATTAATGTAATTGGGGATCCAAACCAGTCTATTTATACTTTTAGAGGTTCTGTACAGAGTGTCTTTAAAAGATTTGAACTTGATTTTCCGGATTCCGAAAGAATTTTTTTTGACAAGAATTACAGAAATAGTAGGGAGATAATTAGCTTTAGCAGTCGGTTGTTTGAAAGTGAAGCTTATAAATACGAGCCGGTAAGACAGGAATCTGGGCGGGTGTGTGTTGTGTATGTGGCAAACGAATATGCAGAGGCAAGATGGGTTGTTAATTTTATTAAAAAAAGGATGGGTGGACTTGATTTGAATGAAGTGGGTGCGCAAGACTCAGCTGATGTAGGGTTTGGTGATTTTGCAATAATTTACAGAACACATAGGATTGGTAGAATTGTACGAAAAATGATTGAGGACTCTGGTATACCACACCAAGTGGTGGGTGAGGAATCTTTTTTTGAAAATAGCGAGGTGAAAAAAGTTTTATCGATTCTTTCTGAAAAACGCTATTTTCATATGAAGCTTAGTGTTTGTCTTGAGGAATTTTTAAAAAAGGACAAATTTGTTAAAAAATCTAAAAAGTTTGATGATTTTTTGAATTATGTTTCTTTGTATTCAGATTTAGATGTGGGTGCGTTTTTAAATATAGTTGAGGATGTAAGGAGAAATGAATACTACGATAAAAATGCAGATCTTTTGACTATTATGAGCATGCACGCTTCTAAGGGCCTTGAGTTTAGATTTGTTTTTCTAATCGGATTTGAAGAGGGTGCAATCCCTTATTTAAAGGCAGGAGAAGATGATGGGCGGTTGGATGAAGAAAAAAGGCTTTTATATGTAGCTATGACAAGAGCAAAAGACGAGCTTTATTTGATGAGTTCGTTGAATAGGGATGGTGCTAATTGTCAGGTTTCAAGATATTATTATGAATTAGAAGGTGTTGAGGTGGAGAGAGTTTTTCGAAAAAAGAGTTCTAAGCGTCCTAAAACTACGCAAATGGATTTGTTTTAATCTTTTTATAGAGCCAAGAGTAGTGCTCCAAGGATTAGAATTATACCTGCGCTTACTCCGATAATTGTTGGTAATGCTATGCCAGCAGCTGGCATTGCTTCTTGGGTGGGAGTGGGAGTTGTGGATACCAGCGTATCTGTGGGTGTAGATGTCGGCGCCGGAGTTGATGTTCCTGACGGTGTTGATGTGAGAGTAGGAATAGGAGATGGTGATGGAGTAGATGTTTCTTTGGGTGTAGATTTCGGTGTGGGAGACGGGGTAGAGGTTTCTTTGGGTGTGGCTGATGGGCTTGATGTTGCCTCGGGAGTAGCTGTTGGAGTGGCCGTGGGGGTTGACAGAGTAAATACCAGCGATTGGCATTGGGTGTTTTGTGTTTCTACTTTTGCTTCAGGAACGCTCTGTGGCGCTGTCGGAGCTTGTGGTTTTTGTTCGCCTGTATAGAGTTTTATAGCCGTAAATACGGCAATGACGGCAAGAATAACTGTTGCTAATACTATTAAGATTGTAAATAAGTTTTGTTTTATATATTTCATATTTAGTACCAATTGTCTAGTGTTGAATGGTGGACTTGGGCATCAACCTTTATGGTGTTTGCGCCTTCGGGGATTTGGTAATCTATGTAGAATTCGCCAGCTTCGTTTTTATTAGTTACTTCTTGTGAAATGTCGTTAATGATAAATTTTGCTTTATCAAAAATTCCTTCGTTTGCGCTTCCCAAAACAGTAAATCTTATCATACTTCCCTCTGGAAGTGCACTTAGCTCGTCTAAGTTAAGAAGGTTTCCTTCGGTGTCGTATGCTTTGATAATTTCGCATCGTGCCGTAATTTCTTGTTCATGGGAGCCTGAATTGCTGCAGTCAACTGTGCCTACTATTTTCCAGCTATAGCTACCAGCTGGAAGCTGAACATTACCGAGAGAGGCTGTGTCTCCCGAGGCTAATGCCGGTACATCAAAAATTGCTACTTCTTGGGAATTTATAATAACTCTTGCTTGTTGGGGGGGTTCGTTGCGATTTGAAAGATTTTTGACTATTACCTGACCATTTTCATCCAACTCAAATGTATATTTGCTGCAATCCCACGCTTTACTTTTTTGGAGGTTATTTCTTCCTATTAAAAATACTCCTGTAATTACGCCTATTATTAATATTGTTATTGCCATAATAGCAAAAGCTGTTTTTTTACCGCCCCCATCAGTATTGAGTGAATTGGCGTTGACTACGTTTATTGTTGGTTGACTTTCTTGAGGATGGTCGTGCATTGTTTCAAGCGATTCTTGCGTGGATACAGCATCCGGTGTAGGATTTTGTGGTGTTTCGGGCTGGTTTGCCCCCGAAACAAAATTTTTGTTTATTTTAGTATCTTTCATTATTTTTTTATGGTATATTGTATTTCCTTTGTGTGTCAATGACTTATATTTAAGTTAGGTGTAAAATGTTGATGATGAAAAAACTTTTTCGAAAAATCTGGCGTCGCAAATGGTTTCTGCTGGTAATTTTAGCGATAACCGGAGGAGGTTTTCTTTATTATCGTCAAGGACAGCAAAAGAAAAACGAGTTTGAGGAGTCAGAGATCAAAAGAGGTCAGGTAAGACAAGAACTTGTTTTAACAGGTGAGATAGATGCTCTTGAGCGCGCTAGCCTTAGCTTTGAGACTTCAGGAAAACTGATCTACGTTGGTGTAAAAGAAGGTGATCGGGTAAGGCGTGGAACTCTCCTTGGTAAGCTTGATACAACCTCTCTTAATGCAGCTTATGAGCAGGCTTTGAACAATCTGCGTCGTTATCAGGCTACTATTGATAACGTTTATGATAGTTTGCAAAATCATGAAGACGATGAGACTTTTGCTCAAAAAGATACACGTACAACTGCTGAGGTTGCTAGGGATAACGCCTATGAAGCGGTGATTATTGCTGAGCATAATTTGAAAGGTGCTAGTTTATATGCGCCATTTGACGGAGTGGTTACCAGCGTCACCAACCCCTTTTCAGGTCCGTTTGTATTGTCTACTCAGCCTCAGTTCGAAGTTGTAAATCCTGAGACAATTTATTTTAGAGTAACGGCGGATCAGACTGAAGTGACATCTTTAAAAGAAGGAATGAAAGTATTAATTACTTTAGATTCTTTTCCAGAAAAAGAAATCGAAGGAGTAGTTTCAAGAATTGATTTTGCCCCTGATCCAAATGAGGTTAGTGTGGTTTATGAGGTTGAGGTTGATTTGCCTCAGCTTGAAGAGATAGATTATCGGCTAGGGATGACTGGTGACGCTATCTTTGTTTTAGAAAGCAAAGAGGAAGCTTTTTGGGTTCCTGCTGGGTTTGTAAAAAGCGATAAACAGGGTCAGTATTTATTAACTCAGAAAGGGGATAGGAAAGTTTATGTTGAATTGGGTTTTGAGGGATCTGAGCGTGTTGAAGTGATCTCCGATGAAATTTCGGAAGGCATGAAGATATATGATTAAGCTTCAAAACGCAAGTAAAACATACTGGCTGGGCGAGGAAAAAGTTGAGGCGCTAAAAGACGCTAGCCTGGAGATCAAAGAGGGGGAATATGTCGGGATTTTAGGACCTTCTGGTTCTGGCAAATCAACTCTAATGCATATTATTGGTCTTTTAGACAAACCAACAAAAGGAAAAGTTAATTTGTTTGGGAAAGACTCTTCAAAACTGACTGATACACAAATTAGCCAGCTTAGAAACGAAAATGTGGGGTTTGTTTTTCAACAGTTTAATCTTATAGAAAAGTTTACGGTTTTAGAAAATGTTATGCTTCCGAGTCAATACGCTAAACATAGGCTTGGATTTGATCCTAGAGAGTACGCTTACGAACTTTTAAAGCGTTTTGGAATCCTGGAGCGAGCAGATTTTTATCCTAATAAGATTTCTGGTGGTCAACAGCAAAGAGCCGCTATTGCTAGAGCTTTAATTATGAAACCAAAGCTTATTTTAGCGGATGAACCAACTGGCAATATTGATACAAAAACTGGTGATGAAATCATGCAACTGCTTGAAAACTTAAACGAAGAGTTAGGAGTGACAATCGTTGTCGTCACTCATGAGCAAGATGTGGCCAAACGCACTAAGCGCCAGATTTACGTTAAAGACGGAATGATTGTTGACAAGCTCTAAGTACTTAGACTCTAAGTTCTAAAAATTTAAATATAAAATGGAAATTGTAAATTGAATTTTTATATGAATTATTATTTGTTTCAGATTAAAAGCGCTTTTGAGGACTTTAAGCGCAATAAGACCAGGACTATTTTAGCGTCGCTGGGAATTTTAATTGGTGTCTTGTCAGTTGTGATGCTTATTGCCCTTGGGATAGGATTCAAAAATTATATTTCCGGTCAATTTGAAGGGTTGGGAACAAATTTAATTATTGTTTTTCCAGGTGCGGGTTTGAGCCAGGGAGCGCAAAACTTTGGCGCTGGGTTTGCAGGAGGGGCTGAATTTGACGAACGGGATTTAAGGGCTCTAGAAAGGATTGAGGCCGCTCAGTATGTCGTGCCGATGTTTTTAAAATCGGGCCTTATTGAAACAAATGAGAATGAAGAATTCGGCTATATTTTAGGTACAAATGAGCAAATGTTTGATTTGGGAGCTATTGAGCCATATGCAGGAGAGCTTTTAGACCGATCTGATATTCAGCTTCGATCTAAAGATGTGGTGCTCGGCTATACCTTGGCAGAAAAATTGTTTAATATTCCGGAATCTGCGGTTGGTAAAATCGTTCGTTTTGGTAACCAGCGCTTTCGAGTTAAAGGTGTGGCTGAAAAAGAGGGGGATCCTCAGGTTGACGGAGCTGTTATCATGTCCTACCGTACGACTTTTGGTTCGATTAATCCAAAAAAAACTTTTTTTAATTTACAGGTTGGAGCAGACCCAGATGCCAATTTAGAAGAAGTTAAGCGCGAGATAGAAAAGGCGCTTTTAAACCGTTATGATGAGGATGAATTTAGTGTCTCAGATCAGGATGAACTCTTGGGAGTTGTAGATCAAATTTTTGGCGTTTTAAACGGCGTTCTTGTTGCCATTGGTTCGATTTCTCTTTTGGTTGGGGGAATTGGAATTATGAATATTATGTATGCCAATGTGACTGAGCGTACCAAAGAGATAGGTATCAGACGGGCGATTGGGGCGACAAAGCGGGATATTATTACTCAATTTATTACCGAATCTGTATTGCTTTCTTTATTTGGAGGTCTACTGGGGCTTCTTATTGCTGTTCTGATTATTGCTGTTGTGCGGCCATTTTTTCCAGTAGCGCTTAATTTAGTTGCGATAGTTGCAGCGGTTGGTATTTCTACTGGAATTGGTGTATTTTTTGGCGTCTTTCCAGCAAGAAGGGCTGCTAACTTGACGCCTATCGAGGCTATAAGATATGAGTAAGAAAAGACGCTCAAAACTTTAGTGTAGTTTTAGCTTATTTAATACTTCACCCGTTTCAGTATCTTTAAATGTGGGTTCTGGGAAATTTCCCATTGGATCAAAGCAATAGATTTTGACAATATCTAGATCATTTGGATCAATTGGTAGATTGGCACGAAAAAAAGGGCGAGTGCAGACAAAAGCTCTTGCTGTTATGGGATCAGTAATTGAGATAATTTGGAAAAATGTGCTTGGTTTGCCGGAATATTTGTATTCGTATAACAGGCGTTTTTGTGAAAGTAAAAGGCGTAATGGCGAACCGCCAATTTTTTTATTCAATATTATTGCGTATAATCCTTCATAATAACTCGACACTTCCGGCATCATGAATGCTATGTTCGCTGCTCCTAGAGATTCTGTTTTTAACAAATCAGGGATTTTAACTGTTAATTTCTTGTCGATAATAGGTATTTGAATTTTGATTCCTTTATCGTTGGCATTTTTACGTTTGACAATGTCTGTTGGCAGGGGTAGTGATGGTTTATATTCAACCATAAATATATTATGGGATATTTTGAAATTTAAATCAACGATTATCTATGGAAAAGGGAAATTTTTTTAAAGTAAAATATTTTAATGCTTACGAAGGTAATGTCTGCTACGCACTTTGGACTCGATACGTTGCCAGTTGAAGTTGAGGTAAATATCGCTAAGAAAGGTTTTCCGGGATTTAATATTATTGGACTTCCGAGTAAGTCTGTTGAGGAAGCGAAGGAGCGAGTGAAGACAGCGCTTGTTAATAGTGGAGTTGAGTTTCCGAATGCAAAGATTGTGGTTAATCTTGCTCCTGCTGATATTCCCAAGGAGGGGAGTAGTTATGATTTACCTATTGCCTGCGGGATATTAAGATCTTTGGAGGCTATAAGCTTGCCTTCGGAAAAGATGTTTTTTTATGGAGAGCTTTCTCTTGATGGAAGTCTACGGCACACTAAAGGTGTTTTACTTCTTGCTCTTTATGCAAAAGAGCGTGGAATAAAAAGTTTATTTGTTCCTAAAGATTCTTCATTTGAGGCGGCTGTGGTGAGTGGAGTGCGGGTTTATCCGGTTGAGAATTTGGCACAAATTCTTTCTCATTTTAATGGAGGAGGACAAATTGGCGTGTTTCGTGGTTTGAAAAAAAACGATGTTCATGAAGATATATTCCCGGAGATTGATTTTTCCGACATACTAGGGCAGGAGAGCGCAAAGCGAGCTTTGGAGATTGCTGCTTCTGGTGGGCACAATGTTCATATGCAAGGGCCTCCGGGATCGGGGAAAACCATGCTTGCAAGAGCGATGGCTGGGATTTTACCTCCATTGAGCGAAAAGGAAAGCCTTGAAGTAACTAAGATATATTCGGTTTCTGGGAATTTGCCTGCTGGGGCAAGCCTTATTTATGTCAGGCCGTTTCGAGTATCTCATCATACAACAAGCAGGATTGGGCTTATAGGCGGTGGAAGCAATCCTCACCCCGGGGAGATCTCGCTTGCTCACCGTGGAGTTTTGTTTTTGGATGAGTTATCGGAGTTCTCGGAGGTAAGTTAGCTTCTTTTCTTCTTAAAGTCCCTGGACTTTTCCCAGTGCTAAATACCAGTGAAACACATTTCTAAGTAAAAGTCAAGCCCTTTTTTGCCCCCTGCCTAAAGTCGTTATAATTTTAGTTGGAAATGTTGGAGAAGTTGGAAACCTGCCCCTTATAATTGAACCATGAGCTATCAAAAATACCTCTCGGAATACATTGATTTTATTCGCTATGACCGAGACCTCACCGATCATACATGCAAAGTGCGGAGGCAGTGGCTAGAGCGCTTCTTTCGTGACCTGGGTGGTCGGGAGTTCTCGTTTGAAAATATACGACTGCTCCTGCGGGAGTATAAAAGAAGCGATTTGTCTCCTAACTATATCCATGTCCTAATCACTTCCCTCAACTCATTCATCCGCTTCCTTATTGCCGAGAAGCATTTGCCTTTAGAGGATTGCACTTCTAACCTGAACCAGCTTCGTCCCAAGAAGAAAATCGTTTTATACCAGACCCTTTCGTTGGAAGAGATTGAGAAAATCATCAATCCGCCCCCTCATAAAAATAACTACGAGCGGGATTTGCATCCCAAGTATATTAAATGCGACTACATGTGGGGTTTGCTCCTGGAGTTCCTTGCCAAGACTGGTTGCCGTGTTGGAGAAGTAATCGCCCTAAATGTGGGCGATTTTAACTTTGGCACGAATGAGTTTATTATCCGTGAGACTAAAACTGATGAGCAGCGCATCGTGCCTATTCCTCCTGATATGATTGAGAAATTGCGGGAGTGGATTAAAAACAGGGGTGAGATTCCACCTTCTTCGCCGATGTTTATAACTATGCATTTTGCCCGCACCCGCCCTAATTCACGCATCGGCGAGTCTATGGTTAATAAGACTATTCGAGAGCGTGCCAAACGAGCTGGGCTTCATGTCGATCGGCGCTTTCACGCCCATAGTTTTCGCCATAGTTTTATAACCGAACTCTTGCGTCAGGATGTGGCTATCTCAAAAGTCCAGCGGATTGTTGGTCACCGCAAGGTTGATACTACCATGATCTATACTCACATGGTCACCGACGATCTCCGCCAGGCGATGCTTAAGCACCCGCTTATTCGCAAGTCCCAAGACCCGCATGCTATTATCGAGAGTGTCAAAGAGGAGATTAAGTCTTTCAGATTGCATGGTGACGAGCGTTTTGATTACACTCTAACCGAGCGGAACGACGGCTTTTCCTTCAATATTTCTCTTAAGAAGTAAAGTTTGATTGTATAATTGGAAATATGGCGATCCCTCGTAATATGGTTAAAGCAAAGGAAATTATTGCTCGTGCCTATGTTCTCTCGGACGAGTTTGAGTCGACTGTGGAAGAGCTGTATAACTGGCTCGATGAGGTTAAGGAGCGCAGGCGTAAGCAGTTCGGCGAGGACTCCGAGACCTATAAAACCTCAGTGGAGTATGTTGCGAAGTGCAAAGAGATTTTGAAAAAGGTTCAGACAAATCACGCTGAAGGCTTCGAGCTTCTTCTGGATTTTATCAAACAACACCTCGACAGCACTTAATAATCTCTGGTGGGGAGTAGATGAGATGTTCGCTTTCTTTTGTGCGCTAGTGTATAATTCTCTATCAAGGAGACTGTTTCCTGCCCGCAGTTAGGCAGGATGAAAAAAATCCCAGATTTTATGGCTATCAAAAAAAACGCTGCCATTTACGGCACATCCACTCTAGGTGCGAAGGGTCAGGTTGTGATCCCCGCCAAAATGAGAAAAGACCTTGAGCTTAATGAGGGGGATACTTTAGTGTTTGTGGGGAATGTTCATTCTTCCTCGTTTCATATCTTGAAGGTTGAGACCGTCCAGGATTTAAATAAAGCCCTGAATCGATTACTAAAAAACAGCGAGAGGTTTGGTGAGAAGGAGAAGTAGTCTTCTTTTATCTGAAGATTAATCGAATGGCGATGTCGATCACAATTGTCACCACCGCCACAATTATTCCCATTTTGACCATCAGCGTATTAACCTTAATTTTAAGGTCGCTCACATCGGCTTGGAGGGTGTGTAGGTGATTATTCTTAATTTCTTTTAGTTCCTCTTTGATGTAACCAAAGCCACTATCCACCCGCTCCTCAAGTTTGGCAACTCTTTCGATTATATCCATGCTAGTTGTTGCTTTTGATTTTGCCATAGTGTTTTCACTGTTCAATGTATCTTGTCTCCGACAGCCATTTTCTAGCTGCGTTTACAATTACCGACCAGATTGCTACCACTATCGGTGTCCATTCTCCTAGATCAATGTTGGGGATTTGCTCCGTCAGGTATGTTAAGGCTGCGCCCGCTAATGCGATTAGAAGTCCTTTACCTACTTTTTCCATGTCGTTCCAGGTTAACTGGTATTTTTGGCTAACTGCTATCATGTTTTCTCACCTCCTTTTTTGAAAATGCCTATTACTAGGTTGAGTAAAAAGTTCGCTGCTTTGGTTATTAAATTCTTGGCTGGCTCTGGGAGTTGACCTTTCTGGCAGGCTTCAAGTTCGCTTTTGTACTCTGCTGCCTCATTTAGCGCTCTGCCTTTGGCTTTATTAGCCTCATCTAGCTGCCCCTCCAGCACCCCTATACGACCCTGGGCTTCCTCCACGATTTTTGGCAGATTTTTAATGTCCGATTTAAGCGCATTAAGCAGGTCTTTATAATACTTTTCCTTGTCTGTCACTAACTTTTCGAGTCTGCTAACTTGTTCGGAGCGGTTCTTTATCTCCTGGTTTGCCACATCCAGCTCTTTTTGCTTGTCTCTGAGCTTGTTTCCCAGGTCAGTTTCCCTTGATTTATACCCTGCAATAACACTCTTAATTTTGTCGACAGGGGTAGTGTTGGGGTCGTCGGCGATCTCTAGAACTTTTAGTGCCTCCGCCCATTTCGTGGCTGATCCAACTATTTGCTCGTATTTTTCCCGCCATTCTGGAGTATTTGGCACGAGGCAGCCTTCCGCTACATCTGTTTCTGATGGTTTTCCCTCATACCAGCACCAAGAATAGATCAATTTTTGTGGGGTTATACCCCAGCTTGTTATCCTTTTTTCTGCTCCGTCCCAAGGGTCTTGTACTATAAAGTCGTCACCGTCATAGCCGATTGCCAGTATCCAATGCTCATCTAAGCCACTGGTTGAGGGGATGGTATCGATCTGTAGAAATACTGGATATCCTTTATCAATTGCACTTCGAATTTGATCCATCTGCGCCTGGGTGAGCGGATTGTCATTCGACCACTTTCCTGAGTATTTTAGTCCCGCAAACAGCCTGGGGATTGCGCTCCATATCAGCAGGTTGCCTTTATCATATCCTCCGTTTTGAGTCAGCTTTTCGTTCATGGTCAGCGGTGTTTCTCGAAAGCCGTAGTAGTTAACTACCATCGTTCCGTCACACATTAGGCAGCCGTATTGCCCGATTGTCCCTTTTGTTCCCAGTGGGCTGTTTTTCCACCTGGGGTCGTTCTGATTGAATGTTGTCGGTAAGGTTAGTTTTTTCATAGATTTTTATTTAAACAATCCCAACGGATCATTTTGGTTTGTTGCCCCGCCCCCTGTCGGGAATATTTGCCCCATTGTTGGCTGTGGTGTGGGTGTTGCTGCGCTTGCGCCTCCGAATAGCCCTAATGGGTCGTTTTGCGTCTTTGGTGCGCTCACAGCCCCCACAGGTGGCTTTACGGCTGTTCCTGGTTTGGTTTGCGGGGCATTAAGTTTTAATAGCCGTTGCAGGTCTGATTGGTCAAACATGATGCTTTTTTGGAAGCTCACCGCTTCTTTGGGATCATCGGCATATAAATACGGCACGATCAGGGGAATGAATTGCTGGGCTTTGGCGTTCCACTCGGTAGCCAGGCTTTGTGCTTTCTGCAGATCGCCTGCTTGCAGGGCTTGCTGAACAAACAGTCGGGTGGTGTTATAGCCAATCTCGGCATCGTCTTTTACCTTCCATGCTTCCCGTTCCTTTGCTCCTCCCTGGGTTCTTATAAATCTTTCAACCGATGCTCCAAACAGGTCGGTCGGGTTGTAGACATAACGGCTACTTGAGCCAAACAGACCGCTTAACACATGCGCTATTCGCATTGGACTCCAGCCGAGGGATCGACCCAGCATCACCATCAGCTCTGGTGTTTTTTCGTTGTATTGCTCTGTTGGTGCTACTTTCTCCAGTTTCCTGGGAATTATCGGGAAGCCTGTGAACATATTCATGTTAGTGACTTCTTCAACAAGAGTTTTTAGAGCTGGGGGCAACGCTCCTGCTAGGAATGCACTGCCTGATAGTTCGCCATCCCTACTGAAAGGAATCGGTGAAAGCTGGCTTGTCCACTCGACTGCCAGTTTCAGAAGGTTGGCTGGTTCTTGCTTTCTCACATACTCGAAGGCGTATTCGATGGGGTTGTAAAAAATCTGCCCCATGTCGCCTTTAGGAATTTGCAGCACCTTTGGAACTGTTTTGCCTTCTTCGTTAATTTCCGATCCGAGAATGATGATAAAGTATTGGTCTTTTGCCCATTGCGGAATATCATCCCACAGCTCTTCGTGGTTGAGGATATTGTAAAAATAGGTTGCTACTCCTGGGGCAACGATAAGCGCCATCGCTTTTATTGCTGACTTGAACGGATGCTCTTTAAAGGCGTCTTTGACTCGGAGTAATCCTTGCCATCTGGCGTTCACAAAGGGAATCCACTGGTTTATAATCCGCATCTCTTTACCTGCTTTTGCGAAATCGACTGTAGCGTTTCTAGCTTCAAAGGCAGCTTCCAGCTCGGTTACTCCTGGTTTTTTAACACCCTTTTTATAAATACCCAGACGGGGTGCGAGTTCTACTGCCTCGGCAAAGTTACTGATTAAATTAAACGGATTGATAACTGCTTTGGTTTTTATCCACCAAGTTGGTGTGAACAATTCCTTTGATGCTATCGATAGCTGCCTGGCGTTACTGATGTAGCCTCCGTAACCTCCCTGGTTCTTCATAAAGTCGGTGTAGGCTTTCGACTCCCATTTAAACGCTCCTTTTATGCCGTCTTTGAATCCTGACAGCCAGTTGGCTGGATTAAAGCCCCACTTATTGACTATCGTTGCTGTTTGGTAGTCCCTGATAGCGTTGGTCAGGGTGAATGGGATATATAAAGTGGTTACGCCTGATTTGAATGCTTTGGTTGATGCTAATGCCAACTTGCCCAGGACGCCTGCCTCGACTGGATTCATGCCGTGCATTGCCTCGCTTAAGTCTTTTGGTACTGCCCAGCGGGTCGACTTGCCGTTTATAAATACACTGATGGTGTCGTAGTCTCTTGGTGCTTTGGCATCTCCATGTAGGTATTTGATGGTTTCTTTGGCTTCTGGATATTTGTTTCGCAGGTCGATGAATTTACGGGCTACCTCGTTTCTTTTGATCAAACTCACCGCTTTACTTAAATTATCTACTATCGACTCGAAGGGGTCACGGATTTGTTTTTCTGTGCCTTTTAATCCTTTAATTACTCCTTGTTTACTGACTGAGAAGGTTTCGCTGCCTGACTGCATTTTGTCTGCCTGATGCACATCGGGTAGGTAGTCGAGGACATGGAATGGCATCCAGTTCTTGTTTTTTTCGACTATGGCATTGAAGGCTTTTTTGCTTATAAGTCCTGTATCTCGCATCGGCTCTAGGATTTCTCTGATCGACCAGTTTTGGATCGCTTGTCCTACCTGTTCGAACTGCTTGAATACTTTATCTCCAACTTTGGGTTTTAACTCTACCAGTGCTTGCTCTGCCTGATCTTTAGTCACGCCTGCTGGGTTGTCAAAGCCTCTATCGGCTCTTTCAATGGCACGCTGCGCCAGCACATAGCGGGTGAAGTCTGGTCGGAATTTCCTCACTGGCGTCACTATCTTTTGCAGATTTCGGAAAGCTGCCTCTATTGTGCCAAATCTGCCCGCATACAACCGCATTCCTACATAGGGGCTGGAGTTGATGTCTATCGGTTTACCTGCTGCTTTACTCAGGTTTTCCTCGAAAGTCTTCATTGCTGCAAATCTGTCTGTAAAGTTGCGACTGAATTTCGGTTTGAGACCTTTGAACCACTCTGTCATCTTTTGTGGTGCGCCGATCTTACCGACCATCTTGTCGATTGCCTCCAACCCGCTTCCTTCTGGCGGAGGAGGCGCTTGACTGAGAGGTTCTTCTTTCGGTGGTCGTGGCGGGTTTCTTGATGGGGTGGTTGTTAGTTCGTCAGCACGCATTTCTTTTGATGCCTTTACCTTGCCAGCGATTCTGTCTTTGAATTTTTTGCTTTTTAGGATTTCACCGACACTTGGGACTCGCTCTGCATCCAGGAGTTCCTTTTCTTCGGGTCGGTATTTAAGCCTGATTTGCTCGGCTTTGGCTGCCTTCTGCTCCTGGGTGCTGAATTGCTGGGCTATCTGGTTATCGATTTTCTTTATTGCGTTGACGATCTTTTGATCGCCTGGGTTGGCGTAGTGCAATTTTTCAAGAGCGTCTTTCTTCTTCTGCAGCTGCTCGATCTGGGGAGTCACTTTACCTAATACTTTTGGTTCAGCCTTCGTTTTTTTGGCGGATGCTGCAACTGGTGCTTTAGTTGTTTTAACCTCGATGTTTTTTGGATCGAATATCGAGATATAGGTTTCACCTTTTGTTCCGAAGCCTTTGACCTCGATCCCGCCGTAGCCTCTCACTTTCAGCCAGTCGCTTATGGCTTTGTCCATGTTTACTTCTTTTGCCCCGAATGCTCCTGCTTCTTTTGCCACTTTTTGCCAGAGCTGATAGTATTCACCTGGGTTATTTAGGTGCAGGATTTTAACTCCTGGTTTAAGTGTCGCCTCGATTATTTCTTTACCGAAGGTGGCTGCTTCCTCCTTGGTTGGAGTAAGGTAGACCCCTTCTCCGATAACTTGCCGTCCATGCACTGGCGGTTTCAGTTCGAAGCCTGTTTTTCGAATTATGGCTGCATTTTCAGGTGTTGTGCCATGATAAAGAGTGACCACTTCTTCTATCGGTTTTATTTTAGTTTTGGGTTCAATTTTTGGCTCTCTGACAATAACTTCTGCCTCTTTGGTATAGTTGCCCAGTTCCTCCAACATTCCCTTAGGTGTTGGCTCTATCGTTTTTTCAACCACTGCAGGTTTAATTCCTTTTAAAGTTGCCATCACTTTTTTGTAGCCTTCGATGTCGTAGTTTCTAGACTTAAACATGGCGTAGAGCTTCTTGTATTGATGGCTGTCCATGCGCACCCCTTTGGTTTTTCTGGCTTCAGTCAGCAAGTCTTTTTTGCTTGCCAGTCCATTTTCGAGGGTGTCTATAATCCAGGAAACCGCCCCCTTGTTAGTGGTGATATCTTTTCCCCAGACATTGGTCATGCCGTATTGATTGCGCATGGTGTTCCAGAGCATCTTGCTGTGCTTCCAGGTTGGCTTGCCTCTTGCTGGCATGAGATCCCCTGGCACATTCCAGATTTCGGTTCTTTCAACTTTTGGTTTGGATGGTGGGGGAGTTTTGGCTGCTTCAGCGATTGCCTGTTCTGGAGTGCCTTTGGATGGCGTCACCTTTATGTTTTGCTCTTTTGCTAGGGTTATAAGATCAGAGTTTGAGAGCTTGCCTGCTGGCAGTCCGAACTTGGTTCTTACATTTTCTCCGCCAAGCCCTTTTATAATTTCGGCTCTCTGCTCGTTAGTTAGGGTGGGGCGGATTGAGAGTCCTGCTGGCATGTTTCTGACGGCGCTTACCACTAGCGCTCTCTTGTCTGGGACATTGATCCACAGCTCTCTAAATAAGTCCTCGAATTCCTGGCTGAAAGTTTTGCCTGTGTAGCCTGTAGGGTTCTGAACTTTTGCCAGGAACTCATAGGCTCTGTTAGCAGTGTTCCACTCTTGGTTAAATCGGGCAGCCTGTTGTGGCGTCTGGTATGCCTGAGCTGGAAACTTCTTGGTTATTTCAATAACCTTTTGTTTCCAGGCGGATTTTATTTGTTCTGGCGTCGATTTTTCCGTCACTCCCAGAAATGCCCTGGCTTCTTTTTGGGTGGTGCGCAGTTCGTTCTCGGCTGCTTTTTCCATATTGCGCCTGATTCGCTCGGCTTGGCTAGGGAAGACTTTGGCGACGGCATAGTTAACCGAGTGTAATCCGATGACAGCGACTGTGTTTTTTAAGGCGTCCTCTGGAGTGTCTCCCTTTATAAGCGAGGTGACATAAGCTGCTGGAGCGATAATTCCTGTCGATTTGAAATAACTGGGCTTCATGCCCGCTATTGAGAATACCCCTCCCAGGGCAAAATCAGCTCCAAAGTCTGTGGCACGCTGGGTAGCGTCCTTATAGAATTCGTCTTTTTGGAGTTGACCTAGTCCTGCGAATGTTAGTCCGTTTGTCAGTAGTGAGTAAGTTTTGGGTGCAATTTTGGCAAATCTAGCAACTACAGGAATGCTCCTGGCTGCTCCTTGAACGATTTCTCCGCCCACGAGGAATGTTCCTATAGTCCCTATAATGTCGCCTTCAACTTTGCCGAGATTTGCTCCCATTTGGGCTGCGTCATGTTCGAATTTAAGCTCTGGATTCCACCAGCCGAAGGTGAAGGCTTTTGCCAGCCCCGCTCCAAAGCCCAAGACTGTGCCGTAGTAGGCGTGGGGGAGGCGCTCCCAAAAGTCAGTCTTTCTTGCGCCTAGTCCAATAGTCTGAGCTGCTGCTTCAAGATAGATATTCGTGTATGGTTTATATTCGCCCTGCTCTGTTTTAATGCCAAATTCCGATTGCTCTGGTTTGAGAGCTGCTATTGGCTTGAAAAGATCAATGGCTGTTTGCCCGACTGGTTTGAAAATATCGCCCAGAGTTTGCCCAACGGAAGAGACACCCTTTTCAAGAGGGTTTAATATGTTTGTTTTTAGCGTTTCCCAAAATGTCGGCATAGTATTTAGTCCCTTCTTGCGATGGGCTTCATGGCATTAAGATCGGCTTGGTTAATTAAACCCCCAACCTGAACAACCTGCCTAAGAAGCCACCGATTCCTGGTGCTGTTTTAATCCGCCATTCTTCGTCAATGATGTCTGCCACACTCTCTCCTTTATCCGTTATTGCTCCTTGATAAGCGCTTTTAAGTTGATCTGGCGTGTATCCTTGCTTCCATGCGTTTCTTATCTTCATGTTTAATCCTGCTGAGGGGACTATTTGCGGTGCTGCTGCTCCACCTCCTGCTTGCTCGTAGTAGACTGTTTTTCCTGTTGTTGGGTCAAAATATCCGATCACATTGCCCCAGGCATCCTTGACCTGCTGCATATTTGCTCCTCCGCCTGATGAAGAGGCTCTCATTCTGCCTGTCTGCGCTTCGTATAGTTTCAGTTCGAACTCTTTCTCCCAGCGCTCTGATTCTGTCTGAGCTGCTAACTCTTGCGACCTTGCCTGTTGGTAGGTCTGCAGCAACCCTCCTAGGAATTGCAGGTTGTATCGCATGCTATTGACTGCTGCCTCTTTGTCCTTTGTCTCCATAGCCACCTTGTTGGTTATTTCTCCCAGCTTGGCATTGTATGTGCTTGCTTTTGTATTTCTCTCATCGATTAAATTATTGATAGTGGCATTTGCCAGTCTCTGGATTTCGGCTGTTTCTCCTGTTATTGTGGCTGCGCTGTATCCTGGGTTTTTTCTTACCTTGCTTATAGATTCGTCTCTGGCTTGCTTCTCGGCTGCGATCTTGGCATCTAAGGCATCAATTTCGCTTTTGACTCCTTCAAGTCCTGCTTTGCTGTATTCCTCCTCGTAGCGCCTAGTCTGGTAGCCTTGTAGCTCCGATTCTGCACTCTGCAGTTTGCTGTAGGTGTCCTGGAAGTTTGTTTGCAGTGTTGGCAGGTCATAACCGAATAAATTCGTTATGTTGCTTAAACTTCCCAGTCCAGTTGTTAACGCTGTTATCGATTGCTGCTTGGCTGGCTCTTCACCTTCAGTGTAAATATCTTTACCCGATGGGTCAGTTCCCCACCCTCTGAGGGCTTTGTTTAACTCTGGCTGCCAATACCATCCGCCGTATTGCTTGTCTGCCATGTTATTTTTCACCTCCTTTCTTTTGATTAACTTCAGTTATTTCCCCTGTTTTTAAGTCAAAGCTCCACTCCTTATTGCCGTCTAAGCCGTATTTGCTAAATAGGCTTACCAGCCAGGTATTTTTTTGCATATCGAGTGCCTGGGCTATAGCAATGTGCTGTTTGATCAGCTTTGCTTTTTCCCTGAGTTCATCAAGGTCTGCTTTGTCTAATTTTTTATTTCGGTTGAACATACTGCTCATTTATAACTGCAGGCGTAGTTTGCCATGCTTTATTAAACTCGGCGATCTTCTTTTCGATATCTCCACCCTGCTTTTTAATTTGTTTTATCCTGTATTCTCGAAATCTTTCCCTGAAAGATTCGTTACTTTCACCATCTCTTTGCAGGAGAAGTTCTCCGTCTGGCTCGAACTCCTTGTCAAAAGCCCCCTCTCGAATCGTAAAGACAAAAAAGTCAAAGGCTGCGTTTGAGCTACCTCCAGCGCACTCTTTGACTAACATATGCGCTTTGTCTAGTTCTTTAACAAATAAGCCGTTGCAGTCATCTCTGGCAGTCACATAGGCGGTTACCTTCCTGGGATCGCTTACTGCTTGGAAATGGGCGGGGAAGGTAACGACTCTTTCGCCGTTGATTAATTTATCTGATCCTCGGTGGATGAGTAGGACTTCGGCTGCTTCTGGCGCTGTGTAAACAAGCAGTTTTCCTTTTTGCAACGGATGGGGAATGACAAAGTTGCTCCAGCCTGTTTTGTTGATATTGCCTGCTACATTTAAGGCTTCCTGACCGCACATGCGGATATGCACATAATCGCTATAAAGCGCTCCTCCCCAAACCCTGTCAGCGGACATCGTGCCTGCAGTTATTTTGCCTGCATTTAGCCAGCCGATTTCTGCGTCGGTGATGGCTGCGTCTTGGATTTTAGCTGTCGAGATAGCTGCATTCATGATTTTTGAATTACCCACTGACATATTTGCTAGCTCTGCCCATCCCACTGCTAAATCCTGGATTTTAGCTGTACTTATGGCTGCATCCATAATCCTGGAATTGCCGACCTGTAAAAGCCCGATTTTGCTGTTGGTGATGGTTTCGTTCTCGATCTTGGCGTTATCCACTGCTAGGTCTTGGATTTTCCCTCTACTTATGGCTGCATCCATGATTTTGCTGTTGCCGACTTCCAGATTACCGATTTTTGCCCATTTCACTGCCAGGTCTTGGATATGGGCGGTGATAATGACCGCTTCGGCAATCTGGGCTGAGAGGGTGATAACCGATCCTGCTTTATAGACTTTGGCTGCTGTGACGGCGTCGTCTTTAATCTTGCTGGTGGCTACTGCTGCTGCTGCCAGTTTTTCCTCGGTTACCGACAAATCCATAAGATTGCCAGCGCTTACAGCGTTTTCTTTAAGTTGTGTGCTTCCCACAGACTGCGGTGCTAACGGCTGGGAGTCCACGCCGTTATGGGTGTGTGCTGGCACTTCGGGGAATGGCTGATCTTGCACTTCCTCGTTTTCGTAGACTTTTTTGATTTCGTCGCTTAATTTTGTCATAGTTTTATAAGATGCCTAATGGCTCAAAATAAGTTGTTACCGAGACTACTTCTGGTGTGTTGTTGCCCGACGGATGGAGGTTCATTGCCAGTTCGTATTCTTCACCTTCATTGGGATTGTTTTCATTTCCACCTGTCTCGATGGTAAATATTGCCTTTGTTTGTCCTACTTTATCGAACAGCTCTGCACCATCATGCATCGTGGCTTTTTGCCAAGTCGCTTCTTGATTGACCTTGTAAAAGACTTCGATGCTGCAGTTGGCTGGCAGGGGTTTGGTGACCAGCTTGATGTAGCGGAATCCTTTTTGGGTGAAGCTCTCTCCGCCGTCCCACACCAATCCTTCGTATCTTGCTTCGGCTTTGTTGCTTTCATCGATAATGTCGACACCGAAGGATGCTCCGTCCTTCCAGGAGAGGTGGAGCAGGTCGCCGTAGACTGTCAATGCGCCGATCTCAACATTGCTAAACTTGCCGTGTGATGGAACATACTCCAAGTTCAGGGCGTAGGGGTCATTTTTGTTTAGCCTGCCGTAAGAGTAAACTCCGCATTTTTCTGATCCGTTTAAGCCGTAGAGGGGAAGTCCGCCGTAGTTGACTACTGCTCCTGGGTTAACCCAGCCGTATGTTCCTGGGAATTTTTTAATCCGCATCAGCGTTGCTGTGTCCCAGAAGTAAAGCGAGCCTTTGATTCCAGCTTGGATAGTGAGGAACTCGCCCTGGAGCATGGCGTTAACGCCTTTCTCTGCCACCATCCTTCTTTGAATCCAGGAGGGCTGGATTTTATCCCAAGTCCAGAGCCATCCTTGTTCAACTTTATCTCCTTTGTGGCTGCCGATAAGCACCAACTGGTCTTGGCTCAACAGCGCTTTGTGGCGGTGACCCTTAGGAACATCCAGGGCTTCCAGGTTAAATGCTCCCTCGTAGTCGACCATTGCCAGGTTCTGGGCATCACAGATGAGTAAAACCCCTAGCGCTTCTACCGCCGTGTGCCAGCTGGGGTCGCCGTTTAGGGTTTGCCAGTTGTGTTCAACATCAGCTGCCCAGTTATTTAGGTCTGCTTTGCTCAGTAGGATTCTTGATACTTTGGTTTCGGTCATCCAGTAAAGGTAGGGGACATAGCTGCCTGAGCCGTTGTTATTGGTGTATTCGGCAGCTCCCATAATCTTGCCGTTGGCGTCTGTATAGACTAATTCCCACGCTGATGTAGGAGTGGCTTTCCTATAAATCTTTCCTGTGTCACCAAAACCGTAAAGCTGCCCATTCGAGGCGGGGACGAAGAATAAAATCAAGTCGACTATGACGGCATTGCCTGCGTCGACTTTGAGCGCCTGGTTGCATTTTAGGGTGTTTTCTTCTCCTCTTATGTTTAGCCCATAGCCGAAGCGGAATGCTTGGCGCACTCCTGCATAGGGATCATCGGCGATCCCTCCTCTGAAACCCTGTATTCTGTATGCGTTTAGTGCCATATTTTTATGCAATTTCAAGCTGTTACCAGCCCACCTTGCCTTCCAAAGCCCCGCACAATCGATCTGGCGGGGTTACCTTTGCCAGCGCATGCTCGTTGCCTGTCCTTTAAACACGCTCTGCGGTTCTTCCTCCTCTCTGTCTTTGAGCTGCTGGAGTAGGCTGTTGGCTTCTTGAATTTCCTTGACCGAGTCGGTTGTTCTACCTGGTGTCTTTGAAAGGCAAATCGCTAGTGCAAACTTTAAGATTGGCTCGTCCATTTCCTCTGGCGTGATTGGCTCGTCAGTCGGCTCGACCATCTTCACTGGGCGTCTCCTGTAAAAAAGATCGATAATCTTACCCTCATAATCGGAGGCTGCTAGTGACGAGTTAGACGCTAGCTCTCGCAGGTTTAGGAAGTACTCATCTCCCACGATAGTGTAGACTCTGGTGTATTTGTAGGCTTTGGCGTGATAGCTGTCGATGTCGGTTTTGTAATGCTTCAGGCTTTTCCCGCTCACGGGGTCGTAGACTTTAATCAGAATCATTCCACCTGGCTTATAGTCAAAGGGGAGGAAGTAGTTTTCTTTTATTTCGCCAGCGTCCAGTTCTATAAGCTGGGTGGCGTGCTTGCTTAGGAACTTCCAGGGAGCAAAGTTGCAGGCTCTTACCACCGATTTGTTGATCCAGCGCTGTTTGTCTTCTGGCTTCCAGAAGCCAGTCACTTTGCTGGCTGCTATTCTGGCGTCCAGGTCTTGTTCGAATTCTTGAAATTGCATATTTTCACCTCCTCTCAGGTTAAACTTCCTGTAAGCCTATAATTCTGGATATAAGGCAACAGGTTATCGCCAGGGCAGTTGGTGGCTGCCCCAGGCACTTCGGTGTGACCCAATACTCGTTCTTTGGGAGTATTTCGCTGCTTTCTGATCGTGTCGAGGAGTTGCTGTAGTGTGGCTAACTGGGCTGCTGTCGGGATTTCATTTCCTGCTGTCGAGTGGAAGTCTCCGCATACACATACCCCAATAGATCGGTAGTTTTGCTTGTTGCTGTTGGTGTGCGCTCCGATCCAGTTCTCTGGTCTTCCTTGTATTAGTATACCATCTCCATCGAGTAAACCGCTAACCCATTTATGGTAGCCGATGTCGCCCCAGCCATAGCTTATATGTGCGTTTTTGATGGTTATGAACTTAGTTGAATCTCTGGGTGTGGCGCTGTGATGGACAATGATAAATTCGGGATAGTTGGCTTTATCATAGGCTGCTAAATCCTTCGTGATTGTTGTCGTTCTTCTCTTTTGTTGCCAGGCGATAATAAGTTGTGCTGCCCATTGTCCCGCTCCGCCCTTGCTGTAGTCGACGATATACTTCGCATTGCCGATAGCGCTGTGTTCGCTTTCGATTACTAGTCCCAGCTTCTGGCTTGCGTCTCCAATCCAGCCTGCTCGATCCACTATCTCCTGGACGATTTCTTTCAGCTCTGGCGACTCGTAGACGCTCTGAGCAGTCCAGTGAATACCTGTCAGTATTCCTCCTTCTGCTACACCCAGTGTCCATTGCACCCAGGCTTGGGTTTTCATTCTGGTTGATGGTCTGTTTGATCCATCACTGGCAAAGGGCGCAGCATTGTCTTCTGCGAAGCCCCTTATAATCCAGTTGGTCATAGCGTTATTCTGGTTGTCGCTGGTCACCAGCAGGCGAGCGGAGACGATTTGTGCTTTTTTGGGAATTAAAATCGGACTGAAGATAAAGCCTGCGTCATTGGGTGAGGCGTCTGGCGAGTAAGTGCCATCATCTCCACAGGTGATTCGGTTATTGCCCCAGCCGTCAGGATACCAGGCGTTAGTGGGTGGAGTTTTGTCTCGGTAGTCTTCTTCGCCGTCTCGGTCATTTAATTGCAAGAAGGAAACATTAACCTCTTTGTCAAACCAGTAAATCTCCAGTTCGGCTTTGTCTTCAGCACCGCTTGAACTATCCCAGACGCTCTTGCAGTTTTCCGCAGCACTGCCGTCATCCTCGATTATGAATGCCATCGCATTGCCTGCCTTCCAGTCGCTTTGTCTCACCAGTTCTTGCACTATCAGGAGCAGGTTGGGAGTTTGCACCCATTCGTTGACATTCCACTGTTTATAAATTTCCCAAGCTACTGTGTCGACTGTTTTTGGTTTCGTACTTGGTTTGTTCGTGGCGCTGAATGGCTGTACGTCGGCTTCTTTGATACCTTTGATTCTTAGCTTGGTGGTAAATGCGGTGGAATCAGTATAAGCACAGCGCAGTCTCAGTCTAGCAAAGAAGATAGTGGCGTTTCTAGGAATATTGACATGGCGGAAGCGGAACGCTCCTGTATGGGTTTTACCTCCATAGTTGCCCATCGTTATGATGTGACTGGCATTGCCGTCCTTATTCCAGTTGCCGTCACTGTCTTCTCTGCCGTCATCTGAGTTTTGCTCAATGACATTGTAAGTTTTTAAGACTTGGTTTTTGCTTTTTTCGGTGGGTGGAATTGCTTCCTGAATGAAGTAGCGCAACTCTTTTTCGATTAAATGCTGGGTAAGAATTGTGTATTTGAGTTGTTTTTCAATCGCAGGCGGTGGCACGATCTCATAGCGCAGGCTCTTGGTTATTTTGATTGGCGCTTTATCGATGCAGTATTTCAGCTGTTTTGTGATCGGAGTGGGAGTAGTCAGGACGCCGTATTTAAGTGCCTTCTGGATGAGACTCACTCCTGGCAGGTCGATGCGGTAGGTCAGGCTCTTTTGGATCGGGGAAGGGGTGGCGTCAACCGCATACTTCAGTTGCTTGGGAAGATTGACCCCTTGTATCTGCGGTTCGAGGTAGTAGGTGAGGGATTTTTGGATTTTGGTCGTTGAGCCGAGAGTTACCACTAACTCTGGTGATTCGGTTGCCCCTTGATTGTAGTCCCAAATGTTTTCGTATTGGTTGCTTGGGCTGGCATCATCTTCAATCACTAGGGCGATATCTCCATTAAAGCCTGTCTGGTTGACGATTTCCTGAATAATGCTAGTAATGTCGGGGCTTTCATACCAGGTGTTAATTGCCCAATCTGTTCCTATGTCCCAGTCTACGGCTGCTATGGTTTTGGGTCGGGTGGATGGTCTGGTTGCCTGATCCCAGGTGGCAGGAGCTGCCTGGAGGATTCCTCTAATTTTCAGTGTCGGTCTTTTGGTTGAGTTGACAGCGCATTTTACTCTTATCTTAGCATTTAAGATGCTGGCATCCTCGGCAATGCCTGAATTGTCAAATCTCAAACCTACATCACAGCTGCCTGTGCCGTCATGACCTATTGTCGATTGGTTGCTGGCGTAGCCGTTGGGATACCAGGTCGTATCGTAATCTTCTTCACCATCGTCGGTGTTAATTAAGATCTCCAGAATCACCTCATTCCACCTCCTTCCGCTTCGTCAACTAAAGCGATCTTGTCGTTGGGGTAAATACAAATCAGCTTTTGCAGACTTCTGCCTCGGTTGTCTTTTACCTTCCAGCCGAAGAAGTAAAGTCTAATCCAGTTTTTTTGCCCTGCAAGTCTCACATTGCGGTAAAAGTGGATTAGGTCTGCGCCCTGCGGAGGAATAAGGAGGTTTATTCCTTCTGGGTTTTTGTCTGAGACCATCTGGAAGGATTCGATATTTGCCTGATCTATCTCTCTGAACTGATGGAAGATACCTGTTGCCTCGTCGAATTGGTGGAGGGAAGTGCCGTCTTTATAATGCGCTACCCACCGCCAGCGCTCTCGAATAACTTTCTCGGCTTTGCCTGTCTTTGGTCTGATAAATGTGAACTCTGTTTTTCGCATTGTATTGCTCGAAGGCGCATTGGATTGCGCTAATTCCTTTTAACTGCTCAGTCATGTTTTTAAGCAACTTCGTCGTATTGGTAATTGAGCGTACTAGTCGAGCCTGCCACATCGCCTGGATCAGTTTGAATCTGATGCACTAAGTAGTCTGAGTAGCCAGGTGCAGTAAGCTCTCCTGTGAGTGATCCGCCGATGCCTAAGTTTGCACCTGCTGGTTCGCTGGTAGGCATTGTTTGTGTAGCAACGATTGAGGTGCTAGCTGTTGGTGTAGCGTAAGTTGCTGCCCCTCCGTAGGCTGTTTCTCTGGCATTTGTTTTGTGGACGGCTGCGCCTCCTAGCGCCCCTGTTCTCCAAACTTTCAGGTTGTGGATTTTGGACGAGCCACCCATGTTCGTCACTTCGAACTTCTGCCACTTCTCGTAGGAGTTCTGCCCAGGCACGATTGGGTGGGCTACGGGATCAAGGTTGGCTTGATCCACCGACCCCATATCTGTATCAGTGATATTGGCGGTTTTGGTTTCGCCAGCTCCGTTGTATTCGTCTATTTGAACTGTTGCTGCCATAGTTTTTAGTTATTTAACTTTGGGAGTTATTGCTCCCTCTTTTTTTGTCAGGCGGGACATCCAGCTTAATGTTGTATCTAGCATTGGTCTTCATTCCAATTACTCCCATAATCTTGCGAAGCGCTGCTATTGTGCTGCCTTCCTTTCCGATCACCAAACCTGCGTCTTTTTCGTCAAGTTTGACTAAAAGAAGCACTCCCATCTCGTCGACTGTGCGTTCAACTTTCACCTTATCTGGCTCATCGACAAAGGATTTTATGATTTGTTCTAATAATGCTGCGTCGCTTTCTTGCATTCCGTTTCACCTCCTTTAGGCGTTAGTTTTCTAATTTATATTTGGCGCTATTGTCAAAATTAACCTGGCTGCATTTGCTGCCCCGCTATTAAAGTCATAGATGTTTTCATATTGGTTGCTTGGACTGCTATTGTCTTCGATTACCAGCCCCAGAGCTTTGCCTGTGTATTCTGGCTGGGTTATAAGCTCGTCAATGATTGCTTTAATGTCTGGGCTGTCATACCAAGTATTGATCGCCCAGTCCGCTCCTGGTGTCCATGCTACTGTCGCCGTTGTTTTGACTCTGGTTGATGGGCGATCAGCACCTCCTGCTGCAAAGGTGTTCGAGCTTGGCTCTTTAAGTCCTTTGATTACAAAGACTGGTCGCTTGGTTGAGTTGACTGCCGACTTCACCCTAATTACCGCTTTGACGATTTTGGCGTTATTGGGAATTACGGGGCGGAGAAATCTAAACCCGCCGTCACAGCTGCCTGTGCCGTCATGACCGATACTGATCTGATTGCTGGCAAATCCATTAGGATACCAAGTTGTATCGTAATCTTCTTCACCGTCATCGCTACCGATTAAAATCTGTAGCTTGGTAAGAATGTTTTTTTCTAGTTTGTTATCGGTTCTTAGTTTAGCCATAGTTTTATAGTTCAACTATCCAGTTGACTGCGTCTCCTGAGACCTCTGCGCCGACTAGGATTTGGCTTAGGTCTTTAATCCTTAATTCGATTGCTTCCCCTGGGCTGAGTCTGAACGGCGCTACCTTTGAGGCATAAAGATTCTTGGCGATGTAAATTAAGCCTGTATTGGTTTGTCTGGCTCGCACGACCACTGAACATCCTTCACCCGCTTTATAAGTGTTGGCATCAACGAGGGGATAGTAGTTGCTCCAAGCCCCGCCGTTGTTAACATCCAGCGTGCAGACTTTTTCGTTGTTCATGAAATCTGGTCGACTTGCTGTTGACATAGTTTTTTAGCCTTTTATTAAAACTTCGGCTGGTCAGCCGTGCTTCTAACGCCAGTTTTCACTTTTTGCATCTCTGCGCCTTCTTCTTGCCCTTTGGCTGCCATTTCTTTCTTTTTCAGAGCTGCCTCTCTAGCTGCGAGTTCTTTCTCACGAGCCTCTAAGTCCTTGTAACGCTCGGCAATTACTTCATCAACCGCTTTCTTTTGGTCTTTTTTTTCAATCTTGACAAAGGTGTTTCCGAAGTTAGGGTGACTTTCAAGGAAGGCTATCTCGTCAGGATCGCTAGTCCTGTAGACTCCTTCATGGAACTGGATTGAAGTCCCTGGAACAGTAATTACTCTGCCACTCACCTCTTTGTTGTAGGCGGATTTGTTTACCAATCTTAGCTCGTGATACTTCGAGATGAATGTTTCCTCTTTGGGCTGTTCGGTTTTCTTGGTTGCTTTTAGTTTATCTTTATTAGGCATACTGTTTTCACCCCCTTCCTCTTGGGCTTCTCTCAAACGGGCGATAAGCTCATCTTTTTTTCCTTTATTGGATACGTCGAGCCTCTTGGCTTCTGCCCAGAGTTTCGACATGCTCATGTCTTTTAGTGCTTTACTTTCTTGATCAGTCATCATTTGTCACCTCGTTTCTTTTTGGCATTATTTAATAACTTTCTGCGCCAGTTGAAGGGGCGATTACGCTCACCCCTTCTCAGGCGACTGCACTGAGTAAGAAAGTGTGCAGTGACTTCCTAGTTGTTGCTTTCGCTTTAGTCATATCGATCCTTTCAGGTTATTAACTTTAGAGAGCGCCCATGCTCATGATGGCGTGGCGACTTTCTTGTTCCATTTGCAGTCCGACTTCGCTTAAATACTCATCTACCTGGCTGTCTTCGCCTGGCGCTTGACGATTAGTCAAGAGTTTGGTGTCACGATTGCTAAGGTAGCGGTATGTTAAGCACTCCATGTCCAGTCCAATGGCGTAGTTTCCATAGGTCGTCCCTGTCAATAATGGATGCTTGATTATGTGCAGCGTTCCGTGTGGCGATTCGTAGGTCACAATGTTCAATCCGTAGGTCTTGTCTTTCGGCATGACCTGGAGTTTCCCTTTTGCCCAGTTATTGATCATCGAGACTACACTGGCTGCTGCAAAGAGGTATTTCTCCACATTTCCGTGTGCGAATAGACTTTCGAGCCATGTTTCGAATTCCGCTTCCGTGTCCACATTAGCTGTGGCGTAAGTGCTAATTCTGCTTAGAATTCCAGCGGTAAACCTCTTGGGATGCGTTCCTGTTGTGATGATTCCTCTCTTGCCGAAGATAAAAGCTCGCTCTATATCGACCATATGTTCGATGGCTTTCTTGCGTCTCTGATAGTCGAAATCATTTTCTTTTGTCCAACTCTTGGTGTTCTTGGCGGTTTCCGTGATGCCCACTGGTGTTCTGAAGATCTGGCAGTAGTTGTAAAGTTCGGCTATCGTGGTGGACTTGATGTCTCTCAATCCCGCACCTTCCTCGTTGGCGTTTCCGATAAGCCAGACATCTCCTACTGCTGAGGCTGCTGCTCCTGTTGCCCCTCCCAGCTCTGCTCCCACCGTAACTGTGTTAGCATCGACAATGGCAGTTACCTGGAATACCCACTTCTGTGCTGCTACTAGGATTACATCTCCAACCTGTAGGTATACAGATTGCGCTGTCACTGTTAGGTTGCCTCCGTCTGGATCAACTGTGCCTGACCCTGTTAATTGTCTCTTTCCGAATTCATCCTCAAACCACTTAAACTGTGGATCGGTTGTTTCCACTTTCTTCATGGCTTTGCCTTGCTTAGTCACTGGGTCTTTTCCTGCATTGGTCAAAATCGCTAACAGGGGATACCTGTTGACATCCAATAACGACACTACATCGGCGACATCATATCGCCTGGTTACTCCTAATTCAGTTGTTCCTCTGATTCCTGTTGCTGATGGCATATTTTTTTATTCACCCCCTTTCTTTTGTAATTTAGGAGGGGTGTTTATATTCCTAACCCTCCTAGAGGGCTTTGACCGCTACCTTCGAGGGCTTTCTGGATGCGTTTCATTTCGGCATCCGAGCCTTCGGGTTTAGTCGGAGCGCCCGCTCCGCTCTCCACTTGAGCCTTTGCTTTTTTGAGGCGGCTCTTTTCCTCATCTGATAATTCTTCAGATTCTTCTTCGCCTTCGCCTTTTCCTTTATGCTTGCCCAGGAAGGCGTCTACCTGCTGGCAAGCCTCTTTGAGAGGTATGACAGTGCCTTTGGCACTGGCTGCCTCGATAATTGCTAAGACCATTTTTCTGTAGTCGGGATCGCCTAAGTTATGCTCTTTCTTGGCGTCGGCGATCTCTTTTTTGACGGCGCTTCTTACTTTGTCCTGGCTTTCGATAGTTCTTTTGACCCCTTCGTCAATGCGTGCCAGAACCCACTTTGCAAAATCCGAGGGCGTCATCTTCTGCAGTTCTTCGGCTGAGGGGACAGTCGGTTCTTCTTCCTCTTTACCTTCCTCTCCTTTTTTGCCTTTGTCTTCTTCTTCGCCTTCGCCCTTGCTTTTTTCAAGCTCGGCGACTTTTTGGCGCTGCTCTTTGAGCATCTTGATGACTTCTTCTCGGCTTTTGCCCTTGAACTCGTCTTCTTCGTCTTCGCCACCTTCAGTTTCTTCCTGACCTTCGCCCTCACCGCCCTTGTTTTCTTCTTCTTCGCTTTCCTGACCTTCCTGACCCTTGTTTTCCTCCTCGCCAGCGCCTTCCTCCTCCTCATCGGTTTCGTCCGAGTTTAGGAGTTTTTCGAGTTCTGTTTGTTCGTCTGTTTTATTTTTTGGGTCTTCTGGCATAAGTCATCACCTCACTTTAGTTGCTTACTAAATTCCTTTGATCTGGTAATTGCTGTCTTGCAGACTGCGATGGCTGATTCCTTTTTGGTTCTGCCTTCCTGGGACTTAAAGTCAGGGTCAGCCATTTTTGCTGCGACACACTTTTCAATTCGGGCGTCGAGCTTTTGTCCTGTCTTTGTCCCTTCCTCCCATTTTTTTGTTTTTCCTTTGATTCCGTATGGCATAGTTTTTATGCTTCGGCGGACTGGGGGAGTTCAATGCCTCCCTCGTTCTCTCCGAGACCTCCTAATTTAATCTCGCCCTCAGCGACTTTATTTAGGACTTCAATTAAGTCTTTGAGGGCGGTATCAAAGCTAACTAATTTCTCGTCTTTGTTGTTATCCCAGCTTCCGCAGTAGGCTTGCCTGGCTGCTGAGACCGCTTCTTCTACGACCCGCCACTTTTTGCGCCTGTCTTCTTTGGCTTGATCTTTTTTAAACTTAGCCAAGACCACATTGTCTGTGGTCTCTTTTTCTTCAGGTTTTTTATTTTCTTTTTCGTCTGCCATAGTTTTATTGGTTTCTGACGGCTTCGGCTGCTTCGACTTTTTCTTTCTCAGCAGTCTCTACCATGCTTAGAACTCGCTTATAAGCCAGGATTGCTGTCCTAAGCTTTTCGACTTCTTCGACTGGACAGTCGAGGAGTTCGTTTGTCTCTATCGCAATCTCTGCTTCGATCTGGCTTTTAATGATCTGCCATCCTTCTGTCTGGGTCATTTCCCAGACTGCTTGTCCTTTCTCTAGTTTTTCCTCGTTTTTGTCGGTCATAGCTTTTTTAAGCTGTCGGCATTTCCTCTGGTGCTGGCGGTGCTGGCAGCTCCATTTCGGGCTGTCCCGCTCCTAAGCCTCCCATTCCTTGTGTCTCGGCGTTTTTAATGTCCGTCAGCGTTGCGCTTAAGCTGTCCAGTACATTGGCGAGAGTTGCACCCTTCGTCAAATAAGCCGTCTTTGCTGCGTTATACACGGCTTCTATCTTCGCCCAGGTTGCCTGCTTATCTTCAGTAGGAGCTTTTTTCAAGCTCGCCTGTGGCGCTTGATTTTCTGGTTGTGCGCTTGCTTCATTCGGCATAGGTTTATAGCATTGGGAACGGTCTTTGGGCGTTCCACAAAAGTCCTCCAACAAACACCTCTGCTGACGGCGATATGCCTCCTGTGATCGTCACCACCGCTCTTAAATATCGCTTGCTCCTCTCAACTTGAAATTGATAACTGTTGTCAGCTGCGACAGTCACTTCGTCTCCGCCTTTGGCGACGCTTACACCAGAGCTAAAGTCTGAAGCGTCTGATTCTTCAATCTTCACTTTCGTGGACGACTGATCTCCGAGGTTACCGATCTCGGCAAGAATTAAGGCTGAATCAAAGGCTGGTTTAGCACTGAGGTAAGTATCGACTCCGCTTCCTGTGATGGTCGTGGTTGTAGTTTGGATGGGGACTAGATTTACTTTTTTTACCGATTGGTTTAGCTGTTCGAGCATATTTTTTCACCTCCTTGCCAACAAAAAAGGGGCTAAAACTCCTAAGCACACGCTTAATGCGTATGTCTAGAAGTCTTAGCCCCGATAAATTCGTCAGGCTTGGTCTTCTATTTAACTATTTTCATTGTAATAAACCCTGGCAACAAATGTCAAGTGATCATTGGTTTCGATATTTGTCCAAAGCAGTGGGTTTATAACCTTTGATGGCTTCTTGGGAGAGATCAAGGGTGCAAAGTTTGTGCAGCTCTGTTTCAATGTCGACGGCTCTTTGCCATTTTTCATCGTTGAAGTTGGGTTCGACTTTTTGGATTGTTCTCAGGTAGCTCTGCGCAAACTCGGCACACATTTTTTCTTTCGTGGGGTAGAGCTTTCCCTGGCTTCCTACGATATCCTGTTGCCAGAGATAGTAAAAAAAGATTGCGACAATGGCGATGGTGAGGAGAAGTTTTAATGCTGTTTTTTTGCTTTTTCTTTCGTCTCTCATATTCTCCTTTTCTAAGTATATCAATTTAACTCTTTTTGTCAACTTTAAGAGAGTTGAGGAGGTAGACAGTGTGTCTGTTTGGTGTGCCAATGTAGGCATGATGTAGACAAATAGTCTACCTCCTCGTTTGCCAGCTCTCAGATGGATGTTACACGATTGTCTGGGTAATCAGTAGCTTATTACTGAACCCAAACGAATAGGTAAGACTCGACATTACCAGGACCGCCTGCGTTCCAGGTATCCGTGAAGCCTGTGCAGATGTAGGCATCGTAGGGTGTTTCGAGTTGATAGCCCATCACGGATTTGTTGCGGAAGGCGTTGGCAACCTGGCTGTTGAAGGAGTAGATGCGGTAGCGTTCGGGGTCTGCGCTGAAAGTCTTGACGAGTTCGAACCCGTAATCGTTCCAGTCGCATTCTGCATACCCCATCCCCATGTAGTCTAGCGAGTATCGCCAGCTATTGGGGTTGTCCGCCCACTCGACAGGTTGGGTGACTGCGTAGGCGACGCCCACTACAGTCGTTAGAGCCACTGCTACGAGGAGCAGTGCTGCCATCAGTCGTTTCTTCATCTGACACTCTCCTTAAGTTGTTAAAGAGCTGGCAAGTGTAAGCATACCTACTTTATCTGAGGAAGTCAAACATTTCCTACCTTTCTGACTACTAGCTTACGAGTCTATTTAGGAGGGGAATTTGCTGCAAACGGCTCTTTATGCCGTTTAGGAGGGCATTACCAGCCGTCTCTGCTGGTAAAGACCCTTCAGCGGGCGACACAGGGGCAACGGCGCTGGGTTCTGTCGGCGTCTCTGTTGATTCCGTGCCTGCCTCGGCTGGCTCTGCACCCAGCAATACCTCAATATAAGAGTCGAGATCCAGCTCCTCCAGCAACATCTTCTGCAGCTCTCTCTTTCTCTTGAGCCAGACTTTTACCTCATTTTCGTCGTTGGAGTTGGGTTTGTCTTGGGCGATTAGCTTGTCGTAGAGCATTAGGATTTGGTTTATTCTGGCTGTTTGGTCGGGTGGAATGACTGGGTCAACTGTGACGATGGCATCTACCTTTACCTCTTTATCCTTTGCCTTGAATTCTTTGAAGTCGACTTCCTCGCCCACGACTCGATAGAGCTTGTCTTTATCGATAAACTCTCGGTTCATTTCGATGAGGATGTTGGCTACCTGGGTGAGTGCGATCCCGATGTTCTGGGCATTCATGCTCAGGCGCAGGTTGCTTTGCCCCAGAAGCATTGCCACCTTGCCGAGTGGCTCTTGTGCGCTTTGTGGTATGCCCTGCATATACTCGCCAAGTGCCAGGGTTCGGCTTATCTCGTCTCGCATCAGTTTGTCTTCGTTTACTCCCATGAGGCTTATTTCAGGCGGTCTTTCTATTACGGCGTCGTCCATTTTCCTCAGCTCCCAGACTGCGCCTGGCGCAAAGACTATATCGTTTTTGGTTATGCCTGATTCCTTCCTGATTTTGACTACTGGGTCAAGCATAAGAACGATGTCATCCATACGCTGGTTACGAAGGTCTGCGATCTCCAGAATAGTGGTTTCGACTGGTTCAATGTGACCTGTCGCCCAGAATTCCCAAAGCAGAGGCATGTCTGGCAGGTCGACGAAGATCCGCCCACCGTTGATCGCAAGGTATGGGTTCTCGTCATCCCTGGTGAGGACTTCCTGGTTCATAATCACGACGAGCTTGTCGTCTTCCCAGTCCCAGCATTCCCAGATTTCGACCTGCTTTTCGCCTTCGGACTTTTCGGGGAGGATTTTGCTCTCGCCTGATGCGTTTTCCTTTTCGCCCCCGCCCATCTGAGCCATCTTTTTGGCGTTTATCTCGTAGCGCTCTTTCTTCCAGTCTTCGACGATCTTGTCTTCGACATACTCCAGGTTTTTATAAATCCTATTTTCGCCTCTGGCTTTTTCTTCTTTTTCGATTCGGGCTTTGGGTTTGACGATGCGGTGGATTAACCAGGGACAGTCCTCCTGCAGGTCGGTGGTTTCAGGAGCGGGGAGGATATCCCACAGATCACACAGGCTCATGCTGGGGTCATCAAAAATTGTAGTTACCTTTCCATCGTTATCAGTTGTGGTCAGCACTTTCCATGCCAGCTTCACGATGCCGTTGCCGTATAAGGTTGAGGCTTCGATCCAGCTGGGGAGTTTCTTTGCCAGGTCGATGATGTCAAAGTCGTAGTTGACTAGGTTATCCCAGGAATCCAGCGCTGGGGAGTTAAGGTCGGTTTTCTCTCTTGGCAGGATTCTTGTCTTGCGCTTGGCGCTTGCCAGCCTGGACACGACTGTTTTGACGATTTCGAAGGCAATCGGGGGCATCAGGCGGGTATTGTAGGCGTAGTTAACCTTGTGCTGGTAGGCTCGGTATAACTGATACAGCCTCAGCCATTTTGCCTGGTATGGCTCTCGGAATTCTTTAGCTCGCTTGAACCTTTTTTGCCACTTCTCGATAAGTTTTGCGTCTGCTTCTGGCGGTTCGTAGCGCCCTGGTTGTGTGACTTTTTCTTCTTTGACTTCTGGCATAGGTTTTTCTCCAATAAAAAACGGGGCTTGGGTTTTCCTACTCTGGTGAGTAAAAAAACCTAAGCCCCGATAAATTCGTCAGGCGGATTACTTTGCTGCCTTCATTCTAACAAAGTCTCAAAGAAAAATGCAAGTGGTTTTAAATTGATTCACACGCTACGCCGTCTCCAACTCCTACTGAGTCCAGTTTCATTGGATCGTTGGTGGCTGTAAATCCGCAGCAATCAAAGAATGCTTGCGCTTCGGCGTGGGAGGAGAAATCCGAGCAATCTCGGTCTGGGCTGGTGCAGGAGTATTTGCACGCTCCGCCTCCCGATGTGGTCGTTTGTGTCGGTGCGCTTGTTGGTTGCGTAACAGGTTTTGCAGTGGGTTTTGTGGTAGCAACGGGACAGGCGTCATCTGCCCATAGTCCTTTTTTGCCTTGCTCTGCGTCCTTCTGCGCCTGCTTATATTCTGCTTGATATTTATAGGGGAGATTATAGGTGTATTCGTAGGCATAACCTGTGGCGATCATCAGTTTGCCAAAATCGACAGTGCCGTTGTCTATCCACACATACCTCAAAAGGCGATTGTATTTGTCTCTCTCACCCTGAGTTGGATCGGCTTCCAGCTGCACTGTTTTATCCGCAAGATACTCTTTTGCCTTAGCTGAGGCTTCTTGTCCGAAGCATTCTACTGGTTTTCTGGGGTCGACTGTCTCTGGTGTGTTAATTCCTATAATCCTGATTCTCTCTGTTTTGCCGTCAAACGAAACATCGATTGTGTCGCCGTCAATGACCCTGGTCATTTTAGCGGTCTGCATGTTTGTGGGAGTGGTCAATTCCTGGGTAGGAGATGGCTCTTTGGTTGTCTCAACGGCTGTTGTTTGCGCTTCTGGGGTAGGGGTGGCTTGTGTCGTTTGCTCTTGGTTTCGCTCTGGCTTGCTGGGGGAGGTCATGGCTGAAATCCACACTCCACCAAAGGTTAAAGTAAATAGAGCAATTATCGCCAAGAAGGAATACTTTAATTTCGAGCTGCCGACCTTTTTATAAACGAACCAGCCAGCTCCCAGTCCTATGGCAATCGGAAGAAATGCTAGGGATAAAATCCCTATCAGAGGAATTATAATCAGTTTTCGCTTACCTTCGAGTAATCCTTTCATTCATTTTCCTGATTAATACCTGAATTATAGGCTTCTTTAAATTAATTTGCAACTGATCTAGCCCTTTGCTTAGGGCTAGACCTTTATGTTCGATCTGGTCTTAGTTTTTTGCCAGGTCGTAGGTGTCATTGTCGTAAACAACTATCTGCCCGCCACTGGTGATGGTTACATTGATCAGTGCCGTAGTTTTGCCGTTTTTATCTTTCGTTCTCCAGGCGTAAAAGTAATTCACCAGCTTACCTGGAGTGATTCCGTCTCCGCCGTCCTTCATGCCCTGATACTCTTTGGTCATACTGGTGATATCGACGCCGAAGATGTTTTTATGGTCAGCAATGAATTTCTCGGCGACTTCGCCCGCTTCTTCTGCACTGTAGCGGGGAGTATAGTCATACTCTGGCGCTTCTTCAAACCAGTGTGTGCCGTCTGCGTTTTCTCCCCATCTGCGTTCCGCTTCGGTTTTCTCAATGATGTAGTTAGTTTCTGGGTCGATGGTAAAAGCCCATCTATCTGCCTCGTAATACTCATAGTTACCCCTTCCGCAGGTGAATTTTACCTCAACCTCTGGCATGCCCAGGAACTCTTTCACATTGGCTACCGCCTGCTCTCTTTCAGTTGCTGGTCTGGATTTTAAGAGGCAGTATTGCTCCTTTGCGTCTTTATACTCCTGAGAGTCTTTGTCTTCGATACTTGCTAGGTTCGCCTCTGTTTGGGCTATAAGCTGGGCTTGCGTATCCTCAGCTGCAACTGCAACGGCGCTCTCTTTTGCTTTGCTCGCTTGGTAGTTATAAGCAAACGCTCCGAGGGCAAGAGCTACAGTCGCTGCCATCAATATCTGCTTTCCTTTCATTCTTATTCACCTCCTCTCTCTGTCGGTTGCTCTCTCTTTGGGATGCCTGGCATAAACAGGTAATTATAAGTTCTGCCTTGCAGGTAGGTGGGTTGGTTAAGGAGAATGTCAGCGATCTCCCAAGCGGTCATGCCTTTTTTCAGCCCGTAATAGGCGTTAATGTCAATTGTGTTGATGCCTTCCTTGTCTGGATCGCTTGTTGGGATAGCGATTGCCCCTTCTTTGCCTGGAGTAATGTCTTTGGTTTTCGCTAGTGCTTCTCTCAAGGCTGCCTCATCTTTAACAAAGCCATAGTAGTAAAGATTGCCTATAATTCCGTCAAGAGTGGTATTCTCGGTGACATAAAAGGAGACTCCATTTTCTGCGTTTTTCCTAGCTTCTTCTGCTGTCATGCCCATTTTTTCGATGAAGTAGTCTTCTATCTCTTTACCTGCAGTTACATCTGGGGGTGCAAATCTGCTTTGCCTGTAGCTGAAGTAGGCATATGAACCTGCGCTAACAGCAAGGAGGAGGATGGCTGCTATGATTATTTCTGCTAATCGGTTCGGCTTGGCTTTCGTGCTTTGCATAAGTCTTATAGCTTAATTGTACCCTAATTATCATCAAATCTAGTAGGAAGTCAAGTTTTTTCCTACTTTTCCAACTTTTCCCCTAAAACAAGCCAGCCCCCCTTGCGGGGGACTGACTCTGACCTTCCGCTCCGCTTTAGGGTGCGTGGTTACCAGGACAGTAAGCGCTCCACTGGCTTGCCTCGTGACAGATTTCGGTCTCATCAAAACCGATCTGGGTTGAGGGGGATTCACAAGTATCGTCGTCAAGCCAGGTGTTCATGATCTGATAACGATTCTCTCCTGTTGGGAATGAAACCCAATAGTTGTAAAAGTTATTCTGGTTGATCTCGAACGAGTAGCTACTTCCTCCATTGTAGGTAACCGTATAAGGCGCTCTGGTTGTTGTGGCGTAGTTGCTGGGTATGAAAGCATACCAGTAACTCCACTGGGCGATGTTGCCCATGTTCCATCTGGCGTAGTTACTCAGAGAGCAACCTGAGTAAGTCTTCCACATACTGCGGGTCACCTGGTTATAAGGTGAGTTGTGAGCGCATTGCCTATTCTCACACCAATCGTAGTCAGCTGGCGCATTACACCAACCCATACTGCCGTGTTCCCACCAGTATTCGCTCGGACCATATCTATCGAAGTAATTACCACCAGTACAGATGATAGTTCTTTCGTTGTACGCCAAAGCACCCCTTGTACCTGCCAGCCCAACGATGGCTACCAATGCTAAAGCGAAGAGAATTTTTGATAAAGTTTTTATCATAGACCCTCAAAAAAGCCTGCATTGGTATAGCCGATCAGTTGTCCGCCCTGGGTCAAGCCCACTTGAATAAATGGTCTTTGACCCTCTGAGGTTTTTTCTCCCGTCCAGCGGAAGAAGTATGTCCCTACCTTCTGACCTCTTTCGAGCTGCAGGGAGTCCAGATCCACTCCCAAGTTTTGAGCGTCGACAAGTTTCCTTGCCATCGCTTCCAATTGAGCCTGGTTATAGCGTGGAGTCATGTCCTCAAAGGCTGCAGGTTCACCAACTTCTTTCGGTCTCATGTAGACCTCAAGCACTTTGTTGGTTTGGACATCAACTGTGAATAGGTAATCCTCAGAGTAGTAGGTTTCGGCTGCGAGCTTTTTGAATCCTTGAACTGCTCCTGGTCTGCCTCCATACACGGGGTGCTGGACAGGCTGTCCTTCTACAGTGTAGAGGAATCTGTCGTTCCATGCGGTGATGGCTTCGACAGTTTTTGCTCTGTCTTCAGCGGGTCGTGCGGTAAGCTCCAGTATTTCGTTGTATACTTCCTTCTCGACTCGGCGGACTTCCTCAGCGGTCTTCCCAGCGAATACTCTCTCACCATACTTGTTGATGGTAAATTCGCCGTTTTTCATCGCCTCAGCGGTTACATCCTTGAGTTTCTGCTCTAAAGCCTCAATCCTAGCTTGCTTTGGGTCTTGCTGCGCTCCGACGGGCTGTGTCCTTGAGAGACCATACCCGACAAGCACGGCAACGGCAAGTAGGGGAAGGATTACGAACAATCTTTTCGTATACCTCATAGCTTTTTTATTTTTTCACCTCCTTTCTAGTTTTAAATAAATAATCACCCAATATGATGGGTATTGGGCTTCGAATTAGGGGAGAGTTTGAACAAGGGGATAATGCTATTTTAGGAGGCGATGATAGTGGGAGTTTTCCTACTTTTCCTACCATTCTGACATTAAGTATTAACCCTTTTTTCTTAAATGTCAAGCGCAGTAATTTTCCGATTTGACGCCCTTTTTCTTATACCTGGTTCGTGCTGTTTATAACCAGTCCGCTCAATATCGCCCATCCTGTTTTTACTATAATCACTGAGGTTGCCAAAGCGAGGATTGCCAGCCCTGCGTCAGTGTTTATTCCCAGCGCCACAATGGCTAGAAAACCCCAGAAGATTGCCAGCCAGAGCCAGTAGCCTGCTATTTCACCAATAAATTGCAATGCTTTTTTCATCAGTCCAAAGAATACTCAGAACTTCTTGTAAGTCAAGCGCTTTTTGAATCTGCGCTCGTATTCCGCTTGTTCGATCCAGGTTATAGCTGCCCACCGTCCGTTCTTGAGTTTGACTGGCGTCCTGTAGACTGGGCTTCTGAAGCAAGCCTCTTTACAGCTTTTGAGAGTAGGGTAGGTTCTTAATTGCATTATATTTCTACGCTCTTTGGTTTTGGCTGCTCACGCTCTGGACTGAACTTACCCTCTTTGTTGAGCTTCCTGTATTCGGTGACTTCTTTTCGGAATGCCTTGCCATCCTGCACGAAGATGGTCAGCCTGCCATAGCACATCTTGCGAAGGTCTTGTATGATCTCCAACTCCGCCTGGGTTAAATCGATTGTAATTTTATTTGTTTGGCTCATACTTGTTGCGTTTCTTCATGGCTATATGCCAGTAAATAAATGCTAGAAAAAAGTCGTTAGCCCCTGTGTTTGCCCACTCTCTCTTTATCTGTCCCAGCTTGTCGGTAACTGACCTGGCATACATTGTCTGAGCGTGGTCGATTAACAACTTGAAGGTTGGGCTGTCTGGACGCATGGCAAACTTTATTTCGTGCTTGTGCAGCGCCGTTATTGTCTCGTCGATAATTTTGGTTCGGGATGCCAGCACTTTTATTTCGTCCTCCAAGTCTTTTTCCTTGCCTTCTTGCTCATCAAAAAAGCGCACAATTTCGAGCATTTTTGGATCGTCTTTAAACCAGCAGAGGTAGACCCTGTAAGGGAATTGCCTTGCGAGGTTTAGTGCTTCGACTGTGTAGGGCTGTCCGTCAATTACTGTTACCCTGATGTCGTAAAATTTTATAAGCTCGGCTGTCTGTTGCCAGCGGTCTGAGCCTTCTTTGTCAGTCAATACGCCCATCCAGAAGATGCCTGTTTTATTGCCAATAATCACATGATTGCCCTTACCAGTGCCTGATCCTGTGTCGATGCCCATCACATTGTAGTCTTCAGCTGCTTCGGCTTCTTTGTCGGTCAAGTTGCGCAGGAACAGGCTGGCTGGAATGCGCTGCTCGGCTGATAAGTAAGGCAATCCCAGGATATAGTTGTAGAAGTAGGTGTCATCTTCAGCGTCTTCTTTCTCTTTGATTAGGTCTGCTGCTGTTCTCCATGGGCAGTTCATCTGGCTGATCCAGTAGCCTGAGATTGGTCTGCCAGGGTAGCGTGCCTCCCAACTGCCGTATCTGTTTATCTCTTGCGGGGTAATCTCCTTTTTACACTTCTGGCAGACATAAATACCCCGCTTCTCATCAACATTCTTTTCCCAGTCCATATGCTGGCGGAATGAGCAGTGGGGGCAGTTGAAACGCCAGTGTTTCTGGTCTGATTGTTCAAATAGCTTGTTGATACCAAAGTCAGGGATGGTGGGAGTGGAGAAGAAGTGCTGCCGTCTTATTTTCGAGTAGCCCATACGGGAAGTGTAGTCCCGCACCACTTCCTCTTTTGACTTGTCTAGCTCGTCGTGAATGTTACAATCGCTGGTTAGCATAATGGCTTCTCGCTCGGTAAAAGTACCTTTGAAGAAGATAAACGATTTGCCCAGCTGCTTTTGTTCTACCGAGTCGATGTCTTTCGGACTAATTCCCCGCTTAATACAGGGGTTCATTTTTATAATCTGGTTGACTTTGCTCGGCACAAACTTGTAGACATCATCTGTTGTTGGCAGGGTGTAAATCTGGTTGACTCCCAGGTATCTAGCCGTGTGCAGCACTTTGAGAATTTCCATTGTGCTTGCACCCACCTGCGAGGCTTTCTGAATTACCTGCACTTGGGTATTGTCCCGATAGATGTCCAGCATAAAGCTGTGGTCTTCGAACTCAATCGGTAGACCGTTCTCGTTCTTGATCTGGTTGCGCTCGATCCAGTAATCAACACCAGCCTTTTCAAGATTTTTTATGATGGTTTCTGCGTCGTTGTTCATCACGCTCTTGTCTATAAATCTTTAATAACTTTTCAGTCAGGCTATCGATGATAGGATTTTGCTCCTCTGGGTTTATACCATGTTCGATTTGCGTTTTGCCGATAGACTCACCCCATTCGGTACGCATCATCTCCCAGAGGGCTTTGATCTCAGCAACTGTGACAATCTCACCTTTTTGCATTTGCTTTTTAAGCATTTGTAGCCTTGTCCAAAAGACATCGGTTATCTCGAATCTCTTTTTTTGCCTGATTCTATCGGCTTTGATTTTTAACTCCTCCAATTCCTCAGCTAATCGCAGGTCGGTTCTTTTTACCCATTGATACTTTTTGCCCCAATCTTTCAGTGTTCTTATGTTGACTGGCTTACCAAGATTTTCTGTAAAAATTGGTGGTATTTCAGTGGTAGTTCGGTGGTATATCGCAATCCACATCCGTAGCGTCTTTTCGTAGCTGCCCGCTTCGCAGTAAAGAAGCCATGCCGTATACTCCCTTTGCCTTTCGCCAGGCATCTTTGAAGTGCTTAAGTTTGGTTGTATTTTTACTTGTTGTCTACTCATATGTTTTTATAGGTTGTTGTATTCCACTTGACCTTGAATCGCCCCTCCTGGGGCATTACACAGCGTCGACAAGGCTAGGAAACTGCTGGTTTTCATTATTTTTTAGCCTTTCTGCTCGTTTTCTGATCAAATCGCAGAACTTCGGGTCGAGTTCCATTAAGTAACAAATACGCCCCAGTTTGTGTGCTGCTATCAGTGTTGACCCGCTTCCGCCGAATAAATCCACCACCAACTGTCCGACACGACTCCCACCCCTTAGTGCTTTCATAATCAGCCACTCTGGTTTCTCTGTTGGGTGAACCATCTCAGTGATTGCTTTGCGGGGGAACTCCCAGACATCGCTTTCGTTAGCATCGCCTTCAAAGTGATGGCGCTCTCCCTGTTTCCAACCGTATAGAATTGGTTCGGCTTTGCTTTTACCTGCCCTTCGCAGCCCCTTCATCACTTGCTCATATTGTTTTTTATAATCTCCCCAGCCGATGGCAAAGCTCGGTTTGACCCAGACTATTGTTGAACTGAATTCAAAGCCTGCGTTCAGCATTTGATAGTAAAATAGGGGGTATGAGCTGTAGCCCGTGCAGACATAAATCACCCCGCCAGGTTTTAAGATGTCGCTGTAGTTCTTGAAAAATGCACTAGTGAAGGCTCGGAATTCCTCCTGACTTTGGTCATCTCCTAGAATTGTGCCTTTCTCTGTGTGGAATTTACCTTTCTTTTCTCTGCTAGTGTGAGCGACATTATAGGGAGGATCGGTGAAAACCATATCGGCTTTCTTGCCGTCCATCAGTTTTGCCACATCCTCTGGCTTGGTAGCATCTCCGCACATGAGGCGGTGCTTGCCCAACTGATAAACCTCTCCATATTTTGAGATTGGCTCAGTTATCTTTGCCAACTCTTTTTCCGTATCCCAGGGTTCTTCCTCTGGCAAGTCAAGGAGCATAGTTGTATCGAGGAGATTACTTATCTCCACTTCATTAAAGCCAGTCACCGATAAATCAAAGTCCACTTTTGCCAGGTCAGTCATCACAGCTGCCAGCTTTGCATCGTCCCACCTGTCCTCGATTTTGTTTAGTGCCAGGTTTAGCGCTTTCTCCTCAGCCAGTGGGAGGTTGACTGCGATGTATGGAATGTCGCTCATACCCAGCTCTGTCGCTGCCCGCACTCGTTTTTCTCCACCAACTACAACATTTTCTCTGCCTTTATAAGTGTTAACCACTATCGGCACAACACTACCGAATCGTTTAATTGACTTTTTCAGCGATTCGATCACGCTCCTGGTGATTTGCCTGGGATTGTATTCGGCAAATCGTAGCGTGCTTATCGGAATGGTTGGGTATTTTATTTCGTTAGCCATATTTTCTTAGGAATTTAGTAATTACTCGCACCAACCAAAGCCAGAGGCGCTCCCGCCAGCCTAACCCTTCTTTGGTTATTGGCTCGATCTCCCGCTTTTTCTGCTCATCCTGCAGGTGAGGGGAGATATAATCCTCTTTAAGTAACGGTTTGATTGGCTTGATGTTTATCATAGGTTGCCTGTTGAATCCGCTTTAGCTCCCTTGCAAGTTCATCACGCTGTGGGGAGTTGAGCGCTTTATAATTTCGTTTGACCACCTTAATAGGCAGTCCAGCACTTCGTGCCAGCCTTCGCATTAACTTAATCTTTTTTTGATTCATGGCGTTTTTTTCTCCTGCTAACTTTGTAACCAGCACCTTCGGCGCAGTCCCTACAAATTCTCGCTTTGTAAGTTACTTCCGCCAGTCGTTTGCCGTTTTCGATAGGAGTCTCGGTAACAGTCACACTGTAGGACTTATAAAGCCCTACGATTTTGCTGCACCCCACGCATCTGACTACTTGCTTCACGGATTCTCACCTCCTTTCTCGATTTCTTCTTTGAATAAATCTTTGGTCTGTTGGATTAAGTCCTCGATGATGGGCAGCTTTTCAAACGCCGACTTACCTTCGATTGCTCGAAGGAACTCATATATTAGCTTTCTTAGTTTTGTGTCTATATTTGCCATGTTTCTTAGTAATCCTTTCAATACTGAGGGCGAGACCTGTCCCACCCCCAGGGGTGAGAGGATTACTCTTTTTTTGGCTTCGCCTCTGCCTCCTCTTTCTTTTCTAGCTTTCTCAGCTCCTCCCAATCCTTCTCAGTCATGTCTTCTTTTTTACGAAGTTCTTCAAGGCGCTTTTTTTCTGCATCGGTCATTTGCTATCACCTCCTTCTTTGGCGATTAACTTTTTAGTAATCTCAATCATCTTTGCTATTTTTTTCAGGTTGATTTCCTCCTGCACCAGTGCATCCTGCTTAGTTTTCTGCATAATGCCCCAAGGCTGGCTTGGGTCTAGCTCGCTTATAAAGGCGTGGTTGACCTCACGGATTACCAGCTCCTGTTCAAGTTTGTCTAGGAATTTTTCTAAGCGCTGTTTTTTGGTCATAGGTTTTTATCTTTCAATTTCTCCTGCAGCCTCTTTGTTAACAAAAGTTTCCTGGTCTACCTCAATCTGTTTTTTGGTTTTCAGGTCGACTAAGACATAAACATCTTTGCCGTTGGCATCCTTGCGTTTGCCCTCGAAATGGTATTTTGGTTTTTTGTTTGCCATGTTCACTCACCTCCTTTACGAGTTTTAATTCTGGTTTGTAAGTAACTCCTGTTATTTCGAAGACCTTTGTGCCTTCCCGCAGCTCGTCATCCTCATACCACTCTCGGATTTTCGCCTCTGCTGCCTCCAGGCTCTTGAATTCCTGGGTTGAGATGGTATATCTCTTCTTGCTGACCTCTCTCTGGCTTCCGAGTTTGTCCAGCGCCTTCATGAGAGCCGTTGCCAGCACCTTTCGCTGTTTTAAGAGATGCTGATGGTCGCCATCCCAGAGGCGCTCAGCGAAGACAAAGAGCAGGTCAATATCCTTTTTTGTCAGCGTGCCGAATGCTTCTTTGGTTGGTATTGCTTTTGGTTGTGTTTTAGGCATGGTTGTCACCTCCTTTTATTTCCTCGATAATAAAATCGCCTTTCTTTTTATCCCAATGCCAGTATTCTTTTCTGGTATGGGGCGGGTTGGGGAACTGCAGCATATCTATCTGGTCGGCTTTCGGTTTCTGGCTGAAGTATTTCTCAGCGACCTGTATAAACCTAATCTCTTTGGCGTTAACCGCACAAAAGTCCCAAATGCCCCAGAGGTCGTGGCGGATCGTTATAAAGCCCTTCTTTGTTCGCAGGGTTTTGTTGATCGGCTGCTCGACTTGGTAGCCTGCAACCCTTAGTCTGTCGAACGCTCTTTTTTCTGTTTTGTTCATAGGCTTTTTTGATTTCTAAACATCTCTGTCATTTGAATTTGCCGTGATTTCCTGGCTGCCAGGACATCTGGATCGGGTCGGTAGGGGTAGGTAAGTTTGCTACCCTCTGGTGTCGATATGATCTTGCTCACATTCTTCAAGTCTCGATGCGCCCTGGAGATTGTCTCTGGCGAGGGGCAGTGCCACTTCGTGTAGGCAATCAGAGCTTCTGGGATTTTTGCCCCGCATGCCTGCCATACCCTCAGCACCATTTCGTTATAGTTATTCTTTGCCTCTGGGTGTTCATCCAACACCGCACGAAGCAGGTCTTGAATTGATTTGTAGGTGTAGGTTTTGCTCATATGTTATTACTGGCAAAGGCTAATTCTTTTGCTTTTCTCCAGCTCCCAAACCTTTTTTCGTAAGTTGACTTGCTGTATAGAATCCCCCTGGCAATGTCTGAGTAGGAGGGGCGTCGTTTGTATACTTCAGCAAATTTTTTTAGGCTTCCGAGAAGCTGCTGGTCGGTGAATGTTTTTCTGCCATATCTGCTTTGGTAGACATATCCCTGCATCGCTAAAATTCTTCTGACCTCTGCCACTGATCCAAAATTTCTTATAATAGCCCCTCGGATGTTTGTGCCTCGGTCACCAATCATTTCGTGGGTGTAAGGTTGTCTACCTAGCTTTTTACTGATTCTTATCAACCTCTCGATAATCTGAAGTGAACATAACCCCAATTTATTTTTACCTTCTAATGTTTGGTGATTTCTCTCTCTCCATTTTGAGTTGCGGTTTTTCCCATTTTTTGACATTCTGACAAGTTTTTCCCCGTTTTTTTTCAATCGCTCCCAGGGGTAGGTCATCGCCCTCCGCACTAACTGTTCTCGGACTTTTTCTGAACAAAGTGCCGTAGTCCAATTTAATTTGAATTGTTTTCTATACTCATCTGCTGATAGCTTATGAGTTCCCCTAATATGGTTTTGCAGCCAATGAAACCAACCTCCGCAAATATGGCATTGCACCTCTCCTGTCTTGTTATCACAAAGCAAGACTCCTTCGTATCCATATCCGTTCTCAACTTTATAAAATGGCTTGTAATAGTTGATGTTGGTTGGAAATCCAATATCCCTCTTTTGCCCCTGGGATTCCTTTATTTTCTTCTCAAGCACTTTACGTCGCCATTTTCTAACCGAGGCGTTGTGGGCTTTCTTTCTGCATCGTTGGCAGTATGTTTGGTTTTTTCGATAATGAGTCGTTTTAATCGCTATTCCACATTTTTTACATTGGTCATTTATGATTTTGCCTTTCATTGTCGCCCTCCTTTCTCCAGCGCTCTTTCGTTGGCTCTGATTAAAATCTCAATAACCTCTTTGTTTGTTCCCGATGCTGTTTCCAGGCGCTTTTTTAGTTCCTCTAGGTTGTTCTGGATTTCTTCTTTACCCTTGTCTCCTGGTAGGTATTTGGTTAGGTCTTCCATAGCTCTGATGAACTCCCGATCCTGAAGATCGGTGATGACTCCTTGAACGACTGCCACCCACTTTTGCGTCTGGCAACCTGAATTTGAGGGGCAATAACTGTTTGCCAGATCCTCGATTCGACCTGTTTGGCGGTATCGACTGTAAGCAGGTGCTGTTGCGATTCCTTCGGCGACTGATTGGCATCCAGCTTCAAGCGAGGAATGTCGAACTTTGCAGCTTGCCCAGCCCCAGGCGTTGCCTCCACACGCATTCTTTCCAAAGCTGCTTTCGATTGCTGTGATACCCACGAGTAAATACGGATCAATGCCGTTGTCGCTCCCGCAATTAACAAAGACATTAGCTTTGCCAGTGAGCGGACTGCCTTCTTCAGCCAACCGCCCAGCCACGATCTCAATGCGTGGATCGGGTAGAGGGGTAGGGGTCGGTTCAGCAGTCGGCTGAGTCGTCTCATTGCTTTTCTGTATTGCTGGTGTGCGGTTTTTGTCATAGGTTACTTTGGCTGTTATGCCCGCTATTGTCAGGATGGTTAGTAAAATCAAGATTGCTTTTTTCATAGGTGGTCATGCTAAATTTTTTCTTCGGCGTATTTGTTCATGCGGAAGGTAAAGACCTTCGCAGGATCGTTTGCATCGTCGGCTTTTATTTCTGATAAGGCTTGGCGGATTACACTCTCTGGGACTTTAGAAGCGACCAAGTAGTAGAAGCGCTCTGAGTGTTTGTCTTTTAAGACCTTGAGGATTTCGTCTTTGATGTAGTCCTTTTGCTCCTGGGGCATGGGGAGTGTGGGTAGTTTTTTGAAGATACTTTTATTACCGTTTGTAACGGTTTTTTGTTTATTTATTCTTTGTCTATTTATCTTTTGTCCTTGCTCTTTAGCTAATCCCCCCCTTGCTCTTTGGCAACCCCCCTCCCTGTTCTTTGACAACCCCCCCCATGTAAAAACTGGGTAGATAAAGCGGTGCGTTCCTGATTTGTCTCTCTTGACTTCGATCCTGATCTTGCCCTTTTCAGCCAGCTCCCTGAGCGGTCTGTTTACTGATTTCTCAGCTACTCCGATGGTGCGAGCTAGGTATCTGTTTGTGGCGTAGCAGAAGCCTGATTGCCTACTTAGTGCGATGACTCCGCCATAGAGGATTTTTGCCAGTTGTGATAGGTCTTGACTCTGGAGGATTTCAATCGGAATTACTACAAAAAAGCTCGACTCGCTTCGCCCGATCTCCAGCCCCGCTTTATAAGTCTGCTGGATTAAATCGAGGACTGCTGCCAGCTGCTCGCCTTTGAACATTGGCAGGTATTTATCGACCAAGTCGTTTGGGACGGCTGTCGAATTATCTGGAGTAAGTTTTCTTTGATCGATAATCTTATCTGTCATGGTGTTTGCCCTCCTTCGTCTCCTGAGAATGCTTCCATCTCCTCGATAAATCTGGTTAGGTCTTCGATGCTGATGTCGTTGAATGACTCAACCTGGTAGCGCTTTTTGGCTTTTTGTTTGGCGTCTTCGCCTTCGAAGCCCAGCTTTTTTGCGACGGCGAAGTATTTCTGTTGGACTATACGCAGAAGTGATTCCCTAGTGCCGTTTTCTACATCTACTACTGTTGGCATTTCATCGTAGAGTTGTTGTTCTTTGAAGAAGACATCGGCTGCTATTCCAAACATTGAGGCGCATTTCTTGATGCAGTCGCTTACAGCTGCTTTGAGATCGTTGGCAATGTCGACCACTTCTCCTGTATCTCTGCGGAATTTAATGTCTGCACCCCCGAAGGTTTCTTTGGTTATAGTGAAGTTGGTTTTATAGTCTTTGACCGTCAGTTGTCCCTGCACCCATATCTGTTTTTTACCCACCTGCTTGTCGACCACTTTAAATTCCCAGAATGCGCCGAAGGCTCGATTCAGCTCGTTGATGATGTAGCCGACCTCTACATACCTGACTGGTTTTCCGCCTGCTCCTGGTCTGGTTTTGATAAACTTCGCAGGTGTCTTGGTGGCAAACAATCGGTTCACTGTTTGCGTCAGCTCTGTCTTTTGGATTGTGGTCAGCTCGTTATTTTTCGTCATAGGTTTGGATGCAACTTATTGGCTGTCCATCGTAATAGCATTGGCATTTTTCGAGCCATTCCTCGTTCCCGCTTACCTTTGCGCTCCTGCAGTTCATACGATCCTGGTTTTCAAAGGTGGTGTCTATGCCCTTGATAAAAGCCCAGCCGAGGATTAAAGCTCCGCTGCTGATGAGGATTACTTTTGCCAGTAGCCCTATGTCGTGATTGCGCTGCGGTTGGTAGGTGGTTGCTGCGTAATCCATCATGGTCGACCCTCCTTTCCTGGTTCGATGCCTAGCCTTTGCATGCGAGCAAGCATCTTGTCTCGTATTTGGTAGATTCGTTTTTGGGAGATTCCGTGCTTGACGCTGATATCTTTTATCGACAGCGGAGAGTAGAGGTAATCGCTTAGGATGCGCCTGTCTCGTTCCCAGTTTTCGGATATGTTGGTGAGGAGGATTCTATTTACTGCATAAGAGTCTTTACCGTTTTTGGCGACCATTTGTTCGAGGGTCAACCCTGCGAAGTAGTCTTTGAGAATGTCGGTGTTTGCGTCCCAATCTAAAAATCGCTTGACATTTCGCTTCCTTAGAGTTTGAATTTGTGACAATCTTTGGGCAGTCATGGTTTTTTGCCCTGGGATTGCGCCTTAATTTTGTGGGATAATTTAAGAGGTTATGAAGCCTTTTTTATTTGTCCTTCGAGGATTCCGATTTCTGGATGAGTTTCCTGAATTTAGCAGAGGAACGCTTGAGGCTTTGAGGCAGCCAATGGAGGATGGTGAAGTTTCTATAACAAGGGCTGCTGGAAGTGTAAAGTTTCCGGCTTCTTTTATGCTTGTTGCGGCCAGTAATCCTTGTCCGTGCGGCTATCTGGGGGATGTTAGACGTGAGTGTAAATGTAGCCCTAGGCAGATAATGAGGTATCAAACAAAGCTTTCAGGACCTTTGATGGATAGAATTGATATACACATTAATGTTCCTGCTTTGGATGTTGATGAGCTGATGGAGAGAGGAGTTGTAAAGAGACCTGAAAGATCGATTTCTGTGCGGGAGCGTGTTTTTAGGGCGAGAAAAATACAATTAAAAAGGTTTGATAAAGACGGGATTTATACAAATTCGGACATGAAAAATAAGCATATTAAGAAGTACTGTGTGCTTGATAATGCGGGGCAGGCAATCTTAAAACAGGCGGTTAATACCTATGGATTATCTGCAAGAACATATTTTAGGATTATAAAAGTGGCAAGAACTATTGCCGATTTGGCAGGGAAAAAGGATATTGATGCTACTTGTGTTGCCGAAGCGCTTCAATATAGGGTCCGGTTAAACGATTAAATGAGTAAACTATATAATTTGCCAAAAGGCAGATATGGAGAAGAGGTTGGCAAGGATTATCTTTGTAAAAAGGGCTATAGTTTGCTTGCTAGGAATTATAGGACGAGGTACGGCGAGATAGATTTAATTTTTTTGGATGAGGATGAAATAATTTTTGTAGAAGTAAAGGCAAAGGTGGGGGAGGACTTTGGTACTCCGGAGGAGATGGTAGACAAAAGAAAAATAAATCAAATTCAAAAAACGGCCCAAAGCTTTCTTGTTACCAGAGCTGATTTGGCGCGAAAGTATGAAAAATATCGCATTGATGTCGTTGCTATAGTATTTAATGGAATGGGAGGGGTTGACAGGATTGACCATTATGAAAATGTGGAGATTTAGATTTTGAATATAAATATATGGATTATCAAGATTTTGAGATTAAAAGCGTAAAAATTGGTGACAAAAATTATCCTAAGAGATTGTCTGAAATAAAAAATTATCCAAAAAAAATTTTTTATAGAGGAAATATTGGTATTTTAACGTCTAAAATTCTTGGTGTTGTCGGCAGCAGGAGAATGACACGGTATGGAAAGATCGTTATTAAAAATTTTATCCCGGCACTTGTTTCGGAGGGAGTGGTAACAGTAAGCGGGTTTATGTATGGGGTTGACACAGAGGTTGCCAGGGAGACGCTTTTGGCCGGTGGCAAAACTGTTGCGGTTTTTGGCTGTGGGCTTGATGTAGTTTATCCACCTGAGAATAAAAAGCTTTATACTCAGATACTTGAAAACGATGGGCTTGTTTTGAGTGAATATGAGAAAAATGCAAAGCCTCATTTGTGGAAATTTCCTCAAAGAAATAGAATTGTAGCAGGAGTAACTTCTCTTGGTGTACTGATTATTGAGGCCGGAATTAATAGCGGTTCTTTGATTACTGCGAGGCTTGCCCGCTCTATGGGGAAAAAAATATGGGCAGTGCCAGGACCTATTGATTCGTTGACTTCACAAGGGACTAATTATTTTATTAAGAAAGGTTTTGCTAAGATGGCGACAGAGCCTTGTGATATTTTATCAATGAAAAGGATTGCAAAGAGGGTGTATGAAAAATCCAATTTAGATTCTTTTGAAAAGAGAATTTTTAATATTTTGGCACGTGAGCCTTTGGGCGCGGATGAAATCTCTCAAGCTTTATCTGAGGATATTTCAAGGGTGTCTTCAGCTTTGACAGTAATGACAATAAAGGGAATTATAAGCGAAAGCGGGGGAAAATTTTATAATAGTTGATGAAAATATTTATTTTTCATTGTAGAATATTTAGACTGCTTTAATTATTTATGAAGATAAAAAAAGCTGTTATCACTGCTGCTGGTTTTGGGTCTAGATTTCTACCAATAACTAAGACTATTCCCAAAGAGCTTCTTCCTATTGTTGATAAGCCTATTATTCAATACTTGGTTGAGGAGTGCAAGGAAGCAGGGATCGAGGAGGTTATAATCGTTGCAAGTCCTGGGGAGGTTGCTAAATTCGAGGATTATTTTTATGGTAGTGCTACTAACATAAGAACGCTTATGATTAGGCAGGGAAAGCTTGATAGATGGGATAAGGTAGAGCAAGTTTTCAGGCTTCCTAAGATTACAATAATGCCGCAAGACGAGAGATTGCCGTATGGCAACGGCAGGCCTGTTCTGACGGCAAAGGATTTGGTTAATGGCGATGAAGCTTTTGTTGTAATGTGGGGAGATGATGTTGTTTTAAGTCAAAAGAGCGCCGTTGCCCAGATAGTTGAATTTTATGAGTCTACTCATTGCGATGGAGTGCTTGCTGTACAGGAGGTACCTGATGATGAGGTGAGTAGGTATGGCATTGTTAAACTTAAAGAGGGCACTTCTGATGAGGTAGAAGCTGTGATTGAAAAGCCTAAGCAAGGAGCGGCCCCTTCAAATCTTGCTTCTTATGGAAGATATGTTTTGACTCCGCGTATTTTTGATTATTTGGTTCCGGACGCAGTGGGGCTTGATGGCGAGCTTTGGCTTCAAGACGCGAATGACCAACTTGCCAAGCATGGTGTCTTGAAGGTGAAAGTGGTTGAGGGTGAGTGGATGACCACAGGAGATCCTCTTCGGTATATGAAAGCTGCTACAAAGTTTGCGCTTAAAAGGGGTGATATTGGAGAGGAGTTTGAGGAATTTTTAAAGAATATTGTTTTTTGAGATCCGGGCGGGAATCGAACCCGCGCATCGCGGTTTTGCAGACCGCAGCGTTTCCACTTCGCCACCGGATCGAATGAGTATATTTTAGCATACAAAGGTGTTGATTTATTTTCTGAGTAGATATATTTGCAAGAGGCGGAGATTGAATTTTCCTGAATAGAGAAAATCCGATATGATAGCAAGATAAGCCAAGAAGACAAAAAGACCAAGTAGTACGTGGATGTAACCCCAGTATACAGCACTTTTCCCAGAGTGGAGTTCGCTCATACGACCAAATTTGGAACCGGTAGTTAAATTTATTTGTCCCGATTTAACAGCCTTGATTCCTTTGAGTAGAACTCCGAGACAAAGAAATGTCATAAGGGTAAAATTTCTGAGGTTTAAATAGGGTAGATGACCCCAATTTTTTATAAGGAAGAACAATATTGAGATTAATAAGATTTTTTTAACAAAATTCTTAAAAATACTCATATTTTTTATATAATACATGATTAAGTGATCTGAAGTAATTTGAAATTTAAAACCCCGCAAGAAAGCGGGGTTTTTGTTAAGTGATAAATGAGAAAAGAATTAATTGTTTTTCTTCTCTTTTACTGTAATTCTTCTTGGCCTTGCAGCTTCAGCCTTGGGAATTGTTATGTAAACTACTCCGTTTTCAATCTCGGCTTCGGCTTTATCCCACTGACCTCCTGAGAGGGCAGCGGAGTAGTAATAATCATACTGGGCATAGCGCTCTTCGTTTTCTTTTTTGGTTTTTTCGCTTGCCTTTGCCTTAATGGTTAATACTCCGTCTTCAATGTTAACTTCAACGTCTTTTGCAGGTACTCCTGCAACAACTGCTTCGGCGATTATGTCGCTATCCGTTTCTCTTATTTTTAGTCCTTTCTGAAACGGTTCCTCGAGATCTTCAAAGATTCTTGGAAATCGTAAAAACGGATCCCATCTTGTGATTGCCATATTTATCACCTCCTTTTATTATTTGATGTGGAAGTGGTTTATCACTCCCATTAATTGAGTGCTAAACATATAGTAGAAAAAATATTTTTATTTGTCAAGATAAATATATACTTGTAATTTTGTTTTTAAGATTATAAACTTTTGAACGTGACCTCTAGTAGAAAAAAAATATTTTTTTTGTTTTTTTTAATATTATTGGTTTTCTTTCTGTCTTTTGGAGTATGGTTTTACCATAAAAATAGGAAAGCCTCTTTACTAATTGAATCTGACCCTGTTGCAGAGGTATATATTAATGGTGAACAGGTAGGTAGGACTCCTTTTGAGAGAGAGTTTGCGGCACGAGAGGTGACGGTTAGGCTTGTACCGGAGGCTATAGATAAGCCTTTAATGGCATATGATACTAAAATAGAGTTGGTTCGTGGTGTTAAAACTATTGTGCGACGTAAACTTGGGGAGTCAGTGGAGGATTCTTCCGGCGAAGAGATATCCTTTGAAAAAACAGGCGGGAAAAATGCAAATGTTTCTGTTATTTCGAGACCTGACGGTGCGCAAGTTTATTTTGATGGCAGGATAGTTGATCTAACTCCTTTATTAATTGAGGATGTTTCAGAGGGTGTTCATGAAATTAGACTTTTTTTGGACGGCTATTTTGAAAGAACTTTTTCTGTTAATGCTTATTCTGGATATACTTTGACAGCTTTGGTTGATTTAGAAAAAGATGAAAATGCACAAAATGATCTTTTTGAAGAAATTAACAATTCTTTGCCCTCTTCCCCACTAGAAGTTGAAATACTTAATACTCCTACTGGGTTTTTAAGGGTGAGGAAGGAGCCCTCTACCAGTTCGGAAGAGGTTGGAAGGGTTGAACCGGGTGAAAAGTATGAGCTTTTGGATCGCGATAGCGTTGCCGGATGGTATAAGATAAGATTTGACGAGGAAATTGAGGGTTGGATATCTTCGGAATATGCTACAGAATCGGCAGAATTTGCCGAAGATTAGGTCGAATAGTCTGCGATGTTACCGTAGAGAATCCAAATTATAATTGTAACCCATATTGTTACAGAGGCGATGAGCGATTTATCCGAAAGAAGAAGTTTTTCAGGAGTTTCGGATTTGCCCTCGAATATTAAGCTTTCGTACCGCATAATGCCGAAGATTGTAATGGGTATTGTTATCATCATTAATTTGTTTACCGTTGTGGTTTTTGAAAATTCGGCCAATATTAGCCATAGAGGAAGCGATGCTTGTGGAGATTCAAAAAATGAAAAAAGAGCCCAGCTCATCCACGCAGCGTTACCGAACATGGTAACGTAGGAATTTAGAAGCTCAGGGCTGTATTTTGAAAGACTTTGCCTTGTTTTTGTTGATCTACCCATTATGCTTAGTTCTGCTCTTCTTTTACCTGATGCGAGAAAAAGTGCTACCGAGATTACACACAACAAGAACCATACGGATAAATGGGCATTAATAAGAAAAGCGCCAGAATATACTCGAATAATAAAGCCTGTTGCGATAATTAGAATGTCTATAACATGGAGGCTTTTGAGAAAGAGCGAATACGAAATTTGAATTAATAGATAAGCAAGGATTAATAAGAAAAATATTTCAGAGAGATAAAGTGCGCCGATGAGTGATATTAGTGCAAGGATTCCAGAAAGAAAAAGTGCGGTTTGGGGTTTAATATCCCCTTTTGCTATTGGTCTTTCCTTTTTGATTGGGTGGAGGCGGTCTCTTTTTGCATCGAGAATATCGTTAAATGTGTAGGTTGCGCTTGCCGCGACGTTGAATATCCAAAATCCCCAGAAAGTTTTGATAAACATGGGCTTGTTAAAGAGATTATTTGAAAATATTAGTGCTGCGAAAATTCCGAAATTTTTAACCCAATGGATGGGTCTGGAAATTTTTATGATGCCTATTATTGTTTTTGTTTGTGATTTAGCCATAAGGTAATTCCCCCTGTGAGGAGGGCTACTCCTATCATAGTATACAGTTTATTCTCCGAGTTCAAAAATAGTGAGAGTATTCCGAAGATAGCCGTTACAGCCCAATAGAAGGCGGCAACTTGTTTAATGCTTAGGCCATTTTCTAGAAGTTTGTGGTGCAAATGTCTGTTGTCACCCCAGACCGGTGATTTACCCGAAAGAATTCGTCTGATTATTATATATGTAGTGTCTATAAGCGGTACTGCGAGAACTAATGCAAGTGTTCCTACTTTTGCTGTTGTAAGAATTGAAAGAATTGCAAGCATATAGCCTCCAAGATTCGACCCGGAGAAGCTTGGCATTATTTTTTGAGGATAGATGTGCCAAGGTAAGAAACCTAAAAAGCTTCCGAAGGTAATTGCGCCGAGAGTGGTTGTATGCCATTCGGTGATATCTGCTGAAAATTTAAGCGAAAGCAGGCTTATTGTTAGTGCTGCGATTGCAACAACTCCGGTTAGCTGCCCGTCAACTCCCTTTGCTCCCATATTCAGAAAATTCATAATAGCTACGATCCAGAAAAGCGCAAATAAATCAGATAGAATCCAGATTGATCTTGCTTCTCCCAAAAGAAATATATCTATTTGGGGCTGTGAAAGATCAATTATATTGCCGAAAGGGCTTTTCCAAAAGGCGATGCCTATACCAGCTATAATTGGCATGCTTGCGGCTGTAAATTGTACTGTCAGTCTTAGATACGGGTTTAGATTGTATTTGTCGTCGAGCAGACCCAGTGCTGTTAGAATTGTAGCCCCACAGATAATTCCTTTAAGATGCTTGTCGAGTGGTAGGAAAATTAAGCTTGAAAGCAGAATTGATATAAATATTGCCAGACCGCCTCCTCGTGGAGTTTTGATTTTATGGATAACTTTGGGATGTTTGTTCTTTTGGGGATCGTCGATAAGATTTAGCTTCCATGCTAATTTAATCGTCGGATATGTAGACAAGAAAGATATGACGGTGGCCAATAGAAAAGGAATAAAAAAAGTATCTATTATCATTAAAGATTCCCAACTATTGAAATTATTTTTAATACTGTGATTGTTGAAAGAATCGTAACAATTAAGGAGAGGGATAAAAGCGAATATTGAAGAAATTTATCTTTAATGAATTTTATTAAAATTAAATTAAGAAGTAGAAAGACAATTGTAAGAGATGGCGGCATAAAAAGGTAAATTTTTGGTACAAGCTGTTCTTTCCCGCTTGGTTTGCCGTAGAGAAGCGGTATTTCCGGGGGCAGGAGGCTTCTAACCGCAAAGATAAAAATAAGTACAATTATGTTTAGTAGAAATATTGTTATTGTAACAGCCGGCTTGGGCAGAAAGTTGAGATTGGTTTTTTTTAATTTCATAAACAAGGTTTACCTATTTTAGCGTATTAGATTTATTTATGGCAATTATTATGGATTAATAAAAGAGAGCTTTTTTAACTATGGGGCTTAGGGATTTATAGATTATTGCTTCTTCGATTTGTATAACTTTAACATAATTTATATCAAGAAACTGTTTAAATTCTGATGTTAAAATTTCGCTGTTTTCTGTCATAATTATGATAATCTTGGGGTTTGTTTTTTTGATTTCGGCTATAGTAGCGTTGATTGAATAAAAATCTTTTATATGATAGTCGGTCGTATATTTGATTGGAGGAAGTCTTTTGGTTAGGGCATATATTACTGATGTATCTCCCCAGACGAATATTTTGTCATTTTTGTTTGTGGATGTGAGCACATATTCTGCAATTTTGTAGTTTTTTAGGGTATTTTGGCCAAAAAGATTGAAATATTCTTCTTTGGTGATGCTTTTGGTTGCGAATTTTATGAACCTTTGATAATAAGGGAACGAAGGATAAAGCCAGAACCCATAATATACGGGTACAAATATTGCTAGTGTGAGTGGAATAATTGATAGGACTTGCTCTTTGTTTTTTCGTGCTACAAGCATACCAATAAAGATTGATACTGGGGCTACCGATTGAATGAGATAGTGTGGGTATGGCCTTTCTGAAAGTGTGACTGCAAAAAGGCTAAAAAGAAGCCAGAGAGCGGTAAGGACAAATTCTTTGGAGATTTTTGTTTTTTTGATGTAGAGAATACAAATTCCTAATATTAACAAAATAGATCTTATGATGAGAGGCAAATTTCTTAGGAGAAAAGGTTTTTCTACATCAGATGGGCGCCAGGAGGAAAGATAACCTATGTTTTGGAGAAAAGCCGCTTTAATATATTCATTTAAGGAATTTTTGGAGGCGAACCAAATTATTGTTAAAAGAATTGGGGTGAGATAGCCGAGTAATATAAGAATTGATTTTTTAAGGTTTAGCTTTTTGTAAAAGATCCAAAAGAAAATTATTGCTCCCAAGTCGAAAGCACCTGGTACTTTATAAAGAGTTGAAATTGAAAAAAGAACTCCCGATAGAAAAAGCTTTGTTGTAGTAAATTTTTTATCTATTAGGAGATAAAAAGCAATGATTGTTGGTCCAATCATGAAAAGCTCAGCGTTTGATATTTGGCCTTCGAGTAGTGGTAATGTAGTTAATATAGCAAAGGAGATAGCGGATGTAATTTGTAGCAGTGTGTTTTTGGGAAATAATTTAATAACTAGTTTCCAGAAGATAGTTGTAGTTATTAACATCCATATGGTTAAAATTGCTCGAAACCAGAATACGCTTCCGGCGATAGCTGCTGTGTAATAAAGCAGGGGGGGTTTGTTGTCGTGGATGTCCTTGTAGAGAGTGAGGCCGCTTTTAATTCCTTGACCAAGGGTTAAATAGATCATTTCATCTCCGTAGTAATAAGGTTCGAAAAAGCTTGGAATGCGCAATAGAAGTGTGGCTACCAAGACAAAGAATAACCAATTAGGAATGTGGCAAAAAATCAAAAATTTTTTTATCCCCTTTTTAACCATTTGTCTTTATCTCAGTATATCCAGTTGTTTTGATGTCTTCAACTTAAACTTTTTCTGTTACTTTGTATTCGATATATTTTCCCAGCATTAATCTGGTGTGGGCATCTAAACCCGGGAGGGTGGTAAAGAAGAATGTTGCAACTGGCATAAGAATGAATTCTAATGGAACTAAAATGGCGCGCCAGAAAGGAAAATTTTTGGGTCGTTTGGGTTTGTAGAGGTAGTCTAGAATAAGAAGGATGACTAGAAATGTAAGAGCAATGGTAAGAATAGCCGAGGATATTTTTGGAGTCATATAACCAAGAGTGGTCCTGCCGAATGCTGGGTTGATTATGACGGGAAGTGTAAGGCCGATTGTAATTATAAACCAGTGTACAGGCCAAAGAAAGTGTCCATGGACAAAAGTGGAAACGCGGGTTATTTTGTCCCAGAAAGACATACCCGGAGTGACAAAAAAGTTATAGAGAATCCAGGAAGAGTCGGATACACCCCATGCCCAGCGTTTTACTTGGGTGTATTGGCCTTTGAGAGTTTTGATGGTTGTGGTAGATTCCATGGCATCTGCATAGAGGGGCAGGTAAAGAGGTTCTACTTCGATTTTTCCTTTGTTTTTGAAAAAAGCTTTGAAGAAAATGCCCCAGTCTTCCGGAATTCTATCCGGATCCCAGTAGCCTGTTTTGTCTAATAGTTTGAAAGAGAGTGAGTAGTTTTGTTGGTTTATTAATCTATCTTTTCTTGGAAGCATTGAGAGTATAAAGATGGAAGCTAGAATATTTGGCACGCGCGTTATTGCAGGCAAACGCCATATATTATTGTAAAGAAGTACTGCCGGTTGCCAGAATTTTTTGTAGCGATTTGGGTCGTCAAGGAATTTGTAGGTTAGGACAGAAAAATGCTTGGGATGAAATACATGATCGGCGTCACAACTGGTAGCTGTTGTATAGTTCATGTCGATTTTTATTCTTTTTTTGGCGGTTATAGCAGCATAGCGTTCGTTTGATGCTTTTCCAACTACTTCACCCGGAGCTAGCTTGTGAACGGTTACTAAAAAATTTGCAAAAATATTTCCAAATTTTTTTTGTAGAAAATTTACTTTTTTCTCTCTTTCTTTTGAATCTTCTTTAAATTCCATTGCAAGAACTACGGAGATTTGTTTTTTGGAGATTTCTTGATTGGCTAGTGAGTTTATTGTTCGGTCGAGAATGTGAATTGGTTCTTTGTATGTTGGGATAATAACTATGTGGTGAACTTTTTTGTAATCGGGGAATTTTTTGATATCTGATATCCAATTGTAGTGTTTTGTTGCTTCAATTCTGAAGTGGGATATTGTTGCTGTTATTGCGATTCCGAAAGCTTGATAGAACCAATAGACGTTAAAAAGTAAAATAAAATAGGCGACTATTTCCGGAATTATAAATATCCCCCAATATGGAAAAAGTATTAGATTCCAAGAAACAAACCCGGGCAAAATTTCAAAGAATCTAAGAGATTTAGATTTGTGTTTGATTAAAAATTTTCTGAGCATATTGGAATAGGTTTATTTTAATCTAGGAAATAGGACTAAGCCAGACAGTTTTTCTTTGGATATTAGTCTTGATATAATTTTTTCCGATGTTTCGGGTAGGAATGCACTAAGTGCCTCTGAGATGAAGTAGATATTTGTAAGTGAGTTTAAGATGACAAGTTTTTTGTTTTTGGATTTTTTTTCCCACGGCTTGTTTTCATTAAGATATTTATCAGTTTTTTTAATTAAAGTCCATATAGATTTGGTTGCAAGATCAAATCTATAGATTTTAAGATGTTTTTTAAGTTCGTCTATAATTGGGTTTTTAGTTTTGTTTTTTTTGAACTTGATTTTGTTTTGATCTGCGAGTTTAAAGATTCTGGACACGAGGTTTCCGAGTCCGTTTGCAAGATCTGCTTGATATGTGTTTTCAAATTTTTTTATTGTAAAGTCGCTATCTAGGTAAGGATTGAGTTTGGCAAGCAGATAATACCTTACTGCATCGGTTCCATATTTTTGTACTAGATCGTATGGACTGATTGTGGTTCCTTGACTTTTGCTGATTTTTTGCCCATTTTGTGTGACGAAGCTATGGATAAATATTTGTTTTGTATTCGGTATATCTGCTGCCATAAGCATTGCTTGCCATATTGCTGATTGTTGGCGAAGATTGTCTTTGCCTGCTATTTGTATTCCGGGCCACCAATCGGAGATTTTTTTGTCCGGCCAGCCGAGGGTTGAAATATAGTTTATCAATGCGTCAAACCAAACGTACATGACATGATCTTTATCGTTTGGCACCTCGATTCCCCATGGCATTTTGGATTTTAGGCGAGAAATGCTGAAGTCTTTGATACCCGATTCTACAAATTTTATGACTTCGTTGTATTTTTCTTTTGGTAAAACAAAGTCTGGATTTTTTTTATAAAATTCCAAAAGAGGTCTTTGAAACTTGGAAAATTTAAAGAAATAGTTTTCTTCATGCCTTAACTCTATTTTTTTATCCGGGTGCAGTGGACAGCGCCCGTTTATAAGCTCCGAATCGGTTATCTCCATTTCGCATCCGACGCAATATTTAGTTTCATATGTTTTTTTATCGATGAGTCCTTTTTGGTCACATATTTCCCAAAATTTTTGTGCAGCTTTTATGTGGTTTTGATCTGTTGTTCTTATGAATTTGTTGTAACTTAAGTTTAGAGCTTTTTTGAGATTGTTGAATTTTTTGGCGTATTCATCGACATATGCTTTAGGGTTTTGATTTTTCTCAAGTGCTTTTTGGTATATTTTTTGGCCGTGTTCGTCGGTTCCGAAATTGAATATTACCTTATATCCGAGAAATCGGTGAAAACGAGCTAAGCAATCTGCCTCAACTATTTCCATAGCGAAACCGATATGCGGATCTGCATTGACGTAAGGAAGCGTCGTTGTTATGTAGTAGCGCATGTGAGGATATTGTATCAAGAAGGTTTATCTTTTAACAAATTTTTTAATTTTTACAGACCATTTATTTGCCCACTCTTCGGCTTCGAGTTTTTTTAGTACTATTTGAAACCCCCCTTTTTTAAAATTTTCTTGAACAGAGGCTATGGTTGCGCTTGATACTTTAAGGTTTTGTTTTATATTTTCGTAGCTTCTGCCCTTTTTTAACCAATAAGCTACTGCCAATCTTTTGGACAAAGTTTCAAACTCTGATTTTGTTAGAAAATCCGTGAGAAAGTGTTTTGATTCATTAATTGTTTTTATATCAGCAATACTTTGAATAAAAGCTTTTTCGATTTCTTTTTTTAAAGAGATATTTATTTTTTTTTGAGAGATTTTCATTTGTTTGTTTCTTTAATTGAAGTATAACAGAGTATGTCAATTATGTTTTGAAATATAAAGATTGAAAGCTATGGTTGATCCAAAAAGCAGGAGAATATTGAGAAGGTTGCCTATGCCAAAATATCTAAGGATGAGTGCAAAAACTATGGATAAGCTAAATAGAAAGCCTTTTTTGGAGTTTGTGAATATTACTGAAAGAGTGAAGAAAAGGGCGAGAAAAAGAACTAAAAAAAATACTGGGATGGCGCCAAAGTCTTTGGGGCTTGTAAAGACTATAATAACCGAGAGCAGTGTCCAGAGAATTATAATTATTAAAGAAAGTATTAAACCACTTGAGTGGCTTTTTTTTGATTTCATTATTTTATTTTAGACTAAGAGGATGCTAAAATGCTTGTTGAAACATGGATCCGATTATAATTCTGATATTAATTTTGGGCGGGATTTTGATTTTGGGATTGTGGGTAAATAAGAAACTTAATGATATTTTTGAAAAACAAAAGCCTTCTAACGAATTGATGGAAATAGTAAAGCTTCTTCAGGAGGGTTCTAAGGAGGATAGAAGGACACTACTTGAGTCTTTACAGAAAAATACTCAATCTCTTAACGAGAGGCTTGATAATGCTGCTAAGGTGATAGGAGAAGTTCAGAGAAACATCGGTGAGTTTAGTGAGATCGGAAGAGGAATGAAGGAGCTTCAAGAATTTCTTCAGAGCCCGAAGCTTAGAGGAAATATTGGAGAGCAAGTTTTGAAGGATTTGATTGCCCAGATGTTTCCGAAGAGTAGTTTTTTTCTTCAGTACACTTTTAAATCCGGTGAAAAGGTTGATGCTGCCATAAAGACTGGTGCCGGTATACTTCCTATTGATTCTAAATTTCCAATGGAAAATTTTCAGAAAATGTCTAAAGCCGAGAGAGAAGATGTAAATTTATATCGAAAAGCTTTTATAAGAGATATCAAAAAGCACATAAAAGATATTAGTCGCAAGTATATATTGCCCGATGAAGGAACTATGGATTTTGCGCTTATGTATGTGCCTAGTGAAGCGGTTTATTACGAGCTTGTGAGAGAGCAAGAGCTTTTAGAGATGGCACAAAGAGCGAGGGTTTATCCGGTCTCCCCTACTACTTTATATTCACATCTTCAAACTATTCTTTTGTCGTTTGAAGGAAAGAAAATAGAAACACAAGCTCGTGAGGTGTTTGGGATGCTTAGGGCTATAAGAAAGGATTATTCAAGAGTAGAAGAAAGTTTGACTACTCTTCAGAGGCATATAAATAATTCTTATAATATGATGGGTAATGTTTTGACTTATTTTAGTCATTTGGGGAGAAAAATAGACGCTACTAATAATTTGAAGGAAGGTGGGGAAAAATTTCTTGACGAGCAGAAATCTTAATAAGCAGCAAATTGACGCGGTTGAACATAAAAAGGGTCCGCTTCTTATTATTGCGGGGGCAGGTACGGGTAAGACAACTGTAATAACAGAAAGAATTAAATATCTTATTTCTTCCGGTTTGGCGAAGCCTAATGAGATACTTGCTTTGAGTTTTACCGAAAAGGCGTCTTTTGAGATGGTTGAGCGCGTTGATCAGGAGATGCCATACGGATATACCCAGATGTGGATATCTACTTTTCATTCTTTTTGTGACAAAGTTTTGAGGGCAGAAGCTTTGGAGGTTGGGCTTAATCCAAGATATAGATTGTTAACAGAAGCAGAGTCTATCGGGCTTTTGAGAGAAAATATTTTTGAGCTTGGTTTGTCTTATTTTAGACCACTTGGGAATCCAAACAAATTTTTGGACGCTATTTTGAAGCATTTTTCCAGACTTCAGGATGAGGATATAGCTCCGGGTGAATATATTGCCTGGGTAAATTCTAAAATAAAAACATTAAATTCTAAACCGGATAATGGAGAAAAGTTGGAGATTGAAAAATGGAGCGAACTTGCGCAGGCTTATAAAAAATTCGACGAGATAAAGATTCGTAAGGGTTTAATGGATTTTGGCGATTTGATAGTAAAGACTCTTGATCTTTTTAGAAAACGGCCAAATATACTCTCGAGGTATAGGGAGCAGTTTAAGTATATACTTGTTGATGAGTTTCAGGATACTAATTTTGCTCAAAACGAGCTTGCAATTTTGCTTTCTGGGAATCAAGCTAATATTACTGTTTGTGGAGACGATGACCAAAGCATATATAGATTTAGGGGTGCTGCTGTTAGTAATATTTTTCAGTTTCGCAGAACTTTTCCTAAGGCTAAGGTTGTGGTTTTGACTAAAAATTACAGGTCAATACAGAAAATTTTGGATGCATCGTATAAATTGATTCAAAATAACAATCCGGATAGGCTCGAGGTTATTGAAGGGATCGATAAAAAGCTTTCCTGTGATTTAGAAAATGATTCCGGTGGAGTATTTTTTATACATGCGCAAAGGGGTGAAGAAGAGGCTGAGCTTGTGGCAAAAAAGGTTTTAGAACTTGTGGATTCGGAAAATTTTGATTTTAGAGATTTTGCAGTACTTGTCCGAGCAAATAATCAGGCTGAGTCTTTTGTTCGCGCCTTTTCAAGAGCAGGGGTACCCTATCAGTTTTTGGGGCCGGGGCGTCTTTTTAGACAGCCCGAGGTGGTAGATTTTATTTCGTATCTAAAGGTGCTTTATGATCCTACCGATTCAGTTTCTTTTTACAGGGTTCTTTCTTTGGATCATTTGAAGATTGATTCTAGAGATGTTTCGTTTATTGGTAGTTATGCAAAGAAAAATAATATGTCTTTATATGAGGCTGCAGAGTGTGTTGGGGAGATAAATAATATAAGCGAACAATCCAAAGAAAAGGTTTTAAATTTGGTTAGAATTATTAAGCACCATTTGGGTTTGATAAAAAAAGAGACTGCGGGGCAGATATTGTATTATTTTTTGGAAGAAACCGGTATTATCAAAAATTTAGTTGATCCATCCAGTGAAAAAGCGGAAAACGAAGCGAAGAATATATCTAAGTTTTTTGATAAATTAAAATCTTTTGAAACAGATTATGAAAGAGCCGATGTTTATAGCGTTGTTGACTGGATAGATTTGTCCATGGAGCTTGGTGAGTCTCCTTTGGCTTCGACAGAAGATTGGGGTGAGAATAATGCTGTAAATATATTGACTGTGCATTCGAGTAAGGGACTTGAGTTTCCTGTTGTTTTTTTAGTAAATCTTGTTGAGCAGAGGTTTCCTTCGATTGAGAGGCGTGAGCTTATACCGATTCCCGATGAACTTATAAAAGAGACTCTGCCTTCGGGTGATTATCATCTTCAGGAGGAAAGAAGACTTTTTTATGTGGGTATGACAAGAGCTCAGAAGTATTTGTTTTTTAGTGCAGCCGACTATTATTCTGATGGTAAAAGGCAAAGGCGATTGTCTCCTTTTTTGTTTGAAGCTTTGGGCGAGGATATTTCTTTTTTGGAGCAAAAAAATGCAAAGCAGCTATCATTTCTTGATTATTCAGGAGAAAATAAGGCAGGTTTGTCTAGTTCCCGGGTAAAGCATGTGGTTTACTATCTTTCGTATTCCCAGATAAGAACGTTTGAGATTTGTCCGCTTCATTATAAGCTTTCTTATGTTTTGAAGATTCCTACTTCTCCGTCACCTTCAATGAGTTTTGGTACAAGCGTTCATGAAACATTGAAAGATTTTTATAATCTAGTAAAGTCGGGCAGAAAGCCTGGTAAAAAGTTGCTTGAAGAGATTCTTAAGGATGATTGGATTAGAGCTGGATATAAAAGCAAAAGACATGAAAAAGAGGCTTTTGAAAAAGCGCTTATATTTTTGAGAGAGTATTATGATAAAGAGTTTGATTATGCAAATTTGCCCATATTAGTTGAACAGGATTTTTCTATCCCGCTTTATGAAGAAACGGAAAGCGGACGGGAGAAGGTAAGAATTGGTGGAAAGATGGATAGGGTTGATTTATTAAGCAATGGGGGAATAGAGATTGTTGACTATAAAACAGGAGAAGAAATTCCGACCCAAAAGGAGGCTGATAAAGACCTCCAGCTTAGTATTTATGCTTTGGCTGCAACCTGTATAAATACAGAACCGTTTGGTAAGAATGTTGAGGATATCAAGTTATCGCTTTATTATTTTGAGGATCAGACAAAGATAGTTACCAAAAGAAGTAAAGCTCAGCTTGAAGAGGCAAAAAAGAAAATATTTGAGGTTAAAAAAGAAATCGAAAACAGCGATTTTAGGTGTAGCGGAAGTTATATTTGTCGAAATTGTGAGTATTCTATGTTTTGTAAAACAGATTTTTGAAATAAGTTTTACTGAGGCTTTGCGGAAAAATAACTTCTTTGTCTCCGAAACTTTTTTTGAAATGGGTAAAGCCGAGCCAGCTTTTGTTTGGGTAACGGTTATCGTAGATGCCTTCGAAATCGAATGTTTTGGCTTTTTTCTCTTTTGCCCAGAGGATTCCCTGCCAGACAATTTGGTACTGGATTAATGATTTTTTGGCTTTATTGCTTGTGAATGCCTGCCAGTAATAGGCTGTGGGGCCTGCTTTTAGAAAAATAGCGCCTGCTGTAAAGTCCTGTGTAGTTAAAAAAAGGGAGTTTTTTTTAAACGATTTTTTAAGGTTTCTTAGATTTTTACGAGAGGGGACGTAGCGAGTGAAGGGTACAGAGCTTTTCCAGGCTTTATGAAATTCGTAAATTTTAGGAAGTAAGGAGAGGTTGGTAAGATGTGAGTTTTTTGTTTTGCGCAGGGCATAGCGGCAGTTTTTTTTAAAATTAGAATAGAGCTTTTCTTCCATTTGGGTGAGATCAATAGTTAAGGTTTTTGACGGCAGGTAAGGAGATTTTGTTTTACGAAATCCGTAATCAGTAAGAAGGAAATTGTAATCGGTATTTAATGAGGGTTCGATGAGGATTTGGAAGGGGTGGTATTTGTCTTCGAGTGTTTTGATTAGTTTGGGGGTGATGACAGCAGGGCGCTGGATTTTTATAAAATGGCCGATGAGGGGGAACTTTTTGATGTAGGAGTATGTGCCTTCGGTTTTATCGACAGTCCAGCCTTCTAGGGACATGAAGCGGGCATAGGATGAGGATTGGCGAATATCCATATTAGAATTTTGGCTTGATAAAGCGGGATTTGGTGCGCAGGAAACTCCAACGGAGAAAATCTATAGTGCGGTAGGTGTAGTAGAGAGGTTTGTTAATGACTAGATCCCAAGTGCCGATGAATTCGACGACTTTGGGATTGTAGCCTTCTTTGAAACGGGTAAAACCCTTGCCTTCTTCCCTGCCCCAGAGATCGAATATTTTAAGGTTTCTTTTTTTTCCAAAGCGGATTGCCTCCCACATCATAAGGTTATTGGCCATGACATTTTTATATTTATCGGAGGAAGCGCCGTAGGGATAATACAGGAATCCTTTATAAGCGAATAATATCCAAGCAGTTATTATTTTTTTTTGGTAAGTCGCGGTTAGAAGGAAGGCTAAAGGCTTGTGGTTTGTGGCTTGGGGTTTGGTGTGAAGGTGGTTCCACATGAGGCGGTGGTAACGCTCGGAGTGGGCGTAGAAGCCTTGCCTTTGAACGGTTTCGCGGGTTAGTTTAAGATAGTTTTCAAAAGCTTGATCTGAATTATTAAGTTGAACTTTTACGCCGCGTTTTTGGGCAAGACGGATATTGTATCTAGTTTTTGAGGAAAAGCTTTTTAAAAGTTCATCTTTGGTTTTTGTAAGGTCGATCCAGAATGAGGTTGAAGTAAAGAGGGTTTTGCCTGGCACGCAATTATTTTTTTTGAGGAGGTCTTCAAGTCCTTGCTCTTTGGGGGTAAAAGGCTCGATTTTGATAAAAATCAGATTGTTTTCTTTAGCAATTTTTTTAAGGTCGGTGAGCATTGGTTGAGTGGGTTTGGGGCCTCGGATAAACATACCTACTTTGTAGCTGGTAACCGGTAACTTGTGACAAGTAATATATCCATATTTGGTTTTGATAACTTCGTTGCCCCAAGTACGCCTAAAGTCCGCCCAAAATTTGGATTGAAGGGGGTGTTGCGGTAGCATGAGCTTATTATAACAGCATTAATTTTTTAGAGTATGTCGTTAATATCGTTAAAGTCGTATCTATGGGAATAGCCAGAATTATCTGATGTGTTTAATAGGTTTTCTGGTATATCCGAAAGAAAACGACTTGGAGGATTGCTTGTTTTTTGTCCGAAATAGAGCCTTTGTTGAGCGTATGTGAGAAATAAGATTTCTTTTGCTCTTGTTATACCTACGTATGCGAGCCTTCTTTCCTCTTCCAATTGTGCTGGGTCAAAAAGCGACCTTGAGTGTGGGAAAAGGCCTTCTTCAAGACCAGTTATGAATATAACGGGAAATTCAAGTCCTTTTGCTGCGTGTAGAGTCATGAGAGTGATTAATGATTGATGTTTTGTATCTGATGATTGATGGAGTGATTTGGAGGTCGAGAGTTGTTCGGCCTCAACTAAGGCTACGTTTTCCAAAAACTCATCGATGTTTTGAAATTCAGCCGCAACAGAACGCAGCTCCTTTATATTTTCCAGCCTAGCAAAATTTTCATCCGTTTCTTGGGCAAATTTTGAAAGATAATCAGTTTTGTTAAGTGTTTTGTCCATAATTTCCAGAGTAGTTAATTTTTGTGTATCTAGACTTTTTTGGAGCAAGAGAAGGTTTTGTGTCCTTTTTTTCCCAGTTTTGAGTGCTCTTTTTAGGGACACAGGATCTTTAGGATTAATTATTAGTCTTAAATAAGAGATGATATCTTTTATTTCTGTTCTATCGTAGAATCGTATTCCTCCAATTAATCTATAAGGAATTCCATTTTGAAGAAGTGCTTCTTCTATTGTGCGGGACTGAGCATTGGTTCTATAAAGAATTGCAATGTCGCTGTAATTGTAGCCTGTGCGCGTGAGTTCGTTAATTTTGTCTACAATATAGCGGACTTCATCTTGTCCACTGTTTGCCCTAAAAAGTTTTATTTTTTCTCCTTTGGCGTTACGAGTCCAGAGTTTAAGAATTGGATGCGTGGTATTTTTGGATATTACCGAGTTTGCGGCATTTAATATTGTTTGGGTGGAGCGGTAATTTTGTTCAAGATTTATTATTTGTATGTCGGGAAAATCTTTTATGAGATAGTTGATGTTTCTGTAATCTGCTCCTCTCCAACTATATATTGATTGCGAGGCATCACCTACTGCTGTGATATTTTTTCTGTTTCCAATTAGTAGTTTTGTAAGTTCATACTGAATTTTGTTTGTGTCTTGCCATTCGTCAATTAGAACTTGAGCTATTTTTTCCTGCCAAATATTTAGTACTTCTGGTTTTTCTTGAAACAGAGCTACTGTTTTGAGAAGTAAATCATCAAAATCTAACCCTCCTGCTTTTTTAAGATATTTTTCATATTCTACATATATTGTGAATACTTTTTCTTGTAATTCTCCATTTGCAATTTCAGCGTAACGAACCGGACTTAGCATTTGGTTTTTTGCGTCAGATATCTGTGATAGAAAGGTCTCGGGTTTGAAGTTGTCTTTGTTGAAATTGTGCTTTTCAAGGATGCTTTTAATAATTTCTTTTTGATCGGTTTGGTCGTAGATTATGAAATTTTTTGGAATATCGATTTTTTGACCGTCTGTTCTTAATACTTTGGCGCAAAAGCTGTGAAATGTGCCCGAATATTTGGGTACATTTCCTGATAGTTTTGCTATGCGAAGTTTCATTTCATCTGATGCCTTATTTGTGAATGTCAGAAGGAGGATCTGATCTGGGTTTATTTTTTTGTTTTTGATAAACCAAGCGGCTCTGTGTGTTAGGACCTTTGTCTTGCCGGAACCGGCACCTGCTAAAACAAGAAGCGCTTTTCCGTCGAAGGTAACTGCTTTGATTTGTTCCTTGTTAAGATTATTAATTAGCTTGTCTGTCATTTTGGTATAAAATACAATAATTAAAAGCGTTTTGGCTTTGCAAGACTTATTCTAGCATGGAAAAAAGGAGGCATAAATTTTTATCTGAGAGAAGAAAAAGATTTTTGGCGAGAGTAAAAAGAAAAATTTTGGCAAGACATATTTTGCTTGTTCGTTTCGGCGTTTTTTTATCTATATTTATTTTTTTGAGTCTTATTGTGTCTGTAGGTGTTTTTTTTCTGAAATTCAGCGGTTATTATAAATACGCTGAATTGGGTTTTACATTTATTTTTGCAAGTAATAAAAAAGTAAAATCTACAGACGGAAGAACCAATTTGCTTTTTCTCGGTTTGTCGGGTGACGGAGAAAAAAACCCAATTTTATCAGATACTATGATAGTTGCTTCTTTTGATATTTACGGCTCTGGCGTGGATTTAATACCTATTCCTCGTGATATATGGATTGAGGAGATTGGAGACAAGCTTAATGGGGCTTATCGTTTGGGTAATGAAAAAAGGGTGGGTGGTGGAATTGTTCTTGCCAAGTCTTATGTTGAGGAGATATTGGGAATACCTATTCATTACGGTTTTTCTATGAATTTTGACGGATTTAAGGAGGTAGTTGATTATTTTGGTGGGGTGGAAGTTGATGTACCAAGGAGCTTTGAAGATAAAAAATATCCCATTGAGGGGAGAGAGGAAGATTTATGTGATGGAGACCCTGAGTATGCTTGCCGGTATGAGACGATTAGGTTTGAAAAAGGTCTGACAACTATGGATGGAGATACTGCTTTAAAGTATGTGCGTTCGAGGCATTCGGAGGATTTAGAAGAGGGCACTGATTTTGCAAGGACAAGACGAGCACAGCTTGTGATGTTGGCGATTAAAGATAAGTTAATAAGTCGTGATTTTTTGTATCATCCGCGTAAACTTTTTGGTTTTTGGGATTTAATAAAATCTATTTCGGAGACTGATATGGATGAATATGCCCAGGTTTTTTTGGCACGGAAAGTTTTTGATTTTAGGGATAAGATAAAGATGCATGATTTTGACGAGAGTTTACTTAAAAACCCGCCATTTTCTGATTATAATAATTTGTATGTTTTAGTTCCTACTGCAGGAGATTGGAGCGGAATCCATGAGTGGGTTGGCAAGATTATTGGGGAGAATTCTCGTAAGACAGGGGGGTAAATTGATAGAGGTGTTCTTTGTGTATTAGTTTGAAGGAAGGATTTTTAAGATCGATGTAATCGATCAAGAAAATTTCTTTTTTTGAATAAAGATTAAGTGCAATTTGTTCCCATTCGTTTGGTGGTGCGTTAATTATTAAGACGTCTTGCCTTTTCCCTTCGACTTTTTGTAGATACCAAAGCGGTGTAGAATAACTCCACCAAGAGATAATTATCGAATTTTTCGGAAGTAGATCCATGGTTTTTTCGGCAAAAGCGCGTGCTGAGTTTGATCTTTCTTGATTTACTAAGGGAAAGTTTGTTTTTATGTTTTTTGCTGTTTGGACTGCGATTATAAGTGTAAAACTAAGGAGAACTATAAATTTGAATTTTTTAGAGAGACGTAATATTGTGTTGATTGATGAGGATATCCAGATAAGAATAACAACAAAAGAGGATGCGAAATATCTTTCTATAACAGCATTTTGATATCTAAGACTGAAAAGGAGTGTACCGAGAAAAATAAATGATAGTGAAAAGTTTAGGATGCGATTTTCTTTTTTAAGAGAGACAATTCCAATTAAAGCAAGAGGCAGAAAAACGATTGATATAAATCGTTTTAGTTGAATCGAATAAAATTGAATGCTTGAGAACACGCTTCCTCCGATCCATTTTCCGGAGTGGGGAGTAAAATCTCTGCCGAAGACGTGACGGCTAAAGGAGTCAAGACTATTTATCGGATAATTGGTAGTTAGGGGAGGTTTAAAGTAAGAAATTATTGGTAGTAGTACATAGACGCTTAGACCAAGAAAGAATAAAAGAATTGATTTTATTATAAAAGGCCGGTTTTTTTTGACTTTTGTTGCCAGAATTAAAAAAAGAGGCAATAAGAAGAAAATTGATAATAAGTGATTTCCGAGCGATAGCCCTGTAATAAGAAAAATAGTTGGAAGAAAATTTATTTTATTTTGGATTAATATTTTGGTGGATAGATATATAAAAAGAGATGTAAAAAGAAAGTGGAGTGCGTGAGGGTCTGCAGCTGTTGAGAGCGACCAAACGACGTAGGAAGTCATTATTAAAAGGGGTGTGAGTATGGAGACGAATCTATTTTTGGTGATTGTGAATATTGAATTTGAAATAAAGTATAATCCTAGAGAGATAAAAATACTTGAGAGAAAATTGATTTGAAGCGCTACATTTTTTAGCGGGAGTAAAAAAAGAAACAGTTTTCCTAAAAGTATGTAAGTTGGGTAGCCTGTGGGGTGTGCGATATCGAGCGTGTAGAGGACGGTTTGGAATTCTGCCGTGTCCCAAAAGCCGACGTCTTTTAGTAAAGTCAAGGAATATAGTACCAAAGATGTGGGTATTAGAAGGACACCCAGCCAAATTTGTTTATCCACAGTACTCCCCATGTGTTAACTATTACCGAAATTGTAAGAAGAGTCCAGTGGATGAAGTTTAGATTTGTTTTTTTAAGATAGATGATGATTAAAAAAATTAGTACCGGATAGAAGTCAACGGCAAAGCGGTATCCGAATTGACTGAATCCTACTGTTCCGTGCATAAATATAACTGCTGTCATTAGAAAAATTACCAGCCAAGAAAAAGCTACCTCAGCTTTTTTGAGAGGCGCGAATAGAGAAAATATAAATGCAGGTGTTGTGATCCAGATAGCAAGTCCAGTCCATGACGGCCATATGAATGGTGGTTTTTTTGAGAATTTGGGCAATTCCAGCAGAATTGTTTTGACATGTCTTGGTATGTAGCTTGGGTGGAAAAGCCCTTTGGAGTACCAGTGTTCATTTAAAACTCCGGGGATTAGTATATATGCTTTATCAAGAATTGATCCGAAGCGAATGAAATTATACCCGAAGTTTATTGATAGAAAAATACTTAGTATGATTAAAATTTTTGGCCAAGTACTAAATCTTTTTTTATTGGTAAGGTAAAGTATAAGAGGCAGAGTAAGTATTGTTTGGAGTCGAGAAAGATAGGCTGCTCCGATGAAAAGTCCTATTGCAATTGGTCGTTTTTTTGAGGCTGTTTCGTAAATTGCAGCTGTTATAAAAAAACACGCTGATATTTGTCCCAAATACCAAGCGGAGCCTGTAGCCGAGAGAAACCATATAATTGTTCCAAATCCTGTCAGTGTGGATACCCAAAGTGCTTTTTTTGTCGACTTCAATTTTTTTTGAGCTATTTGGTATGTTAAGGTAACTGTACCAGCTCCCAATAGATGTGCCAGAATTTGTTGTGGAAAGGCGGTACCGAAGAACAGGACGAAGGGTATAAGAAGGATAGAAGGCATTGGCGGATAGACAAGATAGTAGTGTCCCCTGCCGTTGGGTACGAGTTCATTTAGCCAGGGGGGCGCTGACTCGATCCAGTATTTTCCTTTTGTGAAACTTTCCGCGAAAAGTACAAAATAGTTATAGGGAGTGTTCCCTCCCGAGGTTAATAGATAGATTAAAAAAGTAAAAATAAAAATGATCTGCGGCAGTTTTGTTTTGGCCTGAAGACTCATTGTGGAAGATTTAGGTATTTTTTGACTTTTTCTACTACTTCTTCGGGTGTTTGCATTGCTTTTACAAGATATTCTTTTACTCCGAGGTTTAGTGCTTTTTGAGCGCTTTCTTTTTGAGGGTGATTTGTGAGTGCTAATATAACAGTGTTTTTGATTTTGGGGTTTGATTGGAAGCTTGAGAGAAGATCCAATCCTGAATATACGGGAAGCATGATGTCGAGGAGTATCGCGTCAGGGCTTTCCTTATTTAGAATATCCATACCGCTTTTACCGTCTTTTGCAACTATTGGATTGAATCCTTCCATTTGGAATTTTGTCGAATACATTTTTGCCAAGGTTTGATCGTCTTCTATTATTAACACCGTTGGGTTTTTTGAGTTTGTGTACACTTTATTTATTATATTATATAGTCCAATCGGTCAGTATGGGTTATATTTTATATATAAAACAATGGTTGGCAAAATGAAAAAATTAGAGTATGAAATATTATTTTTTCTTGCTGTTGGGTTTTTATTGAGAATTTTTCTTTCTCCTTTTGGTACTTTAGAGCTTGATTTTAATACTTTTATTTCTTGGAGCAGAACGCTTTCGGAGCATGGGTTTAGCGAGTTTTATAACGGCTGGTCTGATTACTTGCCTGGATACCTTTATGTGCTTTACTTTTTGGGAAAAATAAGCGTTTGGTTTAGCTTCTTAGATCCTCATTTAGTTTATAAATTGCCCGCGATAATTGCTGATATGGCAACCGCTTATTTGATTTATAAAATTGTCAGAAGATACAAAAGTAAAAATTTTTCTTTAATGATTGTAAATTTTTATATTTTTAATCCGGCGGTTTTTGCAAATTCTTCTTTGTGGGGACAGGTGGATTCGCTTACTTCGTTTTTTTCGATTGCAGCTTTGTACTTTTTAGATAAGAATTCGTTTTTTATATCAAGTTTTTTATTTTCTTATGGGGTGCTGGTTAAACCCCAGACTTTGTTTATCCTGCCTGTTATTTTTTTTGTTTTTTGGAAGAAGAAATGGAGAGTTAAAAATATTTTTTTATATATTTTATTTTCTGCTATTTTTTTCTTTTCGATGTTTATTCCCTTTTCATCGGGGAATTTGATTGAGTTTGTTTTTCGGCGGGTGTTTTTGTCTTTGGAGCAGTATCCTTATACAAGTGTAAACGCTATTAATTTTTGGAGTATTTTTGGATTTTGGAAGAGTGATACAAGTGGGATTATCCCTCCTTTTTTAATAGGTTATTTTATTAGTTTTATTATTCTTTCGGGTATTTTTTTTAAAGCTTGGAGGAGGAGTTCTTTGCTGGTTGAAAAAGATAAATATTATTACGCTTCGATTGTGTTTTTTACTTTATATCTTTTTATGACACGAATGCATGAGAGACATCTTTTGCCTGTTATTGCCCCTTTGCTTATAGCCGTCGCGTTTAGCCCTTTTTTGATGATCGTTTATGTGGGGCTTTCTTTTTTATATGTTGTGAACCTTTACTATTCTTACGTTTGGATAACCGACGGCTTTAGAGAGGTGTTTAATACACCCGCAATTATTCTTTTTTCGTTGTGTAGTATTTTCCTTTTTGTTTTTTCTTTAATGAGGGAGAGTTTTGGAGACTTTGACATTAATAATTTGTCAGACTTATTTAAAGAGCGTGGGAGAGCTGTAAAAACTACCCTTTTTAAGGGAAAAGATCTTGATTCAAGAAAGGCTAGGCGAGTATTGATAGCGATAATTTTGTTTCTTTTGGTTTCGAGAATTTACGGGATTGGCACCCCAGAACATGAATATTTTGATGAGATTTATCATGCTTTTACTGCAAAGCTTATACTTCATGGTGATCCTAAGGCTTGGGAGTGGTGGAACCCTCACCCTGAAGGATTTGCTTATGAATGGACTCACCCGCCATTGGCGAAAGAAATTATGGCTGTGGGGATGTATTTAATGGGTGAGAGTTCTTATGGTTACAGAGTACCTGCTGTTATTTTTGGGGTCGGAGTAGGAATATTGGTTTATTTTATTTCTTATGAAATATTTAAGGACAGAAAGACGTCGCTTTTTTCGGTGGGTGCGCTTTCGCTTGAGGGTCTGTTTTTGGTTATGAGCAGGATTGGGATGAACGATATTTATTTTTTGTTCTTTATGCTTTTGAGTTTATATATGTTTTTAAGATCAAAGTACTTTTTTTCATCTTTAGCTTTTGGATTTTCTTTGGCATCGAAATGGACGGCTTTTTGGTTTTTTCCGCTTCTTGTTGTTGCTCATTTTTCTTTTAAAAAGAAATTTTCTTTAGGTTATTTTTGGTATTTATTAATTCCGGCTACCCTTTATGTTGCTAGTTACACCCCGATGTTTTTGACAGGACATGATTTTAGTATATTTACTGGTATGCAAAAGCAGATGTGGTGGTACCACACCAATTTGGAGGCGGAGCATGCGTACACTTCGCCATGGTGGAGCTGGCCTTTGCTTATTAGGCCTGTTTGGTTTTATACGAGTTCGAATGATTCCGGATTAGTAGCAAATATTTATGCGATGGGTAATCCTGTTGTTGTTTGGTTTGGGCTTTTAAGTATTGCTTACATTTCTTTTTATTCGTTTAGGATTAAAAGTAAAAGATTAGGATTTGTTGTGCTATCTTATTTAATGTTTTTTGTACCTTGGGCCTTTTCCCCAAGAATAATGTTTTTTTATCATTATTTGCCTTCTATTCCATTTCTTTCGATGGGTATAGGTGTTTTTTTACGAATGAGACCTAAGTATATTTTTGTATTTTTTTTCCTTGGAGTGCTGGCTTTTTTGTACTTTTATCCACATTGGACAGGAATTTTTGTTCCACGATGGATTAATAAGAGTTATTATTGGATAGAATCTTGGCGATAAGTTTTTGTTTTTTTGGATTAAACTGCCAGAAAGATTCCTAAGAATAGAAATACGGTTCCGAATAAAAGCATTATTATTGTTGGTATGGGGTTTCCTGCTATTGGTGTAGCCGAGTCGGTTGATGGGATACTAACTCTGGGCGTGCTTGTTGGTGAGGTAGTTACTTTGGGCGTGGCTGTTGCCGTGGGTTTAGGAGTTTGCGTTGGCTTGATGGTGGGGGTTGGTGAAGGCTCGTTGCCTGACGGTGTAGATTCAAATGCAGGTTCGTTTTCCGCAGCCTGAACGATAAAAGTTCTTGTGAGTGTTCTTAATATTCCTGTTTTATCAACCCAAGAGATGGTTATCTTGTGTTCTCCGGGTTCTAATTCTTTGGGCGGGCTCCATTTCCACGCACCCGAGCTGGGGATTGTTAATTCATCGCTTATGAGGTCTGATTCAACAGTTATTTTAATTGAGTTTCCTGATGGGCCTTTTCCAAAGAATTCCGGGTCATTTGTGAATATTATTTCGCCATCTTCGATACTATCTAGGGTAACCGAGCTTGTTTCTTCCTCTTTTTCAACTGCCGGGACGACAAATTTTGATTTGATATCTTTTTCCGTTTCCTCCGGAAGATTTATTTGTGATGCGGGGATTTCTTCTTGGTGGCTTCCTGTTTCCGATCTAAAGTCGTGGATTTTTCCAAGGGTTATCGGTGGAGTTGGATTTGCTGCTTTTAAATAAATTTGCGCTGAGGCGATTCCACTTGGTCCTCCTTGAATAAGAATTTCAAGAAGTGTATTTTCATCGATGTTTGCATATGAATTAAGTGAGTTTGATCTTGCATTTGATATTGCTATCACCCAGTCACCATTTGAGGAGGTTAGCGTTGATAGTGGTGATATACCAGCTGCGTTTAGATATACAAGTTTATTTGATGCAGGCTGTCCAGTTGGAAGTATGACTTTTCCTGAGATAATATTTGTTTTTTGAGGAGGAGGAAGTGGTGGGCCTGTTTTTACTTGCCAGGGAATATTGTTATTATCGTGGTCTTTGCCGTCTGAGTTGATTATAAAGGAATAGTTTGTATTTGGCTCTAGGTTATGAAGTGATATTTGATGTATATTTTTTGCTGTTTTTTCGGCTTGATATGAGTTATTTTCGTTAGGCTTTTTTTTGCCCCATTTAAGATATCCTATAGTCTCTTTGTCTGTCGTCCAAGAAACTGTAAAAGACTCACTTGTTATATTGGTTATTTCTATATTTTTGGGAGATGCCTCGGGAGATGCACCTAGTTTAAAGGTTTGCTGTTGTTGAAGTATGAAAACGCCCACGGCAACACCGGTAATAAGTATTAGTATGCCTAATATTGTCGGAATTTTCGATTTATTCATTTGTCGATCCCTCTATTTCTTCTTGTGCAGAATTTGTTGCTTCTTCGGATTCAACTGCATTTTCTTTTTTTTCTTCTTGTGATTTTTGCGTGTTTGAAACAATGTTTATAGGTGCTATGTTTTCCTCATTTATGTATATTCTTTGTTGAAGTGAGCCCATTTCATTAATATCCAAGTTTGGCTCGACTTTTGCGAGTGTTTCTTCAGATACGATTGGTTCAGGCTCAATACTTAATGCTCTATAGACCTCGAAACCTATCCAGATAAAACTCGTTATCACAGTAAGAATTCCTAGCTTGACTATGGTGGGTGAGTTTTTTTTATTCATTTTTATTTATATATACTATCCTTCCTGTTATGTTTGCAGTAAGAGAAAAAGCTGTTTCTTCATTAGAGATGCTTACTAATGATATATCAAAAAAGATTGGTCTTTTTAGTATTTGAAGATCGGAAATAAATGAAAAGAGAGAGGAATAATCCCCGGTTGCTCCTATTATGACGGGAATGTTTTGTGCGTTTTCAGGAATGATTACTAAATCATCATCGAGTTCTTCTTGTGTATCCTCTGTGCCGACAATGGTGGCGTCAGATATTGAAAGTTCGGTTAGATTTACACCGTTTTTTTGTGATAAACCTTCAATTTGTCTAATAAATTTGTGAACTTCGGGTTCGGCTGGGACTGCTTCGTTTAGGAGATTAATGTTTTGGGTTTGAGAGTCGTAGAGCTCTTTTGCTTTTATGAGATTACTTATTTTTTGATCCATTGTTTTTATTGTTTCTTCTTTTTCGGTCATTTGTCTATATAGTTTGGCTATTGTGACAAGGGTGGGTTTAATTGCAAAAAGTCCGAAGATTATTACGGTTGCCATCGAAAGCAAAAGCTCGATAAACATTTTTAAGTCTTGCCGAGTTTTATAAAGCGTAGCGACGTTTCTTAGATATTTTTTGTAAACTTCGTAGTTTTGTTGCCACTTTGTTTGTTTCATTTTTTTATTTTAACTAAGTTTCATTTTTTGCGTTTTCCGAAAAGATTGGTCTAATGTTGATTGTAAAATCTATGAAGATAGATTCTTTGTTTGATTCTATTTGAGATATTGTGATGTTTTCGAATTCCTCTTCGGCTTTTAAGTTTGCTACGAATTGAGATATATTTTGTTCCACTAGGCTTTGTCCTTTAATTATTATTTCCTCGGGTTTTTTGGAATAAGAAGTAAGCGTTACTTCTTGCGGCAGCCTTTTGACTATTTTTTCTAAGCTTGGTGCTGGTTTGTATTTCTCATCGTTTAGAAATTTATAAATGGCGAGTTTTTTTTGGGTAAGTTTAAACTCTTTTTCGAAATTGGAGTAAGACTTTATTAGGTTTTCTTTTTGTTCTATCTCGTCGTTTAGGTTTGAGTGCTTAATATCTAGCCAGAAGCGTGCAATAAAGCCCATTATAACTATTAATTCTACGAATATAACTATAAACCTAAATGTTGTTAAAATCCACTTTAATATTCGTCCCGTTGGCGATGATTCGAATTCGCTTTGTGGGAGAAGATTTATTTGTCTTTTTTTAGAACGGACAGGCATATCCTTTGCTTTTTGTGCTTTATGTAAATATAACACAGAATAAGTCTACTCTGGTAGATTATTTTTGTTTTTTAGAGATTTGAAGTTTGGAGAGAGTGCTTTTGATGCGTGAAGCTTTGTTTTTGTGAATTATTTTCTTTTTAGCTGCTTTATCGGCTTGGGATATTGCTTTTGAGATATCTTTTAGCTTTTTGCTTTTTTTAGCAATGCGTAACGAAGCCTCCATTGAGGATAATATTTTTTTATTTATTTTTGCTTTTCTTTTTGAGCTTCTGAGGGCTCTTTTGGCTGTTTTTGTTATAGGCATAAATTATAAACTTTAATAGCAATTTGTTGCGGATTGTTGATTGTGAGTATAAAGCATGCGATATAAAATATCAAATAGATGATAATAAAAATACCAAGAGGAATCGTTTTGAGGGGCAAAAGACTTATTTTTTCTGAGCAGAATTCGATACTTTCTGCCGCGAGCATTATTATGGTGATGATTGTTTTTTCAAAGATTTTGGGGTTAGTTAGACAAAGGGTGCTTTTGAGTTTTTTTGTTCCGGATGAGCTTAGCCTTTTTTTTGCTGCATTTAGATTTCCCGACCTTGTGTTTGAGGTGCTTACGATGGGTACTTTATCTAGTGCTTTTATACCTGTTTTTACAAAACTTTTTAAGAAAGATCAGCAGCTTGCTTGGAAAACTGCTGGAAGGATGCTTAATCTTGGGCTTTTAATATTTGCTTTGATATCTATAGTGTTTGGTATATTTGCAGAAGATTTATATAGAATAGTAGCTCCAGGATTTAGTCCAGAGCAAACGGAGAAGATTGGATATTTGGCACGAGTTTTGTTTGCTGCTCAGGGGTTTTTTGTAATTAGTTATATTTTAACCGGAGTTTTGGAGTCGTTAAGGCGGTTTTTGATCCCGGCGTTGGCTCCTCTTTTTTATAATCTCGGAATTATAGCGGGAACCGTGCTTTTTTCGAGCAGATTTCATCTTCTTGCTCCTTCGCTGGGCGTACTTATGGGTGCATTTGCTCACTTTTTAATACAGCTTCCTTTGTCATATAAGCTTGGGTTTAGATTTGAGATTTCGTTAAGACCCACAAAAGAAGTAAAAAAGATTGGTAGGCTTGCAATGCCTAGGATATTTGAGCTTTCGGTTTTGCAGATTTCGAAAACTGTAGAGCTTTTTTTAGCCTCTCTTATTTCTACTGCATCGTATACTTATTACACTCTTGCAAATTCCGTGCAACTTATACCTGTGGGACTTTTTGGAGTGAGTTTGGCAAAAGCTGCACTTCCTACTTTGACCAGCCAATCGGATGATCTTGCCAAATTTAAAAGCACTTTTTTCTCGACTTTGTATCAGGTGGTTTTTTTAGTGATGCCTATCGCGGGTGGATTGATTGTGTTTCGAATACCAATTGTCAGATTGTTATTTGGCACGGATATCTTTGATTGGGAGGCTACGGTGCAGACCGGATTGGTTTTATCTGCCTTTGCATTGGGAGTTCCTTTTCAAGCTGCCGTAATGCTTCTTAATAGGGCGTTTTATGCGCTGAATGATACAAAGACTCCTGTTTTTATTTCTCTTATTGGTACGACAATTGCAATTATTTTTTCTTTTATCGGTATACTGCTTTTAGACCTTCCAACTTGGGCGCTGTCCGCATCCTTTTCTTCGGGGGTAATTGTCCAATCCATTCTACTTTTTTATATATTGAGTAACAGGATAAACGGTGGAGTATTGATAAATTTATATCCTTTTTTCAAGACGATTGTTTCAAGTTTGGTATCAAGTGGAGTGATGTACTTTATTCTTAAGTTTTTTGATAGATCGGTTTGGGTTAAGCGATTATCTTTTTTGGGGAGTTTGGATGCGCATAAAAGGCTTGATTTTGAGAAATTTGTATTGGATACACGATATACTACAAATTTATTAATTCTTACTTTGGTAACCTTTTTAGTGGGTGGTGTTTTTTACTTTTTGGCAGGTTATTTACTGAGATCACAAGAACTGTTTACTTTAACAAGCCTTATCAAAAGGAGAAAAAAAATATCTTCTCCGCCTATTCGAGAATCCGAAACAGTATCTCCTTCTGTAAAGGATAATACGGAATTTTGATATTGACACGGCTTAGCACTCATGGTATTTTACTGCTAATAATGGAAGCTTTATCTGCAAGACAGACACAGATTTTAAAGGCTTTAATTGATGAGTATATTGAAACCGCTTTGCCAGTTGGATCTTTGGCATTGGAAAAAAAATATAACCTTGGAGTTTCTCCAGCTACCATAAGAAACGAGATGGCAGCGCTAACAAAAGCGGGTTTTCTTAAACAGCCCTATACGTCTGCTGGACGGGTGCCTACTCCGTCGGCGATGAAGTTTTATATAAATCAATTAATGGAGGAAAAGAAATTGTCTGTTGCCGATGAGGTACGAGCAAAAGAGGGTGTTTGGGAGGTAAGAAATGATTTTGATGTATTGATGGATAAGGCAACAAGGGCGCTTTCTCAGAAAACCAAAACTTTGTCCGTAGCGGCTACGGTTGACGGTTCGACTTGGAGCCATGGGTATTCGCAGGTATTTAATAATCCGGAATTTAATAATTTTCAGGTTTGTCAAAATCTTTTTTCTTTGATAGAACAAGAAAAAAGGCTCGTTGAGCTGTTCTTTGGCAAGTTTACCGGCTTGAGTCAGATTGAAGTTTTGTTTGGAGAAGAGTTGGGTTGGGAATATTTTGATCCTGTGGGTATAGTGGCCACACGCTTTAACGTGAGAGGCAATGAAGGTGCTATTGGTGTAATTGGTCCTTTTAGACTTAATTATTCTGCGGTGATTCCTGTGGTAAGATATTTTGGTGATCTGGTCGAGCAAGTTGCTAAAAAATAGTATGGCTAAACAAAAACAGCAAAATAAAAATAAGACAAAAGAATTAGAGGAACTTAAAAATCAGCTTGCAAGGGCGCTTGCAGATTATGATAATTTGAGAAAACGCACTGAAAAGGAGAAAGAGAGTTTTGAAAAGATGTTGAACGCAAGATTTGTTAGCAAGTTGTTACCTGTTTTTGATATGATTGAAAATGCACAGAATCATCTTAATGATTCTGGGCTTGCCATTGCGATTGATGAGCTTTTTTCTAGATTAAAGGAAGAGGGTGTTGTCAGAATTGAACCTAAAAAGGGTGATCAGTTTAACGGAGAATTGCACGAAGCTGTTGATTCTTTAGTGCAGGATAAATTATCAGAAGGACAAATATTGGAGACAGTGTTAAAGGGGTGGATTATGAACGATTTTGTTTTGAGACCTGCTAAGGTTGTTGTTGCAAAAAGGAGGAATAAAGATGAGTAAAATTATTGGGATAGATTTGGGTACAACAAATTCCGTAGTTGCTGTGATGGAGGGTGGGCAGACAAAGGTTATTCCAGCCTCCGATACGGGGAGAAATATTACTCCGTCGGTGGTTGAGCCTGTTAAAAATCTGGTTGGTGATGTTGCAAAGCGGCAGATGATACTTAATCCTAAAAAAACAATATACTCCGTTAAGAGATTAATGGGAAGAAGATTTGACTCCGAGGAGGTTAAAAAAACTCAAAAAATGGTTTCATACGAAATTGTTAAAGGAAAAGATGGTGGTGCTGTAGTCGAAGTTGAAGGCAAAACTTATACTCCACAGGAGATTTCTGCAAGGATACTGATGAAGCTTAAGAAAGACGCAGAGACTTATTTGGGAGAGAGCGTTGAAAAGGCTGTAATTACAGTGCCTGCCTATTTTGACGATTCTCAAAGACAGGCTACGAAGCAGGCCGGTGAGATAGCTGGACTTACAGTTGAGAGAATCATAAACGAGCCCACGGCTGCTTCGCTTGCTTATGGACTTGATAAGAAAAAAAATGAAAAAATCGCAGTCTATGATCTTGGGGGAGGCACTTTTGATATATCTATTCTTGAACTTGGCGATGGCGTTTTTGAGGTGAAGGCGACGAATGGGGACACACATCTTGGAGGGGATGATTTTGACGAAAGACTGGTTGATTATATAGCCGAGGAATTTAAGAAAGAGCATGGAGTTGATTTAAGAGATGACAAGCAAGCTCTTCAGAGAATTCGAGATGCGGCTGAAAAGGCTAAAATTGAGCTTTCAAGTGCTTCAGAAGTTGAAGTAAATCAGCCCTATATAACCCAGAAAGATGGTACACCGCTTCATCTTACACTGAAGATAACAAGGGCGAAGTTTGAGTCTTTGGTTGATGATTTGATCGAAAAGACCATGAAGCCTGTGAATGAATGCTTAAAGGATGCCAAACTAGATCCAAAAGATATAGACGAGGTTATTATGGTGGGTGGTATGACAAGGATGCCGAAGATTGTCGAGGTGGTAAAAGGGTTTTTTGGAAAAGAACCGAATAAGAGTGTAAATCCTGATGAGGTTGTGGCTATAGGGGCTGCTATTCAAGGTGGGGTTTTGGCGGGTGAGGTAAAGGATATTTTGCTTTTAGATGTGACTCCACTTACCTTAGCTATTGAAACGTTGGGTGGCGTGGCTACCCCGATGATTCCTCGAAATACGACTATTCCTACTTCTAAAACTGAGGTCTTTTCCACCGCTTCCGATAATCAGACTCAAGTACAGATAGTAGTAACTCAAGGTGAAAGACCGATGAGTGCAGACAACAAAGTTTTGGGGACATTTACGTTGGACGGAATTCCGCCTGCTCCTCGCGGTGTTCCACAAATTGAGGTAACTTTTGATATTGACAGTAATGGCATATTGAAAGTGACCGCTAAAGACAAGGCAACAGGTAAAAGCCAGGATATTACTATAACGGGAGCGGTGGGATTGAGCGATGAGGAAATTGAAAAGATGAAGAAGGAAGCTGAAGCGCATAAAGAGGAGGATAGACGAAAGGCTGAAGAGATTGAGATAAGAAATAGGGCTGATGGTTTGGTGGCCGCTGCAGAAAAGGCTCTAAAAGATGCTGCCGGAAAAGTTCCTTCTGATATTGTTGAGAAGGTGAACGAAAAGATTAAAGCGGTAAAAGACGAGTTGGCAAAAACGGAGTTGAATAAGGAAGACCTAGAGAAAAAGACACAAGAATTATCAGAGGAGCTTTCGAAAGTAGGTCAGGCAATGTATGGGAGCCAGGATAAGAGCAAGGGGGAGAAGACTTCTGAGTCTGGTGATAAAAAAGATGATGATAAAAAGAATCCGGATGGCCAGGTGGAAGAGGGAGAGATAGTTGAGTAGGGTTGAAAGAGTTTTTGACGATGGCGCTTAAATTGATAGATTGCGAGGCTTTTCTTCATTGGTAATTGCTTGGGAGATTTTTATTTTTCTTTTGATGAGTGATTATGTTAGCAATCATATTGATTGAGTGCTTAACAGGTGTGCATGAATTTGATACAATTTTAAATTATGGCTAATGGAAAAGCTGATTATTACGATATTTTAGGGATTGATAAATCTGCGAGTGCGGAAGAAATAAAAGCTGCTTATAAAAAACAAGCTCTTTTGTGGCACCCGGACAGACATAAAGACGATAAGGAGGTTGCAGAAAAGCGTTTTAAGGAAATTAATGAGGCTTATCAGGTTTTGTCCGACCCAGATAAAAGAAGGGCTTATGATAATTTTGGGCATCAGGCTTTTTCACCCGGAGGACAGCCTTTTGGTTCTGCTCAGAGTAAATGGGGGCCTTTTACATATACTTATTCGACAAATATGGGAGGAGAGAGCCCTTTTTCTGGATTTGATTTTGGTGACCCTTTTGAAATATTTGAGCAATTTTTTGGCGGCGGATCCCCTTTTGGTACCCGTTCTACTCGTATCCCTCGCTATAGCATAGATATTGATTTTATGGAAGCTGTTTTTGGTGCAGAGAAGGAGGTAGTTATTGGAGGTAAAAAACATAAAATTAAGATCCCCGCCGGAGTTGATGATGGAAGCAGGATCAGATTTGACGATTTTATTTTATCCATTAATGTTAAGCCACATTCCCTTTTTGAAAGAGACGGATCTGATGTTTTTGTAAAAATTTTTATTCCTTTTTCAACTGCTTGTTTAGGGGGGGAGATTTTAGTGCCTACTTTAGATGGAGAAATAAAGATAAAAGTTAGAAAAGGTGTTCAGTCCGGAACGATGATTAGACTTAGAGGAAAGGGAATACCTGTTCTTCATGGACGCGGGAGGGGAGATCAGTATATAAGGTTAATAGTTGATGTGCCAAAGGAATTGAATCGTGAGCAAAGGATGCTTCTTGAGCAGTTGAGCAAAAAAGGCCTTTGAGCGACTCTTGTTGACTTCATTGTGGCGTTATCTTAAAATATAAAGTAAGTTTAGTAGTTTTGGGGTGGGACGAAATGCCCACCTTATTTTTTAATGAAAAATTAGATATATGGCGGGACAGATGACAAAAAGGACAGAGTTTAGTCAAGCCCTTAAGGCAATAGCGACCGAGCGTGGGCTTGATCTTGACGTGGTTATGGATGCTATAAAGCAGGCCTATGTGGCGGCATATAAAAAAGACGCGAAAGAGCTTGGAGAGAAAGTTGAAGGTTTAGAATATGATGCGGAAATAGATCCTGTTACTGGTGAGGCAAGAATTATGGTTTGGTCAGAGGATAAGCCTGATGAAAAAAAGGATGTTACCCCACCGGGATTTGGAAGGATAGCAGCTCAGACTGCTAAGCAGGTTATTCATCAGAAAATTAGGGAAGCCGAGAAGAGCGCGATTATGGATGAGTTTAGCGGAAAGATAGGAAGTTTGATTTCTGGGATTGTTTTAAGGTTTGATGGACCGAATGTACGAGTGGATTTGGGAAGGACGGAGGGACTTATGCTTGCTTCGGATAGGATACCTAACGAGAGGCTTAATCCAGGACAGAGGTTGACTTTTCTTTTGAAAGATATAGAGGATACTCCGAGAGGAAAGCAGGTTTTGTTATCGAGAGCCGATACTGAGTTTGTGAGAAAAGTATTTATGAGGGAAGTGCCTGAAATTGCGACCGGCAGCGTTGAGATTAAAGGCATTGCAAGAGAGCCGGGGGTAAGAACAAAGATTGCTGTTGCTTCTTCGTCGCAAACCGGGGTTGATCCGGTAGGATCTTGCGTTGGCCAAAAGGGGGTGCGTGTCCAAGCTGTGACTAATGAGCTTGGTGGCGAAAGAGTTGATATTATTGCTTGGACGGAGGATAAGAAGGAGTTTATAAAAGCTTCTTTGTCACCTGTAAATATTTTGTCTATTAAAATTAATGAAGATGCAAAAGTTGCTGTTGTAAGTGTAAGCGAAGATGATCTTTCACTTGCAATAGGCAGAGAGGGACAAAATGCAAGACTTGCCTCTGAGATTACAGGCTATAAAATTGAGGTTGAAAAAGCGAACAAGAGTGAAGAGTCTCAAAAAGAGGATTAGCATGGGACTTAGAAAGGTGAATAATTATGTTAAAGACGAGAAACCCGATTGTAACTGTTTTGGGTCATGTGGATCATGGAAAGACTACGCTTCTTGATGCCATCAGAAAGACAAATGTGGCTAATCGGGAAGCCGGAGGAATAACTCAGAGCATAGGAGCTTCAAAGGTTAATACTAAGCAGGGTGAGATAGTATTTATAGATACTCCTGGACACGCCGCTTTTTCCGAGATGAGGCAACGGGGTGTGAAGATTGCCGATATAGCTCTTTTAGTCGTGGCATCGGATGATGGGGTTAAACCTCAAACGCAAGAAGCTTTAAGTTATATTAAAGAATCAAAAACGCCTTTTTTGGTTGTATTTACAAAAACTGATTTACCTACAAGCAATATTGAAAAATCTTTGGTTGAACTTGAGAAGTTGGGAGTATTTTTTGAGGGGCGAGGTGGAGATACTCCTTATATTTCTGTTTCAGCTAAAAGGCAAGAGGGTATTGAGGATCTTTTGGAACTTATTAATTTGTTTGCGCAAGTAAATGAAATTAAAGGAGATCCCGATGGTGAGCTTGAAGGCGTTGTTATAGAGACTAGAAAGGATAAGCGTGGCCTTTTGGTTTTCGGTGTTATTAGAAACGGTACTTTAAGAAGAGGGGATGATATTGAATCTGGGGGTATACAAGCTAGAGTGAGAGGGCTTTTTGATGAGGGAAATAGGGCGGTTGAAAGAGCCGGTCCGTCTGATCCTGTTGCGATAATGGGTTTTTCTGTTTTACCAAGTGTGGGAAGCGAAATTAAAAAAGTTGATTTGATCGACGAGAGGGAGAAGTATGTAGAAAATTTTAGCGGCAATGTCTTTGCTAAAGCTAAAGAGGAGCAAATAGCGGTGGTGATTAAAGCCAGCAGTGCAGGATGCCTTGAAGCAGTATTGGGAAGTTTGCCTGAGGACGTGATAGTTATTCGTGCCGATGTGGGTGAGATTAATGATGCCGATATTTTTTTTGCTAAAGCAGCTGGGGCAATGATATTCACTTTTGATGTAAAAGTGGGTTCTTTGGTAAAGAAGCTAGCTGAAACAGAAGGCGTTAAGATTGAGAGCTTTGAGATAATTTATGAGCTTATTAAGAGACTTGCTGAGATTGTTGATTCTAAAAAAAAGAAAATTTTGGGAAAGGGTGAGGTTCTTCAGGTTTTTCCTTATGAAAATAAAAAGGTTGCCGGAATTAAAGTTAAGGAGGGAAGAATTGCTTTAGGAGATACCGTCAAAATTTTAGAGGGTGAAAAACAGATTGGTATTGCCAAAATTATTTCTATGAGAAAACAAAAAGTCGAGGTGAAAGAGGTTTTTGTGGGTGAGGAGTGTGGATTAATATTTGTTCCACAGCTTGATTTTGATAGGGGAGATGTGATACTATCATTAGGATCTTAATCCGATAGTAGTATGGAAAATTCGTTTGGTAATTTTATTAAAAATTATAAATCAGCGCTGATTTTATTACCCCAGAATCCACAGCTTGATTTTGTTGCCTCGGGGTTATCACTTTTTTTAGCCCTTAAAAAAGAGTACGAAGTTAATATATCTTGCTCAAGCCCTATGACGGTTACTTTTAATAGGCTTGTCGGTGTTGATAAGATTAGGGAAAGTTATGGAAACAAAAATTTGGTGATTAGTTTTGAAAACTATGATGCTACGGCAATAGAGCGTGTTTCGGCCGATAGTGATGATGGTTTGTTTAGATTAACAGTAGTCACGAAAGAGAATTATGACCCACCGCTTGATGAGAATTTGAAAATTTCGTATTCAGGTGTGTCTTCTCAGCTTGTTATTTTGATAGGTGGGAGAGATCAGAAAGATTTTCCACAGATAACTTCTAGTGAGTTTGAGGGTGTAAAAATTGTACATATTGGAGTGACTGAAATTTCTCTACCCTCCTCTTTAGAGATAATTTCTTTTGCCAGGCCTTCTTCATCTGTATCGGAGCTTGTCGCCTTTTATATTAAAGAATTTACAGAATTTGATTCTGATATTGCCTCAAATTTGTTGATAGGGATTTATAGCGGAAGCAGAAACTTTACAAGTTCTAGAGTTAGCGTTGATACTTTTAAAATTAGTGGAGAGCTTTTAGGTGCTGGAGGCAGAATTCCTTCAACAAACGAACTCGCAAGGCGGCAAACGGGGTTTAACCCAGCTGATCTAAGGAGTGCTTTTTCTATGGAGAAACCTGATGTTGAGAGTACAAATCCACCTTCCGAGTGGATGCAAACTCCAAAGATTTATAAAGGAACTAAAAATATTTCTTAAAAAGGTGAAGAAATTTGTGTTTGACAAGGGTTTTTTGTATGCTATTATAAGTTTCGCGGTGCATGACTGGGAGTTGGCATAAGACCTCATCTCGGCTTGGCATGACAATATGGCATTAACTACTAAAGAAAAACAGATCATAATTAAAAAGTTTGCAAGAGAAAAGGGAGATACAGGATCTCCTGAGGTACAAATAGCCTTGTTGACAGAAAGAATTAATAAACTTTCCGAACATCTTAAGCTACACAAGAAAGATTTTCACTCAAGACGCGGACTTTTAAGTATGGTTGCAAAGAGAAGGAGACTCTTGAGTTATCTTCAAAAACGCGACGAAAATCGCTTTGTTGCTCTTAAGAAAATTTTGGGTCTGAAGTAAATGGGCAAGAAAATAGAGAAGACAATTGAATTGGGGGGGAGAAAATTAACTCTTTCTACTGGATATTTAGCTGGACAGGCGGATTGTAGTGTTCTTGCTCAGTATGGTGAAACGGTGGTACTTGTGACTGTTACCAGTTCAGATTTGTTTGAAGACCGTGGCTATTTTCCATTGAGCGTTGAGTATCAAGAGAGGCTTTATGCGGGTGGTCGTATAAAGGGTAGCAGATGGGTAAAAAGGGAGGGTCGTCCTTCAGATGACGAAGTTTTGAAGGGAAGGCTTATTGATAGATCCATAAGACCATTATTCCCAAAGGATTACAAAAAGGAAGTACAAATTACCGTTACTGTTTTATCGGTTGATTTGGAGAATGATCCAATCTATCCTGCTTCTATTGCTGTCTCAGCGGCTTTGGCGGCGTCGAAGCTTTATTGGATGGGACCTGTGGGAGTTGTTTCCGTTGGAGTAAAGGACAAGGCTTATTTTTTGAACCCGCGTGAATCGGAAAGGGCTTATTCGGATATGGATTTGGTAGTTGCGACGACGCGAGATTCGGTAGTAATGATTGAAGCCGGTGCGAATGAAGTATCTGAAAAGGACATTTTGGGTGGAATTGAGTTTGCACAAAAAGAACTAGTTCACATAATTAATTTTATTGAAGAATTTGCAAAAGCGGTAGGAAATAAAAAAGAAAAGGTCGAAAAAGCGTCTTATAACGTTTCTTTAGAGAATCAGATTAAGAAAATTGTTGAGAAGGACCTTGACTCTTTGATTTTGAGAATGTCTTTAAAGGAGGGTGAATTTGCCGATTTTTTGAATCTTCAACAAGCGGTTTTTGAGTCCGTTGGTGAAGAGAGTAAAAAAGAGGCTGCTGAAATTCTTGATTTATTGGTGAAGCGGAGAGTAAGGGAAATGATTCTATCAGGCAAAAGACCAGACGGACGGAAATTGGATGAAATTAGAAAGCTATCTTCCGAGGTTGGTGTGCTTCCCAGAACTCACGGGTCTGCCATTTTTACAAGAGGAATGACACAGGTTCTTACTGTGACTACATTGGGTTCACCTTCTTTGGGACAACTTATTGAGTCTGCAGAGGGGGAAGAGGAGAAGCGTTATATACATCACTATTCAATGCCTCCTTATTCGACCGGTGAAATCGGTAGAATCGGTTCTCCGTCAAGACGAGAAATCGGTCATGGGGCTTTGGCCGAGCGCGCATTAGAGCCTGTTCTTCCACTTGAGTCTGAGTTTCCTTATGTTATACGTGTTGTATCCGAGGTTTTAAGCTCGAATGGATCTACCTCGATGGCTTCGGTGTGCGGGTCTACCTTGTCCCTTATGGATGCGGGAGTACCTATTAAATCGCCGGTTTCGGGGATAGCTATGGGTCTTGTGATAAATAACGAGAAGGAATATTCGATAATTTCTGATATTGCTGGGATTGAGGACTTTAACGGTGATATGGATTTTAAGGTTGCTGGTACTAAGAATGGAATTACCGCTTTACAGTTAGATGTGAAGACGCTTAATTTAACTTTGCCAATATTATCTAAAGCAATGGAGCAGGCAAAACAGGGAAGAGCTTATATTTTAGAATCTATGCTTAAGACTATTTCGGAACCAAGAGCAAAGGTTTCTACATATGCTCCAAAAATTAAAACTTTGAAGATTGATGTGGAGAAAATAGGTGAAGTAATAGGGCCAGGAGGAAGAGTTATAAAAAAGATAATTGCCGATACGGGAGCGGAGGTTGAGGTAGAGGACGATGGGACTGTAAACATAACCGGCATGACGGATGAATCAGTTAACAGCGCCTTGGAAAAAATTGAGGGATTGACGAAGGATGTTGTTATAGGTGAGATATATAACGGTACAGTGAGAAGAATACAGCCTTTTGGCGTATTTGTGGAAATATTGCCTGGCAAGGAAGGGCTTGTACGCATTGGCGATATGTCAACAGAATTTGTTAAAGAACCGTCGGATCTTGTAGATGTAAATGATAAAGTGGACGTTCGGGTAAAAGAAATTGATGACATGGGACGAATTAATCTTTCGATGATACTTGATCCTTTAAAAGAAAAAAGCAATAACTCGCGGGGTAATAGAAACGACAGAAGTTTTGACAGACGAGATTTGGGTAGAAACAGGAGAAGCGGGGGAAGATCGACACAAAGATCCGGCCCTCATTTTCCAGCAAGTAGACTAGTTTCTTCTGATAATAAAAAAGGTGGCTTTAGACGTTAAGAGAGTGTTATATTAGAAGTGTGGAAGGAAATGAATTAATTACTTCATTGGAAGAAAAAATAAAGGCAGGTGATATCCCTGAGGATTTAGCTGAAAGTGTTTTGGCAAGACTTGAGCAGTTGGCTAAATTAACGCAGTCCCCTACCTTTTTGCCGGAGCTAGACAGACTTAACAGATATGTTGATTGGATTACAGATCTTCCTTGGAATAAGAAAACGGAGGATTCACTAGATTTATCCCATGCTTCTGAGATTATGAATAAGAATCATTATGGCTTAAACCAGCTTAAAGATCGCGTGCTTGAATACTTGGCTGTTATGAAATTAAAAAAGAAAAGTGGTCAAAATATTGCTCGTGCTCCGATTCTTTGTTTTGTAGGTCTTGTGGGGACAGGAAAGACAACTTTTGCTTATTCGGTGGCAGAAGCTTTGGGGAGGAAAATCGCGCGAATTCCTTTTGGCGGTATGGGAGACCCCCTTGACTTGAGGGGTCAGTCGAAGCTTCATCCCGAGGCTGAGCCTGGAAAGATAATAAAATCACTAAGATCTACCCAGAGCAAAAATTGTGTTATTCTTCTTGATGAGATTGATAGAGTAACAGATGAAGGCAGGGCTTCGATAATGGGAGTTTTGGTGGAACTTTTGGATCCTGAGCAAAATAACGCTTTTACGGATCACTATATTGACTATCCTTTTGATTTGAGTGAAACGATATTTATTGCCACTGCCAATAATACGACAAATATTGCTACTGCTGTTATGGATAGAATTGAGCCAATACAAATGCCTTCTTATGTTGATGAGGAAAAAATAGTAATCGGACGCGATTACATTTTGCCAAAAGCTCTTTCGGAATCCGGCATTTCTAATGATGTTATTGAGATAGATGACACTGTTTGGTCACAGTTTGTGAGGCCTTTGGGATACGATGCGGGTATAAGAACTCTTGAGAGGACAATTAAGGGAATGGTTAGAAAAATTGCCAGAATGATAGTAGAGGGCAGGGGAGAAAAGTTTAAGATTACCAAGGATAATGTAAAAGAGTATTTGCCCACTTGGTAAAAGGAGTGAATAATGGATAGATTAAAATTTATAGCGCTATCAGGGACTACTGCTGTTACCGAAAACTTTTATGTTTATGAGTATGGCGGTGATATGATTGTAATTGATTGTGGGGTAGGTTTTCCGGATCCTGAAATGTATGGGGTGGATTTGGTGATTCCTGATTTTTCCTACATTAAGGAGAATTCTTCAAAATTGAGAGGAATTGTTGTTACACACGGTCATGAGGACCATTTTGGTGCATTGCCTTTTTTGTTGCGGGAGGTAAAAGCTCCGATTTACGCTTCGAAACTAACTGCTGGATTTATTAAAGATAAGCTTGCCGATTATAATATAAAAGATTTCGAAATTAATGAGGTTGATCCTGAGAAAGATACCCCTTTAGAGTTTGGAGTTTTTAAACTTACTTCTTTTCGAGTTTCCCACTCGGTGCCAGATTCTATTGCTTTTTTTATAGAAACTCCTGTTGGGAATATACTTCATGTATCGGATTATAAATTTGACTGGACTCCTGTTGATAATAAGCCGTTTAATGTAAATAAAGCCGCATATCTTTCATCAAAGGGTGTGATGTGCTTGATGTCGGATTGTTTGGGCTCGACAAGTCCTGGATATACTGAGAGTGAGAGAAGGATTGAGGATCGGATTGAGGATATTGTTGAAAAAGCTGTTGGGAGAGTATTTTTTACCACAATTTCTTCGAATATTTCAAGGATGCAGCAGGCCATAAACGTTGCAAGTAGGTTAAATAGAAAGGTTTGTATGGTGGGAAGGTCTGTAGTTGCCAAGAGCGATATTGCTAAGAATTTGGGTTATTTGCACTACCCTAATGATTTAATGATTAGTCCTAAAGAAATCGGGAAATTCGCTAAAGATCGCATGCTTTATATTATTTCTGGATCTTACGGACAGCCTGGGAGTGCTTTATATAGAACCGCCATGGATGAGCATCAGTTTTTAAAGATAGAGGAGGGCGATACAGTGATATTTTCCGGTGACCCTGCTCCTCCAGGGTCAAAAGCAAATGTGGACTTTGTAGTTGATAGGCTTTTTGAGCTAAATGTGGATGTTCATTATTACGATATGCAGGAGGACCTTCATGTTTCCGGACATGGAAGTCAGCAGGATATTCAAATGCTTTTTGGTATAGTTAAGCCAAAATATTTTGTACCGATTGGTGGAACAATTAGGCATATGAGAGCTTACAGGCGTTTGGCTGTTGATATGGGGGCGAAAGAAAGCGATGTTTTTGAGCTTCTTTCAGGGGATGTTATTGAATTTACCCAGAATGGAGCGCGTCTTGGTAAGCGAGTTTGGGTGAAGAATGTCCTTGTTGATGGGCTTGGTATTGGCGATGTTGGCAATGTCGTGCTTCGCGACAGAAGGATACTTTCGCAAGACGGGATAGTAGTGGCTATAGTTCAGATAGATAAAGCAAAGGAGAAGCTTTTTGTAAATCCAGAGATAATAAGCCGCGGTTTTGTTTTTGAAAAGCAGACTAAGAATTTTCTTAACGACGCTTCGAAATTATTGGCTAAAAAACTTTCTTTAGTAAGAGCACGGGATATAAGACAGATAAAAAATGAGACAGTTGAAATTTTGGAACAGTTTTTTTTCCGCGAGACTGGAAGAAGGCCAATGATACTTCCTGTTGTTATTGATATTTAATCCTTACTTTTAAGCTTTTAGACCCTGGTTTATAATGGTAGTTAGTAAATGGCCAGAAGACGAAAGAGGAAAACCAAAAGCGAAAGAACAAAAGGCCTAAAATTAAGGCTGTCTTTTAAAAAACATACTGTTTTGGGGATTATCCAGATCAGCCTCATTTCATTATCGGGTTTAGTTCTTTTGTCTTTTTCTAGGCAAGGAAACGTACTGGTAAGGCTTAATGATTATTTGGTTTTATATTTTGGTTGGTCTTCTATTTTTATACCTTTTATATTGTTGTCACTGGGTTTTTCTTTTACAAAGCTCGTAAGAGTACCTTTGGGTGAGCCAAATGTTATAGTCGGATCGATACTTTTTTTTGTTTCGGTTGCTACTTTGACTAGAGCAGGATTTTTTGGCCGGTCTTCGTGGGATGGTGTCGTAACTTTGATAACGGCACCGGGTGCAGCCGTTGTTTTAGCGGGGACTTCATTGACCGGAATAATAATATTTTTTAATACTTCGTTTGATAGAGTTCTTCTTGTTTTTGCGGCGTTTCTTAAGCTTTTGAGGAAGTATTTGGTGGGTGAGCCCGGGACAGCTTCGGTTAGTAGTAAAAGTATTTTTCAGAGGCGAAGAAGTGAGTTAAGGGTTGTGGGTGGAGGGCGGAATTATAACCAGCAGGATGAGAAATCTATTGATTCTATTCAGGCAAGGCAAGTTAAAGAAGAAGGAAGCGACGAGCTTAGCCAGAAGCTTGTTAGTAATATGCCTGGGGAAGAGAGACTTTGGAGTTATCCACCATTGAGTTTGCTTAGCGATACTCAAGTGGGTAAGGCCGATAGGGGGGATATTAAAGGAAACGCGGATACAATAGAGGAGACTTTGGGATCTTTTGGAATAAAGGCTAATGTAGTAGAGGTAAATTTAGGGCCGGCAGTTACTCAGTATGCGTTGGAAGTGGCTTTGGGCACAAAGCTATCCAAAATTACAGCTCTTGAGCGAGATTTGGCGCTTTCTTTGGCTGCTCCCACAGGGACGGTACGAATTGAGGCTCCGATACCCGGAAGAAATTTGGTGGGTATTGAACTTCCGAATAGATCGCCCGAGTTTGTTCCTATGAAAAAGATGTTGACTTCAAGCGCAATGGGTAGTGATAAGTCTAAGCTTACTGTTGCTTTGGGTCTTGATGTCGCCGGCAATCCTATAGCTGCCGATATTTCAAAAATGCCTCATGTTTTAATTGCTGGGCAGACGGGATCGGGAAAGAGTGTGTGTTTGAACGCATTTTTGTCGTCCATTCTTTTTAGGGCATCTCCTAGTGAGGTTAAATTAATATTGGTCGATCCAAAGCGTGTTGAGCTTACAGGGTACAATGATATCCCACACATGCTTGCTCCTGTAATTGTTGAGCCCGAGAAGGTTGTTTCGGCGCTTCGTTGGATTTTGAGTGAAATGGATAGAAGGTATAAGCTTTTTGCTCAAGCCGGCGTGAGAAATATTGCTGGATATAATGAAATGAGCGGATTTCAGGCTCTTCCTTACATTGTTTTGGTTGTTGATGAGCTTGCTGATGTGATGCTTTTTTCTCCGGTTGAGGTAGAGGATTCTGTTACCAGGATCGCACAGATGAGCCGTGCTACCGGTATTCATATGGTTCTTGCTACACAGAGGCCTTCGGTTGATGTAATAACAGGACTTATAAAAGCTAATATTCCTTGTAGAATTGCTTTTGCTGTGTCGAGCCAGGTTGATTCAAGAGTTATTCTTGATACACAAGGAGCCGAAAAGCTTTTGGGACGGGGAGACATGCTTTATCTTGCTCCTGATCAGGCAAAGCCAATAAGAATACAGGGTGCTTTTATTTCTGATAAAGATACACAGGCATTAACTTCTTTTTTGAAAAATCAAGGTGTTGGGCCGCAATATACAGATGAGGTGGTTTCGATGCCAAAACCGGGGTCAACGTCTATATCTGGTGTAAATGCGGATGTAGATGAGCTTTTTAAAGAAGCGGTTGAAATAGTTTGTCAGTATGAAAAAGCGTCTGCGTCTCTTCTTCAGCGAAGGCTTGCGATAGGCTACTCTAGGGCGGCCAGAATAATTGACCAGCTTCAAGAAGCGGGTGTTGTTGGTGCTGCGGATGCCTCTAAGCCAAGGGAAGTGCTTATTAAATCTCCTTCTGAGATATTTGGCTCTTCTGGTGAATCCGGTATATCTTAAAGGGCGGAATAAAAGATGAAAACAATAGGGAAATATCTAAAAGAAATTCGAATTAAAAAGGGGATAAGCCTTGATAGACTTTCGGAGGAAACAAAAATTAAAAAGGAATTTATAAAAGCCTTGGAAAATGAAGATTGGGATAAACTTCCCGAGATGGCTGTTACTATGGGCTTTGTAAAAAACATAGCGTCACATTTTGAGATTGATAAAGGTAAGGCGGCTGCTTTTTTGAGACGAGACTATCCACCTGAGCATGAGAGTTTGAATCCTAAACTAGATGCAACTGGAGGTTTTAGGTGGAGTCCTAGATTTACCTTTTTTTTGGGAGTAATTTTGATTGTAAGCGCTGCTGTTTTTTATTTGATATTTCAGTATGTGCGTTTTAATTTGCCGCCGGAGCTTGTGATAGATACTCCAAAGGAAGGTGAGATTGTTGTGCAAAGGGTTGTAAAGGTTTCGGGAAAGACAGATTCCGGATCAAGCGTTGTGGTGAATAATCAGCCTGCGTTTGTTGATGATGAGGGTAATTTTGAAACAGAGGTTGAGGTTTCACCGGATACAGATAAAATAAACGTTAGGGCTGTTTCGCGATCGGGAAAGTCCGTTTTGGTCGAAAGGAATATAGATGTTGTTTTAGAATAACTATGGGGGATATTCAAACAGTTTTAATTTTAGTTGTGGTTGCACTTACTTTGCTTTTGATAATTGTTGGGATTCAGGTTGTTTTGATTATTGCCGATATGAGAAGGGCGCTTAAGAGATTAAACAGCATTCTTGATGATGCGATACTTGGTGGAGGGCTGATCAGCCCGGGAAGACTTACTGGGATTGTTGAAATGTTTAGAAGAAAAAAACATAAGAAAATGAAGCAACATGGAGTTTCGGATAAAAGTTTGATTGAATAGTTTATAATTTGGCATGAAAGTAGATGAGGTAAGAGCTTTATATCTTAATTATTTTAAAGCTCCACCCAGAAATCACAAGGAAATATCTGCATTTCCTTTGGTGATTGAAAATGATCCAACTACACTTTTTACATCGTCCGGGATGCAGCCTTTAGTTCCTTATCTTATGGGTGAAGCACATCCTTTGGGCAGAAGACTTGTGAATTCGCAACCTTCATTGCGTACTCAAGATATTGAGGAGGTTGGAGATAATAGGCATACTACTTTTTTTGAAATGCTTGGAAACTGGTCATTGGGGGATTATTTTAAGGAAGAGCAGCTTTCTTGGTTTTGGGAATTTTTGACCAAAAAGCTAAATTTGCCTAAAGAGAAGTTGTGGGTTAGTGTATTTGAGGGTGACGGAAAAATACCGAAAGATGAGACATCGTATTTTTTGTGGCGTAAGCTTGGGGTACCTTCTCGGCGCATATTTTATTATAAAGATAATTGGTGGAGTAGATTCGGAAAACCAGATGATATGCCTATTGGGGAGATGGGAGGACCCGATAGTGAGGTTTTTTTTGAGTTTGACGAAGTTAAGCACGATTTAAAGTACGGGAAAGAGTGCCACCCAGCATGTAGTTGTGGCAGGTTTCTTGAAATTGGAAATAACGTTTTTATGCAATATTTAAAAAAGGATGATGGAGTTTTTTCAGAGTTGCCGCAGAAGAATATCGATTTTGGAGGAGGTCTTGAGAGGCTGACGGCTGCTTTTAACAATAATCCGGATATATTTAAGATTGATGTTTTTGAGAAAATTATTAACGCTATTGAAAAGTATTCAGGCAAAAGTTATGGGGATAATTCTCGAGAGATGAGAATAATGGCAGATCATTTAAGGGCGTGCGTGTTTTTGGCGGATTCGGGCATTACTCCTTCTAATAAACTTCAGGGATATGTTATGAGGAGGCTTTTGAGAAGGGCGGCTTTGATGGGGATGAATCTTAATCAAGATTTGTTTAATACTAAGCTTTTTTCAGATATTGTATTAACTGTTTATCAAACTTATGGAGGGGTGTTTCTTGATGAGACTAAAAAGGAAAACGCTGTTGAAATAATTTATGTAGAGATTGAGAAGTTTTCCAAAACTCTTTCGCGAGGGTTAAAAATAGTTGAAAAGCTTGAAAGAGTGGATGCAAAGACGGTATTTGATTTATATCAATCTTTTGGGTTTCCTTTCGAATTGATACAGGAGATTTTTGAAAAAAAGGGCTTGAATTTGGAAAGGAGTGCTTTTGATAGAATGCTTGCGGAACATAAAGAGAAAAGTAAAACTTTGAGTGCCGGAGTTTTTAAGGGGGGGCTGGCAGATTCAAAAGTGGAGAGCTTAAAGCTTCATACGGCTACTCATTTATTACATGAGTCCTTAAGGAGGGTTTTAGGGAAGGAAGTAGTTCAGAAAGGCAGTAATATTAATTCGAGCCGGTTGAGATTTGATTTTACTTATCCGACTTCCTTGAGCCGTGAGCAGATAAAAAAAATTGAGGCAATGGTTAATAAACAGATTGATAAAAATCTTGTAGTAACGTGTAAATTAATGCCTATTGAAAAGGCACAAAAGCAGGGTGCTTTGGCTTTTTTTAAGCATAAATATGGTGAATTAGTAAAGGTTTATTTTATCGAAGATGAAAAAAGCGGAGAAGTGTTTTCAAAGGAGGTTTGTGGTGGTCCTCATGTTAAAAGGCTTTCGGAGATCGACGGACGTGTTAAAATTATTAAGGAAAAATCCGTTTCTCACGGAGTACGAAGGATATATGCTATTATTGAATAAATTACTTCATGGATAGCAAAAAACAAGAATATTATTGGTCGCTTGCAATTGAACCAGGGTGGATTCAAGCTGCAATTTGGACAATTGAAGAAAGGCGGGCAAAAGTAATGATTATTAGTTCTTCTGTTGCCTGGGGTGATGATACCGAGCTTATTGAGGCATGTAATTCAGCGCTTTCGTCCGCTTCACAGAATTATCCAGAAGAATTGATTGAGCCAAGTAAGACCGTTTTTGGTGTGGCTCCTTTTTGGGTTTCTGATGGGCAGATTAAAAAAGAGTATTTGGAGAAGATAAAAGAGGTATGTTCGAAACTTTCTTTGGAGCCATCGGGTTTTGTGGTTTTACCGGAGGCAATTTCTCATGCGATTAAGCTTGATGAGGGAACACCTTTTTCTGGGATTGTAATTGGTTATGGCAAGGAAATGCTTGATGTAACTTTGTTTAAGCTTGGAAATATTGCAGGTACTGTAAATATCGGAAGAAGCGTTTCTTTTGCAGATGATGTTATCGAGGGGCTTGCAAGGTTTTATACAGGCGAGAATTTTCCTTCAAGAATAATTATTTACAATGGAAAAGAAGCCGAGCTTGAGGAAGCAAGGCAGCACATTATTGATGTAGATTGGTTTGAAAAGAGTGAGGGTAAAGTGAAATTTTTACATACTCCTAAGATTGAGATATTTTCTCCAGAGAAAAAATTAACAGCGGTTTGTCTTGCTGGAGCATCTGAATTCGGAGAGATAGAAGGCCTTGTGAAAGCGGAAAATGAAGAGAAAGAGAATTTACAAGTCGATGAGGATGTGGAAGACAGTAAAGAGATGAATTTTTCTCAAATAAACTCAGTTGATCCACGGGATGTAGGATTTGTTTTTGGTGGTGATGTATCGAAAATAGAAAAAATAACTGCCGAGTCTGAAGAAGCGGGTGTGGAGCAGGAGTATATGTCTGAAAAGAAAAATGGTTTTTTAAAAAGAGTTGCAGGTTTTAACCATTTGCTGAGGTTTAAAAAACCTGTTTTAAGATTCCGAAGTTTTCCTAGGAAGGTGCTGCCTTTTGAAGGTTTGGGTAGGATTTTATTTATTGTATTGGTTTTGAGTCTTATAGGATTTTTTACGGCTTGGTGGTTTTTGCCGAAGGCTAGTGTTGTTATTTTTGTTTCTCCAAAGCTTCTTTCAGAGAGTGTCGGCGTTACTTTTGAGAAAGGTTTGGCTCAGGCTAATTATGATAAGTTTTTGTTGCCTGCAGAGACTGTAATTGTTGAGGTTAGTGGAAAAAAGACAAAAAATGCAAGCGGGACTAAGACGGTTGGCGATAAGGCAAAGGGTGTTGTAAAAGTTAGAAATGGAACCTCATCCACTATCAAGCTTTCTGAGGGGACTGTTTTGATTGGCCCTGGAGAATTAAAATTTAGTTTAGATGAATCGACGTCGGTTTCTGCTGCCGAGAGCCCCTCGTCGCCCGGGACTGAGGATGTAAATGTTACTGCAGAAGATATTGGTGCAGAATACAATCTTGCAAAAGATGAATCTTTTTCGGTTGGCAATTATCCCAAAAGCGAAGTTGATGCTGTGGCAAAAGAAGATTTCAGCGGTGGCTCGAGTAAAGACATTGTGGCGGTATCACAAGACGATATTGATAAGTTGAAAGAGGATCTTATAGATGAGCTTAAAAAACAGGGTATGGATAAAATTAGTGGACAGATAGGGAAAGATAAGATTTTTATTGAAGAAGATGGGGCTTTTGAGTACGAAATTGTGTCAGAGGAGTATAGTCACAAGGTGGGAGAGGAGAGTGGAAGCGTGGAGTTATTGATGACTTTGAAACTTGAAGGACTGGTAATTTCAAAGAGCGCTATGAATGAGCTCTCAAAAAGACGGCTTGAGTCGCAAGTGCCTGAAGGATATACTTTGAAAGAGGAACAGCTTAATATAAGTTATTCTTTTCAAGGCTCTGGGTCTTCTTATTGGGATTTTGATGTTACTATTAAAGCAAATCTTCTTCCGCGAGTTGAACCTGATGAAATAAAGAAGAATATAGCTGGTAAAAGTTTTGATAGAGTTAATGAGTATTTAGAGACGATACCTGGGTTTACGCGTTCCGAGATTAGTGTGAAGTACAAATTTCCTTGGATTTTTGGAGTTATCCCAAGGATGCATAAGAATATAAATATAGAGACAATAGCTGATAGAAATGTTTAAAGATGAAGAAAAAGTCAATAAAGTTTTTGGGAATAGTGTCTTTTTTATCTGGGATTGGCTTGCTTTTTTATGTTTTATATCCTATTTTTTCTTATGAGATAGTAAGTAGTTTAAAATATCCTACTTATTTATCTCCGGTTCCTGAAGGACAGGTTTATGGGGCTGGTAAGCAAGATGTCGATTTTACAAAAGCAAGCAACTGGTTGCCCTTGAAAGAAACGAATTTTGATGAAGCAAGTGCTAAATATTATACTTTATCAATACCTTCATTGGATATAAAGAATGCAACTGTTTCTATAGGCGGGGAGGATTTATCTAAGTCGTTGATACAGTATCCAGGCACTGCTTATCCAGGTAGGCGTGGTAATGCTGTGGTATTTGGGCATTCTGTGCTTCCCCAATTTTTTAATCCCGAGGATTATCTTACAATATTTTCAACCTTACCTACTATTAAGAAGAATGATTCTATTTTTATTGAACATGACGGGATTACTTATGAATATAAAGTGGAAAGTTCGTTTGAGGTGCTGCCTACTGACATTCAGATACTTGAGCAGAATACAAGTGATTCGTTTTTAACGCTTGTAACCTGTGTGCCGCCTGGGCATCCGCTTCGTCCCAAAAGATTAATTGTGCGTGCAAGAGTTGTTCCTTTTGGCGAGAGGATATGATGAGAAATTATTTGGGTATTGATTATGGTGAGAAAAGAACGGGTGTGGCTTTGTCTTTTGGGAAATTTGGAGAGCCTTATTGCGTGTTGGAGCATAAAGATGATTTAGAACTTATCACAAAGATAATAGGTATTATAAAAGAAAAGAAAATTGATGAGATTGTGGTGGGTGTATCCGAGGGTGAGATGGGTGGAAAACAGAGGGAGTTTGCTAATTTACTAAAGCGTAAAAGTGGCAAAAAAGTTCATCTTGTTGATGAGACTTTAAGTAGTGTTGAGGCTTTAGATAAGGCTATTAAAGCCGGTAAGAGTAGGAAAAAAAGGAGAAATTTTTTGGATGCATATTCTGCCTCATTGATTTTGGAGAGGTTTTTTGATTATAATTAGATAATTTATGATTAAAAGCGTAATTGCTCCAATTCAAGCTTGGCTTTTGAGTCAAGGAAAGTGTGTAGGATGCGGGCGTGAGCTTAGTAAGGGAAAGCTGGAAAATTTTAAAAAGGGATACAAAAAGGTTACTTGCAAAAAATGCGGCAGGATTTTTATTTTTGATGAAAAAAAGAAAACATATCGCAGGGCGCTTCTTGATGAAGTTTCTTAAATTATTAATAATAGTTATTTTATTTTTTGTTTTATTTGTTAGTGGTTTGGTGTTTTGGTGGACAAATGCTACAGAAGCACCGAGTGTAGAACCTATTGAAAAACGATTTATTATTGTTAAGGGTTCTTCTGCTAAAGAAATAGCCGAAGATCTTTATGATCAGGGCTTAATTAAGAGTAAATTGGCGTTTAAAATTTATGTACAGTTTAAAGGTTTGTCAAAAAGTATACCCCCAGGTGAGTTTGATTTGAAGAATAATCTCTCTCTTTTTAGGCTTGTAAACGAACTTTTATCTGGGCCAAGTGAGTTTTGGGTAACTATTCCCGAAGGATTGAGGCGTGAACAGTACCCAATGCTGTTTATCAAATCTTTGGGTATTAAGGGAGAGCGCGCAGAAGAGTTTGTTGAGAGCTTTTTGGAGGCTTCTGCCGGAATGGAGGGATATTTGTTTCCTGATACTTATCTTTTTCCCGGTGATGTTCAGGCTTTTCAAGTGGTCGAAGTTTTAAGAAATACTTTTGACAAAAAGTTTGACATAGGTACGCGTCCAACGGAGCTTAGTTTAGATGAAGTTGTTATTCTGGCTTCTATTATCGAAAGAGAGACCCGGAATTCTGACGAACGGGAGGATGTTGCTGGTGTTTATATGAAAAGGATTGAATCCGGCTGGACTTTGGATGCTGATGCGACCGTTCAATATGCCGTTGCCAGCGAACGTTGTAGCGGGCGGGAATTAGAAGATTGTGATTGGTGGCCAAGGCCATTAACCAAAGAAGATTTGGATTCTTTGTCGATTTACAATACTTATAAATATGTAGGGCTTCCTCCTTCTCCGATTGCGAATCCCGGTCTTTCTTCTTTGGAGGCGGTTTTAAATTATAGAGATAATGAGTATTGGTTTTATGTTCATGATTTAGAGGGAAATATACATTTTGCAAAGACGCTTAAAGAGCATAATGACAATGTAGACAAATATTTACGTTGATGGTAACTTATAGTTTATACTTGACATGTAATTTGTCTTTAGTATAATTCAGACTAGGCGTACTGGAGTAGGCTAAATTGGCTCGCGACAGCGGGCATTTTATTTACTCCCAAAAAAGGAATTTATATACCTCATGGCGGATAACAATAAGCGGCGTAATTTTGGTAAAGAGGAGAAAAACCTGCCAGAGCTTGATTTATCTCTTATTCAGAGAGAAAGTTGGCAGTGGTTTTTGTCGGAGGGAATTGCTTCTGAAATTTCTCAGATAAGTCCTATTGATGATTTTACCGGCAAGAATTGGCAGCTTGTTTTGGGCGAGCATACTCTTGAGGAGCCTGAAATTAATCCAAAGAGTGCTATTGAAAAAGGTTTAACATATTCGGCTCCGTTTAAGATTCAGACAAGTCTGATTAATAAAAATACCGGTGAGAGAATTGACCAAGAGGTGTTTTTGGGCAATCTTCCCCAAATGACGGCTTCCGGGACGTTTATTATAAACGGTATAGAAAGAGCCGTCATTAATCAGCTTGTAAGATCATCCGGTGTTTATTTTTCGGGAGAACAGGATACAACTTCCGGGCGGATGCTTTATATGGCTGAAGTAAGGCCTCTTCGTGGCAGTTGGCTTGAGTTTGAAATAAATAAAAACGATGTTATATGGGCAAGAATTGATAAAAGAAGAAAAATAAATGCGGCTACAATTCTTCGTGCACTTGGTTATGAAAATAATAAGGATATTTTGAATTTATTTACGGATGTAGATACAGACAAAGAACATCAGTATATAAAAACAACTTTGGCAAAAGATTTATCTTCGACTCGTGAAGAAGCGCTTTTGGAAATTTATAGGAAGTTAAGGCCAGGGGAGCCGGCTGTCTTGGAAAATGCCGAGGGTTTGTTTAATAGTTTGTTTTTTGATCACAGAAGGTATGACTTGGGTCGTGTGGGGAGATATAAGATAAACAAGAAGCTTGGGCAGGATGTTCCGAACGATGAACAAAATTGGGTTTTGATAAAGGAGGACTTTGTAAACACGATATCTTATCTGATTGGTCTTCAAAACGGTGTGGGTGAAATTGACGATATTGATCATCTTGCGAATAGAAGATTAAGAAGAGTCGGTGAGCTTGTAGCTACTCATGCATTTAGGGTGGGGCTTTTGAGACTCGAAAGATCCGTTAAGGAGAAGATGAGCCTTATCTCACCAGATGATAAACCTCAGCCTCAGAATCTTATTAATGCAAGGCCTTTGATTGCTTCAATTAACGAGTTTTTTAGGTCAAATCAGCTTTCGACAATACTTGATGATACAAACCCTTTAAGCGAGATTGATAATCTAAGGCGCGTAACGGTTTTGGGTCCTGGAGGTATAAATCGAGAAAGGGCTTCGTTTTCAATACGTGATATTAATTCTTCCCAGTATGGAAGGATTGATCCTGTAAGAAGTCCTGAGGGTCCGAATATTGGACTTGTTACTTATCTTGCTTTATATGCTCATATAAATGAGTATGGTTTTATTGAATCTCCTTATAGAAAAGTAGAAAAGGTAAAGGTAAAAGGAAAAACAGAGGTAAGGGTAACTGATGAGACGGTTTATTTAACGGCCGATGATGAAGAGAATTATCATATTACACACTCGGATGTGACGCTTGATAAGCGCGGATTTATCCAAGAAAAAAGACTTGCTTATAGATATAAAGGAGCTTTTATGGAGGGACCGTCTAGTTTGGTTGATTTAATTGATTTGACTCCCAGGCAGGTGTTTGGCGTTTCTGCGGCCTTAATTCCATTTTTGCCAAATGACCATGGGAATAGAGCTCTTATGGGTAGCAATATGCAGTGTCAGGCTGTTCCTTTGATCAAACCTTCTTCGCCAGTTATTGGCACAGGTATGGAGGAGATTGTGGCTGGAGCGATGGGTAGAGTAATAAGAGCTTTTTATCCTGGAACAGTAACGTATGTTGATGCCGAGCGGATTGATGTGGAGCTTGAAAAGAAAATTGAGAGTAATGGAAATTATGGAGCTAATATTGAGATAAGCGACGGTGGTAAAAAGATAACTTATTTTTTGACTAAGTTTAAGAGGACTTCGCAGTCAACGTCTTATAATCAGAAGGCAGTAGTAAATGTTGGAGCTAAGGTTAAAAAAGGAGATCTTTTAGCAGACGGACCTTCTTGTGAATTAGGAGAGCTTGCTTTGGGGCAGAATTTGGTTATAGCTTATGCAAGTTTTGAAGGATATGGATTTGAGGATGCAATTTTGGTTTCCAGCAGACTTGTAGAGGATGATCTTTTGACATCGGTTCATATTAAGGAATATCAAGCAGATGTTGTAGAAACTAAATTGGGTCCTGAGGAGTTGACTCGGGATATTCCAAACGTTGCCGAGCAGGAGCTCGCTAATCTTGCCGAGGACGGGATTGTTGTGATAGGTGCTGAAGTGGGGCCGAATGATATTCTGGTTGGAAAAATTGCACCTAAAGGCGAAACGGAATTAACCTCGGAAGAGAGGCTTCTAAGAGCTATTTTTGGAGAAAAGGCTCGTGAAGTTAGGGATACTTCTTTGAGAGTTCCACACGGAGAAGGTGGTATAGTTGTTGATGTGAATATTTTAGATAAAGATAAGGGTGACGAGTTGGGTCCAGGAGTGATAAAAAGCGTGATCGTAAAAGTTGCGCAGCTTAGAAAGGTGATGGTTGGAGATAAATTAGCCGGTAGGCATGGAAATAAAGGTGTGATTGCACGTATTCTTCCTGAGGAGGATATGCCATATTTGGAAGACGGAACTCCGGTTGACATAATTATTTCTCCATTATCTGTGTTGGCTCGTATGAATTTGGGACAGCTTCTTGAAGTTCATCTTGGATGGGCTTTGAGTAAAAAGGGCGAGAAAGGTGCAATTCCTGTTTTTGATCGTATATCTGAGGATGTAATTACAAAGGAGCTTAAATCAGCGGGGCTTCCGGTTGACGGTAAAGCAAAGCTTTTTGATGGTAGGACGGGTGAAGCTTTTGAGGAGAATACAGTGGTTGGTGTGGGTTATATCCTTAAACTTAAGCATATGATTGAGGATAAAACCCATGCTCGTTCGACTGGGCCTTATTCGTTAGTTACACAACAGCCCTTAGGCGGAAAGGCACAAATGGGCGGACAAAGACTTGGAGAGATGGAGGTATGGGCGCTTGAAGCTCATAGGGCAGCTTATACATTGCAAGAGATGCTGACAATTAAGTCTGATGATATTATTGGGCGCGCCCAGGCTTTTGGTGCGATAGTGAAGGGCGAGCCTATTCCTGAGGCACGGGTTCCTGAAAGTTTTAAGGTATTGATTAGGGAGCTAAACTCTCTTGGATTATCTGTAAATATTGAAGGAAGAGTTGCAATAAAAGATGAAGGTGAAGAGGAAAACGGTCGTGAATCGGAAAGTATGGAGATAAAAAGTGACCAAAAAATGGATCCTTTGGCTGTACTTAAGAGTTTGGATGATATTACTTCTTTACAGATTAAACTTGCTTCACCTGAGGAAATAAGAGCTTGGTCCAAGGGTGAAGTTATAAAACCCGAGACTATTAACTATAGAACGTTAAAGCCTGAAAAGGACGGTCTTTTTGACGAAAGAATATTTGGTCCTACAAAGGATTATGAGTGTTATTGCGGCAAATATAAAAGGATTAGATATAAAGGTGTTGTGTGCGATAAGTGCGGTGTTGAAGTAACAGAGTCTAGGGTTAGAAGAGAAAGAATGGGCCATATTGAACTTGCGGCACCAGTTGTCCATGTTTGGTACTTTAAAGGTGCACCGTCGAAAGTTTCACTTCTTCTTGGGCTTCCGCCTCGGGCGGTTGAGCAGGTTGTTTATTTTGCTAGGTATATGGTTATGAGTGTTGATGAAGAATTGAGAAAGGAAGCGCTTAAGAATATTGAAAATATTCATGTTGAGAAAATAAAGGAGATAAAAGAGATATACCGAGATCAAAAGCAGATCGTAGAAACAGATGCAAAAGAGCGAAAAGAGCGTGTTAAGTCCAGAGTTAAAGACAAGGACCAGCTGGCTTTGGCTTTGAGCGAGGTGGATCTTGGGTTGCGAAAGAAGATAACTTCGATTACCGAAGAAGAAAAAAGCTCGATTGAAAAGACAGATGATCTTTTTCAGAAGATTAAGCAGTTAATTAAAGATATTAAAAAGTATGGTTTTTTAACCGAGGATGAATATGACAAGCTTTATGGGTATGGCGTTGCCGATTTTGTTGAGGTAAAGATGGGTGCGGAGGCTGTACTTGAAGTGCTTAAAAGCATTAATCTTGAGGAACTTTCAAAGGAAATAAGAAAAGAGCTCAAAGAAATTAAGGGCAAGGGCCCAAGATATGTGAAATTAACGAAACGGCTTAAGATAATTGACGGGATGAGGGATGCAAAGATAGATCCGTCTTGGATGGTTCTTAAGGTTCTTCCTGTTTTACCTCCCGATTTGAGGCCCATGGTTCAGCTTTCAGGTGGGAGATTTGCGACGAGTGATTTGAATGATCTTTACAGAAGGGTGATTAATAGGAACAATAGACTTAAGCACCTTATTTCTCTTGGAGCGCCCGAGATTATTTTGAGAAATGAAAAGAGGATGCTTCAGGAATCTGTAGATTCTTTGATTGACGCGTCACAGAGAAAAGCAACCAGAAGAGGTAGGGGAAGGCAACCTTTGAGATCTTTATCTGATATGCTTCGCGGTAAGCAAGGAAGATTTCGACAAAATCTTTTGGGTAAGCGCGTTGATTATTCCGGCAGAAGCGTGATTGTCGTGGGTCCTGAGCTTAAACTAAATCAGTGCGGTATCCCAAAAGAGATGGCTTTGGAGATAGCTAAGCCTTTTGTTCTTCGTGAAATGATTTCAAGAGGCATGGCTCCTAATGTGAAAAGTGCAAAAAATATGCTTGAGAGAAGACCTTCCGAAGTTTTTGATATTCTTGAGGAAATAACGAAAAATCATCCTGTTCTTTTGAATAGGGCACCGACTCTTCATAAGCTTGGTTTTCAATCTTTTTATCCGGTTCTTATTGAGGGTAACGCGATACGTCTGCATCCAGCGGTCTGTAAGGGTTACAATGCTGATTTTGATGGTGATCAAATGGCAGTTCATCTGCCGTTATCTACGAATGCCATACGAGAATCTATTGAGCTTATGATGTCGGACAAGAATCTATTAAGGCCTGCGGACGGATCCCCGATGGCTGCTCCTGCTTCAAAAGAAATAGCTCTTGGGCTTTATTTCTTGACCATTATTGATGAGCGAATTGCAAAATCTGATGTTATTTTTTCTGATTTCAACGAGGTGATTTTAGCTTATGGGCTTTCGAAAATTAATCTTAGACAGAAGATATCAGTAAGATATAACGGAAAGATTATTGAAACTACGCCCGGAAGAATTTTGTTTAACGAGATATTACCGCCTCAATTTGATTATATTAATGAAAATGTAAGTTCAGACGTTATTAAAAAAATTATTGATGATGCCTTTAGTAAGGTGACTCACGAGGAGCTTGTTAGAATGATCGATGATATTAAAGACCTTGGTTTTATGGGAGGGACAGTATCTGGACTTTCTTTTGGAGTTACTGATGCGATAGTCCATCCAGAAAAGGACAAAATTATTGAAAGGGCAAATAAGCGAGTTTCAGACGTGGAGAACAATTTTGCTCAGGGACTTATAACCCTTGAGGAGAAAAAGAGGTTGACAAAGGATATTTGGATTGAGACTACAGAGGAGATAGTCGATAAAACTTGGGATCTTCTTGATCCTATTGGATCTATTAGAATGGTGATTGACGCTAAAGTGGGCAGAACTTCTAGGGACCAGATTAAACAGCTTTCCGGAATGATCGGTCTTGTTGTAGATCCTTTGGGAAAGGTGGTTGAGCTTCCTGTTAAGTCTAATTTTAGAGAGGGACTTTCTGTGTATGAGTATGTAAACGGAAGTCGTGGAGCGAGAAAAGGGCTGACTGATACTGCTCTTAAGACTGCTGATGCAGGATATCTTACCCGCCGGCTTGTAGATGTTGCCCACGATGTTATTGTAAGGGAGGAAGATTGTGGTGTTGAAGAGGGACTTTTGGTCACAAGATCTTCTAGACCAAAGATGTTTTTGAGAAGGATCGTTGGAAGAGTGGCTGCTAATGATATAAAGGATGCAAAAGGTAAAGTTATAGTTGCAAAGGGTGAAATTATTGAGGAAACAAAGCTTTCGGATATTGAAAAGGCTGGTATTTCACAGGTTTCTATTCATTCTCCATTGACTTGTAATACAAGATATGGAGTTTGTAGAAAATGTTACGGATGGGATTTGTCTACCAAGAAGCTTGTTGATATTGGTACTCCAGTGGGAGTTCTGGCGGCTCAATCTATCGGTGAGCCTGGTACACAGCTTACTATGAGAACTAAACATAGCGGTGGTGTAGTGGGAGTTGACGTTACACAAGGTTTGCCTAGAGTTGAAGAGCTTTTTGAATCGAGAAGTCCTAAGATTCAATCTTCTTTGGCTGAAATTTCTGGGAAAGTTAAGATTGAGGAGACAGAAGTCGGGTGGAATGTGATTATTAGGAATTCCGGTACAAAGCCACCTGAAGAGAGAGCGTATTTTGTTCCTAAGACCCAGAAGTTAATGGTAGAGGACGGAGAGAGTGTGGAAGTGGGAGCTCAGCTTTCAAGTGGATACCTTGATATTAAGGAAATTTTGTTAATTAAAGGGCTCAAGGCGGCACAGGAATATTTAGTAACAGAGCTTCAAACTGTTTATGAATCACAGGGAATACCAATTAACGACAGACATTTTGAGGTGATAGTTAGAAAAATGAGTGATGAGGTTAAGATAATTACTGCGGGAGATACTGATCTTCTTCCCGGTGAACAAATTGAGAAGGCAAAATTTGAAGAGGAAAACGAGAGAGTTTTGGCGGCAGGAGGAGAGGCTGCTACTGCTTCGCAGATAATTCTTGGGATTACCAGAAGGGCGATGTATACAGAGAGCTGGCTTTCTGCAGCAAGTTTTCAGCAAACGACAGATGTACTTTCTGATTCGGCATTAATGGGTAGAACTGATAAGCTTATTGGCTTGAAAGAAAATGTAATTATTGGTAGGCTTATACCTGTTTCGCCTGATAGGGTGATGCTTTAAATTTTTATTGATATGCCAACAGTTTCTCAATTAGTACGAAAACCCAGAAAAAAACAAATTAAAAAGGCCAGAAGTGTAGCCTTGAAGAAGTGGTTTAACGCGAAGGATAGAATTTATAAGGTTTATTCTTCGCCATTTAAGCGGGGTGTTGTTTTGTCTGTAAGGACAATGACGCCAAGAAAGCCAAACTCCGCTTTGCGTAAAGTTGCTCGTGTAAGGCTTTCGAATAAACAGGAGGTAACAGCATATATTCCGGGTGAGGGACATGAGATATCGGAGCACTCGATTGTTTTGGTTAGATCGGGACGCGTTAAGGACTTGCCGGGAGTAAGGTATCAGGTTGTTAGAGGTAAATATGATGCAAGAGGAGTGGTAGGAAGAAAAACTTCCAGATCAAGATATGGTACTAAAAAGCAGGGAATAGCAACAGGTGGGGTGAGCTCTAGTGCTGAAGGAGGAGAGGAGTAAAGAAATATTATGCCTAGACGAGGTTATATAAAACAAAAAAGAGTTGAACTTGATCCTTTATACAATGATTTTATGGTGGCGAAGCTTATTAATAGATCGATGAAGGACGGAAAAAAGTCTGTTTCTCAAAAACAAGTTTATAGAGCTTTTGAGATTATAAAGGAGCAGACCAAAGAGGATCCTTTGGAAGTATTCAAAAGGGCGCTTGAGAATATGAGGCCTACTATGGAGGTGCGTCCGAGAAGAGTAGGAGGCGCTGCTTATCAGGTACCTATGCCTGTGAGGGGTAGTCGTCAGGATTCGCTTGCTATACGTTGGTTAATTGCTGCTGCAAGAAGCAGGCCGAATAGTGAGTTTCATACTTATGCAGAAAAGCTCGCAACCGAGCTTGTTGAAGCCTCAAAAGGTGAGGGTGTTGCTATCAAAAAGAAGCAGGAGGTAGAAAGGATTGCTGAAGCGAATAAGGCTTTCTCGCATTTTAGGTGGTAAATTTTTATGGCTGTACAACAAACTAAGAAAAAGGCTTCTCTTGCGTCTATTGTAACTGAAAATCGTGAGGTTCCTTTAGAAAGAATTAGAAATATTGGAATTATTGCGCATATTGATGCAGGAAAGACCACGACTACAGAGAGAATTCTTTTTGAAACAGGAAAAACTTATAAGCACGGTTCGGTAGATGAGGGGACTACGGTAACTGATTGGATGGAGCAGGAAAGGGAGCGAGGGATTACTATTGTGAGCGCTGCAATAACAACTTTTTGGGATCTTCAATCCGATTCTTCTGTAGAGAATGGACATTATCGCGTTAATATTATAGATACTCCGGGACATATTGATTTTACTGCCGAGGTTGAAAGGTCTTTGAGGGTGTTGGATGGGGCGGTAATGGTTTTTGACGGTAGAACCGGAGTTGAATCGCAATCAGAGACCGTTTGGAGACAGGCCGATAGGTATCAAGTGCCTAGAATTTGTATTTTAAACAAGCTTAATTTAATAGGTGCTGATTTTGAAGGAAGTATTAAATCTATAAGAACCAGGCTTGGTGCAAATGCGCTTCCTATACAGATGCCTGTCGGTATTGAGCATGATTTACGAGGTGTAGTTGATGTTATAAACATGAAGGCTTACACATATAAGGGTGTGGATGACAATAAGCTTACTGAGGAAGAAATTCCTGCTGATTTGAAGGAAAAGGCCAAATCTTATAGAGATGAACTTATTGAGGCGGTTGCAGAGTATGATGATGGTGTGCTTGAGAAATATCTTGAAGGTCAGGAGCTGGAGCCTAAAGATATAAAAAAAGCCATACGTGCGGGAGTGATTATGGGTAAATTTTTCCCAATTCTTGGGGGGGATAATAGAACTGTGACTGTAAGAACGCTTCTTGATAGCGTAGTTGAATATTTACCCTCTCCTATTGATCTTCCACCCGTTGCTGGTGTAAATCCTAAAACAGGAAAAGAGGAAACTCGGGAGAAAAATTTGGAAACACCGCTTTCTGCTCTTGCTTTTAAGGTAGTTACTGATCCGCATGTGGGGAGGCTTGTATATGTAAGAGTTTATTCAGGTAAGCTTAAGGCAGGAGAATCGGTTTATAACTCGAGTAAACAAACAACTGAAAGAATAGGAAAGCTTGTGCTTATGCATGCTGATCAAAGAGAGCTTATTGACGAAGCTTATTGTGGAGAGATTGTGGCTGTGGTGGGAAGCCGTGATTTAACAACGGGAGACACGATATGTGATCCGCGCAACCCAATAGTGCTTGAGTCGATTTCTTTTCCGGATCCTGTTATATCCCTTGCGATTGAACCTGCGACAAAGGCCGATCAAGAGAGAATGAGTCTTGCTTTAAATAAGCTTTCGGATGAAGATCCTACTTTTAGGATAAAAACAAACCATGAAACCGGTCAAACGATTATATCCGGGATGGGCGAGCTTCAGCTTGAAATTCTTGTTGATAGAATGAAAAGAGAATTTAATGTTGATGCAAAGACAGGAGCTCCACAGGTTGCTTATAAAGAGACTGTTAAGAGAGTTGCGACTGGTGAGGGTAAATATATAAGGCAGACGGGCGGGCGTGGACAATATGGTCATTGTTTTCTTAGAATTGAGCCTTTGGGAAGGGGCGAGGGGGTAGTTTTTGTGTCTGAGATAAAGGGTGGCGCAATTCCTTCCGAATTTATACCTGCTATTGAAAAAGGTGTTAAGGAGAAGCTTGAGTCAGGTATACTTGCGGGATATCCTGTGGTTGATTTGAAGGTTGCTGTTTACGACGGAAGTTTCCATGAGGTAGATTCTTCCGAGATTGCCTTTAAGATTGCTGGATCTTTAGCACTTGAGGAGGCTGCGAAAAAGGCGGACTTAGTGCTTTTGGAGCCTATTGTTAAGGTTGAAGTTACTACACCGGATGAATTTATGGGAGATGTGATTGGAGATCTTTCGAGTAGGAGAGCTCAAATACAGGGTACTGAAGAAAGAGCGGGTTTGTCTGTAATAAATGCAATGGCTCCTTTGGCTGAGCTTTCGGGTTACGCAACAAGACTTAGGTCGCTATCGCAAGGAAGGGCGAGTGCTTATATTGAACCAAGCCATTATGAAGAAGTGCCGGCAAATATTTCTGAAAATATTGTTTCCCAGTCCGGCAGGGGATCTGTCTCTTGACAAAGCTTGGTGGTATTGTAATAATACCCTTAATTTCCGCAAAAAGCGGAAGTTATTTTTCGCCTAAAATTAGGGCTTGAAAAAGTTTGAAAGATATAATAAATTAACTATCATGGCATCAGATACAAAACAAAAGTTTGAAAGAAACAAACCGCATGTAAATGTTGGTACTATAGGTCATGTTGACCACGGTAAAACTACTTTAACTGCTGCAATTACTAATGTTCTTTCAAAACAGCCCGGTAATAATACAAAGCCTTTTAAGTTTGAAGATATTGATAACGCTCCTGAGGAGAGAGAAAGAGGAGTAACAATAAATATATCTCATATTGAATACGAAACGGAAAAGAGACATTATGCTCATATCGATGCTCCTGGTCACGCCGATTATATTAAAAACATGATTACGGGTGCGGCTCAGATGGATGGAGCTATTTTGGTTATATCTGCTGCGGATGGACCCATGCCTCAAACGAAGGAGCATGTTATTCTGGCAAGACAAGTTAATGTTCCTGCTTTGATTGTGTTTCTAAACAAGGTTGATACTGTTGATGACCCTGAGATTATTGATTTAGTTGAAGATGACGTACGGGAGCTTCTTAAGAAATACGAATATCCAGGTGATGAAGTTCCTGTTATTCGCGGATCTGCGCTAAAAGCTTATGAGGGTGACCCCGAGGCTGAAAAGCAAATTTTAGAGCTTATGAAGGTAGTTGATGAGTATATTCCCGAACCCAAGAGAGAGGTTGATAAGCCTTTTTTGATGCATGTTGAAGACGTATTTTCTATTAAAGGACGAGGAACAGTAGCTACGGGGCGTGTTGAAAGAGGAAAACTTACGGTTAATGAGGAAGTTGAGATTGTCGGTATAAGGGATACTCAAAAGACTGTCGTTACTGGACTTGAGATGTTTAGGAAAACTTTGGATGAAACCCAAGCGGGAGACAATGTAGGGGTTTTACTAAGAGGAATTGAGAAAGATCAGATTGAGAGAGGTCAGGTAATTGCAAAACCTGGATCTGTAACTCCTCATACCGAGTTTGAGGCGGAAGTTTATATTTTATCCAAAGATGAGGGGGGAAGGCATACACCATTCTTTACTGGATATAAGCCACAATTCTTTGTGAGAACGGCAGACGTTACTGGTGAAGTTAACCTCCCTGAAGGAATTGAGATGGTTATGCCGGGTGATAACGCTAAAATGAAGGTTAAGCTTATTACTCCGGTTGCAATGGAGGAGGGGCTAAGATTTGCGGTTCGTGAGGGTGGAAAGACGGTTGGTGCAGGAGTAATCACCAAAATAATAAAATAAAATCTTCGCACTTTAATTAAAATGGCTATAGGACGTATTAGGGTGAAACTTAAGAGTTATGATCATCGATTAATTGATGAAGCTGCTTCTAGGATATTGGATACGGCCATGGCAAGTGGGGCAAAGATAGCAGGCCCTACGCCGCTTCCTACAAAAAGAACTATTATACCTGTTCTTGAATCTCCATTTAAGCATAAAGACGCACAGGAGCATTTTGAAATTTTGGTTCATAAAAGGCTTATTGATATTCTTGAACCTACAGAAAGAACTATCGATTCTTTGTCTAATTTAGATCTTCCAGCGGGAGTTTCCGTTGAGATTAAGATGTAATGAGGAGTTTTGTCTCAAGAGGTGGAGAAAAGCTTCAAGCGGCTTTGGAAGCTTTTAATATCAATCCTGATGGTTTAATAGCTGCTGATTTTGGTGCTTCGACTGGTGGGTTTACAGATTGCCTTTTGCAAAATGGCGTTTTACGAGTATATGCGGTTGATACTTCTTATGGTGAGCTTCACTGGAAGCTTAGAAATGATCCGCGAGTTGTTGTGAAGGAGAGGACTAATGCAATGCACGTAATTTTACCTGAAAAAGTAGATATAATTGTGATTGATACCGGTTGGACTAGGCAAGAAAAAATTATTCCAAATGCTCTAAAGAATTTGAAAAAGAATGGGTTGATTATAACTTTGATTAAACCTTATTATGAAGCTAATCCCAGCTTGATTCGTAAAGGTAGGCTTTCTGATGAGAGCGTTGACCAAGTGCTTTCTGTTGTAAAACTCAAAGTTGAAATGCTTGGAATTTGTGTTTCTAAGATTATTGAATCTCCGATTACTGGAGGACGCGCTGGTAATCGGGAGTTTTTAGCTCTTCTTGCTTGATTAACGGCTATTTGATATAATCAGCCTCACATGGAGGTGGTATTGATATAGACCTCTAGAAACTGGTCGGAGAGCCGAGATTGGGCGCCTCTGGCGCTTTTTTTAATGTAAAAAGCATGTTAAATACTATTTTGGGACAAAAAACAAAAATGTTACAGGTATTTGTTGAGAATGCTAGAGTTCCCGTGACTGTGGTGAAAGCAGGACCTTGTGTGGTTACGCAGATAAAAAACTTAAAGCGGGATGGTTATTGGGGTGTTCAGCTTGGTTTTGGTGAAAAGAAGGTAAAAAATATTACAAAACCAATGAAAGGGCACTTAAAAGGCGTTTTTCAAGGCAAGAAAGCGCCTTCTTTTTTGGTGGAGATAAGAGTTGATGATGAGCCAGAATTTAAAGTTGGTGACAAGATAGAGTTAAATCAAGTGCTTTCAGAGGGAGATTTGGTTTCCGTAACAGGCAAATCTAAAGGAAAAGGTTTTGCAGGAGTAGTAAAAAGATGGGGATTTGCGGGAGGTCCTAAAACTCACGGGCAGTCTGACAGACATCGTGCGCCGGGATCTATCGGACAGGGAACAGACCCGGGTCGTGTGAGAAAGGGCAAGAAAATGGCCGGAAGAATGGGACAGGATAGGGTTACCGTTAAAAATCTGAGGGTTATTAAAATTGATTCTGAAAAGAGAGAGGTTTATTTATCAGGTTCTCTTCCCGGTTCAAAAACGACTCCTTTAATAATTAAAAAGATTTCATCGGGTGGGGGTGTTCCCAAGAAAGGAGAGGAAAATGCCGAAAGTTGATAAATACACTGTTGGCGTAAAAGCAAAGTCAATAGGCGAGATCCCTTCGGACTTATTCGAAAAGGAAGAAAACGATTATTTAGTTGCTCAAGCTATGCGTATTTATATAAATAGGGCCTATAAAGCTTTGTCTAAAGTTAAAACAAGAGGTGAGGTATTACTGACTAAATCCAAGTGGTATAGACAGAAAGGGACTGGTAGAGCAAGACATGGGGCAAAATCAGCCCCTATATTTGTGGGCGGTGGTAAGGCGCACGGCCCGAGAGGTATTAAGAGAGAGCTTGAACTGCCATTGAAGATGAAGAGAAAAGCTCTTTCAATTGTTTTAAATAAGAAACTGAAAGATAAAAAAATATTTCTTATTGACGGAGTAGCAAAGATTAAAAAGACAAAGGAGACGTATGAGCTTGTTCGACGAATAGCGGGAGATAAAATGACAAGAACAACCGTAGTTTTATCGATGAAAAATAAGGATAAAGCAAAATTTTTTAGAAATATTGATAATTTATCTGTTTTGTTTTTTGAAAGTCTTAATGCATATAGTGTATTTTATGGCGGTTTGCTTTTGTTTGATGTCGATGTGTTTAAGGCAGTAAATAAGGAGGAAAAGAAGAAATGATAAAAATAAAGCCGGTTTTAACAGAAAAGAGTATTGCTGATGCGAAGAACGGCAAATATACATTTTGGGTTCCCCGCGGTCTTAATAAGCCGAAGATAAAGAAAGTTATTGGGGAGATTTTTGGAGTTTCTGTTAAGACTGTTTCGGTAATGAATTATAAAAGTGTTGTTAAAACTAGTATATGGAGAAGGAGAAAGACGGTCCAACCCGCTAGAAAAAAAGCGGTTGTTGTGTTAAAGGGTAAGGACAAAATTGACCTTTTTGCAGGGGAGGAGAAGAAGAAAAAATGAGTAAGTTGATTCAAATTTTACCAAAAAAATCGGGGCGATCTCGTGGTAAAGTTACTGTAAGACATCAAGGCGGGAGACATAAAAGGTATTTGAGAAAAATAGATTTTAAACGTGATAAGAAAGATGTTTGGGCTACTGTTGAACGCGTTGAATATGATCCAAACAGGAATGCGAATGTGGCCTTGCTTCTTTATAAGGACGGGGAGAGAAGATATATAATTGCACCGGTTGGTTTAATTAAAGGACAGAGGGTGATTTCATCTGCTGAGGCTCCTATTGAAGTTGGTAATGCGTTGCCACTTTCGAAGATACCTGTGGGTACGAGCATACATAATATAGAAATAAGGCCTGGTAAGGGTGCTCAAATTGTAAAGAGTGCCGGTTCTTCGGCTGTAGTTCAAGGTAAGGAGAAAGATTTTGTATTAGTTCGGCTTCCTTCAAGTGAGATAAGAAGATTTGATCCATTGTGTTATGCTACTATTGGACAAGTTGGTAATGCCGATTTCCGAAGTATAAGAATCGCGAAAGCAGGTATAAAAAGAAGGCGTGGTATTAGACCTACGGTCAGGGGGACTGCACAGCACCCTGGTTCTCATCCGCATGGAGGAGGGGAAGGAAGAAGCGGAGTTGGTCTTAAATATCCCAAAACTCCTTACGGTAAGCCTGCTGTTGGAAGAACGCGAAAAAAGGGAAAATATTCGGATAGATTGATTGTTCAGAGGCGAAAGCCCGGGAAACATGGTAGTTAAAAAATGAGTAGAAGCATTAAAAAAGGACCGTATGTAGATGAGAGAATATTAAAGAAGGTTGCCAGTGGAATGGGTGAAAAAGCAAGCCCCATAAAAACTTGGGCACGAAGTTCTCAGATAGCACCTGAATTTGTGGGTAAATACTTTAAGGTCCATAACGGCAGGGTGTTTATAGATGTTTTTGTGTCAGAAGATATGGTTGGCCATAGATTTGGTGAATTTGCGCCAACAAGAACTTTTAGAGGACATGGTCAAGTGGTTAAGAGGATTATAGAGAAAACTTAATATGGAAGTCATTGCGAAAGAAAAATTTATTCGAATAGCACCGAGGAAGATAAGACTTGTTGCGGATGTTGTACGGGAGATGACTCCCGTACAAGCTTTGGAGATGCTGCCTTTTTTGAGAAAGAGGGCAGCTAAGCCTTTATATAAGGCGATAAAAAGCGCGGTTGCAAATGCTAAAGTTAAGGGGCTTGAGGAGAAAGATTTGGTTTTTAAAGAGATAGAGATAAACGAGGGGCCGACGCTTAAGCGTGGCAGGGCTGTTTCAAGAGGGCAATGGCATCCTATCTTAAAAAGGACAAGTCATATAAGAGTGGTTCTGAAAGGAGAGAAAAATAATGGGACAAAAAGTTAACCCAGTAGGTTTTAGGACAGGAAGATTTGTTAATTGGAAATCAAGATGGTTTTCGGATGATAAGCGATTTAAAGACTATTTGATAGAGGATGTTAAAATCCGCGTATTTTTAATGGAAAGACTCAAAACTGCCGGTATAAGTAGAGTTGATATTGAAAGGTTGCCAAAAAGTATAGCTATTTCTCTTTCTGTTTCAAGACCCGGTGTAGTGATTGGAAGGGGTGGAACGGGTATAGAAGATTTAAAGAAAAAAATAGTTGAAATAATAAAAAATGTTAGAGGAGAGTATCCAAAAGATTTAAGGGTAGATTTGCAGGTTATAGAGATTAAGAATCCGGAGCTGTCTGCTCATTTGGTTGCCGGAAGAATAGCGTCAGAGCTTGAAAGAAGGCTTCCCCACAGGAGGGTGGTTGCCAAAAGCATAGAGCGGGTTATGCAATCTGGAGCTTTGGGAGTAAAGATTGTACTTTCCGGAAGGATAGGGGGGGCTGAAATAGCGCGATCCGAGAAATATTATGAGGGTTCTATGCCTACGCAAACTTTGAGAAAGAATGTTGATTATGCTCAAGTTCCGGCACTTTTGAAAAGAGGTTATGTTGGAGTGAAGGTCTGGATTTATAAATCCGAAGATAAGGAGTAAATAAAATGTTGCAACCAAAAAGAAGAAAATACAGAAAAGATTTTAGAGGAAGAAGAAAGGGTCTTTCTCAAAGAGGAAGTAGTCTTAGTTTTGGTGAATTTGGCCTTAAGGCTATGGGACGGGGATGGCTTAAGTCTAAGCAGATCGAGGCGGGAAGGCGAGCAATAACAAATACTTTGAAAAGAAAAGGCAGGGTGTGGATTAGGGTATTTCCTGATAAGCCCATAACGTCTCGTCCAGCAGGACAAAGAATGGGTCAGGGAAAAGGCGATATTGATACTTATGTTGCCGTGATTAAGCCTGGGAGGATAATTTATGAGGTAACAGGGCCTAATGAAGAAGTTGTAAAAAGCGCGATTTCCAAAGCGGGAGACAAAATGCCTTTTAAAACAATGATTATTGCAAAAGAGGATAGACTTAGATGAAGAAAAGAGAACTTAGCGATATTAGAAAAAGCACGATTAAAGAGCTTAAAGAAAAAGTTTCTAAGCTTAAGAAGGATGTTTTGGAAAGAAGTATTAAAATATCATCCGGTGAGGAGAAAAATCTGAAATCGAAAAAAGCGCTCTCTTTAGATATTGCCCAAATTATGACTATAATATCAGAAAAGCAAAGACAAAAAGAGGGTGAGAAAAAGAAAGGGGAAAAATGAAAATATTTACAGGTAAAGTTGTATCAACCAAGATGGCTAAGACTGCATGTGTAAGTGTAGATCGTGTGTTTGTGCATCCTGTTTATAAAAAAAGGTATAGAAGGATAAAAAAATATTTTGTACATGATGACATTGGGGTATCTGAGGGAGATATTGTTAATTTTTCTGACAGCAGACCTTATAGTAAAACAAAGAAATGGAAAATACTTGAGGTTGTTAGAAAGGATAAAAAAGATGATACAGCTAAGAAGTAATTTGAATCTAGCAGATAACTCTGGAGCTAAAATGCTTCATGTAATTGGGGTTTCTACAAAGATCGGTAAAAAGGCAACCATTGGTGATGTTGTGCGTTGTGTTGTAAAAAAGGCTGATCCTGCAGGTGTTGTTTCAAACCGTGAAATTGTGAATGCTGTGATTGTTCGAACAAAGAAAGAAGTAAGAAGAAAGGATGGAAGTTATATAAGGTTTGATGATAATGCTGCCGTAATTATTGACAAGCAAGGTCTTCCTCGAGGAACGCGAATCTTGGGGCCTATTGCAAAGGAAGTAAGAGATGCTGGATATACAAAAATAGTTTCGTTAGCGAAGGAGGTAGTTTAATATGTTGAAGTATAAGACTGGAGATAAAGTGGTAGTAATTAGCGGAAAAGATAAGGGGCGTGAGGGTACTATTGAAAGAATTTATCCAAAAAAAGGAGTTGCTATTGTGAGTGGTGTAAATATTTACAAAAAACATATTAAGAAAGCTTTGGCAAGAGATGGAAAGGGAGGTATTTATGAGGTACCAAGACCTATTGATTTATCAAAGTTAATGATAATTGATCCCAAGATCGGTAAACCAACAAGGGTGGCTTTTAAAGTGGAGGGTGGAAAAAAACTGAGAGTTAGTAAAAAGTCTGGTGTGATTGTAGATAAAGAATAAAAATATGGAGCAAAACAAATTAAATTTAAAAAATGTTTATGAAAGCGAAGTGCGTCCTAAGTTGATGGATGAGTTTGGAATTAAAAATAAAATGGCTACACCATATATTTCAAAAATAGTTGTAAATATGGGAACGGGTGAACTTTTAAAAAATAAGGAGGTTATGGATAAGCTTGTGAAAGATATTTCTTTGATGTGCGGGCAAAAACCACACATAAGACGAGCCCGGATATCGGTTGCTGGTTTTGGTATCAGGCAGGGGAATCCTGTTGGCTTGAGTGTTACTTTAAGAAAACAGAAGATGTATGATTTTTTGGCAAGGCTTATAACCATAGTTCTGCCAAGACTTAGGGATTTTAAGGGATTATCTAAAGGCAGTTTTGATGGAGATGGAAATTACACAATAGGACTTGAAGATTATTCTGTTTTCCCCGAGATTGGCATTGGGAGGACAGATAAAATGCAGGGGATAGAAATAACAGTTGTTATCAAGAATTCCAACAAGGAAAAGTCAGAGAGGATGCTTTCTTTAATAGGTATGCCTTTTGAAAAGGAGTAAATATGGCAAAGAAATCAAAAGTCGTAAGAGAGACAAAAAAATTAAAATATAAGACAAGATATAGAAATAGATGTCGAAAATGTGGACGACCGCGCGGATATATGAGAAAATTTGGTCTTTGCAGGATCTGTTTTAGGGAGTTGGCACATAAGGGTGAAATTCCCGGTGTTAAGAAAGCGAGTTGGTAAAATGACAAATTATCCAATAGGAGATTTTTTGATAAGAATTAAAAATGCTGCAATGGCAGGCAATCGTGAGGTAGAAGTGAATGCGACCAATTTTATCGTGTCTGTTGCTGGCGTATTAAAAAAACTTGGATATTTAGAAAAGGTCGAGAAAAAGGATAATGTTTTACGGGCGGTTCTTGCCTTTCATAAAAAGGAACCTGTGCTTATTAATCTTAAACTTGTTTCTAAGCCAGGCCTTCGGGTTTATATTAATTTGGATGAGCTCTCTAAGAGAAAGGGGGCGTCTTTTTTGATAATTAGTACGCCGAAAGGGGTAATGTCCTCAAAAGAGGCGTTAAAATCTGGGGTAGGAGGCGAAGTGATAGCAGAAGTTTGGTAAATTTAAAAAATGGGAAGATTTGGTAGATTACCAGTTAAATTTGGAGAGAACGTTAAGGTCGATATTAAAGGCTCTGAGATCTTGATTAGTGGGCCGAGAGGGAGTATTGCCCGAAGTATTCCAAGTGGGGTTGAAGTAAAAATAATTGACAATAATTGTATAGTTGTTGAAAAGCGAAAGAAAGGTAAATTTTTTGACGCGTTGCAAGGTACTGTGAAGGCTCATATAAGAAATATGGTTCATGGAGTAACTGAAGGGTGGAAAAAATCTTTAGAGGTCGTAGGTGCTGGATACCGTGTTGAATTGAGGGAAAAAACTTTGTTGTTGAATGTGGGTTACTCTCATCCTGTTGAGTTTGATGTACCCGATGGTATTCAGGTAACTATTGAGAAATCAACGATTAATCTCGAAGGAATTGATAAAGAATTGGTCGGAGGTTTTGCTGCTAAAATTAGGGCATCTAGAAAACCTGAGCCATATAAAGGTACTGGAATAAGATATATAGATGAAGTTGTTCGAAGAAAGCCTGGAAAGCAGGCGGCAAAGACGGGAGCTGGTTAATTATGAAAAGCAAGCTAGAAAAAAGATATAGAAGAAAAAGAAAGATAAGATCGAGAATATCGGGGAGTTCGGATAGACCCAGAATTAGTATTTTTCGATCAAATAAGTATTTCTATTTGCAATTAATAGATGATGAAAAGAGTGAGACTTTAGCGCATGTTTTTGGCAAGGATCCCGTGGAAACAGGTAAAAAAATGCTTGAGCTTATGTTAAAAAAGAAGATAAAGCAGGCTGTTTTCGATAGGGGCGGATACAAATATCATGGAAACGTCAAAAAAATTGCAGAAACGTTGAGGGAAGGGGGGATTAAATTCTAATGGATGAGTTTGATGAAAAAGTAGTTGAGATTAATCGCATATCAAAGAAAACAAAAGGTGGAAATACGATTCGTTTTAACGCTTTGGTGGTGGTTGGTGATAAAAAGGGAAAAGTAGGTGCCGGGCATTCTAAGGCTTTGGATGTGAGAGAGGCAATAAAAAAAGCCTCTTCTTATGCAAGAAAGCACATGTTTGAAGTCCCGATTAAGGGTAAGACTATCCCTTTTGAAATAGAGAAAAAATTTGGTGCGGCACATATTATTCTTCGTCCGGCTCCTCCCGGAAGCGGAATTATCGCTGGAGGGCCGATGAGGATTGTTCTGGAATCGGCAGGTATTTTAAATGCTTCAGGAAAAATTTTGGGAACAAAAAACAAAGTTGCGAATGTTTACGCAACCCTTGATGCTTTGAAAGATTTATCTAGATTATCAAAAAGAAGGGAGGAGAAATGAAGTATATGGATTTACCAAAAATAGTAAATAAAAGAAAAAAAAGAAAGGGCAGGGGTTATGGAAGCGGAAAAGGTGGGCATACTAGTGGCCGTGGAACCAAAGGACAAAAATCTAGAGGAAAGATAGGCATTCTTTTTGAGGGTGTAAAGGTTAAAAAATCTTTATTAAGGAGGCTTCCTATTTCCAGGGGGAAGGGTAAATTCAAAGCAAAAGATAAACCTGTTGTTATTAAGACAGGTGAGCTTAATAAATTGAAAAATGGAAGTGTACTTAATGTAAAAACTCTATTTGCTGCAAAACTTATTGAGGAGAAGAAGATCGGGAAAGGTGGAGTTAAAGTATTAGCAGGAGGGGAAAAGCTTGAAAAGAAAATTATTTTAAAATTGCCAGCTTCGAAGCGTGCTATCGAAATAATAAAACAAGCCGGGGGAAGCGTTAAATGATTTCAAAAATTACAGACTTTTTTTATAAAAGCATTAAGTCTCCTGCAGTAAGGAAAAAGATTTTGATTACTGCTGTAATTCTTGTTTTTTTTAGATTTGCAGCCCATATTCCTGCGGCTGGGATAGATAGGACTTCTCTGAGGGTTCTTTTTGGGGGAAGTGCTTTGCTTTCTCTATTAGATGTCTTTTCTGGAGGGACACTTGCTAATTTTTCAGTAATGGCTTTGGGTCTTACGCCTTATATTAATGCATCGATTATTATGCAATTGCTTACTTTTGTGGTGCCTCGATTTGAAGAGCTTTCAAAGGAGGGTGAGTTTGGGCAGGAAAAGATTAATCAATACACAAGATTTATTACGATTCCACTTTCGGTTTTTCAGGCATTTGGAATGTACATGCTTCTTAAAAGCCAGGGGGTAATTCAGGGGCTTTCTGCTCTTTCCTTGGTTGCACTCGTTGTTACCATGGTAGCGGGCACGATGCTTGCTATTTGGATGGGCGAGCTTATTACAGAGTATGGTGTTGGAAACGGAGTATCTTTTTTGATATTTGCGGGCATAGTTGCCAGACTTCCGGTTTCTGTGGGTAGATCTTTTTCTACTTATCAATCCCAGAATTTATTTAGTTTATTGATTTTTGCCATACTTTCCGTAGTTACAATAGCTCTTATTGTTTTTGTAAATGAGGCCACAAGAAAGATTCCTATAAATTATGCTAGGCAGTCGAGACGGGTTGTTAGTGGTATTAATTCAACCTATATTCCCTTGCGTGTTAATCAAGCCGGGGTAATACCGATTATTTTTGCTGTTTCTTTAGTTTTAATACCTTCTATGTTAGGGCAATTTTTAGGTACAGTAGAAAATTCGAGTGTTTCAAGTTTTGCAAACCGACTGGTTACTCTTTTTGATCCCCAGTCTTTTTTGTATAATGCGTTTTATTTTCTTTTGGTTGTTGGTTTTACTTATTTTTATACTTCGGTAGTTTTTAACCCAGAAAAAATTTCGGAAAATTTACAAAAAAATGGCGCGTTCATCCCGGGAATAAGACCGGGAAGCCATACTCTTAAATATTTGAATTACGTACTAAATAGAATTACTTTGGTTGGTGCCTTGTTTTTGGGATTTGTGGCTATTCTACCTTCTTTGATGCAAGTTTTTTTGGGGATATCGAATCTTGTTATTGGAGGTACAGGGATACTTATTGTTGTGTCTGTGGTGCTTGAGGTGACTCGAGATCTGGAAGCTCAGCTTGTGATGCGCAAATATGAGGGGATATTAAAAAAATGAATTTAATAATAATGGGGCCTCAGGGCTCGGGAAAAGGAACACAGGCTGATCTTTTGTCTGAACGAATGGGATTTTATCATATTGAAAGTGGAAAACTTTTACGAGAATTAGCGCAGCGCGATAGTGAAGTTTACGAGCTTATTTACAAAAAGGGTGAGCTTTATCCTGATCAAGGTACGCTTAATTTGATTGCTCAAGATTTGAAGGTAAATAATTCTCTAAAAAAACGGAAAGTTTTTGACGGGTTCCCTAGAACCAAAAGTCAATATTCGATTTTGAAGAAGTGGTTATCTAAGATTAATCAGAGGATTGATCTTGTTGTTTTTATTAATATAAGCGAGCAGGAGACGGTTAAAAGGCTTTCTGCCAGAAGAACCTGTGTTAAGTGTGGAACTGTTTATAATCTTATTACTAATCCTCCGAGTAATCCGGGTAGATGTAAATGTGGAGGGCGTTTGGTACAAAGAGCCGATGATAAAGAGGAGACTATTAAAAAGAGGCTTAGTTTGTTTAAAAGAGAAACCAAGCCACTTATTTCGGAGATAGAAAAAGATGGGATTTTGATTGAAATTGATGGAGAACGTCCGATTGAAGAAATTTTTTTGGATATTAAAAATGCCATAGAAAAGATTAAAAATGAATAAATTGAGTATAAAAAGTAAAAAAGAGTTGGATATTATGAGAGAAGGGGGTAGAAAGCTTTCGAAGGTGAAGCATGAGCTTTCGAGCCTTGTTCGCTCTGGTGTAAGTGCCTATGATATTGAAGAAGCAGCTACAAATTATATAGAAAAGCTTGGCTGTAAGCCTTCTTTTAAGATGGTTCCGGGATATAGATGGTCTACATGTGTTAATGTGAATGAGGGGGTTGTTCACGGGATTCCTAAAAAGGATGTTATTTTTAAGGACGGAGATGTTGTAAGTATTGATCTTGGGATTTTTTACAAGGGGTTTCATACAGATACATCTGTGTCTTTATTGATAGGTGATAATTTGGAGAAAGAAAAGTTTTTAGAAGCGGGAAGAACAGCTCTTTCGGGAGCAATTTCTTCAATTAAATTGGGTGGCAAGATAGGGGACATTTCTTATGCAATTGAAAAAACCATAACTTCATTCGGCTATACTCCTATTAGTTCGTTGACGGGTCATGGAATAGGTAGATGTTTGCATGAGGACCCGAGGATACCATGTATTTTGGCTGGGACGCCGGATGAATTTGTGGAGATTAAGGAGGGTATGGCTTTGGCAGTTGAGGTAATGTATACGATGGGCAGAGATGAGCTGGTCACAATGGGTGACGGTTGGACAATAAGCACAAAAGATGCTAAAATATCAGCGCTTTTTGAAGAGACCGTGGCCGTTTATGGCAACGGTCATGTTGTTTTGACTGAATAAATAATTATGGTATTAAAAAATACGATTTTAATCGGTGAAGTAACTGAGCTTTTGCCGAATACTATGTTTAGAATTAAGCTTGACGATGGGCGTTTGATATTGGCTGTGCCTTCAGGAAAGATGAGGAGAGGTTTTATGCGAGTTATGCCCGGAGATAAGGTAAAGGTTGAGGTAACTCCATATGATGAAAACCGGGGGAGAATTGTTTATAAGCTTGGAAAAAAGGAGGATCATGAAAGTTAGATCATCTATAAAGAAAATATGCAACAATTGCAAGATAGTAAAAAGAAAGGGTGTTTTGTATGTTATTTGTACGAACCCCAAGCATAAACAACGTCAAGGATAAAAATGGCTAGAATTGCAGGAATAGATTTACAGGACAGTTGGAGAGTGGGTTTCGCTCTTACTAAAATTAAAGGAATAGGCTGGAGTAGATCGGATGAGATAGTAAGCTCGCTTAAGCTTGATCCGAGTCTTCGTGTGAAGGATCTTTCAAACGAAGATTTGACCAGGATTGCAGGTAAGCTTGAAGAATATGTTGTTGAGGGAGATTTGTTAAGAAAGGTAAGGGAGGATATTCAGAGATTAAAATCTATTGGAAGCTATCGGGGAATAAGACACACAAGAGGATTGCCGGTTAGAGGACAAAGGACGAAATCTAATGCGAGAACTAAGAGGGGAAAGAGAAGAACAGTAGGTGCATTTAAGAAAGAGGCTCTCGCAAAGATGGGTTCGACTAAGAAGGAGGAAAAGTAAAATGGCTAAATCAAAAAAAGGGGGAACAAAAGTAGTTAAAACCGGAAAAATTTATATTTCCGCAAGTTTTAATAATACTCTAATAACAATAACAGACGAAGAAGGTGCTACTATTTGTTGGGGATCTTCGGGAAAGAGTGGTTTTAAGGGTACGAGAAAAGCAACTCCTTATGCAGCCACTTTGGCGGTTGAGCAGGTGGTTCGAAAAGCAGTTGAAGAATACGGCATGAGTGATGCAGCTGTTTATATAAAAGGGCCAGGTCCGGGAAGAGAGGCTTCCTTAAGGGCAATAAAGGCTGCGGGAATTAAGATTAATATGATTGCTGATGTTACACCCATGCCTCATGATGGGCCGAGGCCAAAGAAGAAAAGGAGGGTTTAAAATATGGGAAGATACACGGGTCCTAAAGATAGATTATCAAGAAGGGAGGGTTTTGATCTTTTTTCAAAAGGTTCTAAGCTTACCCGCGTAAATGTTACACCAGGCGTGCATGGCCCGAAAGGTATTAGTAGAGCCGCTTCACAATATGGAAGACAGCTTAGGGAAAAGCAAAAAGTAAAGAGATTTTATGGTCTTTATGAGAGACAGTTTAAAAGATATATGGCTCAAGCTTTGAAAACAAAGGGCAATACTTCGGATGCATTGTTTTCGATATTGGAAAGAAGACTTGACAACGTTGTTGTCAGGTTGGGGTTTGCAAATACAAGAGCGCAGGCGAGACAACTTGTAAGCCACAGACACGTATTGGTAAACGGCAAGAAAGTAAATATCCCATCGTATTTGGTTAAAAAAGGTGATACAATAACCCTTTCTTCAAAGGCTATTGAAATACCATCGATTGCCAAGCTTTTGAAGGAAAAGGATTTAAAGATTCCCGGCTGGTTAAAGAAAAAAGGAGCTGTGGGTAAGATTGATAGTGAACCTGTTAGAGATGATGTTAATGAGCCTTTTAATGAGGCAGATATAATTGAGTTTTATTCTAGATAAAATTGAGCAAGGAGGTGACGCATAATGGAGCCATTGTTTGAGATTAAAGAAGAAAAAAGCCAAGAAAACTACTCAAAGTTTGTTTTAAGTCCTTTGAAAGAGGGCTATGGATATACATTGGGAAATTCTTTAAGAAGAGTACTTTTATCCAGCTTAAAAGGAGCTGCAATTACAAGCGTAAAGATTTCAGGAGTTAAGCATCAATTTTCTACTCTTAAGGGAATGAAAGAGGATGTTTTGGATTTTTTGTTGAACCTTAAAAGGGTGAGGATTTCTTATGAAGGGGATAAACCTTTAAAGGCGACATTAAGCGCAAGAGATGCGGGTGAGGTAAAAGCTTCGGATATTAAAATTTCGGGAGACGCAAAGATAGCAAATCCGGATCTTGTTTTGGCTAATCTTTCAAAGGGTGCCAAACTTGACGTTGAGATGGAGATTAAAAGTGGTGTCGGATATCTTTCGGCTGATGAACGGGATGAGGATAAAGCTATTGGAGTAATACCTTTGGATGCCATTTTTTCACCTGTTTTGCGTGTGAGCTATAAAGTTGAAGAAACCCGTGTGGGTAGGGTAACTAACTATGATAAGTTGACTATTGAGATTTGGACTGATGGAACAGTAGAGCCTGAGTCTGCTTTGCGTTCGGCTGCCGAGATATTGGTTGCTTATTTTAATCAGATTGTTAATCCTAAAAAGGTAGAGAAAAAAGAAAGCGAGATAAAAGATGACGGACTTGGAATGGTAGGTAAGCTTTCGGTTGAGGAGATAGGGCTTCCTACTCGTGTGGCCAACGCTTTGAGCAAAGCTGGTTATGAAACTGTAGAAAAGCTTGTAAAGGCAGATCCGGCTGAGTTGATAAAGGTTAGAAATCTTGGTGATAAATCAATAAAGATAATTAAAGCTGCTTTAAAGGAGAAGGGGGTAGAGTTTAATGCGTAAGAGGGTTTACGGAAGAAAGCTAAATAGATCACGAAGATCAAGAACGGCGCTTTTTAGATCTTTAATTCGTTCTTTGGCAAAGAACGGAAGGATTAAGACTACTTTGGCAAAGGCCAAGGCAGTTCAGCCCGAAGTTGATAAAATGATTGGCCTTTTAAAGCAGGAGACGGTTTCTTCCAGGAGGTTGGTTTATTCTAGATTGGGAAACGATAGGTTCACAACAGACGAGCTTTATAGGGTGAGCAAGTTTATGAAAGACAAGGTGTCTGGATTTACGAAACTTACTCACTTGTCTTTCAGAAGCGGTGATAATGCCGAAATGGCGATGCTTGAGTGGTCAAGTAGTGTAGGCTCTTTAGAGAGTGAGAAAAAAAAGAGGGTTAAAAAGAGCATAAAGAAAGGAAAGGATGAAAAAGACGTACCAGCCAAAAAGTAAAGATGTTGATCGCAAGTGGCACTTGATAGATGCTAAAGATGTAGTTCTTGGCAGACTTGCAACGCAAGTGGCGAATCTTCTTATGGGTAAGCATAAGAGAGATTATGCGAACCATATTGATATGGGTGACTGGGTGGTAGTAATTAATTCAAAGGATATCAAAGTTACAGGAAGGAAAGAATCCCAAAAACTTTACTACAAACATTCGGGATATCCGGGAGGATTTAAAGAAGTTTCGTACGCAAAGTTAAAAAAAGAGCGACCTGAGAGAATAATTGAACTTGCCGTATCTCGCATGCTTCCTAAAAATAGGCTTCAGAGCATTCGTATGGGTAGGTTAAAGGTGTTTGCCGGAAGTGAGCATATTTATGAAGAAAAATTTGGAAAGGGGGAGAAAAATAATGCCAGCTAAGCGAGAAACCAAAAGGAACTATGTTTACGCCGTTGGGAGAAGAAGATCTGCTTCTTGTAGGGTGCGTTTATTTAAAGGAGATAAAGAAAGCGTTGTAAATGGAGAGGTAATTGGTAATTATTTTCCAGGTCAGGTTATGAGAAAGGCTTGGCTTAGACCTTTTGAGGTTACCGAGACTTTAGGAAAATATTATATTAGTGCAAAAATAGTTGGTGGTGGGAAAAAAGGGCAGCTTGATGCACTTGTTCTTGCTATTTCCCGCGCATTTAGCAAGCTTGATATTGAAAAGTATAAGCCTCTACTTAAAAAGCAGGGGCTTTTAACCCGTGATGCGCGTATAAGGCAAAGAAGAATGGTGGGCACAGGAGGGAAGGCGAGAAGAAAAAAGCAGTCTCCAAAGCGTTAATATTTGAATATTTTGCCTACAGTTATTCCAATTAATACGGCTGTCCCACCGAGAAGAAACATTTTTATTGCGTGTTTAAGAGAATTGATTTTTAGAAACTTGGAGCTTATTGAACCAAGAAAAAAAAGGCTGGTTAAGGATACAGCTATTGAAATTGGGAGCGCTTTTGATGGATTAAAGACCAGATATGGCGTGAGTGGAATGAATCCTGAAAAAAAATACGCAAGAAGCATAATAATTGCTCCTTGTACGGAGCTTTTTTGAGAATTTTTTGTTTTGAGGAAATCTTCGGAAATGTCTTGTGACAGATAGCTTCCTATGCCCATTGAAGTTGCTTCTACAAATATCAAAACAACGCCTGTTAAAAAAATTTCACTTTTATCTATACCTGCCGTTGCTATACCAGAGAGTAAACCTAGTGTTGAGACTAAGCTATCTTCTACCCCGAAAATAAAGTTCCTTATATAAGACTCTTTTTTTTGGGCATTTATCATAAAAATTCGCTTTTTAAGTTTCGATTCAATTTAGCTATGCCCATTCTTTTTGTTGTCAGAGGTAAAATAATTGTTATAGAAATTGTTATACCCATTGGTTTAATAATAATCTATTTATGTGTTTTGGTGAAATCATAAAATTTGGCTGCTTCTTGACAAGCTGGGGTGAGGTAGATTATTTTTAGCTTAGTCTAGGTTAGATAGCGAGAGGGGGTGATATTAATGAATTCGGTACAGTTTTATGATGTTAAGAAGCGCGCCAAGGTAGATGTCCCTGTAAGTCAATGCTGGAAGACTAAATACGAGAGGCAGACTAAAGATGGTGGAATGCAAGTTAGGTATGCTGTAAAGGCAGAAGTTGACGGGAGCAAACTTACTAAATTTGTAAGCAAAGATGCTTGGGACAGCCTGAGTTGCCCCGAAAAGTAAGGTTGAAGCTTACTAAAATCAAAAACCCCGTTGGAGTTAACCTACGGGGTTTTTGAATTGAGAAATTTGGTTGTAATTGCTGAATGAAGTGCGAACCTTTTTCGAGCGAGATTCTGACTGATGCCGCGTTTGCGGCGCGGTAGAAATCAAACCGCTTGGATAGATGGTTTTGGGACATGTCCTTTTATAGGCGGTACTTTTGTATGTTCTTACCGATGGTCGCCTTATTCTTTGACATAGTCTTAAAACTTTATAAACATAGTTGTATATAATCTAATTCTTGCTTTAGTCAACAAATAGGGAATTCCGTTCAGTGAAACTGATGCATTGCCTTCGTCTTCAAACGTACTACTTTCCTGTAAAACTTTGAGTAAAGTCTGGAAGGGAAGGTTTAGTCATTTGTTGCCACTTTTCATCAGTAAGCCGGTCTGAAATAGGATATTTAAATTCGTAGTACGAGAAAATTGCACCAGAAGTCAAATATAAGTCACCGCTCTCTTTTACCACTACCAACAAATTCATCGGTTTTCCAACTCCTTCTTCAAGAACTTGAGCAGTATTGCCGTCTGTGTGAACATCGACAATAATTTCCATTTTTGTATCCGTCTCCGAAGTGATTTTTTCTGTTTCCGCCGCCGAAAAAGTTACGAGGCCTTCAAGTGTACCACCTATGCTTTTAATAAAATCGTAATCGTTCTTTTCTAAATCTTTATTAGTTAGCTCTTTTTCAGATATTGCCTTCAAAGTCAAAAGTACTTCTTCCATTATTGTAAGTTTGCCTTTGTATTCGTCAATCAACAAATTTCTCGACTCCAATCCCTCCCGCATGAATTTTGCCAAGGAAGCAAGGCGAGCATATACTTCAGCATTGGGTTCCACATAACCGCGGTTTTCTAGTTTAGGTTTTTGGGGTTCGACGCTGGTAGTAATAAGACCTGAACTTTGTTTTGCGTAAAGAATCGTGTCGTGTCGCAACTCTGTCCAAGAACCCAAAAATGAATTGATGTCTTTATCAAGCCAAGAAATCTGCTGCATAAAGACAGGATAACCATTTCCTTTTACTGTGAGTGTTGGTAGTAGAGAATATAACCAGTTCCAATACAAGTTTTCCGTCCACTGATTTTGTGGAAGCGATGAAAATTCTTGTTTGAGTTTTTGAAATTGTTCATTGTACTTGTCAAAAGCAGAATCTCTTTCCTTGTCAAGAATTTCTTTTGCTCTCTGTGACCCCAAGACAGCAGCTACATCTAGACCCCTTGGAAAAACTCTGACTGTTCTCACTCCATCTAAAGTTTCAATTGCTTCGGCTGTAAATGGTTTTGACCCGCTGCCAGTGTAATCTTGAATTTTGGGAAAAACGAGCTGTTGGAACATGTAAGAGTCTGGGATAAAACGTTGCCCCATAAACCGAAAACCTTTTGTTACCTTAGTGGGATCTTCACTTTCCAAAACAAATGAAGATGAAATTTCAGGAGTTGGTAATGCTTTAAGTTCGGCGATAATCTGATCAATTTTATTGTCATCAGCAAGGCTATTGACAGTCACACTTTCTCCAAAAACTTTTTTCATTACCCCCAAATAGTCATAAATATTAAGATCGTCCGCCTTGCCAACAAAGAAGACAGTCGGTTGATAAATTCTATCCCAAACTTTTAATGCGTCTTCTTGATTAACTTTTACTTGTTTGAGCATTAGGGAAATCAGCAAAGCTTGGCGGGTTTCCTCTCTCCCTTTTTCCTTGTCAGTTTGTTGCCCTATTATTCCTATTGGCGGTTCGATTCTGAACATCATTCTTCCATACCACATCATTGTTTTGAAATATTTTTTGAAATCCTCGTTTCTAGTGTAATGTCCTCGCGGAACATATTGACTGTAGTCTTCTTTGTATCCAAAAATAGGCGACTCTTGAAAACCAGAGTGATTTTCAATCAGATTTAATTCTCGGTCTACAAGGTCCTTAACATCGGACGGAATTGCCGTTTCCGGCTCAAGCAATTTTGAAGCAACAGTAAAATACGCAACATTCTTTTTGGCGGCAGATTTTAAACCAGGGTCGCTAACGCTACTATATTGACTTAAAGCGTTTTGTAGCAATACTTTATTTAGGTTTTTTAGATCAGGAATAAACTTATTTATTTCTAAATTTCGCAAAGTATAGTCATAAAGGATATGATAGGTGTGTAAAACAGAATCAGTGGTTATAAAATTCGGTCTAGCGTTTTCAATATTATCTTGGTAAATAGAGTAAATTTGATTAAAGTCACTGGGTATAGCAGCAAAACCTTGTTTTGTTAATTTCTGTTTCGTTTTACTATCTAAACTAAATTTTTTCATATTTTGCACAGGATCAGATACATATTCGACATTGAGTAAGCATGGCAAGATCCACTGGGGTAAGCATGAAATCTGAGTTTGTAATGGGTAAAATCAAGAATTCCAAGGAGGTGATGAACTTGATTTCCCATCTGAGAAGATTTGATCAAAGTGAGGTGGCCCAGGAAAGACTAAGAATAATTAAGTATTATGCCAAACATGGAGAGGTTGCCACAAAAGAGGCCTTTGGAGTAGATCGCAAGCTTATCTTCACCTGGAAGAAAAGAGTACTAGAGAGAAAGAGTATCCAGGGGTTAGTTCCAGACTCCACAGCTCCAAGGGGGGTAAGAAGGTCAGTAGTGGATCCTAAAATTGTTGATTATATTAAATCCCAAAGAGAGTTTGTCCCCAGAATGAGCAAGAAGAAGCTTAAACCCTTACTTGATGCATACTGCAGAGAAAATAATCTCCTAACAGTATCAGAGGCTACCATTGGGAGGATTATCTCAAGAAACAATCTATTTTATTACAAAACAGGCAGAGTATACCACAATCCAGCCTCTAAATGGGCTCAAAACAAGACTAAGAGCAAGAAGAACAGAATTAAATATGCACCCAAACCAGAAACTCTGGGATACATCCAAGCTGATACTGTGGAGAAAATCATTGATGGCATTAGGTGGTATATGTACCAGGCAATTGATGTGAAGGGAAAGTCTGCCCTTTCCCTGACCTACAAACACTTAAATTCAGTTAACACTGTGGACTTCTTCAAGAAATTCCAAACACTTATTCCCTACAAAATCCACACAGTCCAGACTGACAATGGTAAAGAGTTTCTCAAACAATTCAGGGTTTACCTAGAAAAACAAAACATCAAACACATTTTTATATACCCCAGAATGTCCAAGATCCAGGGGGTGGTAGAGCGCTTCAACAGGACCATCCAGGAAGATTTTATTGACCCCAACCTCCACCTTATCTACAACCAGAAAGCTTACAACAACGTCTTGCAAAGTACCTGATATACTACAACTGCCAGAGAGTACATGAATCCCTAGGTAATATGACACCAACAGACTATCTCATCCAGGAAGGAGGTATGTCGAATATGTTACGATCCTGTACATATTTTTGATTTTATCCAAATTTACCGGTAAGCTGTAAGAATCAGCATTCGGGATTATGTCTACAGTGTATGGTTTATATTCAGCAAATTCTGTTGAAATTGCGGATTTTATAGAAATTGGTTGTTCTGTATTAATTGGCGTGGGTGTTTGTTGTTCACTTTTATTGAGATAGAAAAAAGATGCAAGGATAATAACAACAATGGCACTAAAAATAATAGAAATAATCCAAATCTTTTTCTTGGATTTTACCTCCGGCATAATTGGCGGCGTTTGAGGATTCTCTGGTAAAGATTGATCTGGCGCCGGTTGATTAAAATTTTGATTGTCCATATTTTTATTTTTTTATCGCGGCTAAATACATCAGCCGATAAAAGTTAATTATATTTAAATTTTTACGACCTTACTTATATTTTACCTTCCCCGACAACTTTTGCAATCATTTTTATTAAGTATTCTATTGAGACATCTAATGCTTTGGCAATTTTCGCCATAGTTTGAACGCTTGGCCTATTAACTATGCCACTTTCGACCTTCATAAATGTTGTATATTTTATATTGTATATTTTATATCCGTTTTATTAGCCAAATCGTCTTGGGTTAAGCCGAGCTTCGCCCGCAATTTCTTAATGTTTTCGCTGATAGTTTTACCACTTGTCATATAAAAATAAAGTTTTTGGTAATATTATGGTATATAAGGTTATTATTTGTATTTTTATACTACCAAATAAAATGATTTTTAGTAACCAATTTTAGGGAGTTCTTTGTTGTCGTCTGTGCACGGGAAGGTTGGGGTAAGGGCGACTATAAAAAATGTTTAGATTGGTCGGCAAGGAGCGATAAAGATTGAACTTCTGAAACCTGTGTATGATGCACTCCTTACTCATTGGAATTATAAAGCATTGGATCAAAAAATGCTCGCTTTATTCCTCCAAAATCAGGCTCAAATAAGGTATAATCAGATCAGGTATGAATACTAAATTACCTTCAAAATCAGGAATTATTTTTGGCACAGAGGATCCAAGTCGCATTAAAAGGCGTGAGGTAACAGGTGTGTTTGTGCCTATTGGTAGCACACAAGTTAAAGCTAATCCTGTTATGGAATTAGTAGATGCTATGAAAAAAGTAAAAACTGATACACCAGAGGCAAAGTTAAATAAAGACAGTATGAGTGACAATAAATGGAGGTAGGATTACATTCAACGGGGACTTAACAGGCTCAAAAGTAATTAGAGGTGTTGAGGAAAGAAGTCAATGGATACACAGATTACCAACACTAGACTCAAGTTCAAAAAGTGGCCAGAGCTTAGGAGTAAATACATCTATGAGTGGGCAAGCCTACTTGACCTCTCAAAAGAATATGATGGCCTAATCTCATATAATGCTATTGCAGATAGGTGTAGGGCTGAGGAGTGGGTAAAACAGCGTGAGGAGCATTGGGCACAAGTTGGGCAAGACTATGGTGCTTTAATTACTGCAAAAAAGATTGAGGCACAAAAGATGATGATTGAGGGTGCGAATATGCTATTAGAAAAGGGTAACGAGGCACTAAAAGACACTTTGAGGAGCTTGAAAGTAAAGATGAAGTTATGAGTTTGAAAGAAGCAAGGGATTTGATGTGGACAGGCTTCAAGATGATTTCCTAATTTATGGACAAGGTTGATAAAGACCCTCAATACAACTCTGGTGTAACTGATGCTGACAAATATGAAACCATGCGTTGGATGAAGGCATATTTTGGGCTATATCATTCATTAACAGACGAGGAAAAGAAGCTAATTGGCGATGACACTTATCCTATGTTAGAAATGCAAGCAAGTTGATATAATTAGCATATGTCAGATTTTGAGACTTTTCCTGTTGAACCAAGACCAATTAGACCTGGACATAAAAGTGAATTCCAGATTTTTAGGAATTCTGAGCCTGTAGTTAATGAGGGAAATATTGCAAGTGTGTATGAACAGCCACAAAAGATACTACCCCAGAGACTTGAACCAACAGCATTTCAAGTAGAAGCCGGCATTGCCTCTCAAGCTCTGAATGACGATATGGATTTGCGAGGCGGGATGAGTATATTTTTCTCAAGAGAGAAAGGGAAATCCCCAAATACAGCACAAAGTAGGACTTACTATGTAGTGGATGCAGGATTAGCTCACTTACCAGGCTTATATGAGATGATGTTAGGTTACAACATTGACCCTGCAATGGTGATAACTGAGACCCCCAAGCATACAAGATTTCAGGAGACTTTGAAGTATTGGTCTACTTCTGTAGCAAGAAGTAGAAGCAAAATGGAAGATGATAAGGTTGATGGTTTTGCTACATTAGTTGATTGTCATAGAGAAAAGCCTGTTGATAGAGAGTTAATCCCAACTGCTGACTCATTAAGATCGTTAGGAGTAACTAGAGTTGTTTACTTATCTGAGTCACCAGTTGGAGAGTATTCAGCTAATGTGTATCCAAAAGATATTGAGAAGCCAATGACTGAATTCAAAGAAGCTGGCTTTGCTGTTGAAAGTTTTGGAATAGATAGAAAACAAGGATTTAGGAAACAAAAATAAATTCTAAAATTGGTTGATACAGCTAACCAGTTGAAATAGAATTAAACTAAAATCGCCCCTTGGCTGTATCAAGTGGGCGATTTTTATTGATATGGAATACGAAGAAGAACTTGACTATGCAAAGCTAAGATATGTCTTGTATGCCCGCAAGTCCAGCATAGATGAGGCACGACAAGTTAAGTCTATTCCTGATCAAATTGACGAGTGTTTGAAGTTGGCTGAGAGACTGCACCTGAACATTGTTAAACCCTATCTCACCGAGTCAAAATCAGCCAAACTCCCTAATAATCGTCCTGTCTTTAGAGCCATGCTTAGTGATATTCAGGCGGGTAAATATGATGGTATTTTGGCATGGAACCCGGATAGATTAGCTCGCAACATGCTTGAGGGTGGTCACATCATTAATATGATTGATGAGGGAGTTATCAAAGACCTCAAGTTTGCTACACATCACTTCACTAAGGATGCTAATGGCAAAATGCTTCTGGGTATTGCCTTTGTGTTATCTAAGCAATACTCAGATAAACTCTCTCAAGATGTTAAAAGAGGCGTGGAGAGTAATTTAGCCAAGGGTAAGTCACCCACTCCCAAGTATGGATATGTCAATGAGAGTGGCCTGTATTATCCTGATGAGAATAATCATCAGTTAATATGTGATGCTTGGCGGATGAGAAAAGAGGGGGAGCCAATTAAATCCATAAGCAACCACCTAAATGAACATGGCTTTTACAAAGAGATTAAATCATCTGGTAAAAAGACCTATATGACGCCACAGAAGCTCAGTGATATGTTCAAGGATAGCTTTTACTATGGAAAGCTCATACAAGCCAATCAGATGGTTGATTTGAGGGAGATGTATGAGTTTATACCAGCAACCACAGAAGAAGATTTTATGGCTATCCAAGAGCTATCTTATAGGCGTATAAAGCCCCCAAAGCCCCACAGAGCGGTCTTTTACCCGCTCAAGCTCATGGTGCATTGTTCGTTTTGTAATCAATCTATGAGGGTCGCACCCTCTACCAGTCAGACTAAGAAGAAGCGATATTTGTATTTTAGGTGTGACACAAAGGGATGCGATAGGAAAAAGAAGTCCATTAGATCAAAGGTGATATTTGATTTCATAATTGATTTTTTGCAAGATGGCCTTGGCTTTACTGAAAAAGAATACCAGCAATACCTTGATGGCATGAAATACCTCTCTGATGATCACAAGGTCAAAATTAGAGGTGAGTTGAATACTAAACGAGGGTTAGTTAAAAGAAGAAAGCAGGAAATTAAGGAATTATCTTTGAATATAGCTAAACTTGATCCTGTAATTCCAGCATATAAAACTATTCTTAACCAAATCTCAGGTAAGATCGCAGAGTTGGAAGTAGAGATAGAGGGGCTTGAAGCTGATGTTGCAAAACTTGAAGAACAGTTGAAGAAGTCAGAAGATGAAGTGGCCTCATTAGAGGATTTTGCGAACTTGTCAAAAAATGCCGCGTCCATCGTCCAATCTGCCGATGCGGTGGGAAAAGATATGATTTGCAAGTTAATCTTTGCGAACTTTACTGTTGATGAGCAAAAAGTGGCGTCATATCGGCTCAAAGAGCCATTTGATATCCTTATGAAACAGCGTAAATTCCTATTTAGTCGGGGTACCAGGAATTGAACCTGGACCGGACGCACCCCATGCGCCCATTCTACCTTTAAACTATACCCCGTTGATATTGATATTTTATCAGATTAATTTTTTAATTTAACCGCTCCTTTTCGAATGAGTCTTATCTTGTCTCCTACTACTTTAACTACAGTTGACGGTTCGCCATTTAGTGGCCCTTCGTTTATATAGAAATCCACATTGTTTCCAAAATAGTTTTCTGCTTCTTCCACGGTTGTTGCAGGTTTTTTTCCTTCGGGGTTTGCTGAGGTAGATATTAAAGGACCTGTTTTTTCCAGAAGTTTTCTTAAATCCGGTTTATCCGGGATTCTAATGGCTAGGCTTTTCGTTCCTTTGTGAAGGTATTTGAAAAGGTTTTCTTTGGCAGGCAAGATTACGCTTATTTTTCCCGGCCAAACTTTATTTAAAAATTTTTTAATTTTGGGTGAGGTGCTAATTTTAAAGATTGCAAGATCAAGAGGAGACGAAATAAGGATAACGAAAGGTTTTTGGTTGTCTCTTTTTTTGATTTTGTATATTTTTTCAATTGCTTCTGGGATAAAGACGCTTGCATGAATTCCGTAGATTGTATCTGTCGGAAGAATACCTATTTTTCCTTCTCTTAAGAGTTTTACGATTTTTTGGTTATCCAAGCTTTTTGAGTCCATTTGATGCTTGTATTATCCTTTAGTATGTGCTAAAAGTAAAGCCAAATGCCAAGGGGTAAGGATAAAAAAGAGGAAAAAGTGAAATCGGATTCTTCTTTAGGATCTTCTCAGAAACTTGCCGCTATAAAACTTGCTATGGAGCAGATCGAGAAGCAATATGGACGAGGATCAATTATGAGGCTTGGAGAGCGCGCGAGACAGCTTAAGGATGTTGATACGATTCCAACGGGGTCTATTGCTCTTGATTTGGCTCTTGGAGTAGGTGGGCTTCCAAGAGGCAGAATAGTTGAAATTTACGGGCCTGAGGCTTCGGGGAAGACTACTCTGGCTTTGCATGTTGTTGCCGAGGCTCAGAAACGGGGTGGACAGTGTGCTTTTGTAGATGCGGAGCATGCGTTAGATCCTACAAGGGCTGAGATAATAGGGGTTAATCTTGACGATTTGCTTCTAAGCCAGCCGGATACAGGAGAGCAGGCTCTTGAAATAACTGAGACTTTAGTTAGATCCGGAGCTCTCGATGTGGTTATTGTAGATTCTGTTGCTGCTTTGGTGCCTAGGGCTGAGCTTGAAGGTGAGATGGGAGATGCAGTGATCGGGCTTCAGGCAAGGCTTATGAGCCAGGCACTAAGAAAGCTTACAGGCGCAATTAATAAGAGTAAGACGATTCTTATTTTTACAAATCAGATCAGACAAAAGATAGGTGTGATGTTTGGGAATCCCGAGACGACGCCTGGTGGCCTTGCATTAAAATTTTATTCATCGATCAGGCTTGATATCAGAAGGATTGAGACTCTTAAGGAAGGAGATCAGGTTTTTGGTTCGAGGCACAGAGTTAGAGTTGTTAAAAATAAGGTTGCTCCCCCGCTTCGCGTTGCCGAGTTTGACATTATGAATGATGAGGGTATTTCAAAGCTGGGTGGAATTTTGGATGTTGGAGTGGAAATGGGGATTGTTGAAAAAAAGGGATCATTTTATTCTTATAACGGAGAAACTTTCGCCCAGGGAAAGGAAGCGGCAAAGGAATACTTGAAGGCAAATAAAAAGATTTGTGATGAGATAGAAAGAAAAATTAGAGAGGTTCTTGTTTCTGGTAAGGATTTGCCCAAAGAACTAGGTGATGAAAAAGATTGATAATCAACTTGATGTTCTTTGGGAAAAGTGTGTGAAATTTGCTACTTTAAGGCCGCGGAGTGAAAAAGAGCTTGATTATTGGTTTGAGAAGAAAAATGTCGAAAAGGTTTCGGCTCAAAGTTTAAAACAGAAACTACGTGATTTTGGACTTTTGGATGATCGGGAGTTTTGTGAATGGTGGATAACGCAGAGAATGGAGTTTCGTCCACGATCCAGAAGGGCGCTTATCCATGAGCTTTCTCAAAAAGGTATTAAAAGAGAGCTGGTTGAAGAAGTTTTGAAAACGTTAGGTTTTGATGAAGTTAGTTTGGCAAAAAGAATTATAGAAAAGAATTTTTATCGTTGGGAAAGGCTTAGTGAACGTGACAGAAAGAGAAAAATAGGAGAATTTTTGAACAGACAGGGGTATTCTTGGGAGGTAATTAAGAAGGTAAGCGGTTGAAAAACATGTTTTTAGAGAGTAAAATTGTAAACGAAGGAAAGATTATGGGGGAATATTTTAGATTTAAGTCTCCATCATTTTTGCAGACCGGAAACTAAGAAAATACGGTTTTTCCTTCATTTGGTTTTTATATAATAAATTATGGTTAAAAGTGAAAAAAAATTAAAAGAAGAGCTTATTAAAAAACTTGAAGATGTGTCCCACATGAGTCGTGAGGAGGCAAAGAAGCAGCTTTTGGCAGAAGTCCAAGATGAACTTACTTCTGAGATTGCAAAAAGAATAAGAAATGCTGAAGACAGAATAAAACAAGAGGCAAACGAAAAAGCTCGAGAGATACTTGTGGATGCAATGAAACACGGCGCTACCGACTATGTGGCTGAGTATACGCTTTCGTCTGTGACTTTGCCTAATGAGGAAGCTAAGGGAAGAATAATCGGCAAAGAAGGCAGGAATATTAGAGCTTTTGAGAGGGCAAGCGGAGTTGAAATAGATCTTGATGAGGGCAATGAAATAAGGCTTTCAAGCTTTGATCCTATTAGGCGCGAGATTGCAAGGCGGGCATTGGAGATCTTGATTAAAGATACGAGAATACAGCCATCGAGAATTGAAGAGGTGGTTGAGCGGGTAAGGTCTGGGATGGATGATGTACTTCTTGAAGAAGGGAAGAAGATAGTAGAAGCTGTTGGGGAATACGGTCTTCCTACTGATTTAATTAGACTTATCGGAAAATTCAGATTTAGGACTTCTTATGGGCAGAATTTGGCTATTCATACTATAGAAGAAACAAAGATAGGTATGGCAATTGCTCGTGAACTTGATGCAGATGTTGAAGTAGTCAGACTTGGAGGGCTTCTTCACGATATTGGTAAGGTGGTTACGGATAATGAAGGGAATCATATACAAAAGGGTGTTGAGATTGCAAAGAGATTTGGTATGCCCAAAAAAGTTGTTTCTATTATTGCCGAGCATCATGAAGATAGACCTTTTTCTTCTATTGAATCGGTGATAGTTTGGATAGCCGATGCGATTTCGGGTTCAAGGCCTGGTGCCCGCTATGAGCCTCATGAAGACTATGTGAAACGCATGAAGGCTATAGAGGAGATAGCTTCGCGATTTGAGGGGGTAGTTGAGGCTGTTGCGTTTCAGGCGGGCAGGGACGTGCGGGTAATTGTTAATCCAGAGGAAGTTGATGACGATAAGCTGACTATACTTGCGAGAGATATTGCAAAGAGCCTTGAGAAAGAGGCTAATTATGCAGGACAGATAAAAGTGACTGTTTTGAGAGAAACAAAAGCTTCTGAGACAACAAGCGCGAAATAGCTTGACAATTTGGGTTAATTGGTTTATGATTTTTTAGAATATGACAAAGAGACAGCTTATAGATCAGGTTGCCAGAAAGGCACATTTGTCGAAAAGGGCTGCTTCAGAAGCTGTAGATGTATTTCTTGACGAAGTCGGTAGGATTCTTGCAAAAGGTGAAAAGGTTGTTCTTTCGGGATTTGGGACGTTTAAAGTTAAAAGAATGGTGGGAAAAACAGTAAAGATCCCTAATACTGAGAAGTTTGTAACGGTTAAATCTCATAGACTTCCAAGATTTACTCCAGGTAAAGCTCTCAAAAGAAAAGTAGCACGATAAAACTTCTTTAGATGCTATAATTTTTTAGATGGAGAGAGCGATTATTGTTGAGCGTTTGGTCAAAAATTTTCAAGTAACCGAACGTAATGCGGGTTTTTGGGAGGCTTTAGGTTCTTTGCTTAAGCCGAAGAAAAAAACAGTTGAGGCTCTAAGGGGTGTTTCTTTTTCGGTTTCTGAGGGAGAATTTGTTGGGTTAATCGGTCCGAACGGAGCCGGTAAAACAACTATTTTGAAGATACTTTCGGGGATACTTTTTCCGACACACGGATTTGTTCAGGTTATGGGATATACACCTTGGGAAAGGAGAGAGTCTTATCTTAAAACAATATCCATGGTTATGGGACAGAAAAACCAGCTTTGGTGGGATCTTCCTGCAACGGACACTTTTGAGCTGAATAGAAGGATATATGGTATTTCCGATAGGACTTATCAGAAGAACTTGCGTGAGCTTGTTAATCTTCTTGGGGTGGAAAAGTATATGAAGAGACAGGTAAGAAGGCTTTCTTTGGGTCAGAGAATGCGGCTTGAGCTTGTTGCCGCTTTGATACATAAGCCAAAAGTTGTTTTTTTGGATGAGCCGACGATAGGCCTTGACGTAATCGCACAAAAAAAGCTTAGAGATTTTATTAAGAAGTATAACAGGGAACATGAAGCCACAATTATTCTTACATCGCATAACATGGATGATGTGATTGAACTTTGTAGGCGTGTAATTGTAATTAATGAAGGGGAGATTGTTTTTGACGGAGATTTGAAGGATCTTATTGTTAGATATGCAAAGGAGAAGGTGATAAAGTTCTCGGTGTCTTCGGAGATTGATACCAAGAAGCTTGTTAAGATGGGAAGGGTGGAAATTGCAAAATATCCTTATTACGAGCTTTATGTTTCAAGGTCCGTTTCTAAGATAGCCGCATCAGAGCTTCTTTCTAGTTTTCCTGTTTCGGACTTAACTATTGAAGAGGAGCCGATAAATGAGATTGTGGGTAAAGTTTTTTCCTCGAATGCATAAATATTTTAAGCTTTATAGCGTAGCGTTTCGGCAAGAATTTGCCTATCGTGCTAATTTTTTGACTTCGCGATTTCGAAATCTGTTTCAGATATTTTTGGTTTTTTATCTTTGGAGTAGCGTTTTTTCTCAAGAGCAGGATTTTTTTGGCTATGATAGGGCGAGAATTTTAACTTATGTATTTGGAATACTTATTGTTCGAACCTTGGTGCTAACTACGCGCGCGACAGAGGTTGCCGGTGAAATTGCGCGCGGGGATTTGACCAATTATTTAGTTAAACCTATTAATTATTTTTATTATTGGTTTAATCGTGATATTGCGGTTAAGTTTCTTCATTTGATTTTTTCTTTTTTTGAGTTTTTAATCCTTTTTTATATACTTCGTCCCCCATTTTTTATACAGACTGACCCGGTAGCAATAATTGGATTTTTACTATCTTTGATAATTGGAATAGTTTTGTTTTATATGATTGTTTTTATTGCCGGACTGGTGCCTTTTTGGGCTCCTGAGGCTAGTTGGGGAGTTCAGTTTGTTTTGATTTTTGTTGTTACTGAATTTTTGAGTGGAGCGTTGTTTCCTCTTGATATATTTCCGAGACAAATTATGGATATACTTTCTTTTACACCTTTTCCGTATTTACTTTTTTACCCTATAAAAATTTATCTAGGTCAGATTGGCTTATTCGGGATTTTGAAAGGCGCTTTGGTTGGATTTTTGTGGATCCTGATACTAAACTTTTTTATGAAGAAGGTTTGGGCAGCAGGAATCCGGGTTTATAGAGCGGAGGGGAGGTAAATTGAAGAAGCTAAAATATTATTTATTAAGCTGGATTATAATGACGAAAAACTCTTTTTTGTCCGTTTTGTCGCAGAAGAAGGTGCTTGCGCTTTTTTTTGTAGGAAAGATTGTTCGTTTTTTGTTTTTTTATCTTTTTATTTATTATTTAATTCGTGAAACGGGTAGCCTGGCCGGATATAATTTTCATCAAACTATTTTTATATTTTTGACATTTAATTTGGTAGATATTTTAGCTCAGTTTTTGTTTCGGGATGTGTACAGATTTAGGCCGAAGATAATTTCCGGCGAGTTTGATCTTACGCTTCTTAAGCCGCAGAGTGCGCTTTTTCGATCCATGATGAGCGGGGCAGATGTGATTGATTTTGTTACACTACCTTTTATCTTTTCTTTAACTATTTATTTTGCGTTGTTTTTAGACCCGGGTGTTTTGGAAGTTGTGCTTTATACTGCTTTGGTTATTAACTCTCTTTTAATATCAAGCGCATTTCACATTTTGGTTATGGCTTTGGGAATAATTACTTTGGAGGTTGATTATTTAATTTGGATTTACAGGGATGTGCTTAATCTTGGGAGATTTCCAATAGAGATATTTGGCCGAAATATGAGGACCTTTTTGACTTACTTAGTTCCTCTTTTTACGATGATAACGGTTCCGTCTAGGGTTATGATGGGGGCTATTGACTTTGGTGTAGTTGCCGTTTCTTTTTTGGTGGGGGTAATTTTGTTTTTTTTATCGCTAAGGTTTTGGAGGGTGGCTTTGAGGCACTATACCAGCGCGAGCAGTTAATGATGGAAATGCTCTGGATTTTGGCTTTTTCGGGATTCGTTTCTCTTTTTTACCAGTGTGCCTAGATTACGTTCTGCTTCTATTTTTTCAAGTTCTACAAACATTCCTGCGAGTTTTTGGATCTGGGGATTGTTTGGAGGAAGATTTTTTTTGCACAAATATACATAAAATCTTTGAAGCACAGTATCCACTCTGTCGAGATTGGGGATATCGAGGGTTTGCCAAATTGTGTCACAGCTTTTTTGGTAGTCATTTATGATTTCTTCTTCGGGAATGTTTTCAAAACCATGCATTACTTTTAGCGCTTTTATTCTTGCCCGTTCACCAAGAGCAACTGCCAATACGCTTTGGGATGCGTTTAGAAGTAATGGATTTGATTCTCTCTTTGCCTCAATTGCTTTTTTTTGGCCTATTTCTATCGCTTGTTGGTAGTAATACTGAGCGAGGTCTAGATTGTTTTTTGAAACTTTTGGTCTTCTTTCATACGTTCTTGCGATATTTCGTGCTATTTCTGCATTCCATACGATTGGTCCGTGTGGAGTTCGGTTTATGTTTTCAAGCCTATCTGAATAAGCGTTTAGTTTATCGAGCCAATCTAATGCTTGGTCAAGGGCGCTATTTCGCTCTTCGTCGGATTTTAAGGTGTGGGCTGCCATGCTTTCTAGGGTGCCGGATGCCATAAGCGCGGAAAGGGCGACCAGAATTGTTGAGTCGGCTTGGTCGAGATCGTTTGATCTTGATAAAAGAGCTGTTGCTTCGTTAAATGCTGTAGTTGCTATATCAAGAACATCTTGGTAATTTTGATTTTTGGCTGCTTTCATTTCACCACCAGCGGCGGCTCTTTTTTCTTCCGCAAATTCAAGAGTTTTGCTAAGTATATCTTGGGCTTCTTTTACCGATAAACTGTATTCAATACTCATTGTTTTATATTATACTATAGGTATGATTAGAAATAAAAAGGTTCTTATTGTTTGTGGGCCGACGGCGACGGGAAAAACCGATTTGGCGATTTATCTTGCTAAAAAGTTTGAAGGAGAAATAGTAAGCGCAGATTCGAGGCAAGTTTATAAGGGGATGGATATAGGAACGGGTAAGGATCTTCCAAAAAATTCCAAATTCAAACTTTCAAATCTCAAAGAGGGGAAGGAGACGGTTGGATATTATAAAGTAGGTGGTTTGAGAATTTGGGGATACGACCTAGTTGATCCTACCCGTTTTTTAAAAAAGAATTTTAGCGTCGCACAATATCAAAAGATAGGGGAGAGAATAATTGCTGATATTTTAAAGCGAAATAAGCTTCCGATTATAGTAGGAGGAAGCGGACTTTATATTAATGCTTTGATTTACGGAATTGAAACTTCTCAAATTAGTCCTGACCTCAAGCTTCGTAAAAAACTTTTTGACAAAAGCGCTGATTATATATTCTCCTTGTTAAGAGAACTTGATTCTAAGAAAGCATTGGCGATGAATAACAGCGATAGAAAGAATAAAAGACGCCTTATAAGGGCAATCGAAATAGCTCGAAGTAAGCACAAAATTGAAAGTTTGAAAAGAAAGCCTAATTGTCAAATTTTGACCATTGGGATTAAATTGGAAAGGGAGAAGCTTAAAGACAGAATACAAAGGCGCGTGCAGAAACGTGTAAAGGACGGGATTCTTAATGAGATTGAGAAGTTATTGAAATCTGGTGTTTCATGGGAAGATCAGTCTATGCAAGCTTTGGGTTATAGGCAGTGGAGGGGATATTTTGAAGGCATAGAAAGTCGTGAAGACGCTATTCGTCGATGGATAAATGAGGAATGTAAATACGCAAAGAGACAGATAACATGGTTTAAAAAACAAGAATTTATTCGCTGGTTTGATGGTGACTCTTCTTTATTACGAAGTCAGGTAGAAAAAGAGGTAAAAAGATGGTATAAATATAAAGTATAAATATGCCAAGGAAGATTGAAATATCCCATAGAACTATTGTTTTTACTGTATTTTTCTTGATTTTTTTGTGGCTTCTTTATCTTATTAAAGAGGTTATTTTACAGATTTTTGTGGCTTTGCTTATTATGACGATACTAAACCCGACGGTTTGCAAACTTCATAGGAATCTAAAAATGCCAAGGACAGTTGCAGTTGTTTTTGTTTATCTGGTTGTCTTTGGTATATTGACCAGTTTTTTTGCGCTTCTTGTTCCACCTTTAATTGAGCAAACAGGTAGTTTTGCAAACAGTATCCCAAAGTATGTGGAGGAGCTTAAAGTTCCGGAATTTGTAGCACAGGGAATCTCAAATGAAGCAACAAGCCAGCTTGCAAGACTCCCCTCTCAGCTTATAAAAATGAGTATCGCAATATTTTCCAATGTTTTAGCTATTTTTTCTGTGTTTATTTTTGCATTATACTTTTTAATTTTTAGAGAACGACTTGATGAACAATTAAGCGCTTTTTTTAAAAATGAAAAGAACGAGAAAAAAATTGAAAGGGTTATTGACAAGCTCGAATTAAGGCTTGGAGGCTGGGCTAGAGGCCAGATCGTGCTTATGGTGGTTGTGGGGCTTGCACATTACATCGGTTTTGTAATTATAGGTCTTCCTTTTGCAGTACCGTTGGCTCTTTTAGCTGGTCTTTTTGAGATAGTTCCCAATATAGGCCCTGTTATAGCTGCGTTGCCGGCAATTATTGTAGCTTTTGGTGTATCTCCGGTTACCGCTTTGGCTGTCGCGACGCTTAGTGTGTTGATTCAGCAGTTGGAAAACTATGTATTGGTGCCAAAGGTAATGGAAAAATCGGTTGGTGTAAATCCTATTATCACGCTTTTATCGTTGGTGATCGGCCTTAAGCTTGCCGGCGTGGTGGGTGCGCTTTTGTCTGTACCAGTAGTAATTACGCTTCATGTATTTTTTGATGAGTTTTTGTTTAATAAGAATTAGATATTTTTGCCTCGAAATGCTATAATATATCCGCCTTGGAGGAAGGGTGATTGCTCCGATATTGTATCGGAGAGGAAAGTCCAGGCAGCTGAAGGCAGGGTGCCCCGTTTATGTAATCATGGACGGGGACGCGTAAGCGCTAGATAGTGCCACAGAGACAACGACTCACCAGTATACTTTAAAGGTATACAGGAAGAGGGTGAAAAGAGGAAAACCTCCCCGCTGCAACCTGCGAGTAAGGATTAAGGACGCCTTCCCAGCCTTGAAGACAGGGCATCCCGTATTGATTCGGGAGTCCCCGATAGATATCGGGGAGAGACAGATGATCACCGAGAAACAGAACCTGGCTTACTAGCCTCCAAGGCAAAAACCATATAAAATACCCTTATATGCGTTTGGTAATACAAAGGGTGAATAAAGCGAAAGTTGAAGCACAAAAACGGGTTGTAGGAGAAATCGATAAAGGGCTTTTTGTACTTTTGGGTATAGGAGAAGCGGACACAAGAAAAAATGCCGAAGAGATTGTTAGAAAACTTCTTAAGCTTCGAGTAATGGCTGATTCAAATGACAAAATGAATCTTGATATTAAGGAGGCCGGGGGATCTCTGCTTGTTGTATCGCAGTTTACCCTTTATGCAGATATGAGCCGTGGTAATAGACCTTCTTTTATAAAGGCTGCAAAGCCTGAAATTGCCCGAGATTTATATAAATATTTTATTAGCCTTCTTGTTGAAGCCGGAGTTTATGTACAAACTGGAGAATTTGGTGAATATATGAATATCAATTTGGAGCTTGATGGACCGGTAACAATATTGATGACTAACGACCCGCCTGACGGCGGGCAAAGTTAATTACTAATAAATGAGAGCGGTTTTATCTACAGTATTGAGAGTGTTTTTGATGAGTGCTGTTTGTGTTTTATTTGTGGTGTTTATTGGGAGCATATATTTTGTCGGTTATTTACATGGATTTAATAATGCTTCTTTGCGAATTGGATTAATGGGACAGGAGAAAGAAGTTTCAGTGAAAATTTCTTCAACAGTTCCTTCCCCCACTCCAATAGTTATTGAAAGACCTGTTTATCCTAAAAAGAGCACCTCTAGTTTTGGAGGACCTGAGCTTTGGGAGGCTGTGAATAAAAGGAGAACTGAACTTGGAGTTAATCCCCTTTCAAGCCGATCGGAGATTTGTACAATTGCTTCCATAAGGCTTAATGAGCTTCTTGAGATCGGATCTTTGGACGCGCACGAGGGTTTTAGCAATATGCCCGAAAGAAGAGAGGATTTAAGATGGATATTTGAGAAGTATAATTTGACCGAGTTTTTGATACAAGGCGCAAGTAGTGCCGAGGAGGCTGTTTCTTCTTGGGAGAATACTTTGGGTCACAGTAAGCTTTTAACGGGTGGTGAGTATGTTTGGGGATGTATATACGCCCAGAATGGATTTGGTGTTGCCATAACAGCTTATTAGCTAAGAAGGTTGTTTTTCTGTAGGAATTCTAGAAGTCTTTTTTTGCTTTTGTGCTGTCTACCGATGCTTACAAAAAGGCGATTTAAGTCTTTCCAATTTTTTTTGGGGATAATTTTTATGAGTTCTTTTTCAGTTTGTTCCGGATTTTTTGTGTTAACCCAACCTAATAAATTGCTGATTCTGTGGACGTGAGTGTCAACGGCAATTGCCGGTTTGCCAAAAGCTCTGTTTAGGACTAAGTTTGCGGTTTTATTTCCTACTCCTGGAAGTGAAAGCAGATCCTCTTTTTTTTTGGGGACAATTCCTTTGTGCTTATACAAAATAATTTCTGCAAGGGCTTTTAGATGTTTTGCTTTGGTTTTGTAGAAACCTACAGGGTATATCAAATTTCTAATTTCTAACTCCTCTAATTTATTTAAACTTTGGAGGTTGGGTGCTTTGGAAAATAAACGTTTTGAAGCGGCGAGAGTGGTGTCGTCGTTAGTGCGTGAGGATAAAAGAGTTGATACAAGAGTTTTGTAAGGGTCGTTGCCGAATATTTCGAGTGGTACTTCTTGGTAATTTTTTTCGAAAACATTAAAAACCCTTTGTATTTTATTTTCTTTTAAGTTAGACTTTGATAGCATAATTAAAGTGGTTGAACAGATAATAGAACTTTTACCGGTAATATTAATAGGTATTTTACTTTGGCTTTTTGGATTGACTATTGTATTTTACTGGATTTTTGTGCATTATAAAAAACTTGGGAAGGGTGTTAAATCTGGGAATCTTGTAAAAGTAATTGATGGATTAGTTGATATTGAGAAATCAAACATAAAGGCGATTGATGAAGTTAAGGCTGCGATTGTAGCGATTGAAAAAGATTCTTTAAAGCATATACAAAAATTCGGGCTTGTCAGATTTAACCCTTTTAATGAAACGGGTGGAGACCAGAGTTTTTCTTTGTGTTTGTTGGATAACAAAGAAAACGGATTTATGATAAGCTGTTTACATACTCGGGACAGAACGCGTGTTTATGCTAAGCCGATAAGCGCAGGAAAGAGCAAATACGAGCTTTCGAAGGAAGAAAAAAAGGCGCTTGAGCTGGCAAAGAAATCTTAAAAATATGAAGAATATTATTGAGTCAAAAAAATTTGTAGTTACGTTTAGTATGCTTGGGCTTTTTATGCTTTCAACAGGGTTTTCATGGGCTGCCTTTAGTTTTTTAGCGAAGGATTCGGTTGACGGCGGGAATAGTCTGAGCGGGCTTGCCAAAGATCGTTCGAAAATATCTGAAGCTCCAAAAACCGAAGCATGTCCTATAAATGGTGAAATGTTTAGTAAGGCGGAGAGGGATATTTGGGAGACGAGAAGGCCGATGGCTGTTGTGATTGAAAACCATTTGGATTCACGGCCACAGTCCGGTTTGTCTCGCGCAGATGTAGTTTACGAAGTGGTTGCCGAAGGTGGTATAACCCGTTTTTTGGCAATTTTTTATTGTGGGGCTTCTGCGTCTGATATAACTATTGGTCCGATTAGAAGCGCAAGGACTTATCTTATTAATTGGGCTTCGGAATATGGAGAAAACCCTCTTTTTGTGCATTTTGGGGGTGCTAATAATATTTGTGGAGATTGTCCCGGAGGGGTAAAACCAAGAGGTACGGTGGCACCTGAAGTTATGGCACTTGAGACTTTGATAAAAATGGGGTGGAGGCATTCACAGGGCAATGCTTTGGACGGAGGTGCTAATGTAAGCTATCCTGCTATAAAGAGAGACCAAACCCGTCTTGGAAATGTGTCTGCGTGGGAGCATTCTGCTATCGGGTCGAGTGATCTTCTTTTTGATCTTGGTATTGAAAGGGGATTTGGATATGAACAGGATGGAGAGCCTTGGCACTCTAGTTTTGTTCAGTGGAAGTTTGAAGATGATGCGCCAGTTTCTGGTGTTAAAGCATCAGAAATAGAGTTTGAGTTTTGGAGTAACAAGCCGGAATACAACGTTCGCTGGGAGTACGATGCTTCCTCTAATAGTTATAAAAGATTTAACGGGGGCAAGGCGCATACCGATTGGGAGTTTGATAAACCTCAACTTAGTGTCAAGAATGTAGTTATTCAATTTGTTTTTGAAAAAGGACCAGTTGATCGCGAGCTTCATATGTATTACGAAACCGTTGATGAAGGAGATGCTTTGATTTTTAAAAATGGAGATGTAATTGAGGGGTCTTGGGAAAAAGATTCGGCATCGGGAAGAACTATTTTTTATGATAAGAACGGAGATGAAATTAGTTTTGTAAGAGGCAAAATTTGGATTGAAGCCGTACCTCGAGGAAACGATATCGAGTACAATTAGTTTACATTTGTGTTAATTTAGTATAAACTCCTTTAAATATGTCTGGATTAGGAGATTTTATAACTTCAAAAGTGAGGGTCAAGATACTTGAACTTTTTTTTTCTAATCCATCCGAAATGTATCATGTAAGGGGTATTGTACGCGAGATTAAAGAGGAGATAAATGCGGTAAGGCGTGAACTTGCTCGGCTTGAGTCGGCAGGAATGGTTAGGAAAGAGTCGAGGGGAAACAGGGTTTACTATTGGTTGAGAAATGATTATTTGATGTATGGAGATTTAATTTCCATGATATCAAAAACAACGGGGCTTGGATCGCAGATAATTCAAAACAGAAAAAAAATTGGTAGGCCCTTGTTTGTTATGTTTTCGGGGCGATTCGCACGGTATAAAGAAAGAAAAAGAGATGATGAGGTAGATGTTTTGGTTGTTGGGGATATTGTACTACCAGAGCTTGCTACTTTAATAAGGGTAGAAGAATCAAAAAGATCTGTTGAAATTAACTACACGGTGATGAGTAGAGAAGAATTTGAATTTCGCAAAAAAAGGCGTGATCCGTTTATATTAAGCGTTCTTTCCGGTAGTCGTGTGATGGTGATTGGGGATGAAGAGCTTTTAGTAAGTTAAGATAAGAAATGTATAGAAAAACCGGAAGGCGAATTGTCATAATTTTAGTAATTACATTAGCATCACTTTATATTAGTCTTCCAAATATAATTCCGGTAAAAATAAATTATAAAGATAAAAGAATAGTAGATACCGTATTAAAAAAAAGATTTTTGGCTAATGATCTTAGGCTTGGGCTTGATTTGGTTGGCGGAAGTTATCTTGTGTTTGAGGCGGATACTTCGGAAATTTCACCCGAGTTACGTGCGGATGCTTTAAGCTCATTGAAAGATGTTATGGAAAAGAGAGTAAACTTGTTTGGTATTGCCGAGCCTAATATTCAGCTTTCTTCGTTTGAGGGGAGAGATAGAATAATTGTTGAATTGCCGGGAGTGCGAGATACAAAGGAGGCGATTGAATTAGTTGGAAAGACTGCTCAGCTGACTTTTGCAGAAGTTGTTGAACCAGCAGATGAGGGAGAAGAGGCAGGCTTGGCAGTTACTGATTTAACTGGCGCTGATTTGATTGATGCCGAGGTGGGATTTGACCAGGTAAGCGGAAAGCCTGTAGTGATAGTTAGGTTTAACAATGAGGGGAAGGAAAAATTTTCGAAATTAACTGAAAAAAATATCAACAAACCGCTTCCAATTATTTTAGATGGGCAGGTAATATCTGCGCCTGTTGTTCAAGACAAGATTGATGGAGGGGTTGCGCAGATTTCAGGAGATTTTACCATAGATGAAGCAAAAGAGCTTAGTATTCAATTAAACGCAGGAGCTTTGCCTGTTAAAGTTGAGTTGGTTTCTGAAAGGACGGTTGGTGCCAGCTTGGGAAGAGAGTCGGTTGAAAAAAGCGTTAGAGCAGGTATTGTAGGACTTTTATTTGTTTTGGTATTTATGGCGGTTTTTTACGGCAAGCTTGGATTGGTCGCCGATATAGGTTTAATAATATTTGGATTGATTACCCTTTCTCTTTATAAGCTTATACCCGTTGTTTTGACGCTACCTGGGATTGCCGGATTTTTGCTATCCGTGGGTATGGCTGTGGATTCAAATATTTTAATTTTCGAGAGGTTTCGTGAGGAGCGAAGAGTGGGGGTAAATATAATTTACGCGCTTGAGACTTCGTTTGACCGCGCTTGGGATTCGATAAAAGATGCTAATATTGCTACTCTTTTGACCGCTTTTGTCTTGGCGAATCCCTTGAATTGGAATTTTCTTCACACATCAGGGCCTGTACGGGGTTTTGCAATTACTCTTGCTTTGGGTATTGGGATAAGTCTTTTTACTGGTATTTTTGTGTCCAGAAATTTGCTTCGCTATTTTATTAGAGAAAGGAGTGACAACAAATGAACTGGATGAAATACAGACCTTTTTATTTAGTTCTTAGTGTTTTCATGATTGCACTGTCTTTTTATGGGATTATCGGGTGGGGTGTCAATTTAGGCGTTGATTTCTTGGGTGGTGCTATGATTGAGTATTCATTTTCCAATGTCGTGTCGACAGAGGATGTTTCAAACTCGCTAAATAAAGAAGGATTTGATGTGGCTAGTGTTCAGGTAATTGGAGACGGGAATATATTAATTCGTCTTGCTGAGGTGGATGAAAAAGCACGTGAGAGGATTAAAGAGATACTTGGTGAATTGGCCGGCGGTGAAGTATCAGAAGTTCGCTACGAAAGTGTAGGACCATCCATCGGACCCGAGCTTATAAAAAAGACAGTTTATGCCGTAATTATTTCAGCCGGAGGTATACTTATTTGGGTTGCATTGCAGTTTAGGAGTTTAAGATTCGGTGTTTCGGCGATACTAGCGATGTTTCATGACAGTTTTATTTTGGTTGGCAGTAGCTCGATTTTAGGCTATTTTTTTGGAATGGAGGTTGATTTCTTGTTTGTTACAGCACTTTTGACCACTCTTTCTTTTTCGGTGCATGATACGATTGTGGTTTATGATAGGATACGCGAGATCAGAAGAAAAAAGGGAGGTGAGTTTAAGGATATTGCTAATAGAGCAATATCTGAAACAATGAGAAGATCGATAAATAATTCTGTTACAATAATCCTTATGCTTTTGGCGCTTGTTATTTTGGGTGGTACTTCTACTCGTTGGTTTGCATTGGCGCTTCTTGTGGGGACTGTTCTTGGAACATATTCGTCTCCTTTTGTGGCTGTTCCGCTTTTGGTTACATGGGGAGAAGTGGCTGAAAAGATTAGGAGAGTATATAATAAGAAAATATAATTTGAGAGATGGTTGATTGGATTAAAAGAAATAAAGTTTTGAGTTTTTTAATTCTTCTTGTTGTTTCATATTTTTTGTACTCAAAATTGGTTAGGCCCTATTTTTATCTTCAGCGAGATTTTGATGTACCAATGAAAAGTTTGTCTGAATCCAGTGAAGGTGCGGGTGAGGTTTCTATGGCAGAGCCTATGGCTTTGAGAGATGCTCCTTTTTCGAATAGTTCACAAAAAGCAAGCTCTCAGGGTGGAATGGTTATTCAGAATTCTAGTATATCTCTTCTTGTAAGTGATGTGCGGGAAACCGGCGAAAAGATAGTTTCTTATGCAAAAAATGTGGGTGGATTTATGGCGCAGTCAAGCTACAGTAGGCCGGATGAATCAGCCTTTGCGACGATTACGGTACGAGTGCCTAAATCAAGATTTGATGAGGCTATGGCTTATTATCGATCTCTTTCAATAAAGGTTACTAACGAGATGCTTATAGGTGAGGATGTTACTGAGGAGTATGTGAATATTGAAGAGAGATTGGAAACGCTTGAAAAGACCAAGGCCAAGTTTGAAGAGATATTGGATCAGGCAAGTGAGGTTGAGGATATTTTGCAGGTAACGAGAGAGCTTACTAATTTGCAGTACCAGATTGATGCATTGATCGGTCAGAAAGAGTCTATTGAGAAGAATGTTGAGTTAACCAAGATTACTTTGTACTTGTCAACCGATGAGCTTTCGCTTCCATATACACCTGATGATAAATTTAGGCCAAATGTGGTTTTCAAGCTTGCGGTGAGAAGTCTTGTTAAAAGTCTGATTGGAGCCGGTAAAGCTCTTATTTGGGTTGGGGTTTACAGCGTTATTTGGCTCCCTATCTTGGTAGTTATTTTTCTTGTTAGAAAAAGGAAGGGTCTTAGGAGATAAAGTTGACTTTTGCTATTGGGATTTTGTAAAGTGAAGCTATGTTAAGAAGATTTTTTCTTTTGTTAACTTGTTTGAGTTTGGGTATATTTGGGTTTTATCAGGCTCGTTGGAGCGTATTTGCCGATGAGGAGAGGCCGGATGGTGGAGTTTTTTCCGGAGCCGATTCAAGGCTAAAGCAGGCTTATGATTGGCTTACTACCAAGGGGGACAATTACGGAGCGACCGATGCCGTAGATTGGGACAGCACAACTAATAACTGGGGGACCTATTGGAACAGAATAATGGAGGCCGCCGCTTGGGAGCCGGACGGGACGGCTACTACGGGCGATGTCCCCAGCGGGTTTACTTTTTATGCGGGGAATGGGGATAGAACTATTAAGACGGGTACGATGTTTGAGCTTCAGGCAAATATTGCTTATGATGATTATAGGTGTTCGAATAATAATCAGGAAGGTACCGGAACATGTGCTATTGACAGCGGTGACTATGAGTATATTGATGAGGAGGGGGTTTGGACTCTGGTGTCAGACCCGGGCGGTACACCGGCAAGCGTGACCGGGGGTGTACCTGAAGTTACTGTATCTTTGCTTTCAAATAAGGTTTACCAAGACAATTGGACAAAGCTTTATTGGACAGACAGGACGAATGAGCAGGTGGACAATGAATTTAAGTATATAAACGGTGCTGATCGCGTAGATCCGGGTGTGGGGATCGAGTCGTGTAATTTTAACTCGCCTGGAAATGCCAACCAATATTGTGACAATCAGGATCCCTTAGGTGTCTATACGGAGGATGATGATGTGTCTGCCGCTGAGTTTTGCTTAAATCTCTCTCTTGATGATGGCAATGGTGTCAAAACAGACTGGAGGCTGCCTACACAGAAAGAGCTGATGCAGGCATATATTAATGGTGCGGCTAACAATTTACCCAATGTTGCTGCCAGCCATTGGTCAAGTACGGAGGGCTATAATAGCCAGAGCAATGCCTGGCACGTGTTCCTGGCCAACGGCGGCACGTACGGCTACACTAAGGATTCGGCCTCCAGGTATGCTCGATGTGTTCGCCGAGACTAAAATAGAATTTAAACTATTTATTTTTTATAATTTTGACGCTATTCTGAATGTAGCCTAAGATTTTATCTTTTCAACCCCGTTAGATAGTACTTGAATGATAGATTTGATCTTGTTTTGAGTATTATCTAATGGGGTAATGGGAGATGAAGATAGTTTTTAAAAATTAGTCTGTTTCGCTTTCACGAACAACAATACTAAGGATTCAGGGAGCCGCTATGCATGTTGCGTTCGCCGAGACTTATGTTTTAGAAACTTGGTTACGAGCCCACCTTAATTAGCCACTAAGCATTTACCTATTTCTTCAGGAGCAGGAAGCCGGTCAAAGTGTGAGCAAGTTGCTTTCAAGATTTAGTTTAAATTCGACGAGAGCGTTGATGGTGGTTCTTTTATGTCGGAGGCAGGCAAGACAAGCAGCCAGCACAACTTGGGCATTGTAAATATACTCGTTTGTGGTAGTGTGTGTATTTACTGGAGTGGTTATTGACATTTTTGACTTATGGCTTTGACGTCTCGAGGCGATGAAGACGTATTTGATGGTTTTTAAGCATATTGTCGTGTTTTTCTAGACGATGGTTTATTATTACTCGTTCCTCTCGGCTTGCTTGGACTTCTTTGAGTATGGGATCAATTCTGTCGTAAAATTCGCTTCTCCAGAACTGAAATTCTTGTCTGATTTCTTCTTTTATGTCTTCAAGATCATCTTTAGTAGCAAATCTTTTTAGATCATCTTTAGTAGCAAATCTTTTTAGATCATCTTTAGTAGCAAAAATGGTTTTAAGTTTTTTTATGTCCTTATCTGTTATTGCCATAATTCATTTTACTTTTTGGTTAATTATTTTCAAGGATCAATATATACATAATTTGTAAAAGGGTAAAATTATGTGTTATGGTAAAGAGATGAACGGTGGATAGATTTGTTGCAATGAAAAAGGTTTTAACTGCTTTAGTAATAGAGATCGTTATTTTTGTGGTTAGTGTAGGTTTTGTTTCAGCGGCTTCGGTTTCTGTAAAGGGGCGTGCAAGAGTGATAAATACAGACGGCTTTCTTGATTTTACTAATTACAATTCAAACGTGACTGTTGATAACGAGGGTGGGAATTTTTCCGGCTACGCGTTCTTAGAAGATATCGGCTGGGTGGATTTTAGCGGGGTGACTATTGATTTAGCGAGTGGAGTTGTTAGCGGGAGCGCTGAGATTTCCGCAACGAGCGGGATTTTGGATTTTACAAATTATAATTCCAATGTGTCTGCTAATATAAGTAGCGGTGTTTTTAGTGGTTATGTTTTCTCTCAAGACTTGGGGTGGATTGATTTTTCTGAACCTGGTGTGAACACAAATAGCATAACACTTGATACGGTTGCCCCATTGGGATTTTCTCTAGATAGCCCCGGGGGAGATACTTATACTACAAATACTCGACCTACTTATAGATGGAAGACGACGAGTGATGAACTAACTAATATTGCTTCTTATAGCCTGGAGGTTGATAACGGCGACAGTGGTGATTTTTCGATTGCTAATATTCCGGCAGAGAGAACGGAGGATTGGGTTACTGCCAAATATACGGCAAAATACAGCGGGTTTTCCGATAGTGATACAGACAATAATTATATAAGCGTTTATACGCATTCTTCGAGCGAGTGGGTACAAGAAAATAATGACGGGGAGCTTAAGGAGGGAAAACGCATTTGGAAAGTTAAGGCTAAGGATTCAAATGGTAATGAGCGGGTTGAGACAAGAACGCTTTTTGTGGACTTAACAGCCCCAACGATTGGTGAATTGTATGTAAACCAGAAAAGTTATACGTCGAACTTGGCAACACCCGATGTAAGACCTGTTATTTCCGGAAGATTGATTGACTACTTGGCGGGAGACAAAGATGAAAACAAAGTTGCCTCCGGCCCTAATGAAATTGAGATAAAAATCGAGAAACAGAATTTTTCGGGTTTATATGAGATTCATAGTTTGGTAAATATAAAGACTCCAAAGTCGTTCTGGCTTGAGACGCACGAGGAGATAATTGATAACGGCAAACAGCTTTATGCAAAATATTCTGATTTTTCTTTTTCTCCGGCTGAAAACTTTGCAAGAGGAAAATATAGGATTAGTCTGAAGGGTAAAGATTCGGCGGGAAATATGGGCAGCGAAATATTTTTTAATTTGGAAATTGTCGGTGAAGAAAAAATCAGAGAAATTATAGAAAAAGAGGAGGAAGATACGGCCGATATTGGAATTGAGAAAGAGAAAGAGAAGATAAGTGAGAAAGAGGCGGAGGATTTGGTAGTTTCTATTCCTGAAGAAATTGAAGATGGGGAAGGTTTTTTAGCCAAACTTGGTGGTTTTGTAAACAGAGTGTACTGGAGAATTGTCGGTACTACAAAGTCAGGTATTACTTTTATTGCCCAGGTTTGGAAGGGGTATAGTGGATTTGTCCACGAGGCAAATGAAAGATCGCTTGCGTTTGTCGGCAGGCAGATTAGTGCGACGGGGCAGACTCTAGCCGGTACTTATAATTCTTTGACGCAAAAAGCTCCGGGAGTCGTTGGCAGGGCAATGTTGGCGTTTAATAATGCGCTTGGAAGGTCGGGCACTGCGATAGCTTCCGTATTTAATTCAACGACAGATCTTATTGCAAGTACTGGCTGGGGAGTTGTCGGTTATTTTAGTCCAATGGTTGATTCGGCGGGGCAATTTGTTTATAGACAGCAGGTTAAGATTTCATCTATTGCCGAGATTCTTTTTGATGAAGATCCAACTGTCATTTCAAGCGTAAAGGTGGCCGAGGTGGGCCGTGATTATGTGGTTATCACTTGGGAGACGAATCATTATACAAAAAACAATAAGATCAATTATGGCAGAGATTTGTCTTACGGGCAAGACGTGATTTCCCAGGAGCGAGCCCGGCGCCATGAGTTTAAGATAGACGGCCTTGAGCCGGGAACTAAATATTATTTTGAAGTAATGAGCCAGAACAAAAATTATGTTTATGATGCATACCATGAGTTTAGCACACTTAATGAATGAAAAGTGCTAAGCAAGCTCTTTTAGTCTTTTTAGAAGCTCACCCCTTTTGTTGTCAATCTTTTTATCTTCGACTTCTTTGAAAAGTGTTTCTAAGATTTCACCAACTTTTGGACCGGGTTTTATACCAAGCTCTTTCATTACGTCGTGACCTGTTATTTTTAGATCGTGGATTGTAAATGGAGTTTTTTGTACTTCAATTAGACGTTTTTTAAATTCCTCGGTGCGCCATGAGGTTTCGCGAGCACCGCTTCCCAGCCTGTCTGCTCTTCTTAATTCAAGCATATCCTCGACATTTTCGAGTCCTACTTTTCTTATGAATCTTTTTATTGCTTTATCGCTTTGGTTTTCGTCAACTGTAAATTGGTGATAGCGTACAAGTTTGTAGAGTTTTTCCCCCTCTTTTTTTGATAGTCTTAGTCTTGATGCTATGTTTTTCGCAATTTTTGCTCCGACTATTTCATGATTATAGAAAGTGATTATTCCCCCACTTGTTTTTTTATAGGTTTGAGGTTTTCCTATGTCGTGGATAAATGTTGCTAGAGCAACAACCGGATCGTTTGATTTTAGGCTTTTAAGGGACATCAGAGCATGGGTTCCTACGTCATAGATGTGGTGTCTTTGCGGAGAAACCTGATCTACACCAAACATTTTTTCTGCTTCCGGAAGGATTTCTTTCAAGAGATTTGTTTCTCTCATAAGCGTGATACCCTGAATTGGGTTCGGTGAAATTAGGATTTTAAAAAGTTCGTCTTTTATTCTTTCTTTGGCGATTTTATTTATTAAAGTGGCGGATGATTTAATAGCGTTGAAAGTTTCGTCTTCGATTGAAAATCCAAGCTGTGATGCTATGCGTAGTGCACGCAGAAGCCTAAGCGCATCTTCTTTTATGCGTTCGTTTGGGTCACCTACGGCTCTAATTAATTTTTTTTGAATGTCTTTTTGTCCGTTGAAAGGATCAATAATTGAGAGGGTAGTTGGGTCGATAGCCATGGCGTTGATAGTAAAGTCGCGGCGATTTAAGTCCTCGGTGAGACTTTTCCCCCACTTGATTTTATCGGGACGACGGGAATCGGAATAGCCTTCTTCCGTTCTAAATGTAGTTATTTCGTGGGGTTTAAGATCAGGATCTTTTGCCGGTATACCAACTGTTCCGAACTTATTATCGTAGAAGCCGTTTTTGAATATTTTAAGAATTTCGTCGGGTGTGGCGTTTGTTGCGAAGTCCCAGTCGTTTATTATTTTGCCCATTAGAATGTCTCTTACTGCCCCTCCGACTATATAAATTTCGAAGCCTTTTGATTTTAGTTTACGTGAAATTTTTATAACTTCATCTGGTAAAGATATCTTCATATGCTAAATTATACGATATGGGGGAATATAAATGGGAAGTGATCAATAAGTCAAAAGCTTATGATATTATTGATGCTCTTCTTTACAATAGGGGTATAAAAACAAAAAAGGAGAAGAAAGAGTTTTTTAAACCGAGACACCCTGATGAAATAACTTTGGAAGAGTACGGAATTGATCCAGTGATGTTTGAGAAGGCAATTAAGCGAATTGAAAAGGCTCTTTCTAGAAAGGAGAAAATTGTTGTTTTCGGAGATTACGATGCGGATGGAATTTCCGCTACTGCAATCGTCTGGGAGGCTCTTTATAAGTTGGGCGGCAATGCAATGCCTTACATACCCGATAGATTTTCGGAAGGGTATGGCATGAGCACTTCTAGTATAGATGTTTTGTTTCAAAAATATCCAGATTTGTCATTATTAATAACGGTGGACAACGGAATTACTGCAAATGAGGCTGTTTCTTATGCAAAAGAAAAGGGGATTGATGTTATAGTTACAGACCACCATCAGCCCGGAAAAAAGAAGCCCAAGGCACACTCTGTTGTTCACAGTACAAAAATTTGCGGATCCGGAGTGGCATATGTTTTGGCAAATAAACTTGTCAAAGGCAATTGGCTTGAGCTTGCGGCTATTGGCACAATATCAGATCAGATGCCTCTTTTGTCTGTTAATCGTTCTATTGTTAAATACGGCTTGGCTGATCTTTCTTTGACTAAGCGTGAGGGGCTTGTTGCATTGTTTAAGCAAGCGGGGCTTGAAACTGCTTCTATTAATGCTTATCATGTGGGTTTTATAATTGCTCCAAGATTAAACGCCATGGGTAGGATGAGCAATTCGCTTGATTCGCTAAGGCTAATCTGTACAAAAGATTCTGAGAAAGCAAAGAGTTTGGCAACGATTTTAAACGAGATGAATGCGAGAAGGCAAATGGCTGTGGAAGAATCATATTCAGTTGCAAGAGAAATGGTGTCATTGGATTCTAGTGGAATAATCGCTGTTTCTCACGAGAACTTTCACGAGGGAATAATTGGTCTTATTGCTTCTAATCTTGTTGAAGAGTTTTATAGGCCTAGTATTGTTATTTCAAAGGGAAAGACTCTATCAAAAGCTTCGGCAAGATCAATTGTAGGTTTTAATATAATTGAGAGTATTAGGAAGTTTGATCATTTTTTGGTTTCGTGTGGAGGTCATCCTATGGCTGCTGGATTTACTATTCGTAATAAAGATATCGATAAGTTTATAGATGAGTTTAATAATTTTGCAAAAGATTTTCTTAATGATGATCTGCTTCGAAAAACGCTTAGAGTTGATCTGGAGATAGGATTTGATGATATAAACTGGGAATTACAAGAAAGAATTGAAGATTTTGAACCTTTTGGTCTTGGAAACCCAGCGCCTAGCTTTTTGACGAGAGAGGTATGTATTGTTGAAAAAAAGGTAGTAGGCAGGGACGGGAAACACTTAAAACTTAAGCTTAGCCGAGACGGGCGTGAGTATAGCGCGATTGCTTTTGGATTTGGTGATAGGAAAATAGACGAGGACGAAAATATTGATTTGGTGTACGGAATTGAAAAAAATTCATGGAATGGGCATGAGGAAATACAGCTAAACATAAAGGACATAAGGGCATCAAGTTTATGAAAATTAACTATTTGGATGATTTGATTTATAAAGTTAAGGAGAAAGATATATCTATTGACTTAAATGTACTAAAAAAGGCGTATCAATTTGCCGAGATAGCTCATTACGGGCAAAAAAGAAAAACCGGAGAGGATTATATTTCGCATGTTGTTGAGGTGGCTAAACTTCTTTGTGAGTGGAAGCTTGATCAAGATACTATTGTAGCCGGAATTTTGCATGACGTTGTTGAGGATGGTGGAATTAAGATTGAAGAAATATCAAGAGAATTTGGTCGTGATGTAGCCTTTTTGGTTGACGGTATGACAAAGGTTTCCAATGTTAGATTGAAGGGAAGCCGTGAACAGGAGTTTGTAGAGAATTTAAGAAAAATGTTTTTGGTAATGGCTAAAGACTTGAGAGTGGTTCTTATTAAGCTTGCAGATCGGGTTCATAATATGAGGACATTGGAACCTTTACCTGAGAGCAAGAGAATTAGAATTGCTACGGAGACACTTGAAGTGTTTGCTCCGCTTGCTGAGCGTTTGGGTATGGGTGAGATAAAGGCGGAGCTTGAAGATTGTGCTTTTCCTTACGTTTATCCTAAGCAATATAAAGAGGTTTTTCAGAAATCAAAACCTTTTTATCATAATGCGGAAAAGCACATTGAATCTATGAGGAGAGAGGTACTAAAGGAGCTTGCAAGGGCTGGGATTGAAGACGTTGATATACATGCTAGAAAGAAGCATCTTTATTCTTTGTGGAAGAAGCTTGAAAGACGTGAGATTGATTGGAATTTCGATAAGGTTTATGACATTGTGGCAATGCGGGTTATTGTTGATAAGGTAGCGGATTGTTATTTAGCGCTTGGGACAATTCATTCAATTTATAAGCCTGTACCTCATATCGGGGTAAGTGATTTTATAGCTCAGCCAAAACCAAACGGCTATAGATCTATTCATACTAAAGTTTTTGGACCAGGCGGCAGAATAGTTGAGGTGCAGATTAGAACTAAAGAGATGAATTATCAAGCTGAGTATGGCTTGGCTGCTCATTGGGCATATTCTGAGGCAAAGTCAAAGGGAGCACGGGATGAGGTTCTGCAGAAATTCGGAGCGAGTATTTCTACTGACAAGCTTGTTTGGGTTAAGCAGCTTGCGAGGTGGCAGGAGGAGTTAAAAGACAACAGGGAGTTTCTCAATTTTGTAAAGCTTGATTTTTTCAAGCATAGAAATTTTGTTTTTTCTCCCAAGGGAGATGTTTACGATCTTCCAAGCGGAGCTACACCAGTTGATTTTGCATATGCCGTCCATACAGGTTTGGGGAAATATATTAAAGGAGCTCGGGTTAATGGACGTATTGTAGCCTTAGATTATGAGCTTAAAAGCGGTGATGTTTGTGAAATAATTAAGGCAAAAAATCCCGGTAAGCCAAATAAAAGGTGGCTTGATTTTGTGGTGACTAATACTGCTATACGCGCTATTAAAAAGGAATATTGACTCAGGGAGCCGCTAAACTTACAATCAGGAAGAAGCTTGGGTGATTATGCAGAGAATACTTGTAAAAAGAAGTGTTTTGAAAAAAGATAAAGAAGTTTTACTTATGGGGTGGGTAGATAAGATAAGGGACCATAAGCGTGTAGTTTTTATCGACCTAAGGGATATGAGTGGGGTAGTTCAGTGCGTGTTAGATCCTAAAGATTTTGACAGTAAAAAAATTACTATCGAGAGTGTCGTTGAGGTCGTTGGAGTGGTAAAAAAGCGACCAGAGAAATTAATAAATCCGAACATTGAGACGGGAGATATTGAGATAGAGGTTAAAGAAATTAATGTTTTATCTCCTGCCGGTGAGATACCTATTCCTTTAACAACCGATGGATATGAAATTGATGAATCCGTGAGGATGAAGTATCGGTATTTGGATCTTCGAAGAGCAAGAATGGCCCGGAATATTAGATTGCGGTCAAAGGTAGTACAATTTATCCGTGAATGGCTGCATGAAAGGGATTTTGTGGAGATTGAGACTCCGATATTGACAAAGACAACTCCGGAGGGGGCAAGGGATTTTTTAGTTCCTTCAAGGCTTCAGCCTGGAAAGTTCTATGCATTACCTCAGTCTCCTCAGCAATATAAACAACTTTTGATGATTGCTGGTTTTGAAAAGTATTTTCAGATTGCGCGCTGCTTTCGAGATGAAGATCCTAGGGCAGATCGTGCATATGGTGAATTTACACAGCTTGATATAGAAATGAGTTTTGTTAAACAGGAGGATATTTTAAGATTAACGGAGAAGTTATTTACTCAATTAGTGAAGAAAATATTTCCTCATAAAAAAATTACTCAATCTCCTTGGCCCAGAATTTCTCATAAAGAAGCAATTGAAAAATATGGGAGTGATAAACCAGATTTGAGAAAAAACAAAGAGGATAAAGATGAGCTGGCTTTTGCCTGGATAGTTGATTTTCCTTTGTTTGTGAAACAGAGCGATGATGATTATTTCTACGGATCGGGTGAAGCGCGTTTTGCCCCAAGCCATCACATGTTTACAGCGCCTCATCCTGATGATTTTACTCTCTTGGATAAAGATCCAATGAGAGTAAGAGGGCTGCAGCATGACATGATTTTGAACGGTTTTGAGGTGGGGGGAGGAAGTGTGCGAATTCATGATGCAAAGATTCAGGAAAAAGTTTTTGAACTTATTGGATTTAGCAAAAAGCAGCGGGATCAGTTTGAACATATGCTGACGGCTTTTACTTACGGCGTGCCTCCACATGGCGGGATTGCTCCGGGGATTGATAGGTTTATTTATGTTGCTTTGGGTGAACCGAGTATCAGGGAGGTTATGGCTTTTCCGGCTACATCTGGAGGACAAACCGCCGTAATGGATGCTCCAAGCAGTGCGGATAAGAAGCAATTATCTGAGTTGGGCATAGAGGTAAAATCCGAAAAATGACGTTTTTTCGATATTTAAAGAATAAACTTTTTTATTTTTCTATGGCCTCTTTTATATTTGTGGCTTCGTTTGCTTTTTATGCTAGTTCGTTTGCAAAAATTCGAAACCGGCAGATTGTATATGAACCGAGATATGACCTTAGCCCGATACCGATGCTTAAAGGTAAAGTATCTTTTCCCGTACTTTCTGCATGGGGGGTTTACGCTATTGATCTTGATTCCAGAATTTCTCTTTTTGAGAAGAATTCCGACATAGCCTTTTTTCCGGCTTCTACGACTAAGATAATGACTGCTTTGGTTGCGATTGAAAATTATTCAACAGATGAGCGAGTCAGAATAAATGGAGAATATATTCCCGGTCAAAAAATGGGGCTTATTGCGGGTGAGGAGATTACCGTGCGGGATCTTTTAGATGGACTTTTGATTTTTTCGGGCAATGATGCTGCTGAGGCGTTGGCAGACCATTTTCCAAACGGGAGAGACGGATTTGTTTATGAAATGAATAGGCGAGCAAAAGCCTTGGGGCTTAAAAATACTTATTTTTCAAATCCTTCGGGGTTAGATGAGGTTAACCACTTTTCTACGGCACGCGATCTTGTTATTTTAACAGAGTTTGCTCTTGATAATCCTATTTTTTCGGAAATAGTTTCTACGGAGTCAAAAACTGTTACAAGTATTGATGGAACCATAGTGCATAGACTTACTAATTTGAATGAGCTTCTTGGAGAGGTAGATGGTGTATTGGGAGTAAAAACAGGGTGGACGGAGAATGCAAGGGAGAATTTGGTTACTTATGTAAATCGTAATGGCAGGCGTGTACTGATTTCGCTGATGGGTAGCCAAGATAGATTTGGAGAAACGAGGGAGCTTATTAATTTTATATTTGAAAATTATAAATGGGTTTATCCATCGGCTCCGGTTTCGGTTTCGCCGTAATAGTCTGAGCTAACAGCAGGGACATAACCTACAAATCCTTTATCTCCTTCAAATACGACTATGGGCTGGAAAAATTGCGAGGGGACGTTTGGATCGTAGTATGCAAGATAAATATTTCTTATTGTGATAACGCCTTCTTTGTTAAGTCCGAGGTTTGCAATATAGCCTTTGCCTTTTTTAAGATCATCAAGTGCTTCCTGGCTTGTTTTGATGGGATAAGTTTCTTTTTGTTCTTCATCTATTGGATAATAGTGGAATTCGGAAGCTATTATTCTTTTTTCAGTTTCTCTTGCGCCGCTTATTATAAACCAGACGTTTGCTTCAAGCGGATTTTTTGTTAAGCTTTTGTATTGCCCTTCTTCGCCGAATGATTTTCTAAACAAGTTTACTTTGACGAAGTTTGCCTCCGAAAGAGACAAGGCACTTACAAGTTTTTGGTTTTCCAGTTTTAGAAATTGTGCGTTGCCAAAAACAGTGAGATCTTTGGGAAGACTGTTGATTCTACTTAATGTGCTTTTTGCTATATCTTGGGCAGTTTCGGGAAATGGCGGTTTGCTGTTTAAGGGAGACGGGTCTGCCGCTAAATTATAGCTTGTGGAAAAGGTGCCTGTTATTATATTCATTTCCATTGAAGCCGGTACTTGGGGATGTCTGAATCTATAGAGTGTGGAGCTTATTTCCGTTGGATTTGGGCTAAAGCCTAGTGCTTTTGCTTTTTCTTTGGCAATGTCAACCGAGTTTAGGTTCGCTGAAGATTTGGGCATATAATAAACGGGCATAGAGATAGGAAAATCAGGAAGAGTGCCCGTTGATGTTTCTACAGTGAAGGTGAGAGAGGGTATCGAAGCATCTTGTTCGGGGAATGGTATTTGTGGAAGGCGGCTAAAGCCAACCGTTGGCGGCGGAGGTGCGGGGGGGAAGAATTTGAGTCTTAATTGGTTGGCTGTATTTATAGCAAATCGCGCGATGAATATAAAAATCATGAAGTAGATACCGTATCTTATTGATTTTCTTGTTTTAATAGCAATATTTGTTAATTTAGTGGCCATATATCTTTGAGTATAATTTTAACAGATGGTAGAATTCAATTGAAATGGTAAGAGTAAGGATAGCGCCTTCGCCAACTGGTTTTGCTCATGTAGGTACTGCCTATACTGCTTTATTTAATTATGCTTTTGCTAAAAAAAATGGTGGGCAATTTGTGCTTCGGCTTGAGGATACTGATATTAAAAGAAATGTTGAGGGCGCTGAAAAGGCGATCTATGAGGGATTAACCTGGCTTGGCTTAACTTGGGATGAGGGAGCTGATATCGGCGGGAAATATGGGCCATACAAACAATCCGAACGACTTGAAACTTATAAACAGTATGTTGAGCGGCTTTTGGATTCTGGGTATGCTTATCGAGACCAAAGAGCTATAAGGTTTAAAAATCCGAATTTAGATATATTTTGGGACGATAAGGTTCGAGGTAGAATATCTTTTCCTGGCAACGAAATAAAAGATTTTGTAATTGTTAAATCTGATGGATTTCCTACTTATAATTTTGCCGTTGTAGTGGATGATATTTTAATGAAGATAACACATGTTATTCGTGGCGAAGAACATATATCAAATACTCCAAGACAAATTGCGATTTATAAGGCTTTGGATGAGAAGATACCCACTTTTGCACACTTGCCGACGTTGAGGAATAAAGATAGAAAGAAGCTTTCCAAGAGAAGAGATCCTGTTGATCTTAGAATTTTTCGATCAGAAGGTTATTTGCCTGAGGCTTTAGTAAATTTTCTTTGTCTACTTGGATGGTCGCACCCAGAAGAGAAGGAAATATTTGATTTGAAAGAATTTGTTGAGCTTTTTAGCCTTGAGAGAGTTAGGAAAGCGGGACCGATTTTTGATATGGAGAAACTCAATTGGATTAATGGTGAATATCTTAGAAAAATCCAAAAATCAAAATTGAGCAATCAAATATTTGCATTTTATGGTGGGAGATACTCAAAAAAGCTCATCAGCAAGATCGTTCCGTTAATTCAGAATAGGATGAGAAAGCTAACTGAATTTGAAAGTTTAGCTGGATTTATGTTTAATCGGAAAAAGCCCTTAAGGGTAACTGATAATTTTGAGCGGCATATAAAGGCTGCTTTTGATGCTGTTTCCGGGATAAAAAAATGGGAAAGACAAGCAATTGATGAGAGTCTTATTAATAAAGTTAAGTCAGAAGGGTTTAAGACTGGAGATTTTTTTATGGATTTAAGGGCTTCGTTGTCCGGAAGCCGAGTGACTCCACCGATTAATGATTGTATTTATATTCTTGGAAAGGATGAGGTGCTAGAGAGGCTTTCTTTGTCGTTAAAATGAAAAAGAAAAATAATGAGATTGTCAAGGCTAAAGATGAAATAGTAAAGTATGATTTTGAGAATATTCGGGAAAAATTAAAGTTAAAAAGCTTTGATACGAAAAAGTCTTTTAGCGAGAAATATACTAAAGCTGATAGCTATTTAAAATCAAAGGGGTTTGATATATCAAGGATTAGGGAAAATTCGGCAAAGCTTGTTGGTGCAGGGGCGCTTCTCGGTTCTCTTTTGTTGTCGCCACCTATTTCTTTGGAGGACGGGTTAAATACCGAAGAGTTTGTTATTGAAGGGCTTAGGGGTGAAAAAAATGTGCCCATAGTTATGCCCGAGGAGGGTGTTATTGATATGCTTTCAAAGCTTTTACCTAAGAAACCTCGACCCTTATCAAGAATAGAGGAAAAATATTTGGAACGGGTTTTTGAGGATGTTATTGGCGTACCTGCACGGGCTACGCTTGAGGGAGAGCATCTTAATACTACTTACGGGTATATTGGCGCGGAGCAGCATTTAAAAAGATACCCGGGGGATAGATTGACTGATCACTTGCCGCGAGAGGGTGAATATGGGTTTGATAATCCGCAAGAAATTGTAAAGGAGGGCATTGCTCCCGGACTTGGCGCGTGGGGATATTTTGCTTCTTCAAGGGAAAAGCTTAGTGATGATCTTCGTGAGGTTGAAAAGTGGTATGCGGTTGTTCAGACGTTATATCTTCCGGATTGGAATATGCGCGCGAAATATTTGAAGGATTGGTACAAATACAGAAAGGTGTTGATTGTAAATCCCGAAAACGGAAAAGCCTTGGTCGCTTCGATTGCTGATTCAGGGCCTGCTGCTTGGACGGGAAAACATTTTGGGGGCAGTCCTGAAGTGATGAATTACCTTGGAGGTGCAAAGTATAAAAAGGGCGCTGTGGTTGTTTTTTTTGTTGATGATCCAAATAACAGTGTACCTTTGGGACCTGTCCGTTATAATATAGAAAGATTGCCGGGACTAAAAACATGAGCAGTGTATTTTACGATCATTTAATAGATTTAAAAAAGGTTGAGAAGCATATCAAAAAAGTTGCTAAAACTCCTGAGGAGCGGGAGGAACTTTATAAATTGGTTGATGAGATAGTTCATCATAGGGTGATTGGGTGTATTCTTGATAATTTACCTGAGGATGAGCATGAAGTTTTTATGAGAAAGCTTATAAAAAAGCCGCATGATAGAAGGATTATGAAATATTTGGCAAAGAGAGTTGCTAAGGATGTAGAGGAATTCATAAAGTCTGAGATAAACAAGCTTGCGGTTGAGCTTTTGAGTATTGTTGAGGAGAAGACAAGACCTTCAGAAAAATCCAAGCTGAGTTAGCATGAAAAGGGATTACGGTGGGGTAATTTGGACGGATCATGCCCTTGAGAGGTTGCGGGAGCGAGGTATAAAGCAGGGGGATGCGTGGGCAGTGTTTAACCGACCGGATCAGAGCAGATATACAAAATCAAAGAGCGCATGGATTTACTACAAAATTTTCGGTAATCGAAGAATTGAGGTGGTGGCTAAAAAAAATGAGGAAGGCAAGTGGATAATACTATCTGTTTGGTCAAAGAGCGTGAATAAGAAACTTTCCGGTAAAAAGAGTGAAGGGGGCGGACTTTTATCCGCTTTATTAAGGTTTTTTAGGGGTATGTAGGCTAATTTGTGATAAAATAGGCATAATTATTGCCTGGTCGTCTAATGGTAGGACGTCGCGCTCTGGACGCGAAAATTGGGGTTCGAATCCCTACCGGGCAGCCAACAAGTAGGGCTAGAGGGTTGCAAAGACTCTTTTGAATTGATTTATAGGGATGTTTTGTCGGTTCGAAATCTTGTTCAAAATTCTCCCGAATTCACTACTTTTGAACTGTTCTATGTAATACACGCTACTTATAAATTAACAACTTTCTTCTTGACTACTTTTGCAAATAGACTTTTGGTTTTTAGAAATAATTGTTTGCATAAAATGAACGTGAGTTCATATAATTGTTGTTCAGTATTAAACTTGAGAGTCAAGATAGATTGCTTATCTACCCTTCTCTTTTTATAGCTTTTTAACATTTTTATAGGATATTATTTGTCTTGTTAATTCTGGGTGTGGGATAATCGTTCTAAAGATGAGAAGGTTTTGGGTAAGACTGCCTAAGGAAAACGTTTTTGATTTCGGAAACAATTAATCTCTACTCCCTTTAAATTGTTATCACATGGCCTAATAAAAACTTTGTTTAGGTAGCAATTTTTGTCAGATATCTTTTAGAGATATTTTTAGTTTTTTGTGTTAAGATGCAAATTATGAAATCAGTTGTTTTGTGTGGTAGCAGAAAGTTCAAGCCTCAAATCAGAAAATTTACAGAGGAACTAAAGGAAAAGGGTGTAGTTGTTTTTGAACCGTTTTTAAGACCTGGGGATGAGGACAGCTCATGGAATAGTTTGGATGAATATGATAAACGCTTTGTTGCTTTGGGCTTGACACATGACCATTTCCACAAAATCAAAATGGCAGATGTTGTCTATATTTACAACAAAGATGGCTATTCTGGGGTAAGCACGACAATGGAAATTGCTTATGCTGTTGCCTGCGGCAAACCAATTTATGCTTATTCTGATAAAGATGAAGAGTATTGCAGAAAGGTGTTTTTTAGAGAAATAATCAAAACCCCACAGGAATTGATTAAATATCTAAATTCTCTTTTGATTTTTTACTATTCTGATTATTGTAGAGATTCCTCTGTATCTACTTTTTTAGGATATTGGTCCTTTTGGTTCAGGGCATTATTTTATTATTTTTACCAACATGTAATACCCTTTAATAGTTTTAATTCTTTTTGTTGTAAATTATAGTCACCAATTTATCACGAAACGTCTCATTTGGCTTTGAAGCGAAACGGAGGTTGTGGGATAATTGAATACTAGACCGACCTGCTCAATCCGCCAAAGCAGCAAACTCGAATATTTAAATAAAAGTTTTTGATACTGGAAAATTAAAAAACTAGCCAGATAAAGTCCGTTTTATCTTAAACTGGACAAAAAAACTACTGAGAATAGAGGTCTTTTGGAGCTGAAACAATTGACAAAATACTATACTCACTCGCAATAAACTGCTCTTTATCAGACATTCTTTTTATTAGATAATCAGAACTGCCTTTGTAAAACTCAAGCGTTTCACTTTTGCCGTCATATTCAACAGTTACCGTTAGTGTTGGTGTCTTGGGGTAATCAATTTTCTTTTCGGCATCAAAAAGGGAATGGGCAGTAAGATTTGACAATTGAGGAAGAAGCGATTCCACCTTGTCTTTTTTGACCTCCTTACCATTGGTATCCACCCATTTTTCATCTTTTTTGACAATCACAGTAGTCTTGCCATTTTGGGTAAATGATATTTTTGTTAACTTTGTTTGATCAAATTCCAAAATAGTTTTGTCGTACCAATCAGAAACCGAAGGCAAGCTAGTCCGCCAGATATCTTTGATAATGTAAACATCATTCTCTCCCTCAAACCTCGCATACACACCAGTGCCACTACTCTTGCCGACAAGCCAAGTAAGTTTGTCGTCAAGCGTTATTTTGGTTGCAGTATCGTCTGTTAGTTCGAATTCTTTATGCCTTTTGTCCGTCTGGGCAATCAGCTCAGGTGAGTCTGGTGTAAGCAACTGGTTTATAAGGTTATCAACCTTGTCTGAATCAGCCTTTTTGCCGTTTATCTTCCATACACTGTTTTCTTTAACAATACTAATCGTTGCGGTTTTGTCCTTGATTGTTAGCGATTGAACAGATGTTTTGTCCAGAGAGCTTGTTTTTTGCATGTATGCCGAGGGTTTGGATAAAAAACGTGGCAAATAAGTCTTTACAACCAAAAACCCAACAAGAACAGCAAAAACTAAGGTTAGTATTATAATGTTTTTATTTTTCATAAATCCGTCGAGTCAACTGTTTTCTTCTCCTTAAATAAAAGACCGCGAATGCAATAACAACCAAAGGTGGAATTAAAAGATTTCCGTACTGAACAAGTAAAACATCAGCAGTACTTCTAAATTCAAATACTGATCTGCCGCTACCCTTGGAGGGAATTGACGCCAAGTCTTTATCTGCGGCTAAGTAATCAATGGAATTGCTTAAGAAGGCAATATTATCACGATTGTTTTGTAAAAACTGATCATCCGCAAGCGTTGTTGAACCAACAACAATAAGGCGCGTGTCACCCTTTTCAAGAAGCACTGCCAAAGGAACTTCCTCGGCGTTGGGGGTAAGCGTTCTAGCAGATTGAGGGGAAATGTTAAAGCTTTCCTTAGTTATACCGGCACTTTTGCCTGTTATCAAAAGCGTTTTTTGCATAACCCCTTCACTTGGCGATATTGACAAAGAACTTGGCCAACCAAGACTTACACTTTTGACAGTGGAAAGTGGGGGAAAGTCCTCAGCAGCCGGAAGTGCCCGCAGCCAATATGGATATTGAGCAAGATACCTTTGCCCGTTTTGATCTTCAAAACCCAAAACCTCAGAAAGCTGTAAATCATAAACCAGATCGTTGTTGAGATTTGCGCCGTAGTCAGCAAGAATGTTTGTAATGCCCGACTGGCTCTTGGCAGCAGTCAAAGTTTGCGGGCTGACGCTAACTCCATTGGCTAAAAGCAACACCTTTCCGTTTTGGTTAAGATAATTTTTGATCATGGCAGAAGCAGTACTTTCCTGGCTTCCATCGTCGATTACAATCATCGCGTTTAAATCTTTCAGCCTGTCTTTTTCGTCAACTGCCAAGACCTCTGCCTGGTATTGTGTCGAAAGAAGATCAGAAAGTATTCGATTCTGGAAATATCCATTTGTATATATACCAATGGTTGTGTCTTTGCTGCTTGAAATTTTCCTGATGCGCCGGGTAAGTTGATATTCAAGATCAGATGTGTCGGATACAAAAGGAATACTCTCAGTCTTATCACCAAAGCGAAGTACAATTCCCAGCATTCCCGTCTGCACCTCAAACTTTCCTGATCCTACTTTATTAAACTGCACCTCCTGAATACCGACCTGTTGTGCTTCTTGAGCGGCTTCTGTGTTAAATTCCGGATTCACAACTCTAACTTTCACATTGTCACTTAGCTTTTCATAATCTTTTAAAAGGTCCATCACATCGCGAGCCACCAGCTGCATCTGAGCAGGCAAATCTCGGGAGACGTATACCGTAATATTTACTATGTCATCAAGATTTCTAATAGTTTGTTTAGTACCCTCAGAAAGGGTAAAAAGTCTTTCCTGAGTCAAATCTATCCTAACTGGATACGAAGAAAGAATAATGTTGGATACAACTCCAATTGCCAAGATAAGGCCAAATGCTAGTTTTAATTTTCTCGCTTCGCTTGGGCGCTCTGTGGTTTTGGGTTGCGATAATTTAGTCACGGTCGCAGAAAGCATAACTCCGGAAACAGTTATAAAGTAAAAAACATCCCGAACATCCAGCAGACCTCTTGCAACATTTTCCACATGAGTTAGAACCGACAGTTCACGGGCCAAACGGTCAATAGGAAATGGCAACATCTGAGTAATAAAATCAAGGCCGATGATAATAAAAACAAAACTAACCGACACCCCTAAAAGAAAACTGCCAATAGCATTTTTAGTATAAGAAGAAGCAGCAATGCCAATTGATGTAAAAGTAGCGCCTATAAAAAGTGCACCAATGTATTGGCCAATGATCTGTCCAATATCCGGTTGGGAATAGACAATCAAAGTTAAAGGTAGACCTATTGTAGTTCCTAAAATAAGGCAAAAGAAGGCAAAAGCTCCCAAGAATTTTCCCATTACCACCTCAAGTTCAGATATGGGGTGAGCAAATAAGAGCTCAAGTGTTCCCGACTTTTGCTCATCAGTCAAAAGCTTCATGGACAATGCCGGAGCCAAAAGCAGCAAGAACCAAGGTAAAAGTTCAAAATACGGCCTAAGATTTGCCTCGCCGCTAACAAAAGCAGTTCTGCTGTACAGAAAAACGGACAACAACAAAAACGGCACAATTACTGTATAGGCCAAAGCGCTATTGATGTAGCCGAAAAACTCTTTTTTAGCAATTCGTAAAATAATATTTGCCTTCATAAGTCTAACTGCTAGTTAGCTTCCCAAACACATCTTCTATAGCCCGATCCCTGGACACAAGAGTTAAAAGAACCCATTTATTCTTTATTGAAAGGTAATACAGTTCTTCTCGAATATCCCGCTTTTTATCAGCCTCAATCACAAAATAATTCTTTTTCTCCTCGGTCACTTTTATAACACCATCAACTTTTTTAAGAGTAGAAAGCACTCTGGCACCCTTTACTTCCATTTCTATTATCTGCGAGGAAGAACCGAGTCTTCTTAGGTTTTCTGGCGTTTCATCGGCAACAACAGCACCCTTATGAATAATGATCATTCGGCCGGCTATTTTGGCAAGTTCAGCCAGAACATGAGAAGAAATAATAACTGTACGTTTTTTCCCAAGGCTGCGAATAAGACTGGCTATGTCTTGACGCTGATTGGGATCAAGCCCTTCTGTGGGTTCATCAAAAATAAGAATATCGGGTTTGGTCAAAATCGCCTGAGAAAGACCTACCCGCTGTCTGTATCCTTTAGATAGCTCGGCAATCGGTCGGTAAAAGACATCTCCAATGCCGCAACTGTCAACCACAAAGTCTATAGCCTTCTGACGATCGTTTTTGGGTACTTCCTTTATATCCGCCCAAAAGAGCAAATATTCCTCAACAGTCATTTCATCATATAAAGGATTATTCTCTGGCAAAAAACCAATACGTTTTTTTAAGGCAGGATTAAGTTCAATATCATTGCCGTCAATTTCTACCTTACCGCCTGAGGGAGGCAGTACTCCTGCAATCATCCGGAGGGTAGTGGTCTTTCCGGCTCCATTAGGCCCTAAAAGACCTACGATCTCCCCCTCCTTGATCTTAACATTTATGTCCTTAACTACGTACCGATGGTCAAACTGTTTTGAAAGATTAACAAGGGTAATCATAACGATTACTAGATATAATTGAGCTAATCCTGTACCAAATTATTTTACAAAAAATAATATCTTTGCCAACTACTATTTTCAAGATAAATCTAGGGTTAATTGCTATTATTTGACCTATCTTATTCACTTATTCAAAAGATAAGGTGTTACCGTTTTTATCTACAAGTCTTCCAAGATATTCACCAAGAGTCAAGCCCCCCCAGTTTTCAGTTATTGGATACCAAACGAAATTAGATTTATCAACCTGTCAAGTACCCATTTTGTTGCACACTCTTAAATTTGACAAATGGAAATTAAATACTTATTTGCAACTCTGCTTGATAATTTTTTTTGTCTTCAAGGAATGTTAATATGACTTGATTCGCTTTGCTTAGTGAGGTTATGTCTGGAACAAAACCTTCTATGTTATCTCGTTTTGTTCTTGTAGAGCATCTTAAAACCACTGTTTCTAGCGGAGAACTAATCTTCATTTTTCTTTTTGACTTGAATTTCCTAATTTCTGAAATAACATCTAGCATCAACGAAGCACCAGTCATAATATCTTTTTCTCCTTCTCCGTCTGTAGACTCAACCCAAGAAGTATTATGAATGCTGTTTGTTCCTTCAAAATGATGAAAATAACCATGATTGTCACCACTTTGCAGATGTCCTTGTGAAGTCTTTTCTCCTGTTTGAATATAATCACTGTGATATATTTCTTCTGTTATATGGGGAACAAAGGGTGATGCTATTTTCAAAATACCAAGGTAAGCCTGATAAAGTGCGTATTGGGCAGATCTCTTAGCCTTGGAATCTTGAGAATTATAGAGCCTGCCTTTTATTAGCTCCAAGTAGTTATCGGCAAAATCGTTCCAGAAAAACCTTTCAAATTCGTTTAGAGCTTTTGAGAATTCATATTTTTCAAACCATTTCGCCATTCTAGATGAAGTCTCTCTCATTCTCTGGAGAATCCACTTGTCGGTGGCAATAAGTTGATCTTCTGTTATTTGTGTCTTAGTTGGGTCAAAATCCTGGAGATTAGCTAAAGAGAACCTCCCAGCATTTAGTAATTTAGTGACCAATCTCTTACCATTTCTTACCTGTTTTTCTTCATAGTATGAATCCCTTCCCAAAGAAGCTTGGCACATTGCGTATCGAATTGCGTCAGCAGAATGCCGGGCAATTAGATCTTGAGGCCTATATTGACCCCCTCCTGTCTTTTTGCTTATCTTTTCACCCTTTTTGACAAGTACGTGGCCAGAGATCATTAGATCTTCCCAGGGAATCTCTCCATGATTATAAAAACTCATTAGGATTGTATACACTGCCCAGGTCCTAATAATGTCATGTGCTTGTGGGCGCATGGACATAGGCAAGATTTTTCCTTGCAGTTTGCCGTTGAGTTCATGATTGTTATTAACCTCGGTTGAGAGAGCGGACGTAAACCATGTATCTAAAACTGTGTTCTCGGGTTCTATCAGGTGGCCTTTGCAATGTGGGCACTCATTAAAAACTTTGTCCTCTCTTGGGTCTACCGGCAGTTCACTTTCCTCGGGTATGAGAACTTCATGGCAATCTCTACAAGAATACACAGGGAGTGGTATTCCAAAAAATCTTTCCCTTGATATACACCAATCCCATTTCAAGTTTTCTACCCAATCTCTGTATCTTTTCTTCATATGTTTTGGGTACCATCTTATTTTGTCACCAGCCTTGAGCAATTCATCTTTAACATCCAAGATTTTTACAAACCATTGTGTTCTTGGAATAATCTCCACTGGAGTCCCGCATCTTTCGTGTACGCCCACTGCATGAGTTATTTGTTTTTCATCTCTTATATGTCCTTCTTGCTTGAGTCTGTTAACAATTGCGTCTCTAGCTTCAGCTATTGAAAGACCTTTTAAATAAGGAGCGTTTTTAAGGTTCTCAATTAAACCGTTTTCGTCAATAATAACCTTGCTTTTTAGGTTATGTTTTCTTACCCAGTGCAAGTCTGTTTCATCGCCGTATGTACAACACATAACAGCGCCGGTTCCTTTTTCAGTAGATACCAGCTCATCGGCTAGTATCTTTACCTCGTCTCCTAGAGGAGTTCTTGCCATTTTCCCCACGAGTTTCTGATATCTTTTATCCGTCGGGTTAACAAATACAGCAATACAGGCTGGAATTAATTCGGGCCTAGTGGTTGAGATAACCAAATCATCCCCATCTTCGGTTGAGAAAGCAATATCGTAAAATACGGAGGACTCCTCACGATCTTCAACTTCAGCTTGTGCAATCGAAGTTAAGCATTCGTGACAATAAAGAGCAGGGGCTTCTTGCCTGTATATTAAACCTTTCTCATATAGGTTCTTGAAGGCTGTTTGGGAAATTTTTTGGACTTCATCTGAAATAGTAGAGTATTCTAGTCTCCAATCCACACTCATTCCGATTGATTGCCAGAGACTTTTGTACTCATCGGCATACTTTCCTACAACTCCTAGACAACTTCGTCGAAATTCCCGCAGACCCTGATCACCTCCTTTTATACCCAGCTCTTTTTCAACTAATCTCTCTGTTGGAAGCCCGTTATCATCGTAGCCAAAAGGGTAACGGACATTGTAACCAGCCATTCTTCTGAACCTAGACACAACCTCAGCTTGCGTATATGAAAATATGTGACCGAGGTGGAGTGATCCAGAGATAGTCGGCGGAGGTGTATCTATTGTATATAAAGGCTTATTTGAGCTAGGATCAAACTCGTATACTCTTTCTCTCTCCCAAAATTTTTGCCAGTGGGGCTCTCTGTCAGAAAAAATGTACCCTTCTTTTTTTTGTAGCATTTCTTTTTTTAGCCATATTTTCTGACTCTTTCTTCTTCATTTTATCTTCAAGACTTGGTTGCTGCAATTATATCTTTGAAGTTAATATTTTGCAAAATACCTAGAGCTTTTGTGAAAGCTTAATATTTTGATATAACCCAACCTTGGGGATGAGCAAAAAGCATTCCGGATGCAACTTGTTACAATTCCGACATGGGCACTTTTTCTTGCCCGATTACCAAAGAAGCTAACGGGAGAGACTACTTAAGTTTTTAAACCTTTCTTCAACCAATTTATAAATTTTAGGAGTATTTGGGTGTTTGTTAAGTAGGTTTTTATCAAGTCCGCTTTCGTTAATAATTTTTCTTGCCTCGTTTTTTGTCACTTTCTTTGAATGAACTAATTTTTCGTATTTAATTAATCCCTCCATTAGGGAATTTTTAACAAGTTGCTTTTCGTGTTGATACATATATTGGCGTAAAAACAGTCCTAGATTTTTAGTTTTAATGGTATCTGGAAGTTTAATCAAATCAATAACAACCGAATTTGTTCTTGGAATTGGATAGAATTTTCCTTTTGGAACTCTCAATAAAACCTTTGCTTTAAAAAACGATCCGAAAACGTCATACCCATCAATCTTTTTCAGGAATTTTATAGGCACAAGAAGAATTACTTTGTCATAATCTAAAAAAGTTAGATTGTGTAAGAAAGGCTCGATAAAAGAATATGGTAAGTTGGCAACAACTTTGTTGTATTCTTTCTTTTTCTTAAATTTTCCGTGAAGCTGAACATACTTCCAGGCATTTTTATAGTGAACCTCAACATTTTTGGGAAGTTTTGACAAAAACGGTTTAAATCTTTTATCAATTTCAAAAGCAATAACCTTTCCTGCTTTTTTAGCAATTTCGGCCGTTAAACTCCCGGTTCCTGCTCCAACTTCCAAAACAACATCGTTTTTATTCAAGTTAGCAAAATTAACAACCTTTTTGATAATCTCCTTATCAGTCAAGAAAAACTGGTCTTTTAATGGATCTGGTTTGAGATTTGCTTTTTTAAGTTCTTCATGAATATTCATGGCTGTATTATACTTCTCTTACAGTATAAAAATGTTTGGTTAAGGATTGCACAAATCTTGTTAAGGCAGTGCCCGGATTAATGGTTCATTGGTAAGATAGCCTGATAAATTCTATAATACAATTACATATGAAGAAATTGCTGGAAATCGTACAAAAAAAACCCTATTTGGCCTGGTATGTAAAAGATACAAGCAGGCTATCACCAAAAAGCATAATGGAACATGTTTTTAACTTTGGTGACTGGAACGACTATCTTGAGGCTGAAGAGGCTCTCGGAATCCAAAAAGCGAAGGAGATCTTTGAGCAACTGACCAGCAAAAAAAGAGTAAATCTGAGAAGGAAAACCATCAACTATTTCCAAAAATATTATCAAAAGTATGCATGAGGAGGTATTGTCCCCAAAACAACGTGAGTTACTGCCGCTTATAGCAACTTATAAAAATGACTTTGGTCTTATCGGAGGAACTGCTATTGCTTTACAATTAGGACATAGAAGGTCAATTGACTTCGACCTGGCAACGGCTAAAGAGCTAAACACAGGAAATATAAAAACCTTGATTGGAAAAGGGTTTGTGGTTAACGGGGTTTTGGTTGACGAGACAAATGAGTACTCAATAGTCGTAAATGATGTCAAACTCACTTTTCTGTATTATCCTTTTGAGTTGAAGTTTAGCGAAAGCTTACGGGATATTATAAAGATGCCAGATGTTATAACCCTTGCCTCGTTGAAGGCTTATGCCTTGGGAAGAAGAGCAAAATGGAAGGATTATGTCGACCTGTATTTTGTAATTGGTCAGCGCTCACTAAGAGAGGTAATAGAAAAGGCAAAAGCCGTCTTTGGCAATGAGTTCAATGAAAAACTCTTCAGAGAACAACTTGCTTATTTTGAAGACATAGACTATTCGGAGGAGATAGATTTTATGGATGGATTTGAAGTAGAAAATGACGTAATAAAAAAAGAGTTGACTGAGATTAGTCTTCAAAAGCTTTAGCTTATGCATTTTGAAGAACAACAAATAAAAGAAGCTTATGGCAGAAGAGAAAGAATTACTTACAATTCTAAGTAAGGAAGAATATGAGAAAATCTTGGTGCGCTTGGAAAAAGAATTTGGAAAGACCAAAATCGTCAGAAGGTTGGCTATTCAATGCACCGACTACCGGTGGTCCGATGTTGACACTCGGATTAGAATTACCAATGGAAAAGCTGAAATTATCCAGAAAGTTGGGGACTGGAAAAATTATCTTCGTGACGAGATTGTAGTTGAGCTTCCTTCTGATCCAGAGGTTGTTTTTGAGATGTATAAAATCTTCAGAAACATGATGCGTGACGAAGAAGTTCTAACTCCAGTCATGCAGTACGAGAACAGATTATTTAAAACAGATGGCTTTGAAATAAAACTTACTTATCAGTTTGGCAAGAAAGATGCCTACAACTGTGAGATTGAGGTATTTGATTTAAAACGCAATCCGGAAGAGATTGCCAAAAAATTCGATATTCCAATCTACCCACCAGACCAAACACGAGATTTTTGGAAAAAATGGAATGAAACTGTGAACTTAGCTGCTAATGAACTGTCAGGAGAAGAATTATTGAAGATTATTAGAAACTATTTTCAATAATTTAAATGCTTTTGAAATAGCTTCTTTTGTCTCTTTGCTTAAATTATATTTATCGAGCTCATTCTCTTTAATCCAAGCAAAGTTTTGATGTTCATGGCTTAATTTGATATTTGGCTTACCGATTGGCTTACATAAGAAAGAGATTTGTGTTGCGTCTCTGATTTCATCTTCTTTTTCAACTCTAAACTCAAAAACATCAACCGGCATTATTGGTCTAACTTTAATACCTGTTTCTTCTTTAAACTCGCGTGCAAGAGCATCTTGGGATTTCTCGAAATGTTCGCGTTTTCCGCTTGGGATTTCCCAAAGATTGGGAAAGATATCTTCATCAGTGCCTCTTTGGATAATTAATATTTTTTCGTCTTGTATTACAACTCCCGCAATAATGATTTTCTGAATAACCGGCTTCATACACCGATTATAGTCTGTGATCTGGTACAATATCAAAGTATGTACATAGAATTTGAAGCAACATTCACAAATATAGATAAAGATAATATTCGCGCACGACTTAGAAAAGCCGGAGCAAGGCTTATTAAAAGAGAATTCCTGCAAAAACGAACTGTTTTTAACCTTCCCAAAGACCATGAAATAAAAGGCGGCTGGCTTAGGGTCCGAGATGAGGGAGATAAAATCACAATGAGCCTTAAAATAGTGGACGGAAACAAGATTGAAAACCAAAAAGAGACGCAGCTTATTGTTGATAATTTTGAAAATGCTGTGGATATTCTTGAAAGCATTGGTTGCATAAATAAAGCGTATCAGGAAACAAAACGAGAGCTCTGGAAACTTGGAGGAGTTGAAGTAACGATTGACGAATGGCCATTTCTGGAACCTTTTGTTGAAATTGAAGGCAAATCTGAGAAAGAAGTTAAAATGGCTGCAGAGAAATTAGGGTTTGACTATTCCAAGGCAAAATTCTGCTCGGTGGATACACTCTACAGTGAAAAATATGGATTTCCAGAAGACCACTTTAACAATCACTCTCCCAAAATTGTTTTTGACATGGAAAATCCATTTTTAAAATAAAGATGGAATCATCTCACGTAATTGAAATTTACAAGTTGTTTATATCAAATAATATTGATGTTTGGTTGGATGGTGGCTGGGGAGTGGATGCTCTCTTGGGAAAGCAAACACGCAAGCATGGAGATGTTGATATTGTGGTTCAGCAAAAGACGTGTTAAAACTCCTTAAACTTTTAAGGGAAAGGTGTATTTGGATATGATTTTAGAGAATAAAGCGAGAATATTCTTTAAAGATTGGAAAATGAAAAAATGTGTTTGCCCAAAATGTAATAAAAGAATTGTGACAGTTTATACGATTCACGGCAGAACTCCTGCAAAAATTAATCATGGAGAGGTAAGGACTTAGATTTTTAAGATTAAACCAAAAGTCTGATTTCATCCTTCATACTTCATATTGAAATCTATCTTTGGGAACACTTGGTGCTTTGACAACAAGAAGTTCTGTTCTTCCCTGAGCAGAAATGTTTTTTAATCTAGTTTCTGGATATACCACTAAAAATTCTTTTTCTGAAATCTCGACTATCTCTCCATTTACTTGTGCCTTGTATTTTCCTTTTATGACAATATTTATTTCAACTCCTTTTTTATGATAATGTGGTCTTTCTTCTTCAAACTTTTCAGGCAGTTTTTTGTAAGCTATTTCAACTTCATCGGTTTGTAAAATTGGAAATCCTTTTTCACCCATAAATTGACCAATAAAATAACCACTGAACTTTTGAAAATCTTCGAGCTTTCCCTTGAAAAATTTGTCTTTGTTAGTTCTTTTCATTTCCTAATTATCTCATACTCAAACCATTACTTTTAAAACTGAGTTTATTTTTTTTCAATTTCTTCTTTTCCTTGCTAGTATTATTTGGTGTCTTTCTCCACCAGAAGTATCAATTTCGTCTGAAATAATATCAAAGCCGGCATTTTTAACCATTTTTTTATTTTTCTCCGGACCATAATGACTCCAGTACATTTTGGTTCCATGGAAATTTTCAATTCCTTCCCAATCGCTTGCTCCCATACTAACTAGGATCAGGCCGTTTTTGGGCAAGAATGAATTTATCACCCCAAAAAGCTTTTGATGTTTTTTTCTGGAGATATGAAAAATTGTGTAAAAAGAAACTACTGCGTCTACCCTGTATTCTCTACTTTCTAAATCAGTTAGATCTTTAACTTCAAATTTGCCTTTGGGTATGTTTTTTCTTGCCAACTCTATTTGTTTTTGGGAAATATCTATTCCTATTATCTTGTGTCCTTTATCGGTTAAAAATTTATCAATCGGTTTTCCTGATCCGCATCCGATATCCAGAATTGTTGAATTCGGTTTTAGTAATGAGTTTAGTTTTTTTAGATATTTGAAATCTTTAAATTGACTTCTAGTTGACAAATATTTGTTTGCAATTTTATTGTAGCCTTTGCGAACAATCTCTCTGCTAAGTATTTGGTTGTAAAACTCATACTTTGCTCTTTGATAATCTCGGAAACTTTTCCCGTTAAATTTTAATTTTAAGTTCTCGTATCTTTTCAGAAGCTTTTTATTTGATTTTAATATTTCAAAAACTTTGATTTGTTTCTCTGGTGGTTCAGTTAAATAAAGTTCGACCGGATAGCCACTTTTGTCGAATTTCCACTCGATAAAAGTTTTATGGATGTGTTTTGGTGCACCAAAAAGTTTTTTCAAGTTTGGCAGATATTTATCAAAATCCTTTGGTTCTGAAAGGACATAAATATCAATGTCGTTTTGCCCAGCAATCCCAAGAGCGGTTGATCCCATAAATAAAACTTTAACTTTTGGCAACGCCTTTTTAATTTTGGAAACAACAGAATCTCCCACCTTTTTGGCTTGTTGGTCAAATGGCTTAATAGAAGCCTTTTTAGAAGCAGGGATCTTTTTTAAATAATCTTTCTCGTCTTTAGTAAGCATGTTTTGATTATACCGCGTAATCAGTAAATGGGATGGTGCAGTAGAACAAACCAATATTATTATTTTTGTGTTAATATGTAAAATTATGAAATCAGTTGTTTTGTGTGGTAGCCGAAGATTCAAACCCCAAATCAGAAAATTTGCACAGGAATTAAAGAAAAAGGGGGCCACCGTTCTTGAGCTATGTTTAAGACGTGGGGATGAGAACCAAAGAACCCCGACAAAATCAAAATTCTTGAAAATGCCCTTAAGAAAATCCACCTAGATGTTAAGGTAGTGGAGGGCGGGGATAAATTATGACAATAAGAGACAGAATCAGAAGAATAAAGCACCTTCAAAACAAATACTTTATTTGTGTTTTAGAGTACCCTAGAGATGTTAAAAACATTGCAACTGCTATAAGAAATATTTCTGCCTTTGGTGTTGAAAAGCTATATGTCGTTGGCGGTCCTGATGTGGTGCGGGACTTTGATTCTGCAAGAAGAAATAAGCGTATAAAAAATCTCTCAGCTGGAGCTAATAAATGGGTGTTTGTGAAACATTTTAAAACTACTGCTCAGTGCATAAAACACCTTAAAGACAATCTTTATACAATAGCCGTCACTTCATCTCATCAAAAAGGGAAAAAGACTGTAAATTTATATGAGGAGACGTTCACTCAAAGACGATTGTCTGTTTGGTTTGGCAATGAGAGCAAAGGTGTTACTGACGAAGCCTTTGAGAATGCTGATATGTGTATAAGAATTCCAATGGGCGGAATAGTCGAGAGTCTAAATCTTGGAACAAGTACGGGTATTATCTTAAGCTATATTGGTTATCAGAGATTAAAATATATCTACTTGCACAATAAGGTACATTTTAAACCAAAGGGATTAAAAAATCTCAAAATGCGCTCTTGGGAGGATTTTATAGAAAGAAGAGATTAATTCAAAAATTTTGAAATTTACTTTTTTAGCTAGTCTTCTTTGATTATGTCCAACATGCGGCTATAATTCATTGTATGAAAGTAATTCTTGGCTCGAAAAATACCGATAAAATAAAAATTCTCAAAAATGCATTGGCAGAAATCCACTTAGAAGCTGAAGTTTTTGGCATTGAGGTAGACTCACAAATTGCCAACCAGCCGCTAGATAAAGAGGTAACCCAGATGGGTGCGATTAATCGAGCCCGAAATGCAAGGAAGATAAAGCCTGATGCTGATTTTTGGTTCGGTTTAGAAGGAGGACTTCATGATTACGGCGAGGGATATCACCTGGTAACTTTTGCTTGTTTAATAAATAAAAGCGGCAATCAATTTATTGGCGAAGGTGAGGAAATTCATTTACCAGAGGAGGTTTCAAAGAAAATTAAAAATGGAGGATGGTTTGGAGATGCAATCCGAGAATATGCCAAGGACCACAAAATTGATGAGAATTTAATTACCAGATTATCCCCGTTTAAGCAAGCTGCTCAAAATGCATATACGGAATATTTAAAAGTGTATGGAAATTTGGAATATCGAAAGAAGGTCTCCGGGATAATTACTGATAATGAAGGCAAATATTTAATAGTTCAGCTTATTGATTACAGCGAAGACTACTGGAACTGGCCAGGAGGGGGAATGGAGAGGGGAGAAAGACCTGAAGAAACAATTCTGCGTGAACTGAAGGAGGAGCTTGGAACAGATAAGTTTGAGATTGTTAAGCGCAGTAGTATTACCAATAAATACAATTGGCCGAATTATGTTATTGCAAAAAGACTCAAGGCAGAAGGTAAAACTTGGTTAGGTCAGGAAGTGATACATATTCAACTAAACTTTACCGGTAATAAATCGGATATCAAACCAAACCCGGCTGAAATAAAACAATTCAAGTGGATAGATTGCGGAGAGCTTGAGAGTCACTTTGTTATTCCAAATCAATGGAATGTGGCAAAAGAGGTTTTCAAGGATCTTAGCCTTCTCTAAAACCAATTATCTGGTATCCATATTTTTCAACTTCTTTTTTGCTCCAAAAAGGTAAATCCCTGGTCTTAACAACATAAGTAACTTTCTTCTCAATGATTCTTCCGGTATAGCTCTTTTTCTTTGGATCCCATTCTTTAAGAACCAAGATATCTCCTTCGCTGCATTCAAAATCATTAAGTCTCACTTCAAAATTCTTGTCTCCCTTTAGAATTGCATCAAAGTACGGCAGTTGAACTTTCTTTTCTATTTTCATGGTTTTGCAGTTATTATACCGAATATGGGCTCAAAACAATACCAAGAAGCCAGACTTTATTTGTTTACCAACTCATATTGTGGAAGAAGGATAATTTTATACTTAAAAAATAAGTGTAAAAAGAGAAGATTATCACAACGAATTAAACGACTAGCGATTGTTTTAAACTTCAATTTCAAAAAACTCGAAAGGCTTATAAATGACGACTTAATATCAACCTGTCCTTATAAAAGACTGCCAAATAAATTGAAAATCTATCTTGAAATAGAAAAAGAATTATCAGCTCTGGTAGAAGAAAAACTGGATGAGTACTCTACGGCACTTGAAGATTACCAAAGGCAACTACTAGCACCCGCTATTGAGAGGGCAGCTGGTAATCTTATGAAAGATGTCGACGATCGAGAGTTCGATAAAACGCTAGAATTAAAAATAAGAAAATATACCTATATTTATTATAGGACTGTATATAAATATAAGTTACCAACTTTGAGGATTGTACCCTTCATACTTAGACTAATCTCTTAAATGTCTCAAAATCATTATTGACATATTTTGATATAGTCACTCTTGTCCACTGAAATATGATATAATTCAACTATGAAAGTTAGATTAAGCGTAAATTATTGGTACGACAGACCTCTCAGGGAGGCTTTGTTGTTGTGAGTTAAAAACCAATAGGTTAAACAGCAAACCTCCCAAACGGGAGGTTTTTTAGTGGAGAAAATTATGAAAAAAGCAGGAATCATCGGAGGATTGGGACCAGAAACTTCAGCCAAATTTTGTCTGGAGGTAGGTTTTGCTTGTTCAAAAAAGACAGGAATCAGACCAAATATTTTAGTATCAAATGTGGCAATTCCTCTTCGGACTGAAAGTGAAATCATAAACGGCAGAAATAAAGGGAAAATCTTACCACTTTTGATTGACTCGGCAAAACAACTGGAAAAAGCGGGGGCTGATTTTATTGTCATTCCCTGTAACACCGTTCATGTCTTTATCGAGGAGATAAGAAAGTCGGTTAAGATTCCTGTTTTAAGTATTGTTGAGGAGGCTGTTACTTTCCTAAATTCAAAAGGTGTTAAAAAAGTTGGACTGCTTGGAACAAATACAACAATAAAAGAAAAATTATTTGACAGACAGTTAAAACAAAACGGAATTAAAATAGTCATCCCAGATAACTCTAATCAGACAAAATTAAGTCTACTAATAGACCGTTTAGTCAAAAAATTACCCAACAAAAGAGATAAACAAAAGTTGTTAGAGATAATCGATAGGTTTACCGCTAAAAATGTCGATTGCGTCCTTCTGGCCTGTACAGATTTGCAACTCCTGATTAAAAACCATAATAAGGTAAGAATTTTTGATACATTGGATATTCTCGCAAAAGCAACTGTCCGGGAAATAATAAATACCACTCCTGTTAGCAGAAAAGCCGGCTTTGAGCTAAAATAGCTTCATATGAATGTTTATTCTGTCAGGCATGGACAATCTGAAGGAAATTTAAAAGGTCTTTATCAAGGGCCTGATGTCCCCTTGTCCCAAAAAGGCAAAGAACAAGCCAAAACCCTAGCCAAAAGGTTAAAAAATATCCCTATCGATGTCATCTATACCAGCCCTTTTATTCGTGCCAAAGAAACAGCCGAAATTATTGCCAAAGAACTGAAACTCCCAATTGAATATTGGGAAAGTTTAAAAGAAAGGGAAAGACCAACCGAATTGGAGGGATTACATATAGATGACCCAAAAGCAAGCGAAATAAAAGAACAAATTGCCCAAAATTGGTTAAAAGGAAACTGGAAGCACTCTGACGATGAAAGTTTTGAGGACCTAAAAAGCCGAGGACTAAAAATGGTTAAGCACCTGTTAGAAAAGCACAGAAATCAGAATGTTTTGTGCGTTTCTCACGGAACAATAATGAAGATGATAGTAGTTTGCTCGATTTTCGGAGAAAAACTAACTCCTGAAGTCTTTTGGGAATTTAACAGTCACACCTGGAGCCAAAACACTGGCATCACCCACCTTGAGTTTATTGATAAATATGGCTGGGGTTTATTGACCTTGAACGACACAACACATTTATGAAAAACGTAGCTTATTACAAACCATGTTTATGAATAAACTATTTCTTTCAGGTGGTGGCGACAATGAAGAATTTGAGTTTCATAAAAAGTTCTTCGACTTACTGCCAAATAAAAAATTTATCTATATCCCTGTTGCCATGGAAGGGAGCAAAAAATACCCCTACCCCAAGTGCTATGAGTGGATCATGGGAACATTTTCAGAAGTTGCGGGGAGTAGTAAATTCGAAATAAAGATGGTTACCGATCTTGGTAGAGTAGATATAGAATACTTGAGATCTTATAGTGGTATTTATATTGGAGGGGGCAACACCTACAAACTCCTAAGAAACATTAAAAACATGGGCTTTGATGTAATTCTTAAGGAGTTTCTCCAAAATTACGGCCCAATTTATGGTGGCAGCGCCGGAGCAATAATTTTTGGTAAAAATATCGAAACATCAGGGGACGAAAATAATATCAATTATAAGGAAACAGATGGGCTTAATATGTTAAGAGATCTTTCGGTTGTTTGTCATTACGAAGGAACAGATAAAGAAAAGACAAAGATTATTGAATTTTTCAGAAAGCATAAAAGTGGAGTTATAGCTTTGCCTGAAGGGACCGGGCTAGTTGTATCTGACAAAAAAGTTGAAGTCATCGGCAAAGAATCTGCCACAGCATTTCTTTTAACGGGTTTCCCTTTTGAAATTTCCAAGGGCAAAATTAATTTCGAAAACCATTTTAAATAATGCTTACTAAAGAAGAAAAGGATTATTTATCAAAAATTAATCCCAACAAAAAAGTCTCGATATATCCATTTGACCCAAAAGGTAAGGCCTTAGGAGAAACAATTGTTAAACAGATTAAAAATCATTTTCCCAATCTTGAAGTACTGTTTATGGGATCGGTAGCACTGGGAATATCAGGGCAAAAAGACATTGATATTTATGCCCTGGCTTATCCTAAAGATTTTGGTAAGTATTTACCAATTTTTGAAAAGCTTTTTGGAAAAGTTGATAAACAATGGAAATATGTCAAAAAGACTTTTGTTGAATGGAAATTTAAAAAGGATGGCTACGAGATAGAAATTTATTTGACTGAACCACCAGAAAGACAAATCAGAGTCTATGAGATACTCAAATCAAACAAAGAACTATTAAAAGAATATCAGAAGTTAAAACTTGAATTTAATGGCAAGAGTTTTAGAGATTATCAAAAAGCAAAATACGAGTTTTATAATAAAATACTAAACAATGAATAAACAAAAAACAGATGATTTTTATTGTGATTTAGTATTCAGCAGAAAAGTCAAAGTTAATAAGCTTAAGGAAACAGAAAATATCCTTGCTTTTCATCACAAAAAACGCTATAGCAATCTTTTTCGCGAGTTTAATGAGCAAAAGACTCCTGAAGCAAGGTTTCTGAAAGAGATTGATAAGCTTGAGATGGCTTTCCAAGCCTTTGAGTATGAACAAAAAAGATATCCTTCTCACCTTTTCGATGAGTTCTGGGAAAACTCCGAAAAATATCTACGGGGAGGGAAACTTGAATATATTTTTCGTGAGCTTGAGATGATGAGAAAGAAATTGTAAATAGTGGAGTATTATTCACCTTAAAATATCCCACCCTGGGATATTTTTTCTCTTTTGGAATTTTTCTGGTACTTTGTCCTCAAATTCAATCTCAAATCTGCTTTTCTTCTCGGTCCACTTAAATTCAAACCAAATATTTTCAATCTCTCTAAGTTTGCATCTTATCGAGAAACGATAAACAACGCCTTTTACCGGTGTTTTATAAATCTTTATTGTCGTCCTTTTTTTATCTTTTCTTATCCTCTTTGTTCCTGTGTATTTGTCAATAACAAATCCGGTTTCTATAAAACCGAGCTTTTGACAGAGATTGTAAGCTTCTTTGTTTGTTAAAACTATTCGGTGCTCCATTTTGATCATCATATCATATTGTTTGGTAGTATTTTGGTTAAGGTAACAAAATGTATAATTTGGCTATGCTGAAAATTTATAGAGAGTCTGTGATAGCCGGTTTTACGCAGGTTGCTAATTATAAAAGCGAGATATGGCTTGCGGTTTTGGCAAAGGTGTTTCAGGTTTTTCTTCTAGTTTTATTTTGGAATGTAATCTCAAAAACATCTCAAATAAAACTTGAAGTTGGCGAACTAATTTCCTATTTTTTTATAGCCAACACAGTTCAGGTCTTGGTGGATGGAGAAGCTCTTCGTTTTGCAAGACTTTTAACTGAGGAGATTAAAAATGGCACTGTCAGCTCTTTTTTGGTACGTCCAGTTAATGTGCCTATTTTTCTTTATACTAGGTTTCTTGGCAATCAGGGATTGGTGATTATCATCACTCTTGTCATTACAGTTTTGGGGTTTGTTGTTTATTTTCAGGGTAATTTGATAAAAATACTTTTATTTATATTAACAGTTTTTTTTGCTTTTCTTTGCGCATTTGGCCTAAATCTAATAGTGGGATCGTTTTCATTTTGGACAACCGAGTCAAAGGGGATTAAACATGTTGTGTCCCATGTTATAAGGGTCTTTGGTGGATCGTTAATCCCAATAACGTTTTTCCCCTACAAGATTAAATTATTAATCCTTGCGACGCCTTTCCCGTCGTTTGCTTATATTCCAGGAATACTTATAAGGGGCAGTATTACAAGTGAGATAGTTTTTGGCATTTTTTCTGCATTTGCCTGGTCGTCTTTACTTCTGTTTTTTGGATTTTGGCTTTGGAAGAAAGGAGTAAGACAATATGAATCTGTCGGAATTTAAAGAAGGGGTTTTTATTAGGTGGAAAATTCTTAAAGCTAATACAAAATATTCATTCCAAGAGAGTGTTTCCTATACTGCTAATAACTGGGGATCTTTGGCATCGACTCTTATTTTTATGATTACCTTTTTGATTTTCGTTTCGGCAATTTATGGGAATGTTAGAAGTATTGCTGGTTATTCATATTCTGAGATGCTGGTTTTTGTTTTTGTTGCTCAGATTAATTTTTATCTTACTTGGACTTTTAGTATCTCTAATGTTGTTAAACTCGGGCAGGGTGTGAAAACCGGAGAGTTGGACCTTTATTTAACAAAACCAGTTCCGCATCTTTGGTTTGTTACTTTTAGAAAAATTGACTTGGTTTTGCTTTTTTCAAATGCTATCCCCTCTTTAATTCCACTATTTTATTTACTTATTAAAAATTACGATTTAGATATAGGAATGGAAAACTTGCTTTTGGGTATCATAATGATTATTCTCGGACAGATATTTTTGCATTGTTTTCAGTTTATTATTCTTCTTGGTGCATTTTGGACTGGAGAGGCTAGAGGATTTGAGCTTTTGGCTTATCAGTTGGGTAATTATAACGAACCAATTCCGTTTGAGGGGTATCCAGCAAATTTCAGAAACTGGGGGTTTGTGATTTTGCCTGTTATTTTTCATACTGCTTTAACATCTTCTTATCTTTTGGGCAAAACCAGTGATTTAAGCTTGTTTTTACTAGTCTTGAGTGCGACAATTATTGCGTTATTTGCTAAAAATTTTGTTTGGAAATTGGCTTTAAGACAATATTCCTCAGCATCGTCGTAAAGATATGAATGTAATTTCGGTAACCAATCTAACAAAGATATATAAAGTCATAAAAAGGGACAGAGGATTTATAAAGAATCTTTTTATTCCCGGCTATAGAGAGATACTTGCAGTTGATAAAATCAGCTTCTCTGTCAAGGCTGGGGAGTCTATTGCCTTTTTGGGACCAAATGGAGCGGGCAAAACTACAACTCTTAAGATGCTTACTGGTTTAATTTATCCAACTGAGGGTGATATTTCGGTTTTAGGATTTACACCTACTGACAGGAAGAGAGAATTTTTGAGAAATATCGCACTTGTTATGGGTAATAAGAACAGCCTTTCTTGGGATTTGACGGCAAGGCAAAATCTTTCGCTTTTTATTAGCATGTATAAAACTACTGAAAAAAATTCATGGAAGGCTATTTATGAGATGGCTCAAATGCTTGAGGTTGATGATCTTTTTGAGACTCAAATTAGAAAGATGTCCCTAGGGCAGAGATTAAAATTTGAACTTATTGCTGCTATATTTCATAAACCCGCGATTCTTTTTCTTGACGAACCTACGATTGGATTGGATATTATTTCAAAAAGAAAAATTAGGCAATTCTTAAGACATGTTAACGAAACCGAAGAAACAACGATTATTCTTACCAGTCATGAAATGGCTGATATTGAGAAGGTATGCGACAGAGTCATTGTCATTAATCAAGGAAAAATTGTTTTTGACGGTTCAATGATTACGTTAATCAGTAAATACAAAGACAAAAAATATTTTGATGTAATTTTCAAAAAAGAAGTAAACAAAGATAGACTTGAAAAATACGGTAAAATTGTTTCTCAGCATAATCTTTCGTGTACCTTTGAGGTGCCAAGGGAAAAGCAAGGAGAAGCAATTTCCAAAATTATCTCAAAATTGCCGGTTGAGGATATTAATATTAAGCCCACTCCGCTAGATGAGATTATTGAGGATTTATTTAAATGAAAGTAAAAGTAATCATTGGCTCAAATAATCAAGATAAAGTAGAAATTGTTAAAATTGTTTAATCTTCATTTGAATGTTGAGATTTGAGGAATAAAAGAATAATTGATGAATTTAATATTTCTTGCTTCGTTTTTTGCTATTTTTTTTATAGTGAACTTGGGAAGTTTGGTAACTCTATTAAATATAGAGTTTGTTTTAGGCATTGGATAGAAGCTCTCTTTATTCATCATTTTTAACGCGCCCTGCCTTTTCGGCTAGCTTTTCGGTTAAATTGTCCGGGCCGGGGCACTGATTTCAAGGACAGTATCGTTTTTATTCAGATCTGCGAATTTGTTTGACATCCACTTAGAGTATTATGGCGGAGAGCTGTTTTTTATTCGGTAGTTATTCCGTCAAAGTGTTCCTCGTTTGCGAGAGCGTCTTTTTTGGTGGGATGAATGGTTCCATCTTTGTGTTCCGGAGGTGAATACACCGTATAAAGCTTGAGATCTGTTTGGCCCGTATTAATTATATTGTGCTTTGTTCCTTTTGGTACTATAACAACGCTTTCGGCTTTGACATCATATTGTTCGTTGTTTAAAACCGCTTTGCCAGTTCCTGCTTCGATTCGGATAAATTGATCAAGGTCATGAACTTCTTCCCCAATATCTTCTCCCGGAGGAATAGACATGACAACAAGCTGGCTGTTTGGTGCTGTGTAGAGCACTTTTCTGAAGTTTGTATTATTAATGGTTAGCTCTTCTATGTTACCAATAAAACCTTTCATGGGTATTTTAAAGATTAATGGTAAAAAATTATCGTGTCAAGCTTGTTTGTTAAGAAATTAAAAAAAGCGCCGGTAGATACTAAACGCGGCGCTTTTTATTAAATTTTAAAAAATTAGTTTCTCTCTTTGGGAGGCCTTGCTTCACTTACAGTGATTTTTCTTCCTCCGACCTCGGTATCGTTTAATGTTTCAATCGCCTTTTTAGTATCTTCTTCCTTTTCCATTTCTACAAAAGCAAAACCCTTGCTTCTTCCTGTAAATTTATCAGTAATAATATTGCACGATACAACCGCACCGATTTTTGAAAAGATTTCCTGAAGCTCTTCGTTTGTCAAGCTATAAGGAAGTCCTCCGACAAATAATCTTTTTGACATCTATAAATCACCACCTTTTAACTTTTACTGCTTGAACTGGGTGATTAGAACGCTCAAAAGACTATTTATCTACGAGTGTCAATCTGTCCCAGAAACAGATATAGCATATTATAACATAATTTAAGATTTCCAAGCTTTATCAAGAATAGTAATTACTTTTTCATCTGTTACTTGGTCAAAATTATCATAGTAAACAGCTATAGAACCAAGATTTTTCTCAACAATTGGACAGATAAATTCGTTAATTTTTTGGGAAATTTTTTTGCCTGCCTCTACCGACGAGACGGGTACAGCAAATACAATTTTTTTGGGTTTAAATGATTTGGCAGCCTTGATGGCCGCTTGTGCTGTTACACCGGTTGCCAGGCCGTCGTCAACCAATATTACTGTTTTTCCTTTAATGTTTAGGGGTTTTTTTCTGTAAAGAATTTTTCTTCTTTTAAGTTCTTTTTTTTCTTTCTTTATTTCATTTATGAGGTCCTTTTTTTTGAGATTGAGAAGCTTGAGGCTTTTGACATCAAAATAGGAGGAGTTGTTTTCCGAAATGGCGCCTAATCCAAACTCTTTATTGTGGGGTGCGCCTATTTTTCTGGTTACCAGAACATTCATTGGTATTAGAAGTTTTTTGCTTATAAAATAAGCTATTTCCACTCCTCCTCTTGGAATAGCAAGAATAACCGCGTCTTTTTTGTATTTATATTTAAGCAGAAGATCTGCCAAGATTTTGCCTGCTTCTTGCCTATTTTTGTATCGAAGCATTTGATTCTGTCTAGTTTATTTTAGACTAATTGGCAAGAATTTAAAAATGCGATATATTTAAATAAAGTAAGCAAAATGAAAGAGAAAATATTTTTAAAAATAAGGTCGCTTTTTTTTGAGCGCGTGCATGATGAAGCAAAATTGCTTCATAAAGGAATTAAAAAAAATCCTTCTTTTCTTTTTATTTTAGTTGGGATTGCGAGCATTATATGGCTTTTGTTAAGAAGCGCCAGAAAGCCGTCTAGATTATCTTATCCTTGCCAGAGGGTAGCTTCTGCTAATTCGATTATTTTTATAAGCTGGGTAGGATCGGTATTTTTAAGCATATTTTCCAGACGCATAAGAAGTAGTGGAAAGATTTTAGTAAGAGGCGGTTTGATGCTTTTTTCTGTTGCACTTCTTTATATTGCATTGAAGACGGTTTACGTCTATTACAACCATTTTAATTTTGTGCCCTATGCTGTTGGGCAAACCGGATCCAGAGTTGTTTGGGTAAAACAGGATGGAGCGGCTACGGGCTGGAGTTCGAATTACGCTACACGGGTTAACGGTAATATTGTTGATTCAATGATGGATACGGCAATAACAAGACTTACCGGACAATCGACTGTAAAAGCAGCTTGGTCTCAGCTATTTAAAAATCATAACGGAGGGAGAGACTATCAGGCGGGAGAGACATTTGCTATTAAGGTAAATTTCAATAATAGTTATGACAGTAATTTGATAAATGCTAATTCTAAAGTTGTTAATGCTTTATTAAGACAGTTAATAGTCGAAGTGGGCGTTAAACCAACTGATATAAGTGTTTATGATGTTTCAAGGTCTTTTCCTAGTGGTTTTTCATCTGACATAAGCAGCAGATTTCCTGGGGTTAGATTAAATACAGATCGTTCTGTGTGTGTTAGTTCTGGTGTTGGTTCGGCCCAGCTTGGGTGTGTATTGCAGAACTCTAAGTATTTGATAAATATGCCACTTTTGAAAGTTCATGGAGATGGAGTTAAAGTAAGCATGAGTCTTAAAAATCATTTTGGGAGTTCTAATTCTCCTTCTTCTTTCCACAGTACTATGTATACAAATTCCAGGACAAGTTCACAGATAGTTATTAATAAGCAACCCGTGATAAAGAACAAGACAATTCTGGTTGTGGGAGATGGTATTTATGGAACAAAAAAGGGTAAGGAAACTAGCAACCCCGGTGGGTCTGATGGAATTATTCCTTATCCAAATTCGATATTTGTATCCACAGATCCTATAGCTCTTGATTCTGTGATGATTGATTATATTGCAAGCCAACCTGATACGAAAATTTCCGGAACTAATTTGAGCTGGGTTCAAACTTTATACCAAAATGCTGCAGCTGAAGGTTTGGGAACTTTTGATACGAGTGCGGATACCAATTTTGATTTTAAGTATGACAAAATTAATCTAGTTCGCTGCGTGAATGGCAGCTGTAGCGGAAGCCCTCTCCCTACAAGTGTTTCTACACCTACCCCTACTTCTACTACTACCCCAATTCCTACGTCCGTTAGAAAACCGGGAGATGCGAACAATGACGGCAAGGTTGACGGACTTGACTATGTAATTTGGGTGGATAATTATGGAATTACGAGTGGGGCTAAGTTTTCTTTAGGTGATTTTAATGGCGATGGCAAGGTTGACGGACTTGACTATGTAATTTGGGTGGATAATTATGGAAGCTAGCGTTTATGGCTGGTAAGTTTATTAAAGTTGGAGCTGTAGGTACATTTTTTTTAAGCATTTTTTTGTTTTTATTGACGAGACCTTTGTATGCAGTGCGCACAGTTCCTACTCAAAGCGAGAGAGGAGGAATTTTTACATATCCTTATAACAATGATTGGGCGGGAATGGGTGCCATTTTATTTGGAGCTCTTAGTGATAATTTTTCTAAGATGCCTCCTAATGGTCTTAAGATAAAACACGCACGTTTTCATCATTTTAATACTTGGGATGAAACAGGAGGACACACAGGTTTTCCTTATTCAAAACTGATTGCTCTTAATAATTCTGAGATTGCCGCAGGTAGACCTCCGGTAATGGTTACCGCGACATATCAAGGTAAGACAAGATATGTTTATTTTCAGTCTGGTTATCCTCGTGGGAATAATTATCAGCTTGCTGACGTGGCAGATGACCGTTTTATCGATTTTTTTGTTAATGAATATGTCAGAAAAATTGCCTATCCTGGACAAACAACCCTGGGTCCTGCTGATTGGATAGGCTCTGATAATGGAATGTTTAGCCCTAGCAACTATGGTGTTTTTGATGACAGTGGAAATTTTGTTCGTTTTGGAAGCTCTGGACTTGTTATGAATGATCCTTTTTGGAAAACTCCAGCTGAGTATTACGAGGATATCGCAACTTTTTTCAGAAAAATCAAAGCAAAATACCCTGATGTAAAGATAATGGTAAATATGGGATCTATGGGAGATTGGAGTAAATTTGAGCAAGTATATAAAGATATACCTGGAGTAGCTCACGAGGATTTGTTTGACCTTTCTAATGGTCAGGTTACTAATAGGGATATTATGTTTGATTGGTGGACACGCTATAAATGGTTTGCTTCTCAAAACAAGGTTGCTCTGCTTCGTGTTAGAGGCATTCCAGATAATAATACGGACATTATTCGTACTGCTTATTTGGCATATTTGATGGTGTATGGGGATAACTTTTTTCATAATTTACAGCCGGCTAGTTCTGATACTACTGAGCTTAATCCTATATATGCTCAACAAATTAGAAACTCTGTTGGTGATCCGATTGGCGAGTTTAGTAGTAGTCAAGAATCCGGTAGGTCACGGGGGTATCGTTTATATTGGCGTCAGACTACAAAGGGGATGATTTATCTTAATTTTACTGGTTCTACAAAGTCTGTAACATTACCTACGGATAAAGTTTATTATAATAGGAATGGCAATCGTGTAACATCTATAACTATTTCTGACGGAGTAGGTGATTATGTGACTTTTGAGGGGAATCCTAGACCAACTTCAACTCCTAGTGCGACTTCAAGCCCTGTATCGGGTACTTTGATGGGCGACGCCAATGGCGATGGCAGGGTCGATGGGCTTGACTATGTAATTTGGGTGGATAATTATGGAATTACGAGTGGGGCTAAGTTTTCTTTAGGTGATTTTAATGGCGATGGCAGGGTCGATGGGCTTGACTATGTAATTTGGGTGGATAATTATTCTTTATAATCTACTTTAATAAAAAAGTTCTTGTAAAAGGATTTTTAAATAAATAATATTTAAAATATGTTCAAAAATTTAATTATAAGCTTTTTTGTATTTGGTATATATTGTTTTTTGTTTTTTAAGTTTGCTTTAGCTCAGAGTTTTCCTACAATTTCTATTGAATCGTATGTTTCAGGATTTGATAGACCTATTAATATTGCAAATCCTAGTGATGGCACAAATAGACTTTTTATTGTGGAGCAGATCGGTCGAGTAAGAATTATTGAGGATGGTTCGCTTCTTGATGAGCCTTTTTTAGACATTCGTTCAAAAGTTTCTTGTTGTTATGAAAGGGGGCTACTTAGTATTGCATTTTCTCCTAATTACAGAAGTAATGGACATTTTTATGTTAATTATACAAATAAAAGCGGAGATACTGTTATTTCGAGATTTACTGTGTTGTCGACTGATCCTAATAAAGCAGATTCTTCATCTGAGGAGATAATTTTAACTATTGATCAACCTGCGGGGAATCATAATGGTGGACACATGGAGTTTGGGCCTGATGGGTATTTATATATTGGCATGGGTGATGGGGGTGGAAGCGGGGATCCTGATAATAATGGTCAAAATAAAAATACTCTTCTTGGAAAGATGCTTAGAATAGATCCGGAAAACGCAATTGGTTCTAATAAGTATGCTATACCTAGTTCAAATCCTTTTTATAATCAAGAAGGTGTTCGTGGTGAAATCTGGGCATATGGTCTGAGAAATCCTTGGAGATTTTCTTTCGATTCGAAAACTGGTGATTTATATATAGCTGACGTTGGGCAATTTAAACTTGAGGAGGTAAATTTTCAATCAGCTAATTCTACTGGTGGTCAAAATTATGGATGGAGAATAATGGAGGGAACAAGTTGCTTTAATCCCTCTAATTGTAATAAGGAAGGGATTACCTTGCCAGTTATTGAATACAACCATAGTCAAGGGTGTTCCATAACTGGAGGTGTTGTTTATCGTGGACATGAGTACCCTCAACTGGATGGGATTTATTTTTATGCAGATTATTGTTCCGGGCGTTTTTGGGGATTGAAAAGATTTGATGATCACTGGCAAAGCACATTATTGTTGACTACTCAGTATCAGCCTACCAGTTTTGGAAGAGATAAAAATGGGAGGGTTTATTTTACTGATTTGGCAAATAATACAGTTTATGAAATAGTTGGAGATACTGTGCCTGCAAGCGGTATATCAAGTCCTACAGCTTCATCGACTATCCCGGGAGATGGAAATAGTGACGGTCGTGTTGATGGGCTTGATTATGTTATTTGGGTGGATAATTATGGGAATCCAAATGTTCATGGGGCACATGACGGGGACTTTAATAATGACGAAAAAGTGGACGGACTAGATTATGTTATTTGGGTGGATAATTATACAGTTTAAATTTTCCTGCTAGCAGGGTTCATTTCTTCATATAATTATTTTATTGTTAAGTAATCAATTCTTGAATCCTAGTGTATTTAGAGGGTATTATTGAACAAGCGAATGCTTAAGAAGATTTTTATCGGTTTTTGGGCGATTTTTTGTTTTTTTGTTTTTACTGGTACAGTATATTCGGAGTCTCCAAATAGGTCGTGGGAAGAGGCTTATGATAAGAAGAATATAAGGCACTCAAGCGGTATGGTTACCGATTCTTCGGCAGATATGCTTAAGCTTCCAAGTGTGCTTTATAGATATCCTGCCAATCCTGATTTTACAATAGCGAAAATACAGCCTACTGTTGAATTTGGTATTCCCCAGCTCGTACCAGAATATTTGAGTAGTGGAGGGCCTTATGGTGGTTGGGCAAGGAGTTTTTATGGGCCTGATGGAAAGTTTTATTTTACTATTGGCAATCATAATAGATATGCGGCAGATGCCTTTTTGTTTACTTATGATCCGGCTACCAAGACACACAGCAGAATTTTGAGTACCAAAGAAGTTTCCGGTTGGAGTGATAGCGATTATGGAGATGGCAAACTTCACGGAGATCCCGTTATTTCTCCTAATGGTGATATGTGGCTTTTGACTTTTTGGGGACCGGAACCGAGTTTATCTGATTTCGGATCTAGCTATTTTGGTGGACATTTAATTTTCTATAATATTTTTAGCAAAAAGTCTGAATATCTTGGTAGGCCTGTTTCGGATGATAGTTGGCCTGCACATGTATGGGATTGGGAGAGGGAAAGACTTTATGCTGTTGGGGAATGGAGTCGGTATTATGGAAAAGAAGGTTATGGAAAATTTATGATTTATGATACAAAAAATAGGAAAGTTGTTTTTGAAGGTTTACCCAAAACAGAAGGTGGAGAAGAAATACATTGGTATCATAGGTCAGTGCTTCTTGATAGAGAGACGGGTATTATATATGGAACAGAGTCTTCACCTCCCTATCGTTTTGTGAGTTATAATCCAGCAACAGATAAATTTTTGTTTCAAAATGCGAGACTTTCCTCTCCGCTTAGGGCGTGGACAAAAAGAAAAGACCCAAATCGCGCATTTTGGATTTTTGATTATGATGGAAATATATATAAATTTTTTCCAGCAGAAGATCGAGTTGAGAAAATCGGGAAAAATTGGATGAATGGTACTTATATTGCGGATATAGAGTTAAGTCCTTCCGGAAGATATTTGTATTATCCAGTAGCTTCAATAAGTAGTGATTATGGTTTTCCGATAGTTCAATATGATACTCAAAAAAATACTAAGAAGGTTATTGCGTTTTTATCTGAATACTACCATCGGGAGTATGGGTATGGGATTCAGGGTAGTTACGCTGTTTCATTAAGTCAAGATGGAAGTTCTCTTTTTGTTCAGGTAAATGGGAGATTTTGTCCGGGTGTACGAGATAAGGCATATGGTCGCCCTGCAATCTTTCATATAAGGATCCCCTCTTCTGAAAGAAGTGAAGATTTTATGTATGGAGATGGAAATAGTGACGGTCGTGTTGATGGGCTTGATTATGTTATTTGGGTGGATAATTATGGCAAGCTAAACCCAAATGGTCCAGCCGATGGTGATTTTAATAAGGACAATAAAGTTGATGGGCTTGATTATGTTATTTGGGTGGATAATTATGGAATTTAAGTTCAAGATTAGTTAGGATGTTTATTTTTATGGGTTTTATTAAAAGAATAATTTTAGAGGTACTCCTATTATTATTTTTATTTTTTATTAATTCAAAGTTTGTTTTTGCTGAAACTCCAAATAGAAGCTGGGAATTAGCTTATGATAAGCTTAATATAAGAAGACAAAATAAGATGTTTACAGATAATTCTTTAGATTTTTTGAAGGTACCCTCTTATACTTCAAGTCATGGTGCAAGCATAGCTAAGACACCGCCTATCATACATTTTGGAATTGTACAGCTTACTCCAGAGTATCTTCCTGGAAGCTATCCTCGGGCTGCTTATGGAGGTTGGGGTGAGGGTGTTACAGGACCTGATGGTAATTATTATTTTGCAATTGGGAACCATGGTAGTTATGCGGATTCGGATGGGCCTGCCGCTAATGCTTATATAATAAAATACGATCCTCAAGTAAAGAGACATCAAATAGAGTTGAGTAACAAAGAGGTTTGTGGATGGAGCGATTCTACTTATGGTGATGGAAAACTACATGGTGAACCGTATATTGCTTCAAATGGGGACATGTGGCTTCTTGGTTTTTTTGGAGCTTATCCTCGCCGATCTGATTGGGGAACAAAGTATTTTGGTGGTAGTCTTATATATCACAATATTTTTACAGGTAAATCCGAATGTTTGGGGCGGCCAGTAGAAGATGACGCGTGGCCTATACACACTTGGGATTGGCAGAGGAATAGGCTTTATGCGATTGGTGAATGGGGTGTGACAAATGATGGTGGTTTTAGCGGAGATGAGTACCGTTTTAATGGTTATGGAGCTTGGGATTATGGTAAACTTTTAGTCTATGATACAAAGAATCGGACCATTATTTATGGTCAGGTTCCCAAAGTAAGTACAACGAGTGAGACTATTAAGTGGTGGAGAAGAGGTCTTTTGTTAGATAGAGAAACGGGTAAATTATATGGTACATCAACAACTTCGCCATATAATTTTTATAGTTATGATCCTATTTCAAATAAATTTTCTAAGATGAACGCTAATCTTTCTGCTCCTCTTATTTCTTGGCCAAAGAGAAAAAATAAAGATGGTTCTTTTTACATTTTTGATAGAAATGGGGGTTTTTATAAATTTTATCCAGAGCAAGATTACGTTCAACGAATAGGAAATAATTATGGAAGTACTTATACAGAGACTATGGAATTAAGTCCAGGTGGTCGTTATCTTTATTATATACCCGATTCTAATGATGCCGGTGAATTGGGTTTCCCTATTATTCAGTACGATACACAAACGGGACAAAATAAAGTAATAGCGTTCTTGATGGAGTTTTATTTTTTAAAGTACGGCTATGCTCCTATAGGTTGTTATGGTCTTTCTTTAAGTAGTGATGGTGCCCATCTTTATGCGCATGTAAATGGGCGATTTGGGCCTGATAGGAGTACTTATGGCGGTACTAGGCCTTCTATTATTCATGTTGAAATTCCAGCCTCGGAAAGAAGTGGTGATCCTGTACCAAGCGCAACTCCCCATCCTTCTTTTTCACCTACCCAAAAGCCTGGGGATGCAAATTTAGACGGGCGGGTTGATGGGCTTGATTATGTTATTTGGGTGGATAATTATGGAGTGACTAGCGGAGTTGATTTTTCTAAGGGTGATTTTAACAACGATTTCAAGGTTGATGGGCTTGATTATGTTATTTGGGTGGATAATTATGGAAATTAAGAAATTGTCAAATAAGTTCCTTTTTTTGCTTTTTTTTGCAGCGTTTTATTTTTTTGTTTCTCCAGTTTCGTCTTATGCTATGAATTGTCCAGGTGCTAAAAAAGGTCGTTATCATGGTGTTTATGGTGTATGGTCAACGAGTGATTATCAATATTTGGCTGCACATGGCGTGAATTGGATAGTTGTTGAGATTTGGGATTACGATCCTCTTAAAGGTCTTGAGGCATTAAATGCAGCTGCGGATAATAATATCAAAGTTGCAATTTTAATTATTCAACGAGGTGAATTTGGGTCAAGTTCGTTTACTTTGGCTGAAGCAGATAAGCGCTTTAAGCGTTTTTTTAATTATGTAATTCCTTCAAACAACAAATATGCTCCCGGAAAAGAGCTTAAATATCATCCTGCGTTAGCTGCTAATTATGCTTATAGTATGAATCATCAAGTTTTAGATGATTGGGCTAATGGTACGAGTAAAATCAACGTATTAGTAACAGAGCATAGAAAGAAGATATATGAATTTAATAAAGAGATGACAATGAGGGATGATGGAACCTGGGTTCCCCTGCTTGTACATTATAGGTCAGTAATTCAAATGGAAAAATATGATAATTGGCATGGTGATGGCATAAAGAGGGGTTTTGAAGCTGGAGAAGCAGATATTGCGCTTCTTCATGACTATCCGCTTTTTTATACACATGAGGGTGATAACGATCCGACAACAGGACCTGCTGAAGAAATGCTTGCTTTTTTTAAGCGTGAGCGTGATTACATTAAAGCTCGTGATTCAAATATAGAGATTAATATGCTTCTTGGAGCGACTGTGGGCGGAAGTATGCCTACACCTTCTCAATTTGAACAATGGGCCTGTATGCTGGCTCAAGCTGGTGGTGCTGATGCTATTTCGTGGTGGCCTTGGAGACATGGACAATATTCTTCTCAACTAGGGTCGATGTCAGGAGGTAGCTATATGTATCCAGATCAGCATTGTGCACTTTATAGTATTGCTGCTTCGTTCATACCTGAATGGCTTAGACAGAATTCACCCAATCCTCCGGGACATTGTCCTGATATTCCCATACCTAGTATAGTTCCATCAGCTACTCCTTCAGTGAAGTTTGGTGATGCTAATGGAGACTTCCGCGTTGACGGGCTTGATTATGTTATTTGGGTGGATAATTATGGTATGAGCAGTGGCGCTGATTTTTCAAAGGGGGATTTTAATGGAGACTTCCGCGTTGACGGGCTTGATTATGTAATTTGGGTAGATAATTATGGTACTTGATTTTTTTCTTGAAAGTATTTTATTCTTAATAAAGTATTTTATTTTTAATTTTATTTAAAGGATGAACAATAAAAGTAATAGTATTAGTTTTAGATCAAAATATTTTTGGGTATTTTCACTAATAGCTTTTCTTCTTGTTTCGATATTTGTCGCCGCTTACATGGTTCAGAGGTCGCGAGAGACCAGAAAGTCCGCTGCTGCCGGTACGGCGAGTATAACTATCAGCCCTCAAAGCTCCAATCTTGGTTATGGCCAGAATAATACTTATACCGTAAAGGTTAATTCGTCAAATACAAGTGAGAAGATACTATTTATTAGACTGGATCTTACTTTTGATAAAAATTTGGTGAATCTTGTAAGCCTTGAGCCTTTGGGCAGTTTTATAATTCCAGAAAGATCGAATGGTAATAAGCTTGTTTCCAGCGTAGAAGAGGCTAATACTAGCGGCGCTTTTTATATAGTTTTGACTATGCCTCAGGATAAATTAAGCCAGGCTCCGAGTGGATCTTTTGATGCTGCGAGATTTACGCTTAAGTCAGTAAAGAATGAAAGCGGCAGCACAAAGGTTAATTTTAATACAAATAATATGCAAGTTGTGAGTAATAATCAAAACGAGAATGATCGTGAATTAAATATTCAAGTACAATCGGCAGATATTACCCTTCTTTCAACCGGTTCTACTGCTTCACCAAGCGGATCTGCTAGACCCTCTGTTTCACCTAGCGCATCACCTACAGCTACTCCACTTCCTAGCGTTGATCCTAGGGCAGATATTGATCAAAATGGAGTGATAAATCTTCTTGATTACATCATACTTTTGGAAAATTTTGGTAGAAAAGTTCAGTGAGATTGTTGCAAGGGACAATTTCTTGACGACATAAATTTAATTTATATATGGGTAAAATTAACAAAAATACAGTTCTAGCTCTTATAACTTTTGTTTTGGTTTTTCTTATTTTGATACTTTCTTATCTTCTTTTGTTGCTTAAGAATGAAGGGAGCTCCGATAATATTAGTGGAAGCAACAATTATAAAAAACAGCCAGTTGATATTAATATCCAGGGTAAGTATCTGCCGGTACAGCTTAGCGTAAATAGCGATGAATGGATGCCGGGTGAGATAAATCAACTTTATGTATATCTTGCAAACGGCGAAGATCCTCTTTATCCGGATGCTTTTACTTTAAATATTAAATATGATCCTGAGATGGTTAAGCTTGTTAGGATAAATAAAGGATATTTGTGGTCTGGTGTAAATGTGATTGAGGAGACTATTGATGAAGATAGAGGAATGGTGGTTGTCAGCCATGGAGCTTCTTTTGATTCGGAGGTGGTTGGTGGTGTGCAGCTTGTGATTTTGGATTTTGAAGCGATTTCCGGAGCGAGCGGGGAAACGTCCGTAAGCATTGAGAGTGGATCTGAAGCCGGCAAGGTTGGCTTAGATTATCTTTATCCGATAATTTCGGAGCCTGTGTTTTTTAGCATATCTGAAAATACTGCCCATGAAGACTAAATATGCAGTTGCTTTAATATCGATTTTAATTCTTGTTGGGGGGATAGTTTTAGGAGCGGTTTTGATAAGAAGCCAGGTGGGTAAAAGGGGAAAGGCGGCTCCTTCTACTTCGTTATCCATAACAGGCCCTTTGCAGACGATTTATCAGGGGCAGGAGTTTACTTCTACGATTAATATCGCAACGGGAGAAAACTATGTAGCAGGAACCGAGCTTTTAATAAGATTTGATCCTAGTGTTCTTGAGGTTATATCAATAACGCCATCAAGTTTTTTGGTGCCTGCGGACACTGTAGGACCTGTTATTGACAACCAGGCGGGGACAGTTTACTTTGTAATACTTCTTCCACCAGGGGTTGAACCAAAGCAAGGAAGTGGTGAGCTTGCGAGTATGAAGATAAAGGCAAAGTCTCCTGGTACGAGCCAGCTTTCGTTTGATAGCGGGGGGACTTTGGCTGTTGCCCTTCATGAGGGAGGGCAGAATGTGATACAAAATCTGTCTCCTACTACTATTACGGTTGCCAGTAGCACCGGTGGCGGAGATACGAAACCGTCGCCTTCACCTACTCCTGAACCTACGGATACTCCTACACCTAGTCCAACTGCAAGTCCTACTTCGGCTTTGTCTTCGAGTGCGAGTCCTACCTCTTCTCCTACCATCCCTCCAATATCGGAGATCCCAGATACAGGCGTTTCTTTGCCTACGATTGTAGGTTTTGGAGTGGGACTTATGCTTATTGTCGGATCTTTTGTTTTGTTTTATTAAAATGCGAATTGGATGTTAAGAAATAAAGTAATTATTGTACAAAGTATATTAATTTTGCTTCTTCTAATTGTTGGTTGGTTTTTTTGGGGACGAGTACAAAAAGCCAATATAGCTTTAAAGGATGTCCAAAAGCTGGAGGATGAGAAGCAGAGATGTTCTGATTTTTTGAGCGAAGGGAGCGGAGAATTCGGGGAATTTCAGTATTGCAACAGGCTTCTTCAAAATTTTTAAGATACTGTATTTTTTTATTTAGAAAAGGGCTGTCTGTTGAGTTGTTTCTCCCTCGTCTGGATAGCTGAAATCAACATTGATTTGACGTGGTGTGTTCCATTTATCTTTGAAATGAAGAGTATTCTTTTTTAAGCCAAAGTCGTATATTTCTTTTGTAATGATTACATCCATTTCACAGTATTTTTGAAGTTTTTTAAGGCTTTTGGGATCTCCTTTTTTCCAGTAGAGAACTGCGTTTGTGCCTATATCGTTTTTTCCTTTTTTTAGTGTTTCTTTGGCTATATCGTCAAGCCTTATCCTTTTGCCGAATGATTCTTTAATCTTTTCGAGGATGTCGAAATGATTGAACTTAAGAAGCGGTATTTTGGTATAAGGTTGAAGGACGGCGATGTCAAATTTTATACTGTTAAATCCTATTATTCTGTCTGCTGTTTGGAATATTGGCCATATCTGATCAAGAGAATCGTGCCAGAAACTAACAAGCCTTCCTTCTAGCTCGTTGTAGTTGCTGTCAATAATTCTTTCGTATATTGATACAATTGAAACTCCGAGAAGCGAGGGGTTTTCCTCTTTAACTTCGTTAAAAAGTTTTTGGGTTTCCAGATCGAATATAACTTCCTTTTTCGTTATCATGTAAATAATCATTATATTTATGAGGTTTGGTGTAAATCAAGTATGTTTTATTTATTTATAGCAATTATTCTGGAGTTTAGTCTTATATATTTTTTTTCCAAGAGAGCTTTTTATGGTTTTAGAAGGGTTTTTTTAAGATTATTCGGTGGGTTTATATCCGAGTATTTTGTTTATTTTTTTTATCTCCCTGGGGTTTTGGTGCATGAATTGGCTCATTATTTTTCCGCGAAGATATTGGGTGTGCGCGTAGGCAGGTTAAGAATTTTTCCTATTGGGTATGTGGAAATTGAAAAAAGAGATTTTTTGAGGATGTCTCTAGTAGCTTTGTCTCCTTTTTTGATTGGGGTCGGTTTTATTTTTTTGACAACGTATTTATTTATGGCTGAGAGTGTTTTTGAAAGCTTTTGGGGAAGATTTTTTTTTGTGTATATTATTTTTGTAATTTCGAATACAATGTTTCTTAGTAAATCGGATATAAAGAGTTCATGGTTATTGGTGGTTTTTGTCGTTGTCGCAAGCTTTATAATTTTAAAGATTTATGGATTTGAAGGCGGTTTGATTTACAGTGGATTTGTGATAGCATTTAAATACTTATTAATAGTAATTATAATTAATTTAGCACTATTATTTTTATTATCGTGTGATATACTTTTATCATGGTTGCAAAGAAGCCTGAAATAGGCAAAACGAAGAAAAAAATAAACTTAAGCTTTTTAAAGAACAATAAAAAGTTTATTGTGATATTGGTGTTTCTTCTTCTTGCTTTTGGGGTATATTATTTTAAGAGTTTGTTTGTGGCGGCTACTGTCAACGGACTTCCGATTAGAAGATATAGTGTGATAAACCAGCTTGAAGATTTGTATGGACAGCAGGTTCTTGATTCTTTGATTACAAAAGAGCTTATAAAACAGGAAGCGAGAAATAAGAATATAACGGTTAATGATTCAGAGCTTGATCAGGAGATTTCTAATATTGAAAAGCAGTTTTCGGCTAGCGGGCAGAGTTTGGATGATACATTGGCGCTTCAGAATATGTCCAGAGAAACTTTTAGGGAACAAATATTTTTACAGAAGTTAGTAGAAAAACTTCTTGGGGATAAAATTAATGTCGCGGATGAGGAAGTAGATAAATATATTGAGGAGAATAAAGAATTTTTCCCAGAGGGGAGCGATCCGGATGCGCTGAGGGAGGACGTATTTAACCAGCTTAAGCAGGATAAGTTGTCAACCGAGTTTCAGACTTGGATACAAGAAATTAGGCAGAATTCTAGTATCAACTACTTCGTAGAGTATTAATTCGGGAAGAAGGGGTTTGTTTTTTATTTTCTTTATTGTTTCTGGTTTTTTGGGGTCTCCTTTTATTTTGGGTATTTTTATTATTTCATTGTAAACCGGCTTATATGATCCATCGGGATTTTTCCAAGAAAATTGTTTAAAAGGATGGCTATTATAGTTTAATACGAAGGGTGTAACTGCTATTATTTGTTTATCCTGCCATGCTTTTTCAAATGCTTGTTTCAAGTAAGAGGGGTAGTCTGCTTTGCTACAACCCCAGCCTGTTTCCGTGATAAATATGGGTATATCTTGGGGAAGATTGAAGTTTTTGAGAAAATTAAGCTCCCAGAGGAATCCTCTTACGCTATTTTTGCCTGAATCGTTGGGAGATCCGCAGAAATCGGGATTGGGATAGGAATGGGATGTCCAGCCGTCGAATATTGTAAATATTAAGTTATCGAATTCATACATGGCGCGAAAATAGTTTTCTACTTTCATTGTTTCATTTGAATCGGGAGCCGACAAATCAAATCCTGCAGGCAGAACAAAAAAATCGTCTGACTCTTTTTTGAATTCTTCCCAGTAAATACGGGATATTTTTGCATATTCTTCAGGTGAAATTTCATTGCCCCATTCTTTTTTATGATTGGGTTCGTTAAAGAGAATAACGTACTTATTTTTAGTTGGCCATGGTAGTTTATTTAAAAAGTTTGCCCATTTTTTCGATTCTTCGGCTTTTGGTTTTTCCCAGTTTCCTGATTGGTTTATGGTGGTTGCGATCCTTACAAGGGGAATGAGTTTGAGATTGTTGATTTTATTAAACACTTGTTGCCATCTTTTAAGATCTCTTTCATCCTCCCTTATCACCATGGTTACATAGCCCCACTCTCCACCTTTGCTGTTTACTAAATTTGCGGCGTCTTCAAGATCGTTTTCATCTATAATGTGAATTCCAAATTTATTGTTTGGCCTTTCTGCAGGATTTTCGATGGCGTGAGTAATACTTGGTTTCACAAAAAGAAAAACCAGTGTAAGACTAAAAAAACACAGTCTTTTGATCATGGCTTATATTATATAATATGAAAGTTGATGTTTCTTTTGATTGATAAACCAAGGGGGGTTACGAGCCATGATGTAGTAACGCAGATAAGGCGGATAACAGGCGAGAAAAAGATCGGCCATGGAGGCACTCTTGACCCAAATGCCACGGGACTTTTAATTATTGGCATAGGCAGAGAATCTACTAAAAAACTTTCCGAGTTTTCGGATAATTCTGATAAGAAATACAAGGCTAATATTATCTTAGGAGAGGAGAGGGATACTGATGATGCCGAGGGAACAAAAATAACAAAGCCCAAACCCCAAACATCAAACAACACTAAGATTACAATTTCAAAAATTAAAAATGTTTTAGCATCATTTTTGGGTGAGCAAGAGCAGGTGCCGCCTATTTATTCCGCAATTAAGGTTAAGGGAAAGAAAGCATATGAATTAGCAAGAAAGGGTGAAAAGTTTGAGCTTAAACCAAGAAAAGTAAACATTTATGACATTAGACTTATTAGATATGAATATCCTTATTTAGAGATTTTTGTCAGAGTTTCCAGTGGAACTTATATAAGGGCACTTGCTCGAGATATAGGAAGAAAGCTTAAAGTGGGGGCTTATTTGTTTTCGCTTCGAAGAATCGGAATTTCAAACTTCAGCGTTGACATGGCTGTTGATTTAAACAGTTTAAATGAGCATAATTGGAGAGATTATCTTATATCATTATGAAAATATTAAGTGCGGCATTATTGGGAGTGCTTCAGGGTTTTAGCGAATTTTTGCCGATTTCTTCATCGGGGCATCTTGTTATTGCGCAGTCTTTGATTGAGGGTTTCGAGCAACCGGGAGTACTTTTTGATGTTTTTCTTCATTTGGCTACTTCTTTTGCTATTATTATTTATTTTAGAAATAAGATAAGAAATATTGATTTCAAGTATTTGGTGTTAATTGTTGTTGGCAGTTTGCCTGCATTTATATTTGGATTTTTGTTTAGAGATAATTTGATAGGTTTATTTAAAAGCGTGAGAGTGGTGGGAGTAGGATTAATTGTTACGTCTATATTAAACTTTTCTACAGACAGGTTTTATTCTAAAAGGACATTAATAGGCAGGATAGACGCATTTATAATAGGATTTTTCCAAGCTTTTGCAATAATACCAGGAGTTTCAAGATCCGGATCGACGATATTTGCCGGCACTTATCTTGGAATTGAGAGAGAAAAATCTGCATATTTTTCTTTTCTTCTTTCGATACCCGCAATTTTTGGAGCAAGTGTTTATGAGCTTATTTCCTATACAGGCAGTTTTGATGGTTTAAGTAGTTTTTATTTTGTCGGTTTTTTGGCAGCTTTTTTGTCATCTTTGGTTGCAATAAATTTTGTTTTGAGGTTTCTTAATATGAAGCTGTTTAAAATTTTTTCATTGTATACTTTTATACTTGGGTTGCTTGCGATTTTTGTGTTTTAGAGCGGGAGTTTGGTTGCAAAAAGAGCAATGCCTACAATAATTGAGAGTGCGGCGGCGATAAGAACTGCTGCTGCTGAGACGTCTTTTGCGATTTTTGCTTTTGGTTTTATCTCCGGGCTAACCATATCTACTATGGCTTCGAGAGAGGTGTTAAAAAGTTCAAGAATGAGAACAAAGGCTATGGTAAAGGTAAGAAGTAACCATTCAAAAGTGTTAAAGCCGGATAGCCATGCGGCGATAATCATGATTATTCCGATAATTGTATGTATTTGAAAATTCGGCTCGTTTTTTAGCGCTTCTTTGAATCCTTGTGATGCAAATCCAAAGCTTTTATAAAGTGATCTTGTTTTACTCATTGTCTCAGTATAATCTTTTTGTTTTGGGTTTGAAAGATTTATGTTAGGATTAATTGATGATAATAAAGCTAAATAAAAAGTTTACCTTTTTGTTTTTGGCGCCTTTAATGCTTTTGTTTGCTTTTGGGGTGGTAATAAGAAGTTTGGGATTAACGACTCCTAATGTAGCCTCGATAGTTTATGATTATAATGGGGCAATTGCCGAGGATGAGACAAAAGGTCTTTATCATGGGGATTTTTATCAGATACCCGATGAATTGTTGGTTTATGAGGAATGGGAAAGTGTGCTTGGAATTGCCAATCCGTCAAGTAAATGGATTGAGGTGGATTTGTCCGATCAAAAGTTAAAAGCTTGGGATGGGAATGTGCTTTTTCTTGAGAGTGCTGTTTCTACAGGGCTTCCTTGGTGGCCTACACCTACGGGGGAGTTTAGAATATGGGTGAAGCTTAGGGCTACTAAGATGGAGGGTGGGCAAGGAAGATATTATTATAATTTGCCTAATGTTCCTTATGTAATGTTTTTTGAAAATGAGAATGTCCCTGGCTGGAGAGGATATGGTCTTCATGGAACTTATTGGCACAATGATTTTGGAACGCCGAGAAGCCATGGTTGTGTGAATTTGCCGACAAATGTTGCCCGAGAGCTTTATTATTGGGCATTTCCCGAGCTTCCTTCGGGAAAAACATCTGTTTTTTCAAGCCCCGGCAATCCGGGTACTCGCGTAGTGATACATGATTGAAAATTTTTTAATCAATTTTTTTAATACTTACGGCGCTTTTTTGGTAATTATTTTTGCTTTTTTTTACTTAATAATGGCTGATGGAAGCCGGCTTGTTATTTTTTTCATTGCAATGGCAGCTACCGTATTTTTTACCTCATTGATAAAAGAGCTTTTTTTATTGCCGAGACCGTTTTTTTTGAATGGAAACTTTCCATCTGCTGGTTTGAACTCGTTTTCAGGGTTCCCTTCACTTCATACTTCCATAAGTTTTTCGGCTTCGACTTTTGTATTTTTTGTTAATCAGAAGTTTGGTATAATAAGTTTTCTTGTATCTTTAATTTTTGGTATAGGCAGGATTTATTCTAATGTCCATTATCCGATTGATATATTAATAGGTGCTTTTTTGGGAATATTTGTAGCTTTGTTTTTTGAAAACATCAGGATTAAAAAAAGAACTTGACATGTAGCACTCATTATATTAGACTGCTAACATTGAATTAAGATTATGAAGGAAACAAAAGTTTATAGAGAATTACCAACCGTTGCGATGCGAGGGTCTGTAGTTTTTCCTCATACGGATTCCTTTTTGTCTTTCGGGAGGGAGAAATCAATAGCAGCAGTAAACGCAGCTTTTCAGTCTGACCGTGTAATCGCCATTTTTAACCAAAAAGATCCGCGTAAAATCGATCCTGAGCTTAGTGATTTATATAGAGTAGGTACTGTTGCCATAATAACTCAGATGATGTCTTCTGAGAATGAGATACATGCGATGGTGAAGGGACAAAGTAGGATTAATCTTGAGGATATATTAAAGACCGAGCCATATTTGATTTCTAAAATAACCGAGATAAAAGAAAAGGAAGTGGATGACCTTTCTGTTGAGCCGCTTGCACGCGAACTTTCAGAGCTTTTCAAAAAGGCTGTAAATATGGGTAAGGGCGTTGATGTACCAACAATTATGAGGATAATGTCCAGACATGTTGAGCCTGTTGAATTGGTTGATTCCGTGGCTGCTCTTTTGGATGTAAAGCCAAGAGAGAAACAGAAACTGCTTGAAATGATTTCTGTAAAAGCGAGGCTTGAGCGTGTACTCGAGCTACTAAATCATGAGGTTAATGTTTTGGAGCTTGAACGAGTTATTTCTACAAAAACTCAAAAGAGATTTGAGGAACAGATGAAGAAAGCCATGCTTCGTGAGAAAAAAAGGACTATTGAGGAGGAGCTTGGTGAGGATGACGAGAGTGTTGACAGTGAAGTTGTCGAATTTAAAGAAAAGATAAATAAGGCGAAGATGCCAAAGGATATAAGAAAGAAGGCTTTAAAAGAGCTTAAGAGGCTTGAGTTGATGTCTCCCCATAACCCTGAGGGGGCATATATACGAAATTATTTGGATTGGCTTTGTGATATGCCATGGTCAAAGATTTCAAATAAAAAGGTGTCTGTTAAAAAAGCTGCAAAAATTTTGGACGAAGATCATTACGGCCTTGATAAGGTGAAGGAGCGAATTCTTGAGTACCTTTCTGTTATGAAGCTTAAGGAAAATGGAAGAAAAAACGGTAAGAAAGATAATAATAAATTCTATCCTACGATTCTTTGTTTTATAGGACCGCCGGGTGTAGGTAAAACTTCTATCGGTAAATCAATTGCCAGATCTCTTGGACGAGAGTTTGTGAGAGTGTCTTTGGGAGGTGTGCGTGATGAAGCAGAGCTTAGAGGACATAGGAGGACGTATGTTGGTGCTTTGCCCGGTAGAATTATCCAAGGAATTAAGGATGCTGGTACTAAAAATCCGGTGTTTATGCTTGACGAGGTTGATAAGCTCGGGGCTGATTATAGGGGAGATCCGTCGTCTGCTTTGCTTGAAATACTCGATCCGGAGCAGAATAAGGAGTTTTCGGACCACTATCTTGAGGTACCTTTTGATTTAAGTGAGGTGACTTTTATTTGCACCGCAAATGTTGCCGACACAATACCTTTACCTCTTCTTGATAGGATGGAAATAATCCGATTTGCCGGATATACCGAGGATGAGAAGTTTAATATTGCCAAGAAGTATTTGTGGCCAAAACAGGTTAGGCTCTCAGGACTTGAGGATTATAAGATTGATATTGATGATCAGGCAATATATGAGGTTATTAAGAAGTATACGAGAGAGGCCGGGGTTCGTGAGCTTGAGAGGACGCTTGCTACGCTTTGCAGAAAGGTTGCCCGAAGTATAGCTGAGGGCAAAAAGTATCCAAAAATATTGACATCAATTGATGTTAAGAGTTTTTTGGGTGCAGCCAAATTTCGGTCACAGATAGCCGAGGAAAAGGATGAGGTGGGTATTGCGACTGGACTTGCGGTAACTCCAACCGGAGGGGAAATACTTTTTATCGAATCTACACTTATGCCTGGTAAGGGTAAGCTTACATTAACAGGTCAGCTTGGGGATGTAATGAGAGAGTCTGCAAAGGCTGCTTTTACTTGGACGAGGTCCCATTGGAAAGAACTTGGACTTTTTTCTGAATTTGGGCGAGAGACTGATTTGCATATACATGTTCCTGAAGGCGCTACTCCTAAAGATGGCCCTTCTGCCGGGATAGCTATGATGACATCGCTTGTTTCCGCATTGACAAAAATTCCGATAAGGCGTGATGTCGGAATGACGGGTGAGATTACACTCAGAGGAAGAGTGCTTGGAATCGGAGGGGTTAAGGAAAAGGTTGTAGCAGGACATAGAGCGGGATTAAAGACTATTATTTTGCCTCGTGAGAATGAGAAGGATATGGAGGATGTTCCCGAGAATGTTAAGAGAGATATAAAATTTGTGTTTGTTGACAGGATGAATGAGGTTTTGGAGATTGCGCTTACAAAAAAGCTTTCGTCATTAACCAAAAAAAACGGGAAGAGAAAGCAAAAAGTTTTAGCAACTTCTGTTATTTCTTAATTTTTGAGTTTGGTATTTTACGGTGATAAAATATAGAGTAATCTGGCCCTATCGTCTAATGGCTTAGGACGCTGGGTTCTCATCCCAGTAATCCGGGTTCGAATCCCGGTAGGGTCACTCTCTTTCAATTGAGTGTTTTTGGTCGAATTCAGGAAGGATTGGATGAACCCAGTTGGGAGATATGTTTGGTCTGGGGTTTAGTTTGTGGCGGATAAGGAAGTATTCTGTTTTTGGGTGGTTATCCGTAACTGGCTGTGTGTCAGCTATAAAGCGATCGATTGTTTTTTCATCTCCTACGAACAATTCGAGCAATCTTTCTAAGGTAATGGGTGATTTTTGCCACTCGTTTAGATCCTCAAGGATTTCGTTGTTGAGTTTTTCTTTAAGAAAATCTTTTTTAAGAATTATTTCTTCTTGAGAGCCTATGAAGAATACACCTCTTCCATCCGGGGATACAGCCACCAGAATGTGCGGAAACACGCTTCTCATTGCAGAGAAAAGCATTTTAAAATCTTCCTCGTGTGTACCGTACCAGAACCATTGTACAAGAATGCCTTCTTCTTTTAGGATTCTTGTCGAATCTTCATAGAACTCTTTTGAGTAAAGCACGGTTGTTCCAGCTGCGTTTATCGGAGGGGGAGGATCCACAACAATAACATCATATTTTTTGCTTGTGAGTTTGGTGTAGTTTCTTCCGTCGTTTATGATTATATTCCCTTTTGGATTTGTAAGGACTTTTTCGGCGTCTTTAAAAAACATGCTAAATACTTTAGGGACGGAGGGTACTAGTTCTATCGCATCTACATTGATATTGTGAATCAGCGCCGAGCGATAAGTTGTACCCATGCCGAATGCAATAATAAGCATGTCTTTGGGGTTTCTGTGTATCAGAAGCGGTAGATGTGCAAGAAGTTTGGTTTGGATTGTAAGCGTTGTAGTTTGTACTCCGTCTATGATTAACCCTTTTTCATCCGGTGAATTGGATTGGCCGCTAAAAGCTAAGATACTTGCAGTCTCATCCTCCAGGTATTTAAAAGACCAGTTTTTTTCTTGATAGAAAGATATTTTTTCTTTTAAACCTTTTTCAATGAATGCCTGTGGTTTGTTGATATAAAGAAAGATAATAAATGTTGGAATAATAGATATAAAAAGTGCAGATTTTGTTAATTTTTTGTAAAAAAGCAACAGAATCGTGCTTCCTGCGAGAATATTTGCACTGCTTAGAATGAGAGTAGTTTTTGTAGTACCGATAGAGGGTATGAGGATAAATCCCGTAATAAGAGGACCTATTATAGATCCGGTCGTATTTGCGGCGTAAGTGCCGCCAAGGTTTTTTCCGAAATTGTGTGGATTATTGAATAGTCCAGAGATTATTGGGAAGGTGGCTCCTGATAAAAGCGATGCTGGGAGAAGTACCAAAATAAGTCTTGGATACAAGCCTAATGGAATATTTAGGCTTAATGAAATTATTGAGAGAGTGGCGAAAATACCTATTCCAACTTCAGTCAGGGCAAATAGTATGACAGGATTTTTTTGTGCCTTAAAAAGAATTTTTGAGGTGAAGGAGCCAAGTGCTACTCCGATTAGGATTGTTGCCAGAATTGTTGCGAATGCATAAGTGTAAGTCCCTGTGCTTGTGAGCAGAAGTCTTGTCCATACTATTTCATAAGACATAGAAATCGCTCCTGAAAGGAAAAAGACTAGAAGGATTAAAATTAACAGACTTTTTGAAATGGTGGTTGTGAAATTTTTGGATTTATTGGGTTTTGCTTTTGTAGAAATAATTTTTTTATTTTTAAAAAAAGTAACAGCTAGAGTGCCTATTAAAATATTTATGAGCGTTGCAAGAAATGCTGTTAAATTAAGGCCAAGAATTTCTATCAAGACAAAAGCCGATAAAATTGTACCCACAAACGCACCAAGGGTGTTTACGAAATAAAGGGTTGAAACTTCTTGAGAGGGATTTTTACCTCGGGCAAAGAGTTTTATCAGGATGGGTAGCGTGCCTCCCATAAAGAACGTTGCCGGGAAAATAAGGACGGCAGTAATGACGTATTTTAGAAAAATACTATGAGTATTGTATATTTGAGAAATAAAAGGGAGGGTTATAAGCATAAATATAGCGCTTATGCCTATTAGGATTTCAATGCTACCCCATAGGAGTATAAGCTTTTTGTTTTTGTCCGCAATGGCACCGAATACCAGAGATCCGGCTGCGAGCCCTGCCATAAATACAGAAATTATTGTTGTTGTTGAGTGCGTGGTGTTACCGAATATTAGAAGCAGAAGCCTTGACCAAACTACTTGGTAGATCAATCCTGATGCTCCAGATAAACAAAAAAAGATATAGATAACTTTATTCATATTTTAGACGTATATTAAACTGATATGCGTTAAAAGTGAAGTTTCTTCCTATAATGTAGCGTGGCTTGACAATTGGCTGGTAAAAATCTAAAATATCACTTGTTTATGGAACCTCAGAATGTAAACAAAAGTGCCTCCTTACTAATTTCCTTCGGGATTTTCACTAAGAAGATCGTTGTTTGAACTCTGAGGGAAGAAAAAATCTTTCGGAGTTTTAAGTCAAGGAAAAGTAAGGAGTTTTTTAATGAGTTATATGAAAAATAATATAAAACAGGTACAAGTGACAAAAGAGGGATATGAATCTCTGAAAGCTGAGCTTGACGAACTGGTTAATGTAAAAAGACCAAAATTAGTCGAGAGGCTTGAGCGTGCAAGAAACGAGGGTGATTTGTCTGAAAACAGTGATTATATTTCGGCTAAAGAGGAGCTTGAGTTTTTGGACGGTAGAATTGATGAGTTAAAACATGTGGTTGATCATGCTATTGTGCTTTCTGCTAATTCGAACGGAAGCAGTAAAGTGGATGTTGGAACTAAAGTAACGGTAAAAACTGATTCGGGGGAGCAGGTTTTTGATATAGTTGGTGAGTGGGAGGCGGATCCTGTAAATAAGAAAATTTCTCATGAATCTCCGCTTGGAAGCGCTCTTGTAGGTAAAAAGGTGGGAGAGGTTGTTGAGGTAGAAGCTCCTGCCGGAAAACTTGTTTACGAGATACTCAAAATAGATTAAATATGATAAGCACAAAGAAGTGGACTTTGGATGTAAAAGCCTCCCTAAGGGAGGCTTTTTAGGTTTTGAAAGGAGGTGTTTAAAATGCCAGAAAGAGAAAATTTAGGGGACCCAAAACATAACGGGGATTTGGTAGAGGATGGTATTAATTCCGGGCTGAAAGCGGACGAGGATTTTAATTCGGAAGTAAGATCATTTTCTGACAGACATGGTGTTAATTTAACAGTAGCAGAGAGAATAATAGGCGTTGCTACAAATCCTCCAAAAGTTATTGGAGTTCGTTATAAATCGGAGCATCGCTAATGTGGAATGTTATTTGGATATTGCGAATGTTAGGCTATAATCTAGATAGATATGGCAGAAAAAAGACTAAATGAGATTAGAGATTTGAGGCTTGAGAAGGTCGCCAGGCTTCGGGAGATGGGTATTGATCCATATCCGTCAAAACCTAAAACAAAGCCCGTTGCCATTAAGAAAATCCGTGGGCTTATTGGCAAGCGCGTGTCGGCTGCCGGAAGGGTTATGGGATTTAGGGTGCATGGAAATATTGTTTTTTCAGATTTAGAAGATTTTTCCGGCTCTATCCAGATTTTTTTTCAAAAGAAAAAGCTTGATGCTCTTTTTGAAATTGTAAAGCTTATAGATATTGGAGATATCTTATGGGTAAACGGAGACGTATTTAAAACCAAAGCGGGAGAAATAACTATTGATGTTTCTGACCTTCAGATTTTATCTAAATCAATAAGACCGTTGCCTTCGAAATGGCACGGGATTAAGGATGAAGAATTAAGATATAGAGAGCGGTATATTGATTTGCTTTTTAACCGCGAACTTCGAGATCTTTTGACAAAAAAGAGCGTTTTTTGGAATTCGATTCGTGGGTTTTTGGTGAAGGAGGGGTTTATAGAGGTTGAAACTCCTGTTTTGGAATCTACTCCCGGCGGGGCTGATGCAAAGGCTTTTGTGACTCACCATGACGCGCTTGATATTGATTTGTATCTTAGAATTTCTATGGGCGAGCTTTGGCAGAAAAGGCTTATGGTAGCAGGATTTGAGAAGACTTTTGAGATAGGTAGGCAGTTTCGGAACGAAGGGATAAGCCGTGAGCATCTTCAGGATTACACGCAGATGGAGTTTTATTGGGCTTATGCTAATTATGAAGATTCAATGAAACTTGTAGAGCGAATGTATAAGTATGTAGCAAAGGCAACCTTTGGAAAGCTAAAATTCAAAATTGGTGATTATTATGTAGATTTGGGTAAAAAATGGGAGAGAGTTGATTATAAAGATACACTTTTTGAAGCTACTGGAATTGATTTTGAAAAATCGGACTTGGGCAGTATCAAGAAAAAGCTTGATGAGCTTAAGATTAAATATAACGACGATGATAAAAAACCAAGACTTATTGATTTGCTTTGGAAGAGCGTGAGAAAGGAAATTGCCGGTCCTCTTTTTTTGACGGGCCATCCTGTTGAAATATCTCCTTTGGCTAAAAGAAAGGCAGATAATCCAAATATTACTGAAAGATATCAGGTGATTTTGGCTGGAACCGAAATGGGCAATGGTTATAGTGAGCTTAATGATCCTGTTGATCAGGCAGAGAGGTTTGAGGATCAGCAGAAGATGCGGGATGCTGGAGATGAGGAAGCACAAATGAACGATGCTGATTTTGTAAAGGCGCTTGAGTTTGGGATGCCTCCTGTTAGCGGATTTGGTGTATCTGAAAGGCTTTTTAGTTTTTTGGCAGATAAGCCGATAAGGGAGACTGTCTTTTTTCCGCTTTTAAGACCTAAGGAGTAATGAAACGAGAAGAAGCTTTAAAACTAGTTAGAGAGCATACAAAGAATAAGAATCTAGTAAGGCATATGCTTGCTACAGAGGCGTGCATGAGAGCACTTTACGATAGGATTGTGGGAAAAGGAGATGATAATGTGTTGTCTAGTAAGAATGAGTGGGGCATGGCGGGACTTCTTCATGATGCAGATTACGAGGAGCTTAAAGATTCACCTCAGGTTAGGACTTTGCACACAAAAAGAACTTTGGAGTGGCTTGATGGCAAGGGTCTGGAAAAGAAAGTACTAGATGCAATTAAAGCTCATGCTTGGGGTTATGTGGATGGTATGCCCGAGCCAAAAACTCCCATGGAGTGGGCTCTTTATACATGTGATGAGCTAACCGGGCTTATTGTGGCGGTTGCCTTGGTTAAAGGAGGCAGGCTTTCTGAGGTTACGGTTGATTCAGTTATGAAAAAATGGAATGAGAGTAGCTTTGCTGTGGGAGCAAATAGGGATCAGATTAAAATGTGTGAAACAAGGCTTGGCATACCATTGAGAGAGTTTATTGAAATATGCCTTAAAGCTATGCAGGAGATTTCAGGAGATTTGGGGTTATAAAATGCTTAATATTGAATTGATTAGAAAAGAGCCAGAGAAAGTAAAAAAGGGAATTGTTTCAAAGGGAGCGGATGTATCTTTGGTGGATAAGGTGCTTGAGCTTGATGAGAAAAGAAGAAGGCTTATTTTGGAGATTGAGGAGCTTAGATCGCAAAGGAATAAGTTTGCTAAAGAAAAAAATATAATCGAAGGAAAGAGAATAAAAAATGCCCTTAAGGTCAAGGAACCGCTTTTAGCAGAGGTGAGCCTAGAGTATGAGGAGGTCTTGGCCAAAATTCCCAATTTACCTTTAGAGGGGGTTCCTGAGGGTAAGGGAGAGGAAGAAAATGTTGAGATTAGAAGATGGTCTCCTTTGAATGAAGCTTTGGTGAGAAGGGGAAATAAAGACCATCTTGAGATAATGAACGCTCTTGATTTGATAGATTTTGAGGCAGGTGCAAAGGTTGCAGGATCACAATTTTATTATCTTAAAAACGATGCCGTAAGGCTTGAGTATGCATTGATGCAGTTTGGGATGGAGGTTTTGGAGAAACATGGGTATAAGTTTTTTATGACCCCAGACTTAGCTAAAAGCAGGTATTATTTGGGAACCGGTTATCAACCGAAGGGAGATGAAGCGCAGATTTATGAAATTAAAGACCATGATCTTGGACTTATTGCAACGGCGGAGGTAACGATGGCGGGGTATCATGCCGACGAGATATTAAAGAGTGATGATTTACCGCTAAAATATGCTGCGATAAGTCATTGTTTTCGTCAAGAGGCCGGTGCTTACGGAAAGTACAGCAGAGGTCTTTACCGAGTTCATCAGTTTACAAAGCTTGAGTGTTTTATTTATTGTTTGCCGGAAAAATCGGGAGAGATGCATGAGGAGATATTGGGAATTGAGGAAGAGATCCTTCGCGAGCTTGAGATACCCTACAGGGTTGTTGAGATGTGTACGGGAGACCTTGGAGCAATCGCTGCGAAAAAGTATGATCTTGAAGCTTGGATGCCAGGAAGAGGAGATTACGGTGAAGTAACTTCAACGAGCAATACGACAGATTATCAGTCTAGAAATTTGAACATAAAGTATCGCGCGGGAAACATCAATGAATATGTGCACATGCTTAACGGTACGGCGATAGCAGTTTCTAGGACTTTGATTGCAATAATGGAAAATTATCAGCAAAAAGATGGGTCAATAATTGTACCCAAAGTGCTTCGAAAATGGCTTGATAAAGAAAGAATCTGCTAGATTTTTTTAAGAATTTTTTTTGCTATGCTTTTGGGAGTCATGAGAATCTTTTTGCTTTTTGAGAGGCTTGTTTTAATATATTTTCCCCTTGGAAGCTTGATTTCTGCAAGTAGTGGAAAATGATCAGAAACCAGAGGATTTTTTATTACTTTGAGTTTTATCGGAGAAATTGGTTTTTTTATATTTGCTAATACCCTGTTTGGCCTTTCATTGTAAACACCGTCTCTATTTAATATTATATTTACAGCTTTGTGAGCGTAAGCATTGTTTTCAGAATATGTTACAGGTACTTCCAGCTCTTTTTGTAGTTGATCTACTAATTTGCTTATTTTTTCCGGGAAAACGTTTAGATCTCCTGCTATGATTGTAGGGTTTGCCGCTTTGGATTTTTTTATCACTTCTTCTATCTGGGAAAGCTTAATTTTTAATTTTGATTCGTCAAAGGATTGGTAGACGTGAGTGTTAATAAGATTAATAAGGCTTCCGCCTTTTGAGAATTGGGTTCGTAAAAAGCCTTTTGAAGCAATTCGCTCAACAGGGTCCAGATCGTTTTTGATATCGAATTTGTGAAACTCTACTTTTATAGGCTTGTGCTTAAGCAGGGTAACAAGGCCGGATTTGTTGTAAAAAAGCGAGCTTGTGTTTATTACGTGGTATCTTAAGAGTTTTTTTTTGAGATAGTTAACGTATTTATTGAGCCAAACTTCCTGCAGATTTATTGCATCAGGATCTAGTTTTTTGACTAAATTTATGAAATTATCGAGCCTTTCTTGGTTGTTTATAGATGTGGGTGGCGGCAAAAGCCACATATTTGCCGTGAGAATTTTAAGTGTTACCATGCTTGACGTATTTTACTGGATTTGGGGAGTTATTACTATTATATTACTTTTTCCGATAGTATTTTTTTCCTCTCAGTTTTTCTGGCAGTAAATCTTCATTGGTGTATGGTTCGTAACCTTTTCCGTATCCCAGTTCCTTCATTAGCTTGGTTGGTGCATTTCGGATTTTTAGGGGTGTAGGGAGGTTTCCGTATTTTTTAACATCCTCTAAGGCTCTCATGAAGGCTTCGTATGCACTTCTGTCTTTTTTTGCTTGGGCTAAATAAACTGTGCCTGCTGCCAAATTTTCTTGGCACTCTGGATAACCAACTTGCTGACAAGCCTGAAAGACTGCATTGGCTACCACAAGGGCGGTGGGAGAGGCAACATCTTCAGAAGCAAATACTACCATTCGCCTTGCGATGTAGAGCGGGTCTTGTCCTGCCTCCACCATCCGAGCCAAATAATAGAGGGCTGCGTCAACATTGCTGGCCCTCATAGCCTTAATATATGAGCTAATTATGTTAAAGAACTCCTCGCCTTGGCGGTCAAAGGCAAGATAGCGTCTTTGCAATGCATTTTCGATGTCACTGATGACTAATGATTTATGACTAGCGGTCATCGATTTGGCGATTTCGAGTGTGTTTAACAATATTCGTGCGTCTCCATTGCTTGACTCGATAAGAAATTTTAATGCATCTATCTTAATTTTGAGATTAAGTTTTTTTAGGCCGCGTTGAGCAATTTTGGTAAGGTCTTTTTCCGAGAGCTCTTTAAGGACAAGAACTCGGCTTCTTGAAAGAAGGGGATTTATTACTTCAAAGGAGGGATTTTCTGTAGTTGCGCCTATAAGAATAATATCCCCTTTTTCAACGTGAGGAAGGAGCTTGTCTTGTTGAGCTTTGTTAAAGCGGTGAATTTCGTCCAAAAAAATTAACGGTCCGTCTATCGGCGAGGCGGATTGATGACTAATTATTTTTTCGATGTCTTTGGTCTTGGCGTTTACTGCCGAAAATTCGTAGAAATCGCGTTTAAGGTGGCTTGCTATAATTCTTGCAAGTGTTGTTTTTCCTGATCCAGGAGGACCCCATAATATTAAAGAAGGAAATTGATTATTAGTTTTTTGGCTAGTCAACAATTTAGTAATTATCCCGTCTTTACCGACAAGGTGTTTTTGGCCTATGAATTCAGAAAGCGTTTTCGGCCTTATCTTTTCAGCAAGAGGAATACTTTTCATTATATAGAAATTATATACTATAGCTGATATCAGATATCAGAGTTTAAATCGATAATAGTTAGAAAATAGACGCTGTGAGCGAAAAGAAAATTTTTGACAAAATTTACAGATTTTTTAAGGGTAAAACGGTTATTATTATTAGTTATAGGTTTTCTACGGTAAGAAATGCAGATCGGATCATTGTTTTCGATAAGGGAAGAATTGTGGAGCAGGGAAGCCATGAGGAGCTCGTTGCTTTGGGTGGTGTGTATGCGAGAGCTTTTAGTTTGCAGGCGGAAGGGTACACGAAAAATAAAAGTTTAAAATGAAACGAACAAGGTTGATTGATTTTTTGAATGGTGTGACCGAGATCGAGGAGGTGGAAAGCGTTTATAACGGTAGTGTTAGTGTTGTGCGGGATTTAGCTTGGGGTACTTATATAAAGGCGGGGGGACTTACTCAGTCTGGTGGAGTGGCTAAGAAGGTGTGGAAAAGTGTATTAAAAAAAGTTAAAAACCAAAAGCCTGATGTTAGAAGTAGTTTAATCTTGGGGCTTGGAGGGGGAAGTACGGCGGGTTTGATTAAAAAATATTGGGAGGGGGTGGAAGTAACTGGTGTGGATATAGATCCTGTAATGGTTGATCTTGGAAAAAAATATTTAAAAATGCCTGAGGATATTGAAATTATTATTGGGGATGCTGAAAAAGAGGTTAAAAGCAAAAAATTAAAAGGCAAGAGTTTTGATCTTATTTGTGTGGATATTTATACTGGAGATAGTTTTCCTGAAAAATTTCAAGCAGATGAATTTTTAATGTCTGTTTATAATCTTCTTAATAAAAGCGGCGTTATTGTTTTTAATAGGCTATTTTATGGCGAAAAGCGAAGGGAGGCTTATAAATTTGGTGAAAAACTTGAGCGCATATTTGGAAATGTAGATAGGTTTTATCCTGAAGCTAATGTGATGTTTGTGATAACTAATAATTAATGATCTGCCTGCCGACAGGCAGGTTGATGACTGATGAAACTATCTTGCAAGGAGAGCAAATCCGAGAAGAATAAGGGCAACAGGCCAGAATTTGTCAATATCTATAAAGATAAGACCAAAATTTTCGAGAAGGTAGAATATACCGATTGTTATAAGGATTAAGGCTATAAAGTTTCTAGTGCTGGATTGGTTTGAGCTTTTTTTTATGTTTTCGCCAAGCTCGTTGGCTTTTTTTCTAATTTCATCGGTATTTTTTTTGATGTTTTCGTCTCCTCTCAAGTTTATGTTTGATTCCGACGGTATAATTATCCAGAGTATTATATAGATTAGAATGCTTGAGCCTCCTGCAATGGTTATTAAAATAAAGGCAAGTCTTATTAGCGTTGCATCAACATCGAAGTATTCAGCAAGACCTGCCGCTACTCCTCCTATTATCCTGTTTGTTTCGGAGCGGTAAAGCAGTTTGGGTTTTTTGGATTGTATTACCTTTTTTGTCATATATAGCTTTTAGTATAACAAATTTTTTGTTATTAAAATAGAATAGACTAGAAGCTATAATTAGCTTATCTTTAAAAGTAAAATAAAGAATTTTTAGTAGTGGTTTAGAATATTTAAGTATGTTTAATATTTTTTCAAGAGTAATTGATACAAATAAAAGAGAGGTTGATAGGCTTAAGAAAAGAGTTGCCGAGATAAACGATCTCGAGCCAAAGGTTAAAAAGTTAAAAGACGAGGATTTTGTTAAAAAGACCGAAGAGTTTAAAAAAAGGATTAAAGACGGTGAAAGCCTTGATAGCATACTTCCTATGGCATTTGCCCTTGTCCGCGAGGCTTCGCGAAGGACTTTGGGTATGAGGCATTTTGATGTGCAGCTTATGGCTGCGATTGCTCTTTTTGAGGGAAAAGTTGTTGAACAAAAAACGGGTGAAGGAAAGACTTTATCTGCCGTCCCTCCACTTTATCTTCATGCTCTCAAAGGAAGGGGAGTGCATCTTGTCACGGTAAACGATTATTTGGCGAAGCGCGATGCAGGATGGAACGGTCCGATTTTTGATTTTTTAGGAATGAGTGTTGGCGCTATTGCCCAAGAGCAAAAAAGCTTTATTTATGATATTGAGTATAAGGACGAAAGCCATGGGGATGAGAGGCTTGAGCATCTTAAACCTTGTGATAGGAAAGAGTCTTATGGGGCAGATATTACATATGGAACAAACAATGAATTTGGATTTGATTATCTTAGGGATAATATGGTTAATGATATTTCCGATGTCGTTCAGAGAGATCATTATTTTGTAATTGTTGATGAGGTTGATTCTGTGCTTATTGATGAGGCGAGGACACCTCTTATTATTTCAGCTCCGGATACCGAGCCTACAAATAAATATTACAAATTCGCAAAGATAGTAGATAAGCTAAATCAGGATACAGATTATGTTGTTGACGAGAAGACTCGCAGCGCAAATTTAACTGAACATGGTATTGCTAAGGTAGAAAAGATTCTGGGCGTTGACAATCTTTATGAAAAGGATTTTGAGTCGATTCATCATATTGAAAATGCTCTAAGGGCAAGGAGTTTGTACATCCGTGATCAGCAGTATGTGGTGAAAGACAATCAGGTGGTGATTGTTGATGAGTTTACTGGCAGGCTTATGCCCGGTAGGCGCTGGAGCGACGGACTCCATCAGGCTGTTGAGGCTAAGGAGGGAGTTCCTATTCAACAGGAAAGCAAGACTTTGGCTACTATTTCGTTTCAGAATTATTTTCGTATGTATGATGTTTTAGCTGGTATGACCGGTACGGCGGCTACAGAGGCTGATGAGTTTAGAAAGATTTATAACCTTGATGTAGTGGTTGTGCCAACCAACAAACCAATGATCAGGAAAGATTTTCCAGACATGGTTTATAAAAGTGTAAGGGCAAAATACGGAGCAGTCGTAAAAGAGATTGAGGAGAGACACAAAAAAGGACAACCTGTTTTGGTAGGTACAACATCCATTGAGAGGAACGAAATTGTAAGCCAGTATTTAAAGAAGAAGAAAATTCCCCATAATGTGCTTAATGCAAAAAATCATGAGCGTGAGGCTATGATTATTGCGGACGCGGGCAAAAGTGGTGCTGTAACAGTTGCTACTAATATGGCCGGTCGTGGAGTTGATATCGTGCTCGGTGGTGCAAAACCAGAAAGACCCAAGGGAATGACTAATGATCAATGGCTTGAGACTAAGGAATATAAAGAGTGGGAGAAGGAACATAAGAAGGTGATTGCCGCAGGAGGTCTTCATATAATCGGTACGGAAAGGCATGAAAGCCGAAGAATTGATAATCAGCTTCGAGGGCGTGCCGGAAGACAAGGGGATCCCGGATCGAGCCGTTTTTATTTGTCTTTGGAGGATGATTTGATGAGAATTTTTGGTGGAGAGCAGATATCGTCGATTATGGACAGATTAAAGCTTCCTGAGGATCAGCCTATCGAGAATAAACTTGTTTCCAAGGTTATTGAGCAGGCTCAAAGTAAAGTCGAGGGATTCCATTTTGATATGAGGAAAAGGCTGGTTGAATATGACGATGTTGCCAATAATCAGAGGGAAATAATTTATAAACTAAGAAGAAGGATTTTAACCTCGAATGATGTAAAGGATGAAATACTTGAGAAGCTCGAACACCAGATTGATAGGATATTAATTTTATCTTGGCCCGAGGAGAATGCAAAACCTGACTATGAAAGAGTGGTAATAGGGCTAACAGAGATAGTGCCTTTTGATGAGCGTTCGCGGGAGGAGGTTAAAAAAAGGCTTTTGAAGATTGACGACAAAGAGGAGCTTGCCCAATCGCTTAAAAAGATTATAAGTGATGTTCATGCGGCTCGGGAACGCGAACTTGGGAGTGACACCATGAGGCTTGTTGAAAAGTTTGCTTATTTGGGGTCTATAGATAGGCTTTGGATTGACCATATTGACCATATTGATTCGTTGCGCGAAAGTGTGACGCTTCGTGCATATGGACAAAGGGATCCTTTAGTGGAATTTAAAAATGAAGCTTATGAACTTTTTGAAAGTTTGATAGACCGCATAAATGAGGAGATTTCAAGGAGGATATTTAGGATTGGTGTGGCAAAAGCTCCTTCCGAGATTCCTTTGGATAAGGCAAGGACAAATATTGATGAGCGGGACAGTATGGGGCTTGAGGAGAGAACATCTGATGAGACAGCGATGCATGGAGAGCCCCTTTTGGTTGATGATTCAACCAAAAGGCTAATGAATGCGGCAAAAGAGGTTAGCGGAACTATTACGAAAAAGAAAATAGGCAGGAATGATCCTTGCTGGTGTGGTAGTGGGAAGAAGTGGAAGAAATGCCATTACCCTCAGGATGGGTGATTAAGAAGGTGTTTAGTCGATCCTTGGGGTTGACGTGGAAGAGTCTGTTTGTTACCTTTAATTTTATGAGTTTAGCACAGTCAACAATGAGTCCTCTTGGTTCTGATATGCCGGATTTCCATTTGAAGGATATTGTCAGTGGTAGGAGTGTGAGTTTTGAAGATTTTGAAGACGCTAAAGGAATATGTGTAATATTTATTTCGAAACACTGTCCTTATGTTCAGCACATTGCCGATAAGTTATCCGAAGTAGCCAAGTATTATGAGGGTAGTGGGGTTAGTTTTATTGCTATATCGTCTAATGATATTGATGAATATCCTGAAGATAGCCCTGAAGAGATGGCAGATATGGCAGAGGAGTATGATTTTGTTTTTCCTATACTTTTTGATGAGACTCAGGAAGTGGCACAGGATTTTACGGCTGCATGTACGCCGGACTTTTTTCTTTATGATAGTTCTGGCAAGCTTTTTTATAGAGGGCAATTTGATGGGAGTAGACCGGGAAACAAAGTGCCTGTGACGGGTGGAGATTTGAGGCGTGCGATCGACGATCTTCTTGCAGGGGAAAACCCCCCAAAGGAGCAGAAGCCAAGTTCTGGGTGCAGCATCAAATGGAAGACGGGAAATGAACCTCCTTATTTTCTTTCCGGTTGATTTGGTGAATTAAAGAATATAGTTTTTTCCCTTTTATATTTAATTGAGTTATAATTTGGACTAAAATGAGTAATATTAACTCTGTGGATAAGTTTTTTAATAAATATCCTATAAAAAGATTTAGACATAAAGAAATTGTTAAAAGGTCTGATGAGGATTTTAAGTATGTTTATTTTCTTAAAAAAGGATATGTGAAAATGTATTCCGTGTCTGTGAATGGGAATGAGCTGAGTTTAAATATATTTAAGCCGGGGAGTTATTTCCCGATACTTTGGGCAATGGGTGAGTTGGCTGATGAATATAACTATGAAGCGATTACTTCAGCTGAGATACGGCTTGTTCCTAAAAAGGAATTTATAGAATTTATCAAGAAGGATCCCGCTATCCTTTTTGACTTGACTTGTAGGCTGACCGCTGGTTTTGGGTCTTTGCTTAAGAGAATGGAGGTTTTGTTTTTTGGTTCGGCAAGAAACAGGGTAGCATTGGCACTTGTTGTCGCGGCTAAGCGTTTTGGAAAAGAAAACAGCAGGGGGGAGATAAGAATATCCGTTCCTATTACACATAAGGATATTGCCGCTTTGGCGGGGCTAACTCGCGAGACTACAAGCCTCGAGATGAAAAGGTTTTGTGAGGAGGGCGTGATTGCTCGTCGCGGTAGAAAAAATATTGTAGTTGTTGACATGAGCAAACTAGTGAGGCTGGCAAATTATTGTTAATGGTATAAACTTAAATTAATGATCTTGTCTCAATTTTTGTCATGGCATTATAGCTGGGGAGTTAGCTTTTACATTAAGAGATATGTTTACGCTTTGGGCTACATAATCCACTTTTTTTCTCTTTTTAAACTTCCTGCTACGTTATTTGCACCTTGGAAAAGATTGGCTGATACCTCGCGGTCTTCAGGGTTTGATTTTCGGCGGGAATTTGAGAAATTTACTTATAATTTTGTCTCTAGATTTATAGGTGTTTTTGTAAGGGCAGGGCTTTTTGTAATCGGAATATTAAGTCTTTTTCTGATCGCTTTTTTGGGAGCTGTGGGATTTATTTTTTGGATAATTTTGCCATTTTTGTCTTTGAGAATATATTTTTTGAAAATGAGGTCCTCGGCTAATTTGGCCATGAGTATTAAAAGAAATGCCAGTGATTATCCAGAGCAGGCGGTTAGCTATCTTTTTAGTAATGCGGCTGGTGAGTTTGTTCTAAAGCATACAGGGCTTGTTCTTTCCGATTTGATAAATTTTGCAGACATTAAGAAAGTCAATTTAAAAGGAGTGGTGCCTTCAAGTTATGCCACGCTTTTGGACTATTTTTTGGAACGTGGAGTGTGGGATGAGTCTTTTTTTAGTAAAAGGGGAATTTCCAGAACTGATCTAGTCTTGGCTGCTCGCTGGTGGGAAAGGTTAAATGAAGAAGAAACAAGGGTAGATGTAAGTTTGAGCTACAGCGGTGCGGGAATAGGAGCAAGCTTGGTGTATGGATATACTCCTACACTGGACAAGTATTTTACGCGAATGGATTTTGTGCAGCCTTTTGAGCATCATCTAATTGGTAGGCAGAATGTGGTTTCCAGGATGGAGAGGGCTTTGAATTCGGGAATGAGTGTGTTTTTAGTCGGACCGCCGGGTGTGGGGAAAAAGACCGTTGTTTTGGAGTTTGCAAATAGAGCAAGAAAAGGTGAGCTTGGCAGTGAGTTATCTTACAAGAAAATATTTGAGCTTAATCTTAATTTTATTTTTTCGCAGTCAACAGATTTGAATCAGAAAAAGTTAAGGCTTTCGGAAATTTTGAGTGAATCAAGTCAGGCCGGTAATGTGATTCTTGTGGTGAGGGATTTACATAGAATTGTTAATGCGAGCGTTGAGGGATATGATTTTACGGATATTATTGAAAGTTTCTTGGAAAAGAAGGATTTGAAGATTATTTCGATATCAACAGATACCGAGTATGAGAAATTTATCGTCCCAAATCTTAGAATAAGGAAGTTTTTTGAAACAGTTGAGGTGGTACAGCCTTCAAAAGAAGAGGCGATGGAAATACTTTTTGAGGCAGCTTCACGATGGGAAAAGATTAAAAAGGTTGTAATATTAACAGCGAGCTTAAGAAGAATTCTTGACAGTAGTGACCGCTATATTACCGAAACACCTTTTCCTGAGAAGGCTTTGGAATTATTGGATTCCGTAGTTATATATAAATCTCAGATGGCAGATAAAATAATAAGTCCGGTTGATGTCGATGCTGTAATGTCCGAAAAGACGGGTATAAAATTTGCAGAAGTAACCGGGGACACAAAGAATCTTTTGTTAAAACTTGAGAGTGTGATCCATAAACGGCTTGTGAACCAAAAAGAGGCCGTGGAAATGATTGCGAAAATTCTTCGTAGCAAGAGCTTGGGGGTAGTAAAAAGTAGTAGACCAATAGGGTCGTTTTTGTTTTTAGGCCCGACAGGTGTGGGAAAGACTGAAACGGCTAAAGTTTTAGCTAAAGTCTATTTTGGCAGTGAGAAGCATATTGTGCGTTTTGATATGGCTGAGTATGTCGGGGATCAGGGTGTTGAAAGATTGTTGGGATCCCAAGCTAGCGGTGAGCCGGGTGTTTTAACTACGGCTATTAAGAACAGGCCTGCAAGCTTATTACTTCTTGATGAGATTGAGAAGGCGAGTCCTCAGATAATTAACTTGTTTTTGAGCGTTTTGGATGAGGGTATTATTACTGATGCTTTTGGAAAGAAGATAAATTGCCAGAATTTGTTTATTGTAGCTACAAGCAATGCGGGAGCCGAGTATATTCGCAGACTTGTTTCAGGCAATGAAAAAGCAAGTTTTTTGCATAAAAAAGTGATTGAATACGTACTGCGAAAGGGAATTTTTTCTCCGGAATTTATAAACAGGTTTGACGGCGTTGTCGTGTATGAACCGCTTGGGCGCAAAGAACTTGTGATGATTGCCAGTATTATGCTTAATGATTTTGCCGCTCAAATTAAGGAGAAAAATATTTTTTTGCAGATATCTGATAGCGCTATTTCCGGTCTTGTAGAAAAAGGATACGATCCCTCTTTTGGTGCAAGGCCAATGAGAAGAGTGCTTGATATCGAAATAGGAGACGCTATGAGTAGAGCAATTTTAAACAATGAAACACAAGAGGGAGACCTTTTGGAAATTTATTATGATAAGACTCAGAAGAAATTTGGTTTTACTAAGGTTAATAAGAAGTTGACAACTGCTTAAATTTGTGCTTTCATACTTCACGAGGACATGCAAGAGGATAATCAGCAAACAAGCCAGTATGTTCAAAACCCACAGCCAAGAACCGATATAGGTTTTCCATCTGGAGGTACAAAAGAAAACTGGTCAAAATCAAGTATAGTTAAATGGGTTTTTGTTATTGTTGGAATTTTTCTTATAGCGATTGCTGGTGTTTGGTATGTTTTCAACAGTTCTATGGGTAGCGGTGGTACAAGCCCATCTCCTACATCTTCTTCGGAGCTTAGATCTTTTGCTACTTTGGAGCCTGAAGTTGAGCCAACCCCAAGCCCGACACCCGAGCCTATTTCCAAATCCGATATTAGAATTAACATTTTAAACGGTACCGGTAAAGCCGGAGAAGCGAGTTTTCTTAAGGGAGAGCTTGAAGATGCCGGTTATGAGAACATAGAGATAGCAAATGCACCGAGTCAGGATGAGACAAGAACGACAGCAACTTTTAGTGAAAAAGTAGGCCAGGATGAAGTGGATGAAATTACTAAGATTCTTGAGGATATTTATGAGACCGTTAGGGTCAGAAAATCGGAAATTTCGGGAGATTTCGATATAGAGATATTGACAGGACCAAGAAAAAAATCTGAAGCTTCTTCTTCGACGAAGAGCCCTTCGCCAAGCCCTTCATTAAGTCCTTCACCAAGTCCTAGTCAATAAGACTCTTGACAGATATTGATTGTTTATTTGATAATTAGAAAGCAATGCTTGCTTCAATATTAATTATTTCCAGTCTTTTTGTTACTAATAATGTAAATGTTGAGAACGTTGTCAGCGTTGCGAACGCTTCGGCGCAGGTAAGTGTTCGTTCAAATATCCAGAATGAATCTGTAAACGAACAGATGAGAGTAAGAGTTACAAGTGAATCTCAAAATAGAGAGGCCTTGATGTATGAATACAGGCGTGGGGTTGAGGAGGCACAAATGCTTAGAGAAGAAAAGCGCGAGAAGTTCCGGCAAAGGCTTTTGGAGATTAGAGATGAAAGGAAAAGAGCTCTTTTTGAGAATCTTAATACAAACATTAATGATTTAAATGCCCGATGGGTTGAGCGCCTAAAGTCTGTTTTAGATAGGCTTTCTGAGATAGCCGATAAAATAGAAGCGCGAGCTCAAGAAGAAGGTGTTGCTGAAAATTCTGATTTTAAGAATGCTTTGGATAAAGTAAGATCGAAGATTTTTGAAAGCTACAATATGGTTAATAAGCAGGCCTCTAAAGTATATACTTTAGAGGTTACAGATGAGAATAATTTGGGTAGAAGTGTAAGCGGTACTTTAAGCGAGCTTAGAGCCGATTTTGAGCCAATAAGGGAGAGTGTTTCTTTGGCTAAAGATGCGCTTAAGGGTCTTTTTCAAATTTTAGCAACTCTTTTGGGAGAAAATATAGAATGATAAGTATAAGAAAGGGATTTTCGGAAGTTATTATTGTTTTGGTTTTGGGGATAGTTGTTTTGGTCGCTTTTTTTCTTTATTATCTTTTAACAACCAGCAAAAGTATCCCCAGCCTAGGAAATCCGATTGTGGGGAAGCCTCAGGAACAAAATTTATCACCCACAATGGAGCCTGTTTCCGAATCCAGCGATCTTGAGACTTTGAAAAGAGAAATTGATACAACTGATGTAGGCTCCATAGAGGAAGATATAGACTTGCTGGAGCAGGAAGCTTCTTCGTTGTAAAATGGTGTTATGGAGGAAATTACCTCCCAAATACCTGATATTAATTTGACTGGCAATAGTTTTTTTTCAGACATAATAGCCAGTGTTCCACTTCCGGGGGGGTTGGTTTTTTCCGTTTCGTATCTTCAAGCGGGAGCAATGGTAATATTGATATTTTTTTTGATTTTAACTCTTGGGCAATTGCGGCATAGGTTGGTTAATTGGAAAATGGGCGGTATAATGCCTGGTGTGTATATCGGATTTGCGCTCGCGCTTATTATGGAGGGAATTTTTATTGTCAGCGGAAGAACGATATTAACCGAGCTTATCGGATGGGAGAGTGCGCCTAAACCTATTGTTAACGTATTGGATGCTGGGAGAGACAGGCTTATTCGGGTGCTTGGTGTAGCCGAGGAGATTCCATCTTCGTACGCGGAAGGAGTCCCGACGATCAGTGGTATTATGAAGGAGTATGAGGGTTTATCTGAATTCGAGAAAGAAAGCCTTCAAAGTATGATTTGTCGCCCGTGAGTTTGGTATACTTTTTACCTATGCAGGAGTTAAAAAAACAGATTGTTGATTTAAAAGATAGGCTTGAGGCTTTTTCGGAGAACCTTGATTTACCCCAAAAAAGAAAGAAAGTTGAGGTTCTTGAGCTTGAATCTATGGATAGCAATCTTTGGGATGATCAAGAGAGGGCAAGAAAGCTTTTAACCGAGCTTGGAGATTTAAAAAATGAGATCGACGAGTTTGATAGAATTTATTCCGAAGTAAAGACTCTTTATGAGATGGCTGAGGAAGACATGCTTTCAGGGGAACTTGAGAAAGATGTGCAAAGACTTTTAAGGGATTTTGGAAAAATCGAACTTCGCACTTATTTATCCGGAAAGTACGATCGGAGGAATGCGATTGTCAGTATCCATGCCGGCCAGGGTGGAACCGAAGCAATGGATTGGACCCATATGCTTTTTAGGATGTACCTTAGGTATTGTGAAAGAAAGAACTGGCCTGTAGAGGTGCTTGATCAGACAGTTGGCGACGAAGCCGGGATTAAAAGTGTTACTTTTAAGGTCGTTGGTTCTTATGCTTATGGGTATTTAAAGGGTGAATCTGGAACTCATAGATTGGTCAGGCAATCTCCATTTAATGCCGATCGATTGCGGCAGACCTCTTTTGCATTGGTTGAGGTTTTGCCTGAAATAGAGGAAGTTGATGAACCTGATATAGAGATTAAAGAGGAAGATTTGGAGTGGCAGTTTTTTAGATCTGGCGGACACGGAGGGCAAAATGTAAATAAAGTCTCTACCGCTGTAAGGCTGATTCATAAACCTACAAACATATCTGTTTCCGCGCAGACAGAGAGGTTCCAGGAGCAAAACAGAAAAATAGCTCTTAATTTATTAAGATCAAAGCTTTGGGCGATTGCTCAGGAAGAGATGAAAAAGGAGGAGAAGAACATTAAGGGTGATTATAAGCCTGCAACTTGGGGAACTCAGATAAGAAGTTATGTGCTTCATCCTTATAAGATGGTTAAAGATTTAAGAACTAATGTAGAAACAGGAAATACCGATGCTATTTTGGATGGTGATTTGGATGAGTTTATCGAAGCTGAGCTAAAGATCTGATTTTAGTGGCTTCATTAGAAAGTTTTAATGTGTTATATTGTTAATCATGGAGAGAGTTGTCCAAGTTATTCAGCCGGTTGGAGATGATGGTGTTGTAAAAAAATTTGAGTCTCCTCGCAATAATAAAAAGGATCGTGTAATAATTCCTTTAATTGCAATTTTAGTTGTTTTGGGAGGAGTAGGAACCGGATATTATTTTTCAAAGATGGGAGGCAATGGCAAAATCGTTTCTGAAAGCGTTGTGGTTGACGGTTCCGGAGAGACTGCGGGAGAATCAGAAGTAGTAAACATCGATCTTTTTCCAGACAGCGCAAGCGGTGTTTTAAAAGAAGGTGGTATTGATGGGGAGGGAACCCATTATTTAGATCGAGGGCTTGGTGAGGAAAAGTACGTTTACCTTTTTTCCACAGTGATTGATCTTGATGGATTTGTGGGTAAAAAAGTAGAAGTTTGGGGAAATACGGTTTCGGGACAGAAAGCCGGATGGTTAATGGATGTCGGTAAAATAAAAGAGGCTAATTAAGCTTGCTCATGCTTGAATTTAAATCTGTAAGTAAAAATTTTGGAAGTATTTCTGCTTTGTCGGATATTTCGTTTTATATTCCTCCGGGTGAGTTTGTATTTATTGTCGGACCTTCGGGTGCTGGTAAGACTACGCTTTTAAAGCTTATTATCCGTGATATTACCCCTTCCAGTGGAGAAATATTGTTTGATGGTAAGGAGCTTTCGAATCTAAAGAAGAAGGAAATTCCACATCTTCGGCAGAGTATCGGGGCTGTTTTTCAGGATTATAAGCTTATATCGGGTAGGACTGTTTTTGAAAACGTAGAGGTGGCTTTGGCGGTAAAGAAGGTACCAAAGGAGGAGCGGGAGGCACGGGTAGAGCAAGTTCTTAAGCTTGTAGGTCTTACTGAGCGTGCTACGCTTTTTCCTTCTCAGCTTTCGGGTGGGGAGCTTCAAAGAGCTTCGCTTGCTCGCGCGTTAGTTGTGAATCCTAAACTTATTTTTGCGGACGAACCGACCGGGAATCTTGATCCAAAAACTGCAGAGGGAATAATAGAGCTATTATTGAAAATTAATGAGGAAGGCAAGACTGTTTTGGTTTCTACCCACAGCAAGGATTTGGTTAGTAAACTTAGAAAGCGGGTGCTTGAGCTTGAGGGAGGGAAGCTTATAAAGGATTCGGATCCTGCCGAAAAAGAAGAAGAAAAGGAAAAGACTGATGATAAAGATGATAAAGTAGAAGAAAAGGAGTCCTCTAAATGAAGCAGCATATAAGAACGAGTTTTGATTACATAAGGCGTGCGCCTTTTCAGGCTTTGGCAGCCATAAGCGTTTTGGCTCTTACATTTTTTGTAACCACTCTTCTTGTGGTTTTGCTTTACTCGTCTCATCAGGTGATAAAGTTTTTTGAGACGCGGCCACAGGTTATTGCCTTTTTAAAAGAGGATGCGTTGGAGGGTGAGATTGATGCTTTGAGAAATAAGCTGGCAAATGATTCACGGATTAATAGTGTGTCTTATGTTTCTAAAGAGCAAGCTCTTGAAATTTATAAAGAGGCGACTGCTGATAACCCGCTTCTTGGCGAGCTTGTATCTCCCAGTATTTTTCCTGCAAGTATTGAGTTTTCTGTGAGGGATCTTAATTTTACAGAGGAGATAATTAACGAGGTAAAGGGGGAAAGTGTTGTAGAATCTGTAGATTTTACCGCAAATTTAGGAAGCGAGGCTACGCTTGGTGATGTAATACAAAGGCTTAAAAACGCTACTTATTATTTGAGGATTGGAGGTGTGTCTTTTGTATTGGTGCTTAACTTAACTTCGTTTCTTGTTCTTATGGTTGTTATTGGTATGAGGATATCTATGAAGAAGGCGGAGATTGAAAGCTTGAGTCTTATTGGTGCTACAAATTGGTTCATAAGAATGCCGATTGTATTTGAGGCTATAAATTATGCTCTTATCGGTGTTTTTGCCGGGTGGCTTGCTGCTAGTGTTCTTTTGATGTATGCTACCCCTTCTGTACTTTATTATTTTAAGGATATTCCGGTTTTGCCAAGAGAGACGACAGACTTTTTTGCTTTGCTTGGCGTGATTTTTGCGGCAGAGATTTTTGCCGGGCTTTTTATCGCGTTTCTTGGGAGCATGATTGCTGTATCCAGATCTCTTCGTATCGTTAAATAGTTTTAATAGTATGTTAAAATATTCGGGAAACATGCTTGCCCGGATTAAAAAGCCATTTTTAATAGTTTTACTTCTATTATTGCCTTTTTTGTTTTTGGGATATCCTGTTAGCGCTGAGTCTGATAGCGAAAAGCTTGATCGGCTTGCCCGCGAGATTGAGGAATACACACAAAAGATTAAGGAACTTCAAGTAAAGGCAAGTACGCTTAGCAACCAGATTGCCCAGTTTGATGCACAAATTAGGCTTACTGAGCTTAAGATCAGCCAGACCGAGGAGCAGATATTGCTTCTTGGTGGTAGGATTGATCAAATTGAGGTTTCTTTATCTGATTTGGAGGAGGCTTTCAATACAAGGGTGGTCGAATCTTATAAGATATCAAGAATTAATAACACTGCTTATCTTCTTTTTTCTACCGAGGATATAAATAAGACTTTGGCAAAAACTTATTATTTACAAAAAATTCAGGAAGCGGATAATAATCTTCTTGAAAAATTAAAAAATGCAAAAGAAGTTTATAAAGAACAAAAAGGGGAACTTGAGGAGCTTCAAGAGGTGCTTGGTGTGCAGAAGGAGGAGCTTGATTCACAAAAGACTGCGAAAAACAATCTTCTTTCGCTAACCAAAAACGATGAGAAAAAATACCAATCGCTTCTTGCTCAGGCGAGGGCCGAATTTGAGGCTATTCAGGCTATTATTGCCGGAAAAGGTGATGAGAGTGAGGTAGGACATGTGAATGCGGGTGAGAGAATTGCTTCGATTATTCAGGGGCCGTCGTGTAATTCAAGCGGTTCGCATCTTCATTTTATTGTTGCCAGAGGGAGGGATACCGAGAATCCATTTAATTATCTTAAACCTATTGATCATCAGAATTGCTCCGGGCCCGGGGAGTGTTCTCCCGGTGACCCTTTCAATCCAAGTGGAAGTTGGGATTGGCCGATAAATGCGCCCGTTAAATTTTCTCAAGGATATGGTTTAACTTGGGCTGTGCAGAATACATGGGTGGGTAGGATTTATCAGTTTCATAATGGAATTGACATAAATAATGAGGGTAATTCTGAAGTAAAAGCTGTAAGATCGGGAACGCTTTATAGAGGTAGTTATACTGGGTTAAATGGATGCAGGCTTAGATATGTAAGGGTTAAGCATGATGAGAATGATATTGAGACTTATTATCTTCATATTAATTACTAGTGATAAGTGGTTGATGACTGATGATTAATGGAGATTGATATTTCGGTCTTTTTTTGATTAAATTTTTTTAATGCCCCATATTCTTTGGCGGAAATTGAAGCTGATAATCGGAGAATTTGTATTTGTTTGGATTTTTTTGGTTTTTTTGGCGGGTGAGATTAAAGCAGTCGATTTTATAATTTCTAATCCTGTTGTAAAAGATACCGAGATTTCAGTTGATGTTGAAATAAGCGGAGCTAAAGCAAATAGTTGCCCAGAAAATACCTGTTATCTACTTGGAGCGATAAGCTCTACTTCTTATACTAGATATTTTGGATTTACACAAAGGAATGATGGAGGATGGACAGCATATACATCTAGCGCGGAAACTGATTTTATAAAATCAAATTTTTATAAGATTGAAATCATTGAAGAAGCTTGGACTGGAGCGGTGAAGATGAAATTTAATTGGGATGATCCTGATTATAAAGGGCCTGGCGAATATAAAATTAAGATTAATAGATATACCGGAAATAGTAAAAATTCTGCTCAAAGCTCGAATGAACTTTTGATTAATTTAAGTGTGGCGACGCCGACTCCTTCTCCGACGGCTACACCCACATCTACACCTTTTCCTACTCCTGAGTCGACTGGAGAGGCAAGTTCCTTTCCTACTCTGAAGCCAACTTTTACTCCTACAGACAAACCAACTATAAGAGCTACCTATAGACCAACACCAGTGCCTGCGACTAACGAGGGAGCTATTTTGGGAATTAGAGAAACTTCTTCGCCAAGCGCTTCTTTTGAGCCTTTATCCGAGGAGAAGAGAAATATTTCTTTAGTGCCCCTTGGATTTATGGGTATGGGAGCTGGATTTTTGGGGGTATCTTCTTATCCGTTTTTAAAAAAGCGTTTGAGAAAGTATAATGAAAAACATGTTTAAATATTTTGCCCCTCCTTTTATTTGGGCTTTTGTAATATTTTTATTTTCTTCTTTTCCTACTGGCAGTGCCACTCAAATAGTATGGACTGATTTTGTGATTAAAAAGACGGCACATATTGTTGAATATGGGATTTTAACGTTACTTTTGTACAGAGCCTTTACCAAGGGTGCCTGTATTGATAAAAAAAGAGCCGCAATTTATTCGATTTCGCTTGCTATTATTTATGGGATTAGCGATGAGTTTCACCAGTCTTTTACTCCGGGAAGGATGCCAAAGATTTGGGATGTAGGTTTTGATACAATAGGATCAGTTTTTTCGATTTATTTTGTATGGAATATATTACCAAAAATGCCGAAGAGACTAAGGCGCTTGGCAGAAGACTGGGAAATAGCTTGAAAGGCGGGACTACTCTTGCTTTAAGCGGAGAGCTTGGGAGTGGCAAGACTACTTTTATACAGGGCTTGGCAGAAGGTCTTGGAGTAAGAGACCGAATAATATCGCCGACTTTTATACTTGTCAGAAAGTATCAAAGTGAAAAGCTATTAAATTTTTATCATGTGGATTTATATAGGCTTGAGGGGGATTTGGGGTATGAGATGAATAATTTAGGGCTAACCGATTTTATGAAGGATAAGGACTCTATTGTTGCTATAGAATGGGCGGAAAAGGCGAGAGAGTATTTGCCGAAAAACATGGTGTGGATAAAGTTTGATATTTTAGAGGATAATAGGAGAAAGATCGTGACTAATTTATGAATAGAATTCTTGTTACAGGCGGAGCCGGGTATATAGGGAGTTTTATAGTAAGGGCTTTGAAAACGGCGGGATATGAGCCTTATGTCGTTGATGATTTTTCAAGCGGGCATGAGGAGGCAATTGTCGGTTTTAGCTTTAAAAAGCTTAATTTGAGTAATGATAGTGATTTATTAGAGTTGGAAGAATGGTTTAAAAAGGAACGTTTTGATGGGGTAATCCATATGGCGAGCTTTATCCAAATGGGAGAGAGCTTTAGGGATCCTTATAAATATTTTAGGAATAATATTAATAGCGCTAACAATATTTTGGGCATAATGGCAAGGCAGGGTGCTAAAAATTTTGTTTTTAGCTCATCAGCCGGTGTTTATGGGAGCCCGAAAAAGCTTCCAATATCCGAGGATGATCCGAAAATCCCTGAGAATCCTTATGGGCAGACGAAGCTGATGATTGAAGAGATGCTTCCTTGGTATGAGAGGGCGCATAAAATTAGCCATGTTTCGATAAGGTATTTTAATGCGGCGGGTGCGGCGCTTGACGGATCTATTGGTGAGGATCATCCCAATGAAAGCCATATAATACCCTTGATAATGAAGGCGGCTATGGAGGGCGGAGAGTTTACGCTTTTTGGAGATGATTATAATACTCCCGATGGGACGTGTGTTAGGGATTATATACATGTTTTGGATTTGGCGGATGCACATATTAAAGCCCTTACTTATTTGGAAAAGGGTGGAGAGAGTACGGCTGTAAATGCGGGATTGGGGCGGGGGTATTCAAATCTTGAACTTATTCGCGAGATAGAGAAAGTTGCGGGTAATTTGGCGTGGAAGTTTGGGCCGAGGCGTCCGGGAGATGCGGATATTCTCTATGCGGATAACAAAAAAATAAAAGAACTTTTCGGCTGGGAGCCGAAGTATGGTTTGGCTGAGATTATTGATAGTGCTTGGAAATGGCACAAGAATAACCCAAAAGGTTACTCTTGATGATTAGTCAATAATAAATGAGACTATTTATAGATACCTCTGATTCGGAGAAGATTGTAGTCGGGATTGATGGGGAGATGTTTGAGTCTCAATCCAGAAAAGAAAAAACCCAGGCTCTTTTGGGGTTTATTGATGAGATTTTGGCGAAAAAGGGAAAGAAAATTTCTGATGTTACCGAGATCAAAGTCGTAACAGGGCCAGGATCTTTTACAGGTCTTCGTGTGGGGGTGTCCATTGCTAATGCGATCGGTTGGGCGTTGGGTATACCCGTAAATGGGAAGAATGTTTCAAAGGGAGAGAATGTGGAGATAAAATATACTACTTGACATGGGTGCTAATTACATCTAGACTTCGGGCAAATGATTAAGTTGTCCTATTTTTTAAAAGGAGCTTTCGTAGGATTTTTTATTGTTCTAATTTTTGCAATTTCTATGGGGGTAAAGGACACGAAGGCTTGTTATTGTACACCAAAACCTACTGCTTCAACAAGCCCCACGCCTACTTCTGAGCCGACTTCTGAGCCAACATCCAAACCTACCTCCGAGCCTACAGGAGAGCCGAGTGCTTCGCCCGTTCCTACACCTGCTCCTTCCGAGCCTGCGCGCGGAGGAACAAGTCCTGCCGGGCCTCCGGTTTGTACGGATCCGGCGCCAAATGCGCCATACTTGATAAGCGCTACAAGAAAGGGCGTTGCAAGCATTGAGATAGTTTGGCAGAAGGTTGAGAATGCAAACGATTATGCAATTTTTTACGGGTCAAATCCCGGTGAGCATATTTACGGCGTGCCGAGTACAGGGGATACTGATAGGTTTATTGTCAATGGATTAACAAGCGGTTGTTTTGTTGTCCGAGCTGTAAACGGATGTGGGGTAAGTGCTCCTTCAAATGAAGTTTGTACGGGCGGGACAGCGGGTGCTGTGCTTGGAGCTAGCACGCTTGCCGATACCGGATCTGGTGAGGACTTTTATAATGCCTTTTTTATTATAGGTGCTTTGGTAACTTCGGCGGGTGTCAGACGAACTTTTGCCAAAAATAAAGAAAACTAATTTTTTCTTTTTAGCTTTCGGAATTATTCTTCTATCGGTTCCAATTTATTTTCGTATCCGTGAGTTTGGAAAGCTTTATGTTTCGCCGGATCGGGAAGCTATAAAGCAGACCGAAGCTATTACATATAATCCTTATATTATTGAAATTGAGAAGATTGGTTTGAAATTGGAGGTTATTGAATCTGGCATTGTTGGCGGTGTGTGGGAGGTGTCTGATAGATACGCAAACCACCTTGATATTTCGGCGAATCCGGGAGGAGGCGGGAATATTCTCTTATACGCTCATAATAGGGATAATCTTTTCGGTCCTATAAAGTTTTTAAAAAAGGATGATTTAATCAAAATTCTTGACGCATCTGGAAAAGAGCATGCATATCGTGTTGAGAGCGCTTTTGAAACAGATCCTTCGGATGTAAAAATAGCCTCAAATACAGAGAGCGAAACGCTTACGCTTTATACTTGCAGCGGGCTTTTTGACAGGAAAAGATTTGTTATAAGAGCAGTACCTGAAAGTATGTAATCTAAATTACTGATAGTTTTTTTGTTATTGAATAGTGTATAGTGTATCGAGAGAAAGGAGGTGATAAGAATATGAAGAAAGTATTAGCAGGTTTAGCTGCAAGCACCCTCCTTTTGGTGGTTGCTGCACCGGTTAGTGTGATGGCTTGGGGCGGATTTCCTTTTCCTTGGCCTAATCCCACACCTGAGCCAACAACAGAAGCCGTTGTGAATAACAATGCTTATGTTAAAAATGTGGTTGACACATATGCCGGTTCTGGTGGCAATTCAGTATCCGGCTTCCTTAACAAAGGAGTTATTAAGACCGGTAATGCGTGGGCATATGCTGATGTAGCAAATACTGTCAACATGAATGCTTTGGGATGTAATTGTTACAACGATCTTACGATAAATAACAGAGCAACTGTTAAGAATTATTTAGATACTACTGCAAAAACGGGACACAATTATGTTGGCGGCAGCTGGGTTAACGGTTTTGTTAAGACCGGCGCTGCAGATGCAATGTCTGTTGTTGAGAATATGGTGAACACCAACATGGTTGGTGTATCAGCTGACTAAATTCTCTTTTTTGGAAGGGGGTTATTGCCCCCTTCCGATTGAAATTTTTAATAAGTATAGAAATATTTGAATGAATGAAAAGCTGAAACGAAAAATATCAATTTTAGTTATATTTACTCTTCTTTTTGCGCGCACAACTCCTTATGCAATATATGCTACTGAAACTTTTGATACCGAACCTCAAACCGTTGAAACAATTGAAGTAACTACTGAAGAAACTGCCGGGGAAACCGATGTGGTTATTGAGAATGAAGCAGAGGTTATTGATGAGATTACAACAGAAGCCGAAAGCGGGGAGAATGAAATTGTTAGTGAAAGTCCTACGCCGTCACCCAGTCCGTCACCTACTTCATCCCCTGTCGCGGACGAGGTGAACTCTTCACCAACTGCTGAGGCTACTCCCAGCCCCAGCCCCAGTCCCAGCCCTACTTATTCTTCCCAAGTAGAAACGGGAGACAGCATATCTTTCGTTGAGACCGAGAACCAAGTAAATTCTACGGAGGTAAATAGCGAGGTGGTTTTTAAGACTCTTAATATCTTTTTTGCAGAGGGGGTTAATTTGGCCATGGACTCATGGCCTTTGATAGAGGAGATTGTTTCAAATGGGGGCAAAGAGGAGATTATTAATGCAGTAATTCTTGAAAATAATAATTATGCATATATTAGTAATGAAATAGTAAGTATTGCTGATACGGGTGGGAATACGGCTACGGGAAGTGCTGCTATCATTGAAACGGGGAATGCTTATTCAGTTGTATCACTTCTTAACCGCGTTAATACCACAATTATTGATTCGAAAATTTATATTGTTACGATTAATATTTTTGGTGAGTTGGATGGGGATATAGTCTTGCCCGATATTTTGGATAAAAAAGCTTGCACAGAGTGTGGGGGAGCTTTTGTGGATATTGAAAACAATGCCGAGGTTGAAAATGTTGTGACTTCAAGCGCTGATAGCGGCGGCAATACAGCAGTAGCTGAGGATGCGGATATTGATACGGGAGATGCTTTGTCCATTGTAAATTTAATTAGTGTGGTTAATTTTAATATTTTGAATAGTTTTTTCAGGCTTCTTTATATTAATAATTTAGGTGAGTGGAGCGGAGAGCTTTTGGGCTGGGGAGATGAGGAAAGCTCAGTGGGTGGATGTACGGGCTGTGTAAAAGGGAGTGATATTGCCAATGAAGCTTATGTTTACAACAATGTTTACTCTTTTGCTAATACGGGCGGAAACAGCGTTTCTGGCGGAGAGGCAAGCATAAAGACCGGGAATGCGGTAAGTGCTGTTTCAATCGTTAATTTTATAAATACTACGATTAAGAATTCTTTAGGATTTTTGGGATTTGTGAATATATTTGGGAAGTTTAGCGGGAATATTGGTACAATGAATGTACTTTATCCTTCCCCAAGTCCTTTTTCCGAGTCTGCGATTGGAGGTATGAGTTTATCTTCTGAAAGCATTAAAGAGGCTGGTGGAAAACTTGAGGTTTATCAGAAAAACAATGTAAATGATTTTGTTTATCCCGGGGATACTGTAACCTTTTTTGTAGATGTAAAAAATGTCGGAACAGGTAAGGTTTATGGAGCTACTTTGGTACTAAGCCTAATAAAAGACGGAGAGGATATGGGAGGCGGAATAATACCCATTGGGGATATTGAGGCGGGACGCGGGTTTAAAATAACCACTGGTCTTGTTTTATCAAAGAATGCACTGGCAGGGAATTATCTCGCGCATGCTGAAGTTTTTGGGATAGTAGGACCTGATGACAGTGAGATATCCGCTTATTCCGATAGCTTTTTTGAGATAAGAACTAAAGGTGGGTTGGTTAATAATTTAGTCAAAAACGGCGAGGAGGAGGCTCTGCCTGTTGCTAGTGCAAGCGAGGGGCAGGTATTAGGTGCGGCTTCTACGGTGAAGAAAGATTATATGATTTACTATGTGCTTCTTCTTATGCTTACGAGTGCATACTTGTCTAATTGGTATAAGATGAGAGTAAAGGAGGGCGTCTTATGAGAAAAGTTTTTAAGAATGTAAATTGGCCAGGGAGAGTAATGTTTTTATTTATCTTAGCTGTTTTTTCTGTCTCCTTTTATAAAGTGATGGAGTACTTTATTAGGATAATTAGTTAATGTCCAATGGTTGATGATTAATGGGATTAGTTGTGATTTCCTAATTTGAAAGATAGTATGTTTGATTAGCTTAGAATTTTTGTTTGTTTGTTTCTTATAGTTTTAATCGATATCTATTGACAGGGTTTTTTTAATAGAGTATATTAATCTTGTTTAAGCTAGCCCTAAGTAATATGTTAAGATTTTATACTTGGGAAATATGGTAATAGAGCCGCCAAAGGGCGGCTTTTTTGGTGCTTAGGGGAGAAGGAGGTGATATAAATGAAAAGAATATTAGTGAGCTTAATGATGATTACCCTTGTTGCTACACTAGCAGTTGGATCAACCAGAGCTTATTTTCTAGATACGGAAGATAGTAGTGGCAACACATTTTCTTCAGGTTCCTTAAATCTTACTTTGGATGGAAATAATGGGACTTCGGTTGTTAAGTGGAATTTGAATAATCTAAAACCCGGTAATCAGCCAAAGGGTACATTTAACCTTGCTAATACTGGAAGCGTTTCTGGTTATTTAGATCTTGAAAATATTGTCGTCACAAGTTATGAGAATGGGATTATTGAGCCCGAGTCTGCCGACGGTGACAGTTCGAGCTCCGAAGGAGAGCTTGAAGACGTACTTAATTTACGCCTATTTCATGATTTAGATTGTAATGGATGGATTGGAACAGGAGAGAGCACGTTCTTTAATGGTAAGGTAGGTACTATCGCTTCTAATTATGATTTAGATATTTTAATTCCTGCTGGCGGTAGTACTTGTATTACTGGTATTTATGATTGGTGGGACACTGCTGACGACAATAAGGCGATGACAGATTCGTTTGTTTTAGATATGACTTTTGAATTGAGACAGTCGGCAGATTAGTTTTGGTTTATAGGTTGTGCAAAATAATTAATTTGCACAACCAAATAAGCTTAAATGAAAAAAATTACTAATATAATTTACTGGCTTGTTTTTTTGTTTCTTGTGCTTATTGCCGGGCTTACAAGCCTATCTACTTTTGATTTTGCCGGAGGGTATCGGCTTTATAACGTATTGTCCGGATCGATGTCTCCTACGATCCCTACTGGAAGCATTGCTCTGGTGGGCCCTGTTTCTAATTACAACAAGGGGGATGTTGTTACTTTTAAGTCGGAGGCAGACCGTAATGTAACAAGACCTAAAAACACTACAACACATAGGATTGTGGATATAAAAGATGAGGGGGGCGTGGAGAGATTTGTTACCAAAGGTGATGCGAATGAGACGACGGATCCGGAGAGTATTGACCGCGGGCTTATTATCGGTAAAGTTTATTTCCATCTGCCGCTATTTGGATATGCCGTAAATTTTGCAAGGACACAGATTGGACTTATTGTTTTAATTATTATTCCTGCAACTATTATTATTTATAGCGAGATGGTAAGCATTAAAAACGAGGCAAAAAGGCTTATTGTTGAGAGGCGAAGCCGTAAGCTTTCTTCACGGGAGAAGATTGTGGAGGCAATCGGTGAGGAGGAAATAAAGGCTGAGCGGGGAATTAAGCGCTTTTTTAAAAGATATGGTATCTTGAAAGTTCTTTTTTTGACTTTTGGGGTAATAAGCTTTAATACCGCGACAAGCGGGGCTTATTTTACATCACAGGTAGTTCTTTCGGGGAATAGCTTTTCTGCGGGATACTGGGAGGATGATGTAACAGGCGTGGTGATAAATGAGGTTTATTATGACGTGGGCAGTGCTTGTGGTAATGACGGGGGAGCAAACCCAGATGAATGGGTCGAACTTTATAACAATAACAGTTTTGATGTGGACCTTAAAGATTGGAGTTTGACTGATAATAATGATACGACAATTATTCATAGCAACTCTGTTTTTGTTCCGGCACACGGATATGCTGTGATTTCAAAGTCTGCAAATACTTGGAGTAATGGGTGTTTTGATCCTCCCTCTGGTGCTGTGCGCGTTTATACAGGTCAAAGAATCGGTAACGGGCTTGCTAATGGCGGAGATCGGCTAATACTTAAAGATTCGACAGGGCTTGAGGTAGATGCTGTAAGCTGGGGTAGTGACTCTTATGCTTTTGGTAGTGGTAATGGTGTGGTTTTGACCGGGGATGGCAAATCAATGGCAAGAAAAACGGCTGGTGTTGATACTGATTCTGCCACTGATTGGGAGATACTTGATAGTCCAAATCCAGGGACAAATCCGCATAGTACAATTGAAACAAACCTTGATCTTTTTAGAGATGGAGCTAATTTAGGCTTTAGCGTGACCGGTAGTGGAGTAGCTAAATTTGAAAGATATGAATATATTATTACTTATGATTCAGATGCGGGAAAGCAGGGAATTGAGGGAAAGGGCGAGATTTTAGGGAACGAAATAAAAGTACAGGGGATTTATCTTGGGCTTTGCTCGGATGTTTGCGTGCCTTATGGGGATATCCGGAATATAGTCTTAAAGGTGCGCCTTATTGGAGATGTGGTTAGAAGCTTGATGATTAATGGCTAATGGTTTGTAGTAGAATGGTAATTAATGCGAAGAATTTTAGCTCTTTTTATTTTTGTTTTATTTTTTGGGTTTGTAAGACCGGTCCAAGCTTCGCTTGGTGGGTATGAGGTGAGGCGGTTTGAGGCTGATATTTCACTTACTAAGGATACTTCTTTTTTGATTACTGAGCGGATTGATGTTAATTTTTTGGAAAGCAGACATGGGATTTACAGGGAGATACCGAGTATTTATAGGATTGATGGTAGAAGGATTAACAGCAAGCTTTCGGTCCAAAGCGTTACAAATGAGCTGGGGGTTAAAATCCCTTATAAGGTTAGTAAATCGGGAGATTATGTTTCTATAAAGATAGGCGATTCTCAAAAAACGGTTTTGGGAGAAGTTTCTTATGTGATTACTTATAGGATTAAAAATATTTTGGTCGAGTACGATGAACATTATGAACTTTACTGGAATGTGGTTGGTAGCGGTTGGGATGCTCCGGTTGAGAATGTAACCGCTAATGTTATTTCTGAATATGCTGGAATAGTAGATACCCGATGTTATAGCGGCAAGAGCGGGTCTAGTAAGGAGTGTACTTCTCGGATTGTTAATGCTCAATTGGCTAGCTTTTTAACAGAACAAACACTTGGCAATGGGCGGGATATGAGCATTGTAGTAGCTTTTGATAAGAATAATGAGCTAGTTTTTCCGGGGTTTATTGAAAGGTTTACAGAGAAATTTATTAATATTTTTGGGTATTTAGCCGCTCCTTTGGGCCTTGTTTATATATTATTTTTTTGGTTTAAACATGGTAGGGACAAGAGATATTTGTCAGATAGTGTTTATTACGAGCCGGATGATAAATCTACTAAAACGGTATCTATTTTTAAGAGGGCACATTTGCCGACCTTTTATCACCCCCTTGATAACGTTACTCCCGGGGAGTTGGGAACTATCATTGATGAACGTGTGGATATAAGGGATGTGGTTGCCGAGATAGCCGAGCTTGCAAGGCTTCGTTTCCTAAAAATGGAAATTGTTACCAAGAAAAAATTTTTGGGCAAGAGTACGGACTATAAATTTATTAGATTAGAAAAGGATACAAAACCCCTTCGGGATTATCAGAAATATTTGTATGAAAAGCTTTTTGAGAGCGGGGATGAGGTTCTTTTAAGCTCGCTTGAGAATAAGTTTTATAAGCATTTGCCTGAGTTTAAAAAGAGGATTTATGAGCAAGTGGTGAAAGCCGGATATTTTCCCACAAATCCCGAAAGAGTGAGGATTAAGTGGTTTTTTAAATTGGTCGTATTGGAAGTTTTTTTGGCGTTTATAATATATTGGTTTTATAGTTTGACCGGGAATTATTTACCTTTTATTGTTTTTGGGATTTTTAGCGTTATTTCTTTTCCTATTACCTTTTTGATGCCGAGAAAGACTGCTGCGGGGTATGCTGTACACAGGCAGGGTAAGGGACTTGCTTTTTATGTTAATAAGGGTAAGTGGAGGCATGAGATAAATGAAAAGAGGTTATTTTTTGAAGATATGCTTCCGCTGGCGATTTCTTTAGGGGTAACTAAAAAACTTGCAAGCGAAATGAAAAAGCTTGGAGTTTCTCCGCCTTCTTATGTTGGGGGAACAAATGCTATTGTTCTTGCGAATATTGGAAGCATGGACAGCGCATTCGGGAAAAGCATTTCTTCTAGCCCGAAAAGCTCTGGCGGGTCCGGATTTGGCGGTGGTTCAGCAGGCGGCGGATTTGGCGGAGGGGGCGGGGGGAGCTGGTAAAAGCTTCAGTTTAGCTCTGAAAGGTAGTTTTTGACTTTTAAGGAAATATCGTTTTTGATTTCATCCCAATTTATGTTTGTTGTGTAATCTGGATCGGGGTCTTGATCCGCATTTTCAAAGTAAGTAAGGGATTTAAGGATATGAATTTTTTGGTAGGAAACTTGGTTAAATTTTTTATCGAAGCTTTTAAGAAGAGTTTTGAGGCGATATTTTTTAAGTATAAAGTAAAGGTCTGCAAAATCTTTTTTGGTTGAGCGGGATGAAATTGCCGAAAGCTTCATGCAGGCTATATCTAGTATTGAGGCGAGTTTAATGCCTTCGTATTGAATAAGATTTTTAAGGATCGGATATTTATATTCGAGAAAGCTTGTTTTTATATCCTTTATGATTACATCAAGAGTACCTTGTGCTTCTTGAGCTATTTTTGGAGAAAGCGGATCAAGACGCTGGATAAGAATATCCCTGTCTGGGAATTTTTGAATAAAAAAGTCCAAGTCCGCCGATTTTCTATGTCCTATTTGCAGTGCAAGCGCGGTTCCTCCTGCCAGATAGAAAGTATTTACTATCGGGATTTTTTTGAGTTTATTTAAAACCTGTCTTGTTTGCGGATAAAGGGTTTGTTTATACATAAAATTTCTTTTTTGGGAATATCAAAATATAGTGCGTAAAAATTTCCGGTTTTTGAAGATATTCTTTTGCTGTTTTTGAGAACATTTGTTATTTCCTCTTTTTTAAAATTTTTTATCAACCACTCTAATTCGTTCCAGTCTCCGTATTCCAAAATCCTCTCTATTATAAAAGCGGAATCGAATTTAGTAAGATTGTCAGTGTTTACGTCCCAAAGGAATTTTTTGACGTTTTGAGGCAATGTGAGCATTGTTTATTATATCATTTTTCGAAGATAATTGAATTTGGTTTTGCTCCCAGTTTTTGAATTATGCTTTTAATGTCAGCAACCATTTGTTTTGGACCACAGACGTAGAAATTCATATCCGGGTTGAAAAATTTTTTTATTTTCCCTTCGTTTATGCGACCAAAATCGTAGCCGTTTATTTTTTCTTTTGTGAGGGTGAGAGATAGATCACTTTCGTCAAAGAAGTTTCTTAATTCAGTTTCCATGATAATATCTTTTTTGGTTTTGTTTGAAAAGATAAGCTTATTGTCTTTGAGATCATCTTTTTTATGAAGCATTTTGAAAATAGACAGAAAAGGAGTTATCCCTGCACCGCCTGCTATAAAAACGCCTTTTCCCTGGTAATTGATTGTGCCGAAAGGGGAGGAAAGGGTAAGATTATCACCCGGCTTTTTGAAAAGAAAGCTTTCCGTTAGGCCGCTGTGATTAGGGAATAGCTTTGGGGGGTAAGTTTTTATTATAAATTCCAGCACCAGATCTTCGGGCTGGGAGATCATTGTAAAAGGGTGTCCCTCTATTTCTACGGCTTGGCCGGGCAGAAAGTCGAAATTACCCGGCTTACTGATGATTAAGCGGATTACGTTATGGGTAACTGGTTCTATAAGTAATATTTTTGAGTTAAAGTTCACAATTTATATGATACCATTTTTGTTTTTACAAGTGTATGTAGATGCTATACTAAAAATAGGAGCTGCCTGATGAGATTTGCTAAAGAAGTTTATAAACAGATACTTGTTGATTCGGGGTATATTAATGCCGACGAATTTGAAGAATCGGTTAAAACTGCCGAGGATCTTGATAAAAATATAGAGGATGTACTTATTTTTAATGGTTTAATTTCTTCAGATGCTTTATCTAAACTTGTTTCCGAATATCTTAAAGTTCCTTATGTAAATCTTAAGAGGTTAGAAATACCGGATTCAATTCTTTCAGTTATTCCTGAAAAGATGGCCGTTACTTACAACATGATTCCTTTTGCCAGGGAGGGTGACGTATTAAAGATTGCAATGGAAAATCCGGGAGATGCGGAGGCTATCGAGTTTGCAAAGCGGCATACTGGAGCAATAATTGCACCTTATTATTCAAATCATGAGGATATCAAAAGGGCTCTCGGGCAATATAAAAGAAATATTCGCGCGGAATTTAATAAGATTATATCCGAGAGCGTGGAACTTGCCGGAGCCGAGAAGGATCTGATAAAGGCTGCTGAAAAACTCCCTATTATAAAAATTTTAGATACTATATTTGAATATGCTTTTGCTGAGCGTGCAAGCGATATCCATGTTGAAACCCAAGAGAAGGAGGTTTTTGTAAGGTTTAGGATTGACGGAAGGCTTGTTGATATTGTGAGGCTTCCAAGGGGGATTGAGGAGGCGTTGGTTGCAAGAATAAAGATTTTATCAAACCTTAAACTAGATGAAAGAAGAGTGCCGCAGGATGGAAGGTATAAGTTTAATATTGGAAGCGAGCCTATTTCGCTTAGGATTTCGATTATTCCCGGTTTTTACGGAGAGAATGTTGTTATGAGAATTTTAAATGAATCTGCGCGTCCGTTGAGTTTTGAGGAGCTTGGGCTTGCTGGAAAGGGTCTTGAAATTATTAAAAATAATTTGAAACGGCCAAATGGAATGATATTAGTAACAGGTCCGACGGGGTCTGGTAAGACCACAACTTTGTATTCGGCATTGAATATTCTGAATACGATTGATGTAAAAATATGTACTATTGAGGATCCTATCGAATACGGAATTCCGCGTGTGACTCAAATACAGGTTAATCCTAAAACAGGGCTTACTTTTGCTACGGGTCTAAGATCTTTATTAAGGCATGATCCGGATATTATGATGGTGGGTGAGATCAGGGATAAAGAAACTGCCGAGATAGCGATACATGCTGCGCTAACCGGTCATCTTGTGCTTTCTACTTTGCATACGAATGACGCTGCTGGTGCTATACCTAGGCTTTTGGATATGGGAGTTGAGGGGTATCTGGCCGCTTCTACTATTAATGTGGTGATTGCCCAAAGGCTTGTAAGGAAAATTTGTAGCTCATGTATCGAGCAGTGCACTCCGGATGCAGCGCTTTCCGAAAAGATAAGCAAGGATTTAAAGGTGGACCTATCGTCTCAGAAGTTTTATAGAGGAAAGGGGTGCGCCGTGTGTGGGAATAGCGGATTTTCCGGAAGGATCGGGATTTATGAGGTTTTACCAGTGACTTCTAATATTAGGAGTTTAATTACTAAGAATGTTTCAAGCGATTTGATTTTAGAGCAGGCCAAAAAGGAGGGAATGGTTTCTATGATTCAGGACGGGCTTAACAAAGTGGCAGGCGGGATGACTACTATTCAGGAGGTTTTGCGCGCGGTAATGGAGACTCAATGAAAATTTTCAAATACAAGGCAAAAAACGCAGAAGGAAATGTAATCGAGGATACTATCCAGGCGGGTAGTCGAGAGGAAGCGGCGAGCGCGATCCGATCTCAAGGGCTTCAGGTTCTTACTGTGAAAAATCCGGACAAAATTGGCGGAAGCATGGTTTTTGGTGGTATTTCAGTTTCTGAAAAGAGTTCTTTTTGCAGATTCATGGCTACCATGCTTCGGTCAGGTATGTCTCTACCTGAGGCAGTGGATATTATACGCGAAGGATCAAAAAATAAAAGGTTTAATAAAATACTTTCGGATGTTTCTTTCCAGACACAGAAGGGTAAGAGCCTGTCTATGGTTTTATCCCAATATGAGAGGGATTTTGACCAGATTTTTTTAACCATGATTAAAGTAGGCGAGGAGTCTGGGACGCTTGATAAGGCCTTTGATTATTTGTCAAAGCAGCTTTCGGCAAGTCATGAATTAAAACAAAAGGTAACAGGATCTTTGATGTATCCTGCGGTAATAATTCTTGCAATGTTTGCCAACGGGCTTTTGATGATGCTTTTTGTACTGCCGAAGATATCTCAGGCTTTTTTGAAGCTTGAGGTCCCTTTACCGATTTACACAAAATGGCTTCTTATAGTAGGTGAGTTTTTTGGTAATAATGTGTTACTGGTTCTTGGTGTTTTCGGAGTGATTTTGGGCTTATTAGTTTTTCTTTTTATATTACAATCTACGCGAAACTTGATTATGAGGTTTATAACAAAACTTCCTATTGTGCGGGACATATCAAGACATATTGATGTAGCACGGTTTTCCAGGACGCTTTCTACACTTCTTCGGAGCGGTGTGCCGATACTTGAGGCTTTGGATGTTTCTGTCGGGACTTTGGGGCAGAGGTCTTTTAAGAGAGAGGCTAAAAAGTTCAGCGAAAGCGTTTCTAAGGGAGAGTCTTTATCTGATGTTCTTATAAAAAACAAAGATCTTTTTCCGCCTATAATGGTCCAGACAATAAAAGCAGGAGAGCAGTCGGGGAGCCTTGAGGATGTACTTGAAGAGCTAGCCGTTTTTTATGAAAAAGAGGTGGATTATAGTTTGAAGAGATTTACTTCCCTACTTGAGCCTGTTCTGATGCTTTTGATAGGCGCGGTTGTAGGAGTAATGGTGATTATGATGATTGCCCCGATTTATAGCATTATAGGTGGATTACAGTCTGCTATACAGCAGCCATGAAAATTTTAGAAGATAAGAAAAAGCTTTTATTAATTTTTGTTTTTTTATTGCTGGCTGTTGTTTTTTTTATTCTTCTTTTTAGAAGGTCTTCTCAAGACCAGACATCTAAGATTCAAAAAATTTTAATTAATAAAGACGGGCATGAGGTGGTGGTTTTACGAGATGGTAGTGTGTTAATAAATAGCTTAGACGGCTCGAAAAGCGAAGTATGGGACGAGGGGAAGACGGAAGCTTTTTTTGGATACTATGAGAAGCTTTACTTGGGTAGCGAGGAATATGCGGTAGAGGAAAATGGGGATTATATTGTTTTTAATGATGGCAGGAAAATAAGCATTAAGGATGAAGATGAGCTATCGGATATTATTATCGATACTGACGGGGATGGAAGAGGAGATGGTTATTTTGATGACAGAAGAGACGGCTCAGGTGGTGAGGGAGGTGGATACAATGGCGATGTAGATGGGTGGTTTCCTATGCCTACACCTTCTTCCTATCCGACTTCAACTACCTCACCGACTTCCGGTGGAGGAGACAATGAATGCCTTTATTGGAGGCTGAGTTACTGCGTTCGGCCTAGGACTCCGACTCCATCTCCTGTAGCTACCAAAGTACCTAGTGTTGATTTGCCGCCAACTTGTACTGAATCGATTAACAGGAAAACTGGAAGAACGGTTATTTCCAACGAACTTTGTGTAACCGACGAGGATGTTGAGTAGTAGCCTCTTTTTAGGGAAATATTGGTATAAGTGTGGATTGATTTCAGAAGAGGATGAATGTTTTTGGTAATAATAAATTTTTAGCCAATCACCTTAGACATCATCTTGATTTATATTTATAAGAGGTGTAATTTTAAAAAAAGAAGTTGTGTTTAAGGAATCCGGTGAAAGTCCGGGGCTGTGCCGCAACCGTGAAAGACGGAAAACTAGCAACTTCATTAATCCCGAGCAGGATGGTGGTTACTGAAAAAGAAATTAAAACTTGCTTAATAAATTGGCGGGATAAACCGCCTTCTCAAGTTGTTGAGGAGCTTTCTTCGCTTTCAGTTGAAAGTTTGGGTGCACCTGATAATTATTATTTTTTACTTTGGAATGGGCGTTTTGTTTCTCCTGAGACAGGTGCTTTTGTTTACGAATCGATAGATAGGCATTCGTTTCTTGGACAGAGAGAGTACAAGGCCTTTTTAGGCTTGGAGAATTGGGCTCAAAAAAGCACAAGGGGAGTGGCGGTATGGATTAGCCCTAAATTTGTGGGCAAGTATGACGCTTCAAAAATTATCGTGAGCGAGATTGTATCAAAAAATGGGCAAAAGGCTATAGAAAATACTTCGATTTTATTGAATCTTAGCGATAGCGAGTGTTTGGAGGCAGCAAGGAGAATGGGGCTTTATCTTGAAGACGTTGAAAAATTGAGGGAGAGCATTATAGTTTTGCCATGCGACGGCTTGGCTTGGGTAGATATAGTTGAATCTGCCGTTGGAAAAAATAGTGAGCTTTTTGACGAGATTAGGAATAACTTACGTGGTAATAAAAATAGGTCTCTTTATTTAGCCAGAGGATATCAGCAAATGATTGAAATGGGAGTTGATCCAATGATTATTTATCAGCAAATGCAGAGAGATAGGTTTTTAGGAATGAGCGTGATAAGCTGTCCGGCCACTGTTTCGGAAACGATGCTTCGACAAAGTATAATCTTTGGAGAAAAGACACTTGAGTGTGACTGTCCTTATTGCGGGAAGCATGTTAATGCCAAAATTAGTATGGGCCAGATTCATTGCCCTAATTGTGGAAGATATGCTTCTTATCTTTGTTAATTTAATCTTCTTGCCAGCTAATGAATTCTAGTTCCCCGGTGGTTGGGAAGTATGGCGGAGGTGCAAAAAGGAATCTTGAATCGTAGTTTATTGTCCTTGTTCTAAAACCGGATTCTAAAGGATTATTATAGTTCCAGTATGATTTGGAGTAGGAAATAAGCGCGCCATTTATTGTAAGGCTACTGCGTATTGCGTTTGGGTGGTTTCCGCACGACAACAGATAACCATGCCTTATCACCCTTCCTTTTTGGGCTATTATTGCTGCGTCTATTTGAAAATTATCGGGAAGATCGCGAACGAAATAGACATCATTTTGGGCAATTAACCCTAATGTGTTTGTGCCGTCGTAGGAATCGTAGACGATATTGTTTTTTATCCAGATGTTCATGTTTTGTGATGTTAACGGGAAAGCCGCTGCTACAACTGTAACCTTTCCCTTAACCGTTCCCTCGACCCAGAGATGGTCTTCTGCAAAAATAATAGGGGTTTCCGAAGTTTGATATGTTCCTATTAGATCCTCGTTTCTTATTAATTGGTATCTTCTTCTACAACCTCCTTGCCCGTCTTGTCCGAGGCCTTCGCCCGGTGCGCTGTAGCCATAGATTGAGTTGGTGTTATTTACCCTATAAATTTCAACAGTCCCATTTTCTATGAATACTAGGTGATATCCGGCTCTTCCCGAATTATCAAGATAAAGACCCACGTTTTGTGCCGCTTGGCGCATGTTTTGGAAGTCGAATGCGATGGAATCAAAGTCCACGATTGGTACGGGGAATTCCCAAAGAGACTGGTCTCCTCCATTCCCCCAGACTCCAGGTTTCCAGACAGGTGGAAAGCAGCCTGTTTCGGAGCCGCAGCGATATTCGTCTTTTGCACTGGTTACGCGGCCTGTATTTGTCCCATCCATTCTTATCCCGTTATTGGAGTGGATGTCTCCGTTTACCGTTATTCCTTCTCCGTACCATACACTTGCGTTATTGAGGAAAACAAATTTGGCAAAAGAAGGTTTTCCGTACCGGGCTGTGATTGTGCGCTTTATTCCAGGTTTATTGTAGCTAATTCCTGTTGATTTGATTGTTACGATTGAAGATCCGTCTTGTGGTGGGGTTATTTCAAGGCTGAATTCGCCAATTTCTTTGCCTTGGGGATCTTTATAAACGTGTATATATGGGCCTTTCTGTCCCGTGCCGTCCGTAAAGTCATCCGGTGCGTGTGCGAGATGCCACTTGTAATAGTTTATACCTGCTTCTGCTATATTTAGCGCCTCTTCGGATGCGACTCTTCTGTTTGAATATTCAAACTGGGTAGTTAAGAGTAAAAGAAGTCCGTATATTATTACAAGAAAAGAGCCGGTTATTACAAGAAGAGCCGGTGTTATAGTTCCTTTTTTTGTTTTCATCTTATTGTTGTTAGCGTTCTTATCTGTGCTTGCGAGCTAATTACATAGTCGGTATCGGGTGAATTTTCTTTTGGGTTAACTCTTATATAGATTTGTACCAGCTTGATTTTATCTAGGTCTGCTGGCGTTGGCATGGGGTTTTCCTCTGTGTCCTCAGGCCAGTTCTGGTTGTAATAGAAAAAGGCAGGCATATCGTGGTTTCTTACATTATCAGATAAATTTATTGATTTTGCATCATTCGGATTATAAATCGGAGGATTGCCGCTTGGTTTGATTGTTGTTTTAGTGAATGTGTTTCCGTTAAGCTCGTATGTTACTTTTTCAGCTTTGCCGTCTTTGTCGATATCCGAATAGAAGGTTATTTTGTTGTTTTCGGCTGTTTCGATTGTGAACGCCCCGTTGTCTCCCTGTCTTGCAGTTCTTAGTTCTTTGACTAATTCGTTTGCTATACGACTGGTTTCTTCGACTGAGATGGAGTTATTTATCAAAGTAAGTTGCCCTTTCCCTAGGATGTATTGAATACCCGTAATTCCTACGCCTAAAATGACTATAAAGAGACCAACCATGGATACTTCAACCAGAGTAAAGCCTTTTTGTCTATTTGTTTTCATTATTCGTTTATCAGAATTATTTTTTCGATTTTGTGATTTGATACTGAAATCGTATTTGAATAATAGGTAAATCCTGATGCTGTTGCTTCGAGAATATAGTTTTTGTTTTCAAGATCGGGAAAATAAATTTGCCCAAAGTCGGGATCATCGCTTATTCCTGCCGATCCGCTTGCTTCTATTTGATCGTTTAATTTAAGCATTGCAGAGACCGAAGCTATGGGATTTGCTGCGCTGTCTTCAAAAATTGTTAAAAGACTAAAAGGGGTTGACGGATCTGCAAGTGATATAAACACTTCTTTTTGTGTATTTGGCTCGAGTTTGATTGGAAGGTGCGGGTTACTTCCTGCAAACACCCTTATAGAGTCATTTGGAAGTGTGACATGATAGTTGTCCCATTCGAAATTTTGGATTTGAATTTTTCCAGTTGAATCGGATACTACGTCTTGCTCATATTTATAAACAGGTATATCTTCCTCTGTTGTTCCTATTATTTTTTCTCCTCTTAAGTGGATTGTTTGGTTTGCTAAAGGTGCAAATTCAGATTCTCTTGTATCTACTGTGTAAATTGTAAGATTACTTAGGCGGTCAATGCTAAATGATATTTCTGTAAGCTCATTTTCTATTATGGTCAAATGCGGTTTTGACGGATTGGCTATTTCGGCTGTTGAGTAAGTTTTTTCGGTGCTAAAGCCATCTTTTGTAATTGTTATTTGATAGCATTCCGTACAAGCCGGTGCGCCGGGTAAGATGACTTTTCCATCAGAGCCTGTCATTAAGTTTAGATCTACAGCTGGGGATAGTGTCGGCGCATATATTTGTACATTGGTTTGTGGGACTGGGTTTGAGTTTGAATCAAAAACGAGGATTGAGATAGTGCCGCCGCCGGTTTCTGTTTCGATACCTTTGGGCGATAGGTCAGTAATTAAAGTAACGGTGTTTCCCTTTGAAGCGGCTATTCCTCCCCAAGAGACATCGATCCTTGCTCTCTTATAGTCGTTTGGGAGAATATCATTTGGAGCTAAGCCGTCAAAAGGATCGTCAATGTAAACGACAGAAGTTTTAATTGTATAGGTAAGGCCGTTTTCTATTATGGTTTTTATTTGGGGTAGAATGCCTTGCGGAATTCCACCTATTGTGCCTACTTTATCAAAGGGCATGTTCCTAATTGTTTCTATTTCATAGTTGGCGATGTGCTGGGCATTGGTTCTCGCTCTTGTATAAGAGATTGTATCGTAGGCTGAGAATACAAGAGTTATTACCGCTTGGGAGAGAATGCTAAAGATGCCGAGGGTTATTATTATTCCTATAAGTATTTGGCCTTTTTGACAATTTTGAGGGCGGGGCTTCATAAATTTAGTATATCATTTATAATGAAAGTACCTGCCATGTTTCGAAAAGAATTTGTATCCATAGAGTTCGGCTCTAAATATCTGAAAATTTTTAAGCTTGACAGTGGAAAAAAGAAGCCGGTAAAAATGGCTAAATATGAAATACCGGCTGGATACATTGTTAATTATCGAATCCAAAAACCAAATGAGCTTACTTTGATTCTTAAAAAGGCGTGGAAAGAGCAAAAAATTAAGGAAAAATCCGTAGGTATAGTTATTCCTGAATTTTCGACTTACACAAAGGTTTTAACGCTTCCTAGGCTTTCGAGAAGTGAGCTTGATGAAGCGATAAGGTGGCAATCCCAGGATTTTTTGCCTGTCGGGGGCTCTGTGATGATTATGGATTGGCAGATTATAAATGAGGATAAGGACACTTTGGATTATCAAATACTTGTGGCGGCGATAGAAAAGAGCGTTCTTTCCTCGTATGTTGAAGTTGTGAGCAAGGCGGGACTTTTGCCTTTGGTTGTTGAAACTCCTTCTCTTTCTTTAACTAGGATATCGGATGGAGATGATACGGGAAAGCTTGTTATTTATGTTTCGTCGGATGAAACAATAATAGTATTAGCAGAGGGTAAAAAGATAGTAGCTTCTTCTGTGGCAAGCTCAACTTCTCAGAATGAGATAATTCAAAGCGCTTTGAGGGTGGTTAACCACTACAAAGCCACCAAAATTACAAGGGTTGTTTTGGGGGGTGTTAACCTTTCTCAGGATTTTTTTAATAATGTTGCCAATTCGTTTAAAGTAAAAGTATTTCCTTTGGAGTATAAGGGTGTTTCTTTGGATTCCGGGAAGTTTCAGGAATATGCAATTGCTCTTTCTTTGCAGCTTAAAAATCCCGAGCAGCCTTCTGATGAATATTCTATTAATTTATTACCTCCTGTATGGGAGAAGCACTATAGAAGCAGGCTTCAGAGCATTCAGTATTGGACGCTTTCTTTGATAATATCTATTTTTATTTGGAGCTATTTTATATCGGTTGTCGGGGTTTATTTTGCACTTTCAATGAAAGCGGAAAGCTTAGGCTCATTACAGAATGTCGCTAAGACAGGTGAAGCAGAGGCTGTATTTACTAACATAAAAGATATAAACAATATTATTACAAAAGTATCTTTAATAGGCGATAAGACAAAGCAGCCTCAGGAATTGATAAACAAAATTGAATCGAGGAAAGTTGGTGGAATAAGTATAAATTATTATGATATTAATTTTGATAAAAGCGTGGTGAGTGTCCGGGGTAGAGCGTCTGATCGGGGTGCGCTTTTGGCCTTTAAGCAGTCTTTGGAGGAGGATGCTGATTTTTCAGAGATTGACTTGCCGGTTAGTAGTTTGGTAAATCAAACTGATATTGAATTTGATCTTTCTTTTGGGTATTTACCAATGAAGGAGAAAGAAAGTCAGAAAATAAAGCTTGATATTTGATTGTTATGGATAAGAAAACAAACCAGCTCGTGAGCCCTCAAGCTCAGTCCGTGCCGATAAAAAAACCGGAAGTGCTTGATATCCCGGTGGCGAGCAAGCATAGAGAAAAAAAGCTTTATATTAAAGTTTTTGCTTTAAATATTGTGAACGCTATTTTGATAGTTTTAATCTCTGTGTTTTTGAGTAGGCTTTCTGTTAAAGCGGAGGAGGTAAAGGAGCTTCGGCATAAAGTGCTTCTTTCGCAGGAGAGTTCTGAGGTATCTTTTTCAAAGGCGGAGATTGAAAAAAATCGTGAGAAAATTTCAAAAATTAAGTCGCTTTTTGCAAATGAACAAAAAATACTTGATCTTTATGCCGAGATGGATGTATTAAAAAATGAGGGTGTTGTTACTGACTTTCGTTTGCTAAATGACAAGCCTGTTACTGATTTGGGGGCTAAGGCTTTGCCGATTTTTATTGGATTTAGAGGTGATGTAGAGCGGATAAGCTCGGCGATTAATAAGATCTATTTAATGTCTTATTTAATCAGGCCGGTCAGATTTGAATTGACTAAAAACACCGAAAGCGGGGAGATTGAGGTTTCATACGGAGCGATGCTATATGTTTCGGAATAAATTAAGGTTAACCAGGTTTTATGTGTATTTGCTTATTGTAATGGCTACTTTGGCTATTGTAGCAATTTTTGTGCTGAGAAGTATTTTTAATGCTGTTGAGACTGCTACAAAGATAGACCAGGATTTTTTGGAGAATTTTTCGCCCAGACTTGATATGGCCGGATTGGATAAAGTTTATGAGAAGAATTTTAATAAGCAGCCGATAGGTCTTGACTTGGCTGAATAGATATGTGTACAAATAATATATAGGGTAAGCAAAGGAGGTGAGATTATTAGATTATGGATAGAACACTTAAAAAGGGTTTTACGCTTATCGAGCTTTTGGTAGTAATCGGTATTATAGGCATTTTGGCTGCAATTGTATTGGTGGCTGTAAATCCGGGACGACAGTTTGCCCAGGCTAGAAATACCACAAGACAGTCTGATTTGATTCAAGTTACAAATGCTGTTTATCAGTTTGCTGCTGAGCATAATGGAAATTTGCCTGGAACTAGTTTTGATCCTAATACAGGAGCACCTAATTTTCCGACAACTGCAACTTGTATAGGAAATGCAGCAACATGTTTTGATTTAGCAAACGCTGGAGCTGATGAGGATGGAGATGGTGTGGTGGATGATGGAACCACTATTGTTCCTACTTATATCGCACAATTGCCTGAAGACCCTCAGTCAGGTAATGCGCCGACAAATACAGGTTATGAGATATTTACGACAAACAGTCGTGTAACGGCAAACGCGCCAGGTGCAGAATTGGATGAAACAATATCGGTTACTAGGTAAGGAAAAAGAGAAGTACCTGCCCCAATGTGAGTAAGGACTTCTCTTTTTTATTTGTTTTTATAGGGCGATTTTGTTGTAGAATTATAAATTAGATGCAGCGTATAAGAAAAATAGTTTTTTTCTTAGCAAACGAGTTTGTTTATAATGGCCATCTTCAGTCTATAAGTGCGTCAAGTGTCGTGTATTTTTCTTATATTTTTATTTTTCAACAATCAGTTAATTACGATATTCTTTTTGTGATTTATCTTCTTTTTGAATCGATATTTCTTTTTGATAGATTTAAGGACATAGAGATAGATAAATCTACAAATATGGAGAGATTTAGACATATAAGTAGATATCGAGAAAAGACGAATATAATATTAATTAGTTTTCTTTTTTTGCTTTTTTCAATACTTATTATTAAAAATAATTTTTGGTTTACTATTTATATAGCTGGAGTTATTATATTGGGTTTTTTGTATCCGGTTTATTTTAAGAAAGTTACTTCTAAAATTTATTTCTTCAAGAATTTTTATGTATCCAGCGTATATGCTACCCTCGCTTTTGTTCCTGCTATTTTTGTGGGTGATTTCAACGAGCATAGCGTTTTTGTTTTTTCGCTTTATGTTTTTTATGAAATGTTTTTTTCTCAGATGTGTTTGGATTTTAAGGACATTAAGACAGATGAAGAGCGGTCACTAAAAACTCTTCCCATTGTTTTTGGTAAGAAAAATGCTTTATATTTCCTTTTTTTGTTAGTTTATTTGTCTCCTATTTTTATTTATTTCGCAGATGATTCAATTGTGATGACTAAACTGGTAATTAGTATGGTTGTAACAAATATAATGATTTTGGTAATGGTTAAGAAAAATATTTTATATGGATATTTTCTGGCTGCAGGAAAATTTATTTTATGGTATTTAGTGGCTTTGGCGTTAAATATTTAATATGAATAATATTTCGACTTTGAATATTAGAGATTTGTCAATTTTTAATTATATAGCAATAACAATTATTAATTTTATTGTATTTATTTTGTTGGTTACAGTCTTTTTGCACGGTAGATTTAAAGATAAAAAGAGCAAAACATTCGTTCTTATGAGTTTTTTTATGCTTGCTTGGGTGGATTTTGCTTTTTTGGCAAGAATTTTTGGGTTTTATCAAAATATTTCTTTAATTTTTTTGAGGATTGCCTGGATTGCCACACCCCCTTTGTTTTTTAGCACTTACTTAATATCCATTTTGATGGTTGAAAAAGATCGTGCGTATAAATATTTGACGCTAATTTTATTAATTATAACTTCCGTTTTAAGCTTTTTGACGGCTTTTACGGATTTAATTATTAGCGGTGTTAAATTTAAGGACGGGACGCTCGATATAATCTATGGGTATGGTTTTTTTCCCTTTTTGTTTCTTATTTTGGGGATTATGGTTTCTACGGTTGTGCCCATTCTTCGATCTCATATTAACAAAAGAACTAGATATTTTTTAGTGGGAGTTATTGTTTTTTATTTAGCGAATAGTGTTTTTAATATTGGATTACCGGTATTTAAAGGGTTTACAAGCTATTATTACTTAGGTGATTATTCTACTAGTATACTTCTTGGGTTTACGGCATATTCAATAATAAGACATAAATTATTTGATATTAAAGTCATTGGAGTTGAGGTTCTTACTGTTTTGATTTGGGCTGTTCTTTTGTCTGAGATATTTGTTGCTAAAGATTTTAATGAATTGCTGATAGATTTTGTTTTATTGATTTTGACAGTAATATTTGGTTTTTTCTTAATAAGGAATGTTTTAAGAGAAGTTGAACAAAAGAAAGAGCTTGAGGGGTTGAATCGGAAACTTAAAGAGCTGGACCAGGTTAAGAATGAGTTTATTTCTGTTGCCGCGCATGAGCTTCGAGCGCCTTTGACTGCTGTTAAGGGATACTTGTCTATGATATTGGATGGGGATGCGGGTACGATAACAGCTCAAACAAGGGATTTTTTGCAGGATATTCAGCTTTCTACAGAGCGGATGATACGGCTTGTTAGTAATATGCTTGATGTGGGAAGGATTGAGGAAGGAAGGATCGCTTATAATCTTGAGGATGTTAATTTGACTGAAATAGTTAATACGGCTTACAGCGAGTTTAAACTGGAAGCAGAGAGAAAGAATCTTAAGTTTACGTTAGATATCCAAAGTAATGTGCGGGACCGTGTACATGTCGATCGTGATAGGCTTCATGAGGTGGTTGTTAATTTTCTAAGTAATGCTACTAAATATACAGAGACGGGTGGGATTACTATGAAACTATTTAATAAAGGTTTGAAAATCGTGAGGCTTGAGGTTATTGATACTGGAATGGGTATATCAAAGGAGGAACAAAAAAAACTTTTTAGGAAGTTTTATAGAGTTAAATCAAAAGTTGGTAAGACAATAGGCAGTGGACTGGGGCTTTATATCTCAAAGCTTTTAATTGAGAAGTTTGAGGGGAATATTGGTGTGGATTCTGAGCCTGGGAAGGGAAGTAATTTTTGGTTTGAACTGCCAGTTTCTTCTTGACTTCTTCTTCTGCTAATCTACTCCCCAAAGCGTGCAAAGAACGCTTTGCACTTTGAAACGGCTTGGGTTTTTAGGCCAAAACTTCAAAGGCCAATTTTCTAGCCTCATGCCTATCTAAGTCGGCTGGCTCCCAAAAGCGGGAGAAAAACAAGCCAAAAACCAAAAAAGGCCACTGAGTTAGAAAAAGCCTAAGAAGTAATGCCCCAAAAACCCCAAGGAAGCTCTCATTCTCCGCCCAATCTTGGGCAACCAGCTGGAAGGAATCCAGAAAGCAGGAGGGTCTGATGGGAGACAAAGATCCTCGAGACGAAACTCCTAAGGGATGGGAATGGCGTTTTGGTGGACCACCTCGAGATATGGCTCCTGGCCAGTACATGGAGCGAGCAGGTTCACTTGGGGGTGGAATAGTAGTAGAGTACACTTCCGTCCCAACGCCAGATGGTGAAATGCTCATCCAGAAAACCTCCGAAATGCGTAACGGTCGTCCGATTGAAGCCGGACACGCTACTCGCCACGGTGGGAAGTGGTTTGACCGTTATCCGGAGTAACAGGGGTTTCCAAAACTGAATAGTAGCCTATATTATAAAAGGGAATTGCTGCATTGTGCAGTTATCATGTTGGCTACCATGAGAAGATTCTACTATCTCAATTCCCTTTTTCTTTAACACAATGTGCAAAAGCAAAGAACAAACTTTAGCCAATCAATTCATTTTAAAAGGGCTAAAAACACCGCTAGATCCAAAAAGATACTGGGCGCCTTTAGAAGATTCTGTGCTAATGTTGCTTGACGATTTCTTTAATAAAAAGATTGACACAAAAACAACAGGGAAGATAGGGAAGATTTTATATGAATTTCAATACTTTACATATGAACTTTATTGTGTAGATCCAGAACTTTTTAAGGTATTAGACTATCTAGTCGTTTTATATAATCCATCTGTCTTAAGGACTAAGGCTAAAAATAGTGTGAAGATTAGGCAAGCAGTAAAATTGCTTAAAAATTATTACGAAAGCAAAAAATCGCGCGTTGATTTTTTGAGAGTTTATTTTAGTAAACAGTAAAACAACCAAAGTGCTTTACTCTTTCTCATCCTTATTTAAGCAATGCCTGACATTGGAGCAAGTACCCACTTTGATGAGGGAAAAGGTGGATCCGATCACCAAACTGTTTATGGTGATGGATGGCACCGCTCTTGGGACATCGACCGAGACAACAACGTCACCCGCGATCACATCACAATCCATTGGGATAGTGGCAACCAAGTCCTGAAGGACTAGCGCACTTTCCCTTTACCAAGGAAGGGTGCCTTTTGAGGTCACCAATGTGTGAGGATTAACCCACCCTTCCTTTTTTTATTTATAATATCAGTATTAATTAAATACATGGATTTTGAAGATTTATTTAATAAATACCTTGCAAATCAGCTTAAAAGAAAGATGACTGAACATGATGCAAGAGAGATATTTGAAAAAGCTGCAAAGGATTATTTTTCAAAAAAAATTAGTCTTGACTTTCTCATAGGCATAGCCACACAACTTTATTTTGAGCTTCTGAAGCCGTCTGATTATACAGGAGGGGTATTTCATAATTTAATTGAAAAAACTGCGGATTTAGATTTTTATATTGAGGAATCTAAAAAGGGAGATAAAGAAGCAAAGAGGTACATCAAAGAATACTTTTCTGAATTAAGAGAATATATAAGTAAAGCCTCATAATTCCTTGTAATTTGAATTTGTATTAACACTTGTTTTTCATCCAACTAAATATAAACTCTGGGTGGAGAAAGAGTGGGTCCCCAGTCCTAGCAAATACCAATAGGTATTACTCTTTCTCCATATTTGTCTTTGAAGTAAAATTAAAAGTCAAGATGCTTTCTGATAATTTGAAAAATTTACATCAAGAATATCTATTGTATTACAAAGAAAATGGCATTAAGCTTCTCCCCCATGAATTGCAAAAGAGAATTGCTTATACAGCAAAAATTGCAAGAGAAAACTACAAAAGATTAAAGCATCCTATTACTACCTCTTTAGAAAATTATATAGAAATTTGTGTCCATTTTAGTCTTTCACTAGATTTAGCGACAAGATCAGTTGAAACTGTTAATTTAACCAATCCGCCTTTTAACTTCCGTGCTGCGGCAGCATATTTTCTTGAGTTACCTTACGAGCTGCACCAGAGGATTGAAAAAGATCTATTCAATATTCACCCTGAAAAACGCGAAGAATTTTGGAAAGATCTTAATTTAAATATACCCAAGATAGAAAAGAAATTCATCGCTATGATTGAGGAAAGAAAACGCTTTGCACAAAGTAAAGGTTATGAGTCCCAGATTGATTTATCTTTCAAGAAATCTAAAATTCCACAATCAGTTCTAAATCGTTTTGTTGTAAATCAGGATAAATTAATTAACTTTTGCAATCAAAATCTACCAAAGATCGGAAACAAACCAGATTGGTTTTATTCAAACTTCAGTAAAACTTGTTTTTTGTGCATGATACAACCATTTCCCTTTAGCTCTCTAGAAAGTGTATTCGAAAAAGCGACGTTTATTCATCCAATTCTACAAAAGTATAATGAAAAAATAACTATTAAGCCTTCGGGAAGTTCGCACACCACGTATAAGGAAGGAACTGATAGCTTTGAGGTATATATTGAAAATGACCAAAACCTCCGTCATCAGATTGTTGATCTCGTCCACGAGTTGGGACATGTAATAAATAATCTTGAAGACCTAAACAAAAACAAGAATCCTTTCTTAAAAGGAAGATTCTTGGCTGAAAAAGAGGCTAATGAGATTGAAATTGATTTTTATAAAAAGACATCAAGACTTCTTTATCAAGCTTCCTTTGGATGGATTCTTTGGTTGTTTAGAAGGACATTATTCGAGATAGAATTACACAAAAATCCACGACAAAACCTAAGCAAACTTTATGCCGATACTTATAACAAGTGTTTTAAAGGGGCAAATCAAAAATCAAACCCCACATACTTTATAGATACTTATATCTCCCTGAGACCTTTTTCAACCCTACCCCATACGCTGGCATATTCTGAAGTAGTTACTAAACTAATAGAGAAGAAAAAGTAGTTGGAAATAAGTTTCTATGATTTGCTTTTTTCTGATTACAACTTGACTTCTTCTTCTTCTGATAATCTACTCCCCAAAGCGTGCAAAAAACGTCTTGCACATTCACAGGCTTGGGTTTGAGGCTCAACTTCTAGGGAATCTTTTCTAACTTCACACCCTCAAAAACGGCTAACTCCCAAAAGCGGGAGGAAAAAACTAGCCAAATCTAAATGTGGTCAATGAGGTTAGAAAAAACCTGAAGAGGAAGAGCCAAAAAAAACCAAGGAAGCTCTCTTTTCCGCCCAATCCCGGGCAGCCCACTGGCGGGTTGCCAGATGAAATCTGAGAAAGGAGAGTCCCTAATGGGCGATCCCGGAAGACTCATTCGGGCTAGTGATGTAAATCAAATCCCACCTGGTGCAATGGTGGTGGGAAGCTACATCATGTTCCCCGACGCCGAGGGTGGTCTGCACCCCACGCCACAAGAGCGCGTCTCGTCAGATATCCGACGGGAAAGCAATACGCGAACTATTACTGGCGGAAACTGTGGCCAAGACCCCTCTTTGGTACCTAACGTATCAAAAAAGTGAGTCTGGCCATGACAACTAAATAAATTCTGGGAGGAGAAAGAGTGGGTCCCAGCCCTAGCAAATACCAATAGGTATTACTCTTTCTCCTTTTAAGTTCCAAAATAGTAAAATAAGAAAGTGTACACCTACTTAAAAATCTACAGGGAAAGAGGACTCAATCCTGACATCAAATCGTTAATCAAACTTATATCTAGACAATCAAAACTTGCAAAAGATCAATACCAAAAACTAAGCACTCCCAAAACAATGTCGGAAGGTCTTTATGTTCATGCTTGGGTAAGGAATGCTGTTATTCATGATATTTATGAAAATATAAAAATCATAAGACCAGAGCATGAATATAAAGCCTCAATAGACTTCTATTTAGCATTTCCTAACTCACTTCGTAAAAAGCTTAGAAAAGACATAAACAGTGCTACATTAGATCAAAGAGCAAAAGTGTGGAATAAATATAAGCTAGATTTTAAAAAAATAGAGAAAACATTCATAGCACTTACAATTCAAAGAAACACATGGGCTAAACAAAAAGGTTTTAAAAACTTTCTTGAAGAAAAGCTAAAACACTACAAAATACCAAGAAAAGATTATGAATTATTCAAGGCTCAAACCAACAATCTAATTAAATATTGTAATAGTCAACTGCCCAAAATAAAACTGCCATCAATTGTATTAACAGAATTTACCAAGCCTTGTTATCTTTGTCTTTCAACTAACTTTCCATTTACCAATCTTGAAGAAACAATTAATTTTGTCTTTGGTGAATACGAAATTCTCCAGAAATTCAAAAAAAAGATAAAAATTAAATTCACTGATTATTCAGAAATGAGTTATAACGTTCAGGACGATTCTTTTGAAATTAGTATAGAAAAAGATACTAACCTCCGTCACCAATCCCTAGCAATAATCCATGAACTAATCCATGTCGTAAATCACATTGAAAGTTATAAAAGGGGATTCTTACCTTCCGAGAAAGGAAATTATTTTCAAGAAAAAGAAACACTAAAAAAAGAGATTCCGCTACTTAAAAAGATATCACCAGTTTTTTATAAATCCATCTTTAGTGAATTTCTTAAAGTCTTCCAACAAGTACTATTTGAAATAGAACTCTATAACAATCCTAATCAGAATTTAAGCAAGCTTTATGCGGATGTTTACAACCTTTGCTATCCTCAGGCAAACCAAAAGCAAAATAGATCATTTATTCTGAATAAAGACATAGTAGAGCAACCCCTCTCAATCCTCCCCAACGCCATAGCCCAATCCATAGTCATCAAAAAATATTTGAAGCTGAACACATCCTCTTGACTTCTTCTTCTTCTTCTTCTGCTAACCTTGCTCCCAAAGCGTGCAAAGGACGCTTTGCACTTTGAAACGGCTTGGGTTTTTAGGCCAAAGCTTGGAGGTTTGTTTCTATCCCCATACCATCTATGATGAGCCGACTCCCAAAAGCGGGAGTAAAAACAGGCCAAACGCAAAAACGGTCACTGGGTAGAAAAAGCTAAAGAAACAAAGCCAAAAAACTCCAAGGAGGCTCTCATTCTCCGCCCAATCCCGGGCAACCAGCTGGAAGGAATCCGGTAAAGGGAGACAAAAAGACAGGAGGTTTCTGTGAATAACAGCAAGGGAAGCGGCGGAAAAGCAGGCAGTACTTCCATAACAGTAAAGCTGCCCATGGATCTGTCTCTCATAAAGGAACTTAACCAACAGTTCACTGTGGAAGAGGCTGCCAAGCAAACAAGCACCACAAAACAGGAAGCAAAAGAAGCCTGGAAAGCCGCAAAGGAAGATAGTAGCAACTAGGTTTCTGAACATTAGAGCTTCCTAATATCTCAACTCATGGAATGTCGGATTCCATAGCAGTCATAATAAGATATGCTAAGAGTCCGACATTCCAAATCATCTTTCAAAAAATATATAATTAACCCAATATGAAACAAGCTACAACTTTAAGTAAACAAGAAGAAGACAGACTGGTAGAAATTATAAGACTTGGACAAGAAAGTAACGCCACAGAAAAACAAAAGAAAGATTCTCTCAAAGCGATGGAAAAACTGTTAATCTACTTACAACCATTGGTAGCAAACATTGCCTTAAAATACGCAGCAGGAACTATCCATCATGATGAACTAATTCGAATCGGAAATATTGGAGTAAGAAAAGCAATACTTAAATATAATCCCAATAGAAACTTTAAGTTTTCGACTTACGCTTCGTGGTATATTAGAGCAGAAATTCACAAGAAATTGGGTCTTCCTCTATAATCTAGTTTTAAATTTCTCTGTTATCCATAATTGAATAAATATGGACGTTAAGCTTAAAAAATTATTTTATGAAGACAAGATCCTTCGTGTTTTAGGTCCTGAATGGAAAAGAGTAAAACGGTTTATAGGTGATGAGGAAGTTGAGGTAAGAAATAGTTTTTTCTTAGAGACAAAAGATGGGATTAAAATTGAGTTTTTTATCTTATCCCCAGAAACATACCAAGAATGTTATTCGGTTAAAATAGAACAATATGTTCGCAGAAAAAGTAAAGAAAGTGGTGGTTACTACAGCGAAGTATCAACTATTCATTTTCAAGAAATAACAACTGTGAAGTATTTTTATAAATTGGGAATGATAGCAATGATTAGCAAGCAGAAGGATTATTTTTCCGACCTCTGGTTATACAAAAGCGGAGCAGTCAGAATATCGGTTGCGCACCCCATATCCTTTTACAACAAACAAGACTTATGGACATATGATATGGCCAACCGCGAAGGCGAAGAGGTTTTTACATTAGAATAACCCACTTTCTTGTCTATATTATATTAATGTTTTACTTTGTAAAGCTAAAAAAGATTAATTCTCAAAATAGGTATAAACATATTCAAACACAAGACTACTAAGGAAGACCAAAAGACGATTACCTTTAAATAAAATATAATTATTTTATGAGAGCTAAAAGAAAAACTAAAAGCAAATCTGGCTTTGAGAGATATGATTATGTCTTTTCAGGAATTAAACTATCAGAACCTCTTTCTATTAAACAAATTAAGTCAATTTTTTTGATATTACTTCATGATTATTTTCAAAATGAAATAGATGAATTTTTTCTAGAATCTTTAGCAGGTGATTTGTATTTTAACCTATCTGAATCACCAAACTATATACAGGCAAAAGACCCTGAACTAAGTCTGGCTCTTGATAGCGCATCAGATTTTGTTTTCTTTCTTCAGAAGAATGATTCTGAAAGCAAGAAAAGAACTAAAGCAATAATTAAGGAATTAAAAAGCTATTATATTAAAAATCGCAATGAAATAGAGCATTATTCTCATGATTCCAGTGATTGATTTTGATTCCATTAATGGGGGGATTTAGGAAAGCAGATTATGATTTTTTGCTCTTGCACAGCCTGTGTTGCTATCAAAACGATGAGTTGGGCAATAAGTATTACAACCTAAGACTAGAGATAATCTCTCCATTTATTATCCTGAATTATCTCTGGAATAGATTTTTTTTGTTTTACCAACCACGCTCGTAATTTTTGTTGGGCAGGATACCCCTTTTCTTCTGGATTAGTGAATACAGTTAAAGCTTCTTTAAGTGATTCAAATTTTTCTTTTCCCAACTCCTTTTTTAGATTCCCAAAATAATAATAAAACATAAAATGATTAAGTTCATGAGTTAGAATTTGAAGCTGTCTTTCAGGAATTGCCCCTCCAAAAACCATAATCCATTTCTTTTCAAAATTGTAAGGACAAATTGGCAGAGAAGAAAGATATATTTTGATTTGTTTGAATGGGATCTTGCGCCCATATATTTTTTGTAGTCTATTTTCTATTTGGGAACCGTTTTTCACCCATGCCGATTTCAGCTCTTGAGCAACAACTGAATATTTTGCCTTTCTACTCTCTAAATTCTGGGAAAGGAAATCTTTAATTATATTTCTTGCTTGTTTTTCGCTTTTACTATTTTTAAGATCAATCCTAACCCTCTCCGGGAGAGCGCTAAAAAATTTATCTTGAAGATTGTCCCTTCCATGTTTGTACCACACAAACTTATAAACAGATCTTAAATAATTCCATACATCAAGATCCAACGAATAACTTACTTTTATATCCATAAATGTATAAGCTTTATTTTAGCTTTCAGTTACAACTAGGTTTGGTTTAAAATCTGGATCTGGTGCCCTTCACAAATGTCAAAGCAATCTCCAGAGTCAAAGCGACTACAGTCGCTTGCATCACAATTCTGCCATCTTGTATAAATTATACTCTAAAAATTAACAAGCTTGTGATGGATATAATGATTATATCGCGAACATCTAACTGTTTGTTTTAGATATTAAATCTATAGTTTTTAAAATAAAGGCAAGCTGATACAAAAATTCAGAGGGTTAGAAAAAGCCAGAGAAACAAATCCTTAGAAAAAAATTAAATTACTATTTTTTGGTTTTATGGTATTATAGGATGTGATTATGAAAGAAAATCTTAGAAATACCGTAAAAATTTTTTCAGGAGGTATGCTCCTTCTTTCTTCAACACTTGGACCTATTTCTGAAAAAAACCAAAAAAATCCCCAAAAGCCATATTCAAATTTACCAAAACCATACACCCAAAGCATAGGTTTAGTAGGTGATTTTCAAATGGGAGATGTATTTATTCCAGACTTTGAAACAAAAGAAAATCAAATTCAAAAAGAATTTCTTCCTGAAATACCATCAATCAGCCTTGAGGATGAAGAATCAAGACTTGTCTCAGAGATAGTAACAAGGAAAGCTCCAGACACCCTGATGGCAGTATCTCTTGATCCGGAAAAGATGGAAAAACTTCAAAATATCACCAATCCAGATCTTTCCCAAAGTTTTGAAAGAGTTCTTTTTTTGCAGGAAGAAGCAAAAAACTGGGGTGGAGAACTGTCCATAAAGCTTCTTACCCAAACAAACAAAGATTCTGAAATCAAAAAAGTTTCAGTTGTACTTGAAGCACAAAATGATTTTACTTGGAATGAAGTAGAATATAAAAGTGGTGGAGTAATATTTTATGGAAGTGAAGGAGACCTTCATTGGATTAATCCAGCGGAGGAAGGATCAAAAATAGTCATTGCAAAATTAGACGATACACTCAAGGAGGATCTACTAAAAGCTCTGACAAGATGTGGATACATAAATGAAAACAGATCCTTTGAATTCCCAGCCAATGGATCACTCATCCCTGTGGAGGTAGACAAAGATGGAAACATATCACAAATAATTACTAAGGAAGCTGCATACTTTCTTACACTCAGAACCTTCTCACAAGGAGCAAATGTAAATCTAAGGGAAGAGCCAAATACCACCTCTCAAATCTTGGGACAGATAAATAAAGAAGTTGTGATCCCCAACCCTGAGGGAATACCTGATAATTTAGACCTTTTTGGGGCAATTATAAATGAAGATGAAATGATAGAGGTGTCAAACGAAGGTTATACATGGATCCTTGTAGAAACCCCCACACCAGAAGGTCAGGTAGAATACGCCTGGGTTGCTTACTCCCTGCCTCAGGTAAAAGGTATCCCCTTAAAACAAGTAGCAGTAGGACCAAATATTGATAGCTTTGACCATTTTAGGGAGTCTGAGGAAATATTTTTAGGCTATTCAAATGAAATATTTGGAAGCAACGGAGAATATCTTGGAAGACCTTGGCAGGGGGAATATGCTGTAACTCCAGATACAAAGGTGTATTATTCTGGAGTTGATCCTCATGTGATTTCAGGAAGTATAGTGGTAGGTGGTGAACAATATCGTATTTATTCAGATGGGTATCATGATGGAATATACGCAACAGAATATCCACAACACAAATATTTTATTGTTCATCCAAATGGGACTTTTGTAGGTTTTTTGGGAGAGAGGATAGTAACAAACCTTTCCCTTACAAATCCTGAAACAGGAGCTGTTGTTGATGGAATAAATATTGATAGACTGGAGGTAATAGATATTATGATGCTAGTTAAGCAAAATGGAAAGGATTATAAGATTGCATTTTCTATCCCTAAGGAAATAATGTTTGCAGACTTTTCAGGGGGCAGATTTGATGTTGTGCGCGATACTCAAACTTTCGTCTTGCCTAGACTAATTCCTGGTATCAAAGTCTCTGCTAGTGTTCTATTTTATCTTAATTCTTGGGAGGAGTTTGTAAAGCAAATTTTACACAACATTGAAGGTATTAGTGAATGGACAGGGATATATGAGGTGGTTAGAATTGATCTTGCGACCTTAGAATACCAAAATAGATATAGAGATGCTGGTTTGAATTTAAGTAAAGGTGTACTTGAAAATGACAAGATTTATGATATTGGTATCACTCCTACTTTGAGTTTTACTTCACGGAACTAGAGTGCTTGAGTCAGCTTCAGACTCTATGTTAAAGTGAATTATTGGCGAGTGTTGGTATGAAAAAGATACTTGTTGCTGCTGTAGCTCTTATTTTTATTATGGTTTTTGTTTTTTTATTTGTGTTACTTGAGTATCAGAGTAGGAAGCTTGTTTTTCCAAGCGTTTATTACAAGGGAGAAAAAATGATTTATGGATTGGTTTTTAATAATACTTTGGGTAGAAGCGTATTTACAGGGGTAGTTAGTGGTTTTAGTTTGAATAAGGATCAAGCAGAGTTAACTCTGGCAAGTACTAAAGATTCAAGAACAAAAATTTTTTTTGACCCAAGTTCCACAATGGTTACTCTAAATACCAACGAGAGGCAAAGCGAATTTTTGTGGAGAATTTAACCAGTATCTGGAAAAAATAGGAATCAACCATGAATTTATATATCCAAGATCACCCAAAATCAACGGTTACATTGAAAGATTCAACCGAACCTTCAAAGGGAATTCCTCTACAAGCATGAACTTGATATTCAAGAGGAAAAGTTCAGCGAGAAACTTACCAAATATCTAATCTGGTACAATACCAAAAGACCACATCAATCTTTGAAAATGAAGCCACCAGTAGCATACATGCAGGAGTTTATTTGATTTTCCGAAAAGTATGCGTCCTATACAAAAGATTGCAAAATAAATATAATTTGGTATAATAGGACAGGATTTTGAAATATGGGAAAAGGATTGGAAAGGTTAAGAGAGTCAGTAACATTGGCAGTAGCAGGAGCAACTATCTCTCATGCTCCCCAAGCCCTAGCTTTACCCCAAAATCCAAATGAAAGAGGTATAGACAGTGGTCACATTCTTGATATTGGAATACCCCAAGATCCTTTTGAAATAGCAGGTATTGTAATAAATGAAAATCCAGTTTCTCCTGAAAGGCAAAAAAGAATTTTGGATTTTACTATTAAGAATTTCATTCGAACTTTAGCTAGTATGAACTATTCAGGTTTTTCTCTGGAGATTGAGATTACTGACTTATATGGAGGAAAGCATCCTTTTTATTGTAGGCCAGAATATGAAGCTTGTCTTTGGTATCCTCCCCAAAATGAAGAAGGGGATGAGATGATGTACTCTGGCGCGGGAGATATTCCCCTAGAAAATCTAGATGTATATATTGGTACAGGTTCTGTAATCAGGCTTTTTCCTTACCCCGAAAAACCAGAAAAGCATATAAGGATCAATAAGGAAGAATTTGAGGGTGTTCTTAAGAATGTCTTTGGAAATATCGAACTCAATCTTCAAGACGAAGGGTCTCTTGAAGGGGGATATCTTAAGGAAGGGGCTGAGTTTGTGGTTAATAACCCATATATTTTTCCACTTCCATATTTATCAGCTTAATTAAATCCAGTTAGTTTATGTCTATCTAGTACATTAGTATCTGAGTATCTGGACTATGTTACAATTTGTTTAATAAACCCGCCATGAAAAACGTTTTCTTAGAGAGAATAGTTCTTCTTCTTATAATAGCTACGGTTATATTCTTTATCCCTTTATTGTTTATCAATCTTAGATATTCTCGACTTCAAAATAAACACCTTTCTATATCAAAAGGTACTTCTTCTTTGGCCGATTGGGCAAACAAAACTGCGACTGAATATCCTTATTATTCAATAGATAAATCTGGGACTTTTCTAAATCCTAACGATGCAAGTAACCTTATCATTGCAGGCAAGATAAATAATATTGAAAAAAATAGATTAGAGATCAAAACCTTTTATGGTCTGTTTTTAGTTAATTTGAATTCGAATACCAAATATTTTTCCTGGAATAAAAAGCTTGGTATAAGCAGTACAAAAGAAAAAACTGTTGACGATTTCCAGGTGGGTACCCAAGTTTATGTCCGTTGTACAACTGATGGAGACAATTTAATTGCTCTAGATGTTCAAGAAATCCTGAATGAATAAAATACAGATCAATATACTTAGTCTGTTCGTGATCCTAACAACATTTACTTACTTATTTTTTCTATTGGCAAACTATAAACCCATAATTGCCCAGTGTGCCCAAGATTGTCAGGGTCACTTTGATCCTACAGGATCTCAATGTCCGGAAGATCTTTTCAAATGTGTGCGAGAGAACATAAGTGGATACTGTGGCATAATAGGGGGTGGATGCAATTGTCTCGTTCCCATAAATTGTGCGCCAATTTGTGCAATCTCCTCATGCGGCGACATTGATTATGTACAGGTACCAGCTCCAGCTTCTTGTTGTGGAGTTACCCCTTCTCCCCCTCCATCTCCCACTCCAACCACTGCTCCAGGTGGAAGTGGTGGCTGTGGCTCTTGTAGTAGCTGTGGTCATCCCACTTCAGAATGTGTCCTCTGGGAAGGAAATTGTGTATGGGATCCAGCAAGGTGTGCACCCAGTGGAGGTGGTTCAGCCCCTCAGTGGTGTCTTTTGGGAAGAGTTGAAAGTGGAACATTTGACATCTCAACAGCATACTTCAGAAGAGGGATTCTCCCTGATTGTAGTAGAATAAAAGTTAATAACTGCTACCTTCAAGTTAATCCTCCAGAAGCAGATTTTAAAGTTCTCTGGACAGTTAATGATACAAATGTAGTAAGGATTAGAAATGCTCCCTGGGGTGGACCAATAATAAATCCTTCAACAAGCGGGCCTTACTATTATATGTATTTCAGACCAGTATCAGCAGGACAAACAAGAATATATGCAAGAGGCTTGGTAAATGGAGTAGAGCGCTGCCATTCAAGTGCATTAATTACAATAACAGATTCATCTGAAACGCCACTGCCAACACCTTCTCCCACACCCAGTCCCACACCACCCCCTTCTCCAAGTTGCAGCATTTCTCTTAACCCAAGCTCACTAACAAGAAATATTGGCCAGAGTGCTACTTTAAATGCTTCAATAAGCGTTAGAAACGGATCAGTTTCTTTTGTTTCTTTTTCCTCCAGCAACAGCTCAATAGCAAATGTGGTTTCACCTGATTTTTCCTTTCCTTTTAATACCGAATTACCGCCATTTCCCCAGGAACTGTAACAATAACAGGAACAGTATATGTTAATGGCAGTCCAACCTGCTCAGATACAGCATCCTTTACTGTTTCAGCCCCAAGCTGTACTCTTAACCTTCTTCCAGATCCTTTAAATATGGTTATAGGTGAACAAAGGGAAATAGCAGCCATAGCAAACGGAACAAACGGCACTGTCTCAGAAGTAAGATTTAGAATTGAAAACCCATCCTTAGCTAGTGCTACATCCCCTGATACATCCCAGCCTTTTAGATCAGACATAACAGCCCTTTCAATAGGAAACACAAGAATAATAGGGGAGGGGGTTATGTATGGAGTAGTCCGCTGTCAGGATACATCAACCCTAAACATACAAGCCCCAGACCCATGGATACAAGCAAAAGAAGGAGATGTAATATCAGGCACAGGGGATCTTGACTCACCCATACCGCCAACATGTACACCCCCAGCTTGCAACCCAGTGTTCATTCTAACTGGTTCTGGGGGTACACCAGGTGTTGGTATCTATGGAGGAAGAAGAGCAGACTTCTCAGCACAGGCAGATTCAAGGGGGATTGTCTCAGAAACCCTCTGGCTTGCAAATTCAATTTCAAATATAAAAACAGACTATTCCTACCGTCTTTTCCAAACATTGATTCCAACCCGCATTTTAGTAACCTCCATAAGCAGTTCAGCCATCTCAAACCTCTCTGGAGCAAGATCAGACGCTGAAGGATACGAATGGTACAGAAGAAATGGAAACTTAACAATAAACGGAAACATAACAATATCAGGTGGAAGAAAGGTAGTCCTTATGGTAGAGGGGAATCTAACAATAGCAGGAAGGATAACTCTGGCAAATCCTTCCCAAGACTTTTTTATGGCAATAGTAGGTGGAAATACCACAGTAATCCCATCAGTAACAAGCCCAGCAAATGAATATGCTCTTGAGGGGGTTTTCTACACCCAGGGTGAATTTGAAACAGCCTCTTCCTACCCAAATCCTGATTCACCTCTTAAAATACACGGATCTGTATACGCCCAGAGTGTTTCACTTAAAGGGATCTTAGAGAGGGAAATGTAAATACCCCTGCAGAATCCTTCACATATTCACCTGAAATACTCTGGAATTACCCCAGAACCTTAAACAAAAAGAAAATTAGATGGAAAGAAGTGGCGCCATAGTGTAATATTTAAGTAAACATGGATTTTCATTTTTGGTATGACGAATCCGGTAAAAGCAGAAGCCTTCAAAGATTTGTACCTTTAGATTTTATTAAAAAGTTTTTACCTGTTTTTGTTTTGTTCTTTTTTCTTCCTTTTTTGGTGATGCTTGTTATGAGGCCGTCGGAGTTTAGATTTATCGGTAGAGCAGACCAGAATGATGAATTAAGGGTGTGGCTTGAACCTTCTACTGTTGTAATGGAAAGTGGTGATAGTACTACTTTGAAGGTGGTTGCTTCGTTTGAGCATGAGTCTCGAGTAATTCCTGCTTTAACATACAAAGTAGTGCCTGTTGGATTTTTGAAGTCCGACAAAATGGATTTTAGATATCAAAAGCCGTTTAGAGGGCAGGTGACTCTTAGCGAGGTGGTGATTACGGGATTGCAGACCGGAGATTATGAAGTAAGTATGCCTAAAGAGAGTATTGAGGTGGAAAATTATAATTACCCTTTGGAAATAGTTACTTCTTCTTCCAGAATTATAGTAAAGTAAATATATGAAGGGTTTTACACTTGTTGAGATGCTAATAGTAGTTGCTATTATTGGAATTTTTATGATTCCACTTCTTATTACATACAGATCTTCACAAAACAACCAGAAGTTGAGGGTAGTTGCCGAGGAATTTGCAGACCAGGTTAGAACTGTTCATATTTATGCAAGAGACGCTAAAGATAAAAAATCATGGGGAATTAAGCTTTCAGACAATGGTTATTCTTTGCTTTCGGGCAGGGCCGATTCTTACAAAGTAGATAAATCTTTTAGTCTTGGCAAAAATATTGAATTTGAAAAAGATCAACTTGTGTGGTTTGAGATCGGTACGGGACAGACAGACCGAGATTATGAGGTGGTTATTGTCGATACGCGCGGAAAGAAAATTGCGGTAAAGATAAGTAAAAACGGTATTGTTGAAGTGGGGGATTTGGAATGAGGAAGAGTGGATATCTGATTATTGAGATACTTATTTCTATAGTAATTTTTATGACGGTTGTAGTAGCGATATTTTCAAATATCGCTACTGTTATGGTTAGGACGAAAAGATCTGGTCTTACATTTGAGGCGGGTCTTTTGCTTCAAGAGGAGATTGAAGCAACTTATAACATTTTTCTTCGGGATTGGACTGTTTATCCTGATGGAGAATATTATCCTGCGATTAATACCTCGCTTGGCGAGTGGACTTTGCTTGATGGAATAGAGAACAATGTGAGAACAAGGTACAGCAGAAAAGTTGAGATTGAGACTGTTTGCAGAAGACCACAGTCACATCCTGATTCCGGAAAGATAGTTGATTGTATTGCCGGTGAGGTGGATTTAAACAGCAAGCTTATCCGCGGTGTGGTTGAGTGGGTTGAAAAAGGAGAAAATAAAAAGGTTGAGACAGAGATTTTGCTTGTAAGGACAAATATATGAATGAAAAAGGTTTAACAATAGTTGAAATGATTATCGGTATGACGATTTCTGTAATTATTCTTATGATTTCGACAAGTATGATGGTAAATATTTTTTACAAAGACACTAAAAGCAAGCAATCCGAGATACTTTCTCAGGTTAAAAATGACTTGCAGTCCGAGATAACTGTGGGCGTTAGATGGGCGGAGACTTTGTCTTTTTCGGATAATGAGCTTGTCGTTGACAACAGTATTTATAGACTTAACGATGGGGTGATTGAAAAAAACGGGGAGGCGATTACACCGTCATCTGTTTATATTGAGGAGTTTGAAATTGATGATTTTTCCACTACGCTGCAACAAAAAAGCCTGAGAGTTAATATAGCTATGAGACACAGGGATTTTTCTTCCGTATCGGATAGTTTGGAAGTAGTTGTTTCGCAAAGAAAGATGGAAATAGAAGAGCAATGATAAATAAAGGAGCGGTTACTCTTATATACATGGCTTTGGTTACTTTGATATCGGTGTTAATCCTTACCGTGGGTTATTCGAGGTTTATGCTTTCTTTGAGAAGAAGCGAAGCTTTTGCCGATACTATAGAGACATCTTATAGGGCAGAGAGCGAGATTAATAATCTTTTAGCCCAGCTGGTTGGTGGGTATTTAACTGAGGCGAATTTTCCAATAAGCGAATCAATGGCTTTTGGAGATACTAGGGTTGAGATCGAAGCAAGGATTGAAGATAACTCTCAAATAATCGATGTGACTGCCTCCAGATTTTTCGCAGTAAATAAGATTAGGGCCGTAAGGGTGGCGTATGGTTCGGGTTTTTTTAATGATGCAGAGATCATTATTGCTCTTGATTGTACCGGAAGTATGGGTAATTCTTCAGGTTCTTCTGAAGGAACATCTCGGTTGCAGGAGCAGACAAAGGCGGTTCTTGGCTTTATTGATAACTTAGCTGTTAGTGATTATGCTGGAAATGTGAGAATGGGAGTTGCTGTTTTCGGCCGAAACTCGAATTGGCTTAGGAGTGTCTCTGGACAACAAGTTAGGCCTGACGCGGGCATGACTGTCGCTGAGGTGAGGCAGGCTGTATACAGTGGTTTTACTTATCCTTCGGGAAGTGGAAATCTGGCAAGAAGCAGGAGCCAAAGCATTTGTGACGAACTGGTGGAGGACTATACAAATATTGGCGCTGGATTTAATATTATGAATAATTATTTTGAAAATAATCCTCCTCCAAGTGGTAATGCTAAACGGGTAGAGATATTAATAAGCGACGGCGAGCCTAATACTTATATTAGGGAGAGTGTCTGCCTTAACAGGCCAACATGTGTTCCTTGTTCAGGAAACTCTTTTCCCTTGGATTATTTAAAGTGTACGTTAGCAGATCAGAATACAGAGTGGACTGGCGGGAGGACGGGCATGAGAAATCCCTTGGTTGATTCTTATGTAGTGACTGTGTTGCATAACCCTCCGGCCGCTGTTGTTTCTGCGATACAAACTTATTCGACAGAATATTACAATGCAATATATGCTTATCAGTTAAGTGAAATACTGGATAGAATTTTTGAAAGTATATCAACAAGTTTTGCCCGGACAACAATATCTAGGATAATACCCATTTCTGAGGAGTAGACAAAGAAGTGAAAACTTATTATATTTAAACCTATGCTACAGCGAGACTCGGGTGCTAAAACCATCTTGATAGTTGAGGATGATCCCTTGTTGATTAAGATGTATAAAACAAAGTTTGTATCAGAGGGTTATAACGTGTTTACCGCTTTTGATGGGGAGATGGGCCTATCTTTGGCGCTTGAAAAAAGACCTGATTTGATAATACTTGATGTGATGATGCCAAAGCTTTCGGGGATTGATATGCTTAAAAAGCTTAAGAGCGATGCATACGGAATAAATGTTCCGGTAATTATTCTTTCAAATCTTTCTCAGGAAGAGGAGGCAAAAAAGGCGTTTGAGTATGGAGCTAAAGAATATCTTGTAAAGGCTAATTTTACACCCGGACAGGTATTTGAAAAAGTTAAACAATATATATGAAACCTGCCTTGTTGTTAAATAGTTTAAGCCATTTTTTGATACCACAGAGCTCGAATAATAATAAAGCTCGGGCACTTCATTTACCTTATTTAACTATTTTTTTGTTGGTTATTCTTTGGATACAGAGTTTTATTAGTTTTAGCTCTACTTCTAAGATTGGGATATTGGGATATGCATCTCAAATATCGCCTGATGAGGTGGTTAGGCTTGCAAACGAGAAGAGGGTTAGCGAGGGGCTTAGTCCCCTAAGACAAGATTCTTTACTTTCTCAAGCTGCTTTGGCTAAGGGGACGGATATGCTTAATCGTGATTATTGGTCGCATGTGGCGCCGGATGGGACCGAGCCTTGGGTCTTTTTTGCCAAAGTGGGGTATGAATATAAATATGCCGGAGAAAATCTGGCGCGTGATTTTTCGAATCCAAAGGATGCGGTTGATGCATGGATTGCCTCTCCGACACACCGGGCAAATATACTCTCGCCTAAATATAACGATATTGGCGTAGCTGTTGTTGAGGGTGAACTTGACGGAGTTAACACTACTATTATTGTTCAACTTTTTGGTACAAAGATGGGAGATGTCGCTCCGGTTGTACCTGTTGCCGCTGCAAGTAGCGATGAGCTTGTGAGTTCGGCTTTAGCTCAAGAGTCGGGTGATGAATTGGTAATGGCTAATCTTCCTGAGGACGTTTCTTATGTAGCTTCTTTTAGCGAAGATATTAGCAAGAATGGTTTTAAAATAAATCCACATAGTCTTACAAAATACGTATCGCTGATTGTAGTTTCAATAGTTTTTGTTGCGTTGGTTGTCGATGCGGCGGCGGTTTCTATGAAAGGCATACAAAGGGTGTCCGGAAGGCCTTTTGCACACATTTCTTTTATTGGTATGGTGATTGCTATTATAATTATTGCTAAGGCGGGTGAAATTTTCTAGACAATGAGTACCAGATCCAAAAAATTCGCAAGACATCTTCCTCATTATTTGCCGCTATTGGGTATTTTTACTGCAGGGGCATTAGCTTTTTTTGTTTTTTCTTATGATAAACAGTTTCAGGCGGGGGTCGTTTTGTCTGTTGCTATATCACATTTTGTTTGGGGAGTTGTACACCATCACATTCATGGAGATTTGTCCATGGAAGTAGTTCTTGAATATTTGGCCATTTCGCTTCTTGGGCTTTCAGTAATCCTTTCGTTAATTTTTAGATCATGACGGTGGTATAATCAGTTTGTTTATGAAAAAAAAGCGGTATATGAGTCCATCTGAGGGTGTGGTTACTACCAAAGGTATGATTGATAGTATATCCAGATTTATTAAAGAGGAGCCATCGAGTTTTTATAGACTTGTGATTGGAACAGATTCGCAAACAAGAAAGATTAACGGGCATAGCGAGTGTGACTATGTAACCGCAATTGTGATACATAGGCTTGGGAGGGGGGCTAAATATTTTTGGAGGAAGGAGAAGGATAAACCTTCAGTCTTACGGCAAAAAATTTATTTTGAGACCATGAGATCGCTTGATACTGCACATGAAATAGTTCCTCAAATTCGTGAGATGGTTTCTCCTTCCACTTATGATCTTGAGATACATATTGACGTTGGATCTCTTGGGCCAACGCGAGAAATGATACGCGAAGTGGTGGGGATAGTCACCGGTAATGGCTTTGTTGCAAAAACTAAGCCCGAAAGTTGGGCGGCAAGCAGTGTTGCAGATAAACATACATGAAAGGAGTAGTGCTGGCTGGAGGTAAGGGAACAAGGCTGTATCCGCTTACCTATGCGACAAATAAACACCTGCTTCCTGTTTATAATATGCCTATGGTGTTTTATTCTATTAATACCTTGGTTAAGGCAGGGATAAAAGAAATTCTTATTGTAACGGGCGGTCCCCATGCAGGGCATTTTATTAGGGTTTTGAAAAATGGAAATGAGTTAGGAATAGATAATTTATCTTATGCTTATCAGGAGAATGAAGATGGGATTTGTGGAGCGTTGAAGCTTGCTGAAGACTTTTCAGGTGGTAAGAGCTTGTGTGTCATTTTGGGAGATAACTGTACTGATGCTGATATTGGTAGAGAAGTGGCCAAGTTTAGAGCTGGTGCAAAGATATTTTTGAAGGAAGTTCCTGACCCGAAGCGATTTGGAGTGCCAAGGTTTGATAAAAAGGGACATATTGTTGAGATAGTTGAAAAACCTAAAAAGCCGGCAAGTAAATATGCTGTGACGGGGCTTTATTTTTATGATAATACGGTTTTTGATAAAATAAGAAAGCTAAAGCCTTCAAAAAGAGGAGAACTTGAAGTGACAGATTTGAATAACTTGTATATTAAGGAAGGGCGTCTTGATTGGGCAGAACTTTCTGGTTTTTGGAGAGATGCTGGTACTTTTGATACTTTATTTGAGGTCAATAAATATTGGGCGGAGAAGGGTGGTTTGTCATGAAATTGTTGGTGACAGGCGGCGCTGGTTTTATAGGGTGTAACTTTATACGTTATTGGCTTAAGAATTATCCAAAAGATAAGATAGTTAATCTTGATAAGTTAACTTACGCAGGTCATTTATCATCGACTTTGGATTTTAAAGATAATAAAAATTATAGGTTTATAAAAGCTTCAATAACAAACACGAGGTTGGTTGATAGAATAATGCGAGATGTGGATATTGTTATTCATTTTGCAGCCGAGAGCCACGTAGATAGATCAATTATAGGACCCACTCTTTTTATTAAAACAAATATTTTAGGGACACAGGTCCTTTTGGACGCTGCTTTGAAAAATAAAATTAAAAGGTTTCATTATATTGGTACTGATGAGGTTTTTGGTTCTTTGCAGCTTGGTTCTGATAAAAAATTTGATGAAGAGACCAATTATGATCCAAGAAGCCCTTATTCTGCATCAAAGGCTGCGGCTGATCATCTTGTAAGAGCTTATTTCCATACTTATGGGTTGCCTATAACAATAACCAACTGTTCAAATAATTACGGGCCATTTCAGGATCCTGAGAAATTTATACCCAGGATGATTACAAATCTAATTGATGGAATGGACTTGCCTATTTATGGTGATGGATTGAGTGTTCGCGATTGGCTTTATGTTGAGGATCATGTGCGTGCAATTGAAAGTGTAATTATGGGTGGAAGATTGGGTGAAACTTATTTAATTGGAGGGATGACGCGGGATATTAGCAATCTTGATGTGGCAAGAAAACTTGCCAGTATTTTTGGAAAGAAAAATAGCGTGATTAAGTTTGTTAAGGATAGGGCTGGGCACGACAGAAGGTATGCTGTCGACTGGAGTAAGATCAAAAATGAGCTTGGTTTCCGACCAAGATACGACTTTGATGTATGGCTTGAAAAAACAGTCGATTGGTATAGGGAAAATGAGTGGTGGTGGAGAAGCCTTAAGTCGCGAGCTGAAAATCTCTATCGAAAAACCAATCAATATTAGATATGAGTGATTATAGTGAAGTTGTTGTGGTTAACGAAATGGAAGTTGGTTGGGAGCCGTTTATAGTTGAACAATCTATAAAAGGGCTTTTTCTTATCAGAAGACCGTTTTATAAGGATAACCGTGGAAGTTTTCAGGAGATAGTAAGAATTCCTGATTTGGAAAAAAAGGTTGGTCGCGAGATAAATTTTCAGCAAAGTCAACTTTCTATTTCAAGGCCGGGGGTAATTAGGGGAATACATGTTGAGCCTCAAGACAAATTGGTAACACCGTTAACAGGGCATATGTATTCGGTGGTGGTTGATGTTCGCCCCAATTCTTCTACGTTTAAAAAATGGATGATGTTTAGATTTGATAATACTTCTTCTGAAATTTCCAAAACAAGCCTATTTATTTCGAAGGGGTTAGGCAATTCCATATGTGTGCCATATGAATCTCCTCAAGAGGTGCTTTATTATTATTCGGTTACCGAGGTTTATAATCCTGCGACTGCTGGTCGTGGAATACGTTATGATGATACTGAGCTTAATATTCCTTGGCCTATAAAAAATCCAATAATTTCCAAAGATAGAGATACTTCTTTGCCTTCTTTCTCTGAATTTATTGAAAGATATGGTGAAGATATCTGACGATACTGTTTTGGTGACTGGTGCTTCGGGGATGGTTGGGAGCAGATTTGTTGAGCTTTACGGGGGAGATAATTTTTTGATGCCTTCAAGCCGTGAGTTTGACATAACTGATAAAGAAAAGGTCAGAAGATTTTTAAAAGACAAAAAACCTACTGCTATAGTGAATTTTGCGGCTTATACAAATGTAGGAAATGCCGAGGAGCAAAGAAACGATAGAACAAGCGGTTGTTATCGGATTAATGTGCTGGGAGTTGAAAACATTATAGATTCTATCGATCCAGAAATGATGCATTTTGTACAAATCTCTACAGACATGGTTTTTTCCGGAAGAATGGAAAAACCAGGTCCTTATAACGAGAGTGATCTAGCTGAGAAAGAATCTGTTAAACTCACGTGGTATGGATTTACTAAAGCAGAGGCAGAAAGAATTGTTTTGTCCAATCTAGGTAAAAGAGCCTCAATTGTTAGAATTATTTATCCAGTAAGAGCTAAATATAAAAACAAACTTGATTATCTTAGAGGACCTTTGAAAAAATATCGGGAGGGAAGGTTGTATCCTTTGTTTAGCGATCAACAAATCTCTATAACTTTTATAGATGAGTTATCTAATGCGTTAGCAAATATTGTTGCTAATAGACGAGGCGGGGTGTTTCATGTCTGTTCTTCTGACACTACGACACCTTATGAACTAATAAGTAAGTTTATCTCTCGGGTTGAAGGAAGAAAAATAGAGCTTGATTACTCCCCCATGGGGGAGTTGGAAGGCAGATACCCCCGCTATGGTGGTCTTGAGTCCAAAAAAACCCAAGAGGTTTTGGGCATAAGATTTAGGAGCACAGACGAAATAATAGAGGAGCTTATTTTGCAAGGTGTTTCGGTTTAGAGTTTTCTTTCTTCCATTTTTCTATTTCAGCGTGGTTGCCGGAGAGTAGGACTTCCGGGATCATCCAGCCTTTGTAGCTTTGGGGTCTTGTGTATTGGGGGTATTCAAAATGTTTAATGTCTAATGGCCGATTGTTTATTGAGAATGATTCTTCTCTTAGTGATTCCGGGTCAATTACTCCCGGAATGAGGCGGGTGACCGCATCGGTTAACACCATTGCGGGTAGCTCGCCTCCTGTTAGTATATAATCTCCGATTGAAATAACTTCATCTACTAAATGTTCATGCACTCTATGGTCAACTCCCTCATAGTGGCCTGCTATCAATATCAGGTGCTTTGTCTTTGAGAGTTTTTGGGCTAATTTTTGGTTAAATGTTTTTCCGACGGCATCGAGGAGTATGGTTTTTGGTTTATGGCTTTTAGCTTTTAATTTGAGCTCATGAAGAGCAGTGTCGATTACGTCCACTTTAAGGATCATACCCGCGCCTCCTCCGAATGGCCTGTCATCAACTGTTTTATGCTTATCCTTTGCCCAGTTTCTGAGATTGTGGATATTTATTTTAATTAAATTTTTTTCTTGAGCCCTTTTTATAATTGACTCTTCAAAAGGTCCTTTGAACATATTTGGGAAAAGAGTGATTATGTCTATTTTCATGTAACTTATAATACTAAAAATAGTTATACTAAGAAAGATGGATCCAAGGAAATATTTTATGCGTTATATTAGGACAGCTCCTTTCTCGCATGCAGTTTGGAGGGGAATGGAGGCCGGAATATTTGCTGAGTTTGAGAAATTTGTAAAAGGTGACATCCTTGATATAGGTTGTGGTTTTGGTGAATTCGCTGGTATTGTGTTTAATAATATGGTTGAGGTGGGGATTGATATAAACAAGAAAGATTTAGTTAAAGCAGCTTCTGGAAAAAGTTATAAAAATCTTATTTTGGCTGATGCCAGAAAGCTTCCTTTTGATGACAATAGTTTTGATTGTGTTGTTTCAATAAGCACTTTAGAGCACATAAAAAAAGTTGATAAAGTGATAGAAGAAGTAGAAAGGGTGCTTAAAAAGGGCGGCATATTTATATTTAGCGTGCCTACTAATGTTTTGAATAAGCATTTGTTTTTTCCAAGCTTTTTAAGAAAAATTGGTTTAGGAGAGTTGTCGAATCTATATGTGAAAGTTTTTCATTGGGCTTTTAATCATGAGAATATTTATAGTAAAGAAAAGTGGATGAATAAAATTTTTTCCGGATTTAAGGTTTTGGACTATCGCGGTACTATAAATATTAATCAAATCAGAATTTTTGAGTTATTTCTTCCTTTGGCGCTTTTAACACAATTTAATCGGAAAATTTTTGGAAAGAGACTTCTTTTCTCGTTTAAACTTCGGGAAATGATATTTGAGAAAATATTTTCTATTTCTTTGAAGGGTAATTTAACCGATGCGAATGTAATTATCTTAGCGACTAAAAAATGAAAGTTTCAAAGTGCAGGATTTGCGGGTCTGATAATTTAGCTTTAGTTTATAGCAATCAAAAATATAAAATATTTAAATGCTTATTGTGTGGTTTTGGGGTTTTAATGCCTTATCTGAAAATAAAAAAGGCGCATTTGATTTACCAAGAGAATTATTTTTTGGACAAGAAGGAAAACTATTATCTTTCGGACGCTAAGCGTAAATACAGCAAAGCGAAGAAATATTTTCGCAAGGGAGGGAAGGTGCTAGATTACGGATGCGGGCTTGGTGACTTTATAGGAGAATGTAAGAGAAGAGATAAAAGCTTAAGTCTTTTTGGATTTGATATTTCTAGATATGCATCTGTCATTACCTCAAAGAATTATAACGTTGAAGTAAAAACAGGTATTTTATCAAAGAATTTATATAGACAATCATTTTTTGATACTATCGTTTCCTTTGATGTTATTGAGCATGTACCCAATTTTGAAGACTTGTTAGTCAAATTCAACTTCTGGTTAAAAGAAGGTGGTTATTTGCTACTTACTACACCCAATATTGAAAACTGGGATGCGAAAATCTTAGGTAGGTGGTGGTATGGTTATTCGAAAATTCCAGAGCATATTAATTATTTTTCAAAAAAGTCTTTAAGGATGCTTCTTGAGAGAAATGGCTTCGAAGTGCTCGAAATAAAAACTTGGGGTTTTACTAGAAGTCTAGATTTTTATTTATTTAAAGTTTTCGGGATGTTTAGTCTCTCAAAAATAGGCTTGAGCAATATTGGCAAGATCAATATTTTTTTGCCTATGGTAGACGTCTTTGTGGCAGCAAAAAAAATTGGAGACAAAAATGAGTGAAAGAATTTATTGGATTTTTTTTGTATTTTTGGTTGTTTTGTTCGTTTTCAATCTCTTTATAAATATTTCACATCCACTTTTATGGAATGATGAAGGTGAGACAGTAATGTTTGGGGAGAGGATACTCACTTATGGTTATCCTAAAGTAAACGACGGAAAAAATATTTTGAATTTAACCGAGGTCCCCGATAAAAATGTTGGAGTGAAAGAGGGTGTAGATGCATGGATACATCTAGGATGGCTTCAGTATTATGTTTCTGCTTTAGGCGTATTTGTCGCTAGTTTTTTTGACGATCCTTACTTGAAGACTGCTTTTTTAAGGATGCCTTTTGCGTTTTTTGGTCTTTTGGGTGTTTTTATAAATATTTTACTTATTTTTTTGCTTCCTATTGGAAGGAGGAGTAAACTTTTTGTGTCCTCGTTTTTTATTTTTATTGAGTTGTTAAGCGTATTTCTTGTTTTACATTTACGTGAGGCTAGACACTATTCACTGACTTACTTTTTGTCGTCTTTAGCCTTTTTTATATATGTGAGGTATAGGTTTTTTGGAAAAAACAAAAAAACTTATTTTTTAATTTTGCCTTTTGTGTTGGTTTTTCTTTTCAACTCTTTCTTTCCTGTTTTTATAACAGTTAATTTTTATTTTTTAATTTACGAGTTTTTTATGTTTTTAATTAGAAAAAACACGATGAAATCTTTTATTCCGCTTATTTTATCGATTATCTTAGTTATTCCATTTTTATTTTTTTATGAGGTTTTTTACATTTCGAGCGAGGTTGCGAGGTATTTCGGTAATTCATTTTTTATTTACTTAAAAAATATTATGTTTATATTTGAGTTTTTATTTAGGGAGGAGTTTTTAATCCTGCTTTTTGTTGTAAAGATTTTTATTTTTTTTCTTGCGGCTGATGATTTTTGGTGGTTCTACAAAAAAAATAAATTATTTCAAATTTCATTTTTTTTGACTGGTTATTTTTTGTTTTTTTTATTGGTAATTGCAAAGATGCCTTACCAGTTTGAGAGATATTTGGTATCTTTACAACCCATCATTGCGATGACTATCGTTTTGGATTTTTTGATTCTTTATAGAGCCATCTCCAAAAAAGGCGGCACGTTAAAACATTTCTTGTTATTTGTTTTTCCCCTTTTTTTAATCTGCAATATATTTAAAGTAGGTAATTTAACTGGTAGGATTTATGAATTGACCCACGAATATCAAGGTCCGGTTGATTATATTGTTTCATATATAAAAGATAAGTACGAGAATACAGATAATCTTGTAATAGCAACGAATTATGAAGAGCATGTATTGATGTACTACCTTGGAAGTCGTGTAATTGTGGGATATGTAGGGAATAATATTGAGAAGGATTCATTGGAAAAGCCTGATATTGTGATTCCAAGAAGAGGTAGACCAAATTACAAAAAGGTGCTTTATGATTTTTTAAATAAGTGGGACTATGAAGAAGTAAAACTTCCAGTATATGACTATTCCTACAATAATATACCCGAGCTTACACTTTTTTACCCACATCTATTTAAGACAAAGCTTCCAGAATCTAGAGACGATTATCTTACTTTTTATATACTTAAAGAATGATTGGAGAATTAAAGAGGATAAGATCAAGAGAATGGTTTTTAATAATTTTTTCTTTTTGTCTTTTATTTGCTTTTAGATATAACAGCTTTAACTCACCATTTGAAAGAGATGAGGGAGAGTATGCATATTCCGCGTGGATTTTGAAAAATGGCGGTACTTTGTATAAAGATGCCTTTTTACAAAAGCCGCCCATGGTTGTTTATACTTATTTGGCTGCTCAGATGATATTTGGTGACAATGTTTGGGCGCCGCGATTAATTGCTTTTATTTTTTTAATATTAACACAGGTCACTATCGGATTGATCGCTTTGAGGATTTATGGGGGAGGTTCTGCCGCTATTTCTATGATTGTTTTTTCCATACTGTCCAATTTTCCACCACTAATGCCCTTTGCTGCGAATACCGAGATTTTTATGATTCTTCCCATAAGCCTTATTCTTTATTTTTATGTTTTATATAAGGATGGACTAAATATTTTTTATTTTGTAATAGCTGGCTCGTTATCTGCAGCCGGTATATTTTATAAGCCTATTTGTATCGGAGCGATTTTGTTTATAGTTTTTTACTGGTTATATGAGATTTATAAAAAGGATCGCCGGCTATTGGATATTTTTGAACCCGCTTTCTTTTTTTGGTTTTCTTTTATTTTGGCTAGTATTGTTATTTTACTTCCTTTGATAAAAAGCGGGGCGTTTCCGTATTTTTGGAAGCAAGTTGTTTATTATAACTCTTTGTACGCAAAAGCCTATGGATTTGGGTTGTCAAACTTTTTTATACAGTTAAAGCCTTTTATAAAATATCAATGGGCGGGATTATCCTTGATCTTTATTTCATTTTTTATTCCTTGGCCTAAAAGAAGCTATTTTCTGTTTTTAGTATTTATAAGTTTATTAACTATTTATCAGTCTCCAATAGGTCATTATTATTTGATTTTGACGCCCTTTTTGGCCATAGTAATTTCTAAGGCAATTGATGAGATTTCGGAAAAATTTGAGATTAATTATATTTATTTGGGAAGCATATATGTGCTTTTTTCTATATTACCTTTTCGTGAACAGTTTTTTATGACACCCAGTGAAATAAATACTTGGGTTTACGGCACAGCAAATCCTTTTATTGAAGCATATGAAATTAGAAAAAAGATAATTGAAAATTCAAATCCCGAAGACAAAATCCTTATTGCTGGATCTGAACCAGAGATTCTTTATTATTCTAAAAGAATGAGCGCAAGCAGATTTGTTATTGTTTATCCTCTAATAATTGACACAAAAGAGGCAGAAAATTATAGGGAAGAGTTTATATCTGAAATTGAAAGAAAACCAAAGCTTATAGTCTATTCGAACATGGATCACAGCGGATTTATCGGGGATGCTGATCTTGACGATGTGCGAAGCTTGGTCAATGATTTAATAGAGAAAGACTACGATTTTGTCGGCGGTTATTATTGGCAGAATGGTAAACTTCGCTGGATAAGTGAAGACGTTGAAAGGCGATATTTGAGCCTCGTTTTGTATAAAAGAAAATGAATAATTTTAAGCTATCCAATTTAAATGTAGCATTAATCATTTTTTCACTGGGATTCGCAGTTTATTTTCAAACTCTTTTTTTTGGATTTACTTATTTAGATGACAATGTACTTATCCTTGATAACTTATTTTTTCTTAAGAATTTGGGAAATATTTTTAATGCTTTTAAGCTGGAAGTGTTTCATATACTTCACTCATCAGCAGCTTATTATCGCCCAATTTTGACGATTTCGTTTATTCTGGATGCACAGCTGTCGGGGGAGAGTGCTTTTTTTTATCATCTTACTAACGTTTTTATCCATTTAGTTGCCAGTTTCGGAGTTTTTTTGTTTTTTACGAGCATAGGGTATAAGAGAGTTTTATCATTTTCGGCAGGAATTTTATTTCTTGTTCATCCAGTTCTTGTACAGGCCGTTGCCTGGATACCGGGGAGGAATGATTCTTTGCTGTCTTTATTTGTTATTTATTCTTTTTATTTTTTGATTCGGTATATAAAAGAGAGTAAAAGTAGATTTTTGATTTTATATTTTCTTTTTTATTTTTTTGCTATTTTTACAAAAGAATCGGCTGTGCTTTTTCCTTTCGCAGCAGTTTTTTACTTAATAATTTTAAAAAAGGAGAAAGTTATTTCGGATAATATTTTCAAAATTTTTTTGGGTACTTTTTTTATATTCTTGGTTTGGATTTATTTGAGATCCGCTGCATTAGTGAACCCAGTCCGCTATGATTTGGCAACCTCTTTGTTTGCTATTTTTGAAAACAAGCTTGCTATTTTTCTTTATATTGGTAAAATTTTTTTGCCAATTAATTTAACCACCCTCCCCGTACTTTCGGATTCTAATTTACTGATTGGGCTGTTTACTACCTCTATTTTTTTAGCAATAAGCCTTTACTTTGGTAGAAAAAGTTTGGGAACGGTTTTTTTTGGTTATTTTTGGTTTCTTCTTTTTTTGTTGCCGTCGTTTATAAGGCCTAACACTGAGTACGTCTCTGATTTTATAGAGCATCGTGTTTATCTTCCTATTATTGGTATTTTTTGGATTTTGCTTGAGGTTTATAGATTAAATGAGAAGAAAATATCCCCGAAAGTTATAAAGGTGGTTTTATATATTGTGATGATTTTTTTTATTGCCATTACGATTGTTCATTCGAGAAATTACATAAACGGCATTACTTTTTGGGAAAAAGCAGCTTTGGATTCTCCAAGCCATCCTTTGGCTCATAAAAATTTGGGTGCAATGTATTACCTTAATAACGATTTAGAAAAGGCCGAGAAATCATTTTTAAGAGCTCTGGAAGTTTATGAGTATGAAAAGATGGTTCACAATAATCTAGCGCTTATTTATATGAAAAGAGGGGAGACTGAAAAAGCGGCATTAGAGTTTGAGCGTGAGCTTGAAATAAACCCTTATTATGACAATGCTTATTATAATTACGGCAATTTGTATTATTCAAAGGGGGAGCGGGAAAGGGCGTTTGAAATGTGGTCGCGCGCTCTTAAGATTAACCCTGATCATACGGGGGCTTTAAGAAATATATTTGGCTATTATACAGAAAATGGGGATTATGAGAAAGCGAAGTATTATTATAATGAACTTATTAAACGCGGTGTGAAACCATAATGAAAATTGTGATAAACTAGTTTTATGTTTAAAGAATTGAAAGAAAATTATTTTCTTAGACTTTTATGGATTTTCTCGAGACCTTATCATCTTTTTGAAGATTTAAGGGGAGATTTGGGAATTCGCCAGAGCGTGCTATTTTTTGTATTTGTTTCTGTCTTGAGTTTTTTGTTGTCGATTTTTGATATTTTGATCATAAGACCAATTCTTTCTTATTACGTTCCTCAAATTTACCCCGAGTTTGAACTAGGCCTTAGTTGGTTTATGTTGCCTTCTTATTTGATAGCCAGTATTATTTTATTTGTTAGTCTTTTTTTGTATTCAGGGATTTTATACTTAATTTTTAAGCTTTACAAGAGAGGTGAAGATTATTCTTTGGCCTTAAAAATATTTGTTTATTCACAGACCCCTTTTATTCTTTTTAGATTTATTCCTAATATAAATATTGTAACGATAATTTATTCCTTTGTGCTCCAGATATTGGCGGTTAAAAAGTTTATGAAGGTTAGTCTGAGAAAATCTCTTCTCATCAATTTTTCATATCTGGCTTTGGTTGCTGCTTTTATATTGTTGAATATTTATATAGATATATAAAAAAATCATTAAATGGAAAAAATTGTAATTATAATGCCAACATATAATGAGTCTGAGAATATTGGACCAATGATTCACGAACTTTTTGAAAAGGAATTCCCAAGGATTAAGAATGCCTCAATGCATTTATTGGTTGTTGACGATAATTCGCCTGACGGGACGGGAGAGATTGTGAAGGAGGCGTCAAAGAAATATAAAAATCTCCATTTGCTTTCGGGACAAAAGCAGGGTCTTGGAATGGCTTATGTGAGAGGTATGAAATATGCGATGAAAAAGCTTTCAGCAGACGCTGTTATTGAGATGGACGCAGATTTTCAACACCCGCCAAAATTTGTAAAACCCATGGTTGAAGCTTATTTAAATGGAGCAGACTACGTCATTGGATCGCGCTATATTCCTGGCGGATCTGTACCTAAGGAGTGGGCAATACATAGAAGAGCTATAAGCTATTTGGGTAATTTATTTATACGTTTTGTGCTTTTGAAGCCAAGATTGCACGACCTTACAACGGGTTTTAGGCTGACTAAAGTAAAGGGTGTCTTGGATAAGATTGAGCTTGATAATTTAATGGAATTGAAGCGTTTTGCCTATAAGGTAGATTTGCTTTATCAATCTGTTAAGAATGCTAAGAAAGTAAAGGAAGTACCTCTACAATTTGCTCCAAGAACAAAAGAGGCGTCAAAATTCAGCATGAAAGAGATGGTTTCTACTTTTAAGGTAGCGATTATTCTTGGTATTAAGGATAAAATCAGATTTTTAAAATTCGCAACCGTTGGTTTTGTGGGTTTTGTTGTCAATTTTTTGTTTTTGCGTGTATTTAGATCGATAGGACTCGGCGAAGTATTTGTTTGGTTAATGGCAACAGAGATGGCGATAATCAGTAATTATACTTTTAACAATATATGGACTTTTAAGGAGGCGAAGATATCGGGATTTGTTACAACTGCTAAGAAGTTTTTGCAGTTCAACCTGACTTCTGCCGGGGCACTTATTATTCAATCAGTATTTGGTCCTTTAGGAGTAAGGGTAGTTGGTGAGAGATATGATTATCTAGTTCTTGCTTTTGTAGTTGCTTTCATGGTGCTTCCTTACAATTATTTTATGTATAATGTATTTATTTGGAAGACATGGAAGCCATAAGTCCCAGAGAACGGGAAATGGCCTTTTATGAAAGTGTGGTTGGAGAGTATTTAAGATACGGATCTGTTGACGAGGTTTTTAAAAGGCATAATTGGGATTTGCCCATTTCATACCCCGGTTTCCACAAGCTTCTTGATTCTTGGGGGGTGGTAAAATCAGTTGGGCCTAATAATTCCATGGGAGAAGCGATTGCTTTTCTTGAAATGCTTTCCCGCGAGAAAATTCCTTTAGAAAGACTCTATAAAAGCCTTCCACCAAGTTTTCAAACTTCAATAGCTACTATGTATCGGATTCTTGATTGTGTTAAACGTGGGGTTGCTAGAAGATATGCAACTTGTCTTGTTGTTACTCCATTTGACGATCCAGATCAGATATTGGTAGCGCAAGATGTTTCTACTCCTCGATTTGAGTTTGGTAAGTTTTATGGCGCCTTAACCCTCCCAATGACTTTTTCTAAAAAGAACGAGTCTTATGAACGCTCAATTACTCGAGTGCTGCAGCAGGAGGTTTTTTCTCTGGATGTTGTTAAGAAAAATTTTTCCTATGAAAAAGTTCATCAAGGTGTTGAACTTTTTTGTAGATTCAGTTTGATTGATTTGAGCGTTTCTGTTTATTCTGTTAAACTCTCTCGTGAGTATTCCGATTTATCAGGATTTAGCAGTTTTAAGCTAAAAGATTTTAACTTTATGACTTCCAAAAATATCTTGGAGCAAAAGCATTTGTTTCGTGCGGGAGTAGCAGAAGTTGTGTCTGTTTATAAAGATATATTAGAGGATGTGGTTGAGGAATTTTCGTATCCTATTAATGCGATTTCACAATTAAATCAGGATCTTGCTTTAGCCTTTTTTTGAACTAAATTCATACCTACCAAACGGTGTGAAATAAGTAGTGATTTCAATTTCTCCTGGATTTTCGCGTGTTTCTGTTCTTACATATTTAGCGACAAGTATATTAACTCTAGATGTGTGTTTGCCGCAGGTACTTGGTGCAATCCCCCCTCCGTGTCCGTTAATGACAACTTCGGCGTTTTTGTTTTCGAAGCCAAATTTTTCTTGTGGACTTCTTTTATCTCTTTCTGACATTAATTTATTATATTTTCGTAATATTTTCAAAAACTCTACAAATATGGAGTCCAGTCGGGGATAGGCATGGCATTATTGGATATAAATGCAAGGGCAAAAAGGTATATTGGGATCATTACAAGAAAGAGGGCAATCTTAAATTCCTTTTTGCTTAGAGTATCGGTAAATGCCAGTATAAGAAAGGGGAAAATCGGTGAGGCATATCTCATAATATCCCTGTGGGATACGAAGAATATTGAAAAAAGAAAGACACCTGTAAACAATGCTAAAACTTTTTCTTTTTTTGTGAGTTTTATTACCCCCATTATTGAAATAACATAAAGGAATATGATTTCTTCAAGCCAGTGAGTGTTTACCCACGGAGCTTTATAATTGAACACTTGAAATGGCGGGAAGAAGAGATGTATGTTATCTCCCGAATTAAAATAGGCAAAAAAATTGTTAAGAGTTTTTTTGTAGAGTACAAAAATTACTAAAAGCGATATCGGTATTAGAAAAATATATAGGATGTGTAGGTTTATTTTTTTAAACCATTTTTCTAGGTGAGAAGTTGCAAATTTTTGGAATTCTTTTAGAAATAGGTAAAGAAAATATGCTATAAAAAGCAGTATCCCTGGGGATTTTGTTGCTTGTGCCGCTGCGCCCCAGAGGCCAGCTTTGAGATATTTTTCTTTTCTGAAGTTGTAAATAGATGCAATTATACTTGCGACAAAAAGAGGTTCTGGGGAACCAACAGACTTTAGTATTAGCCATCTTGCCGGAAAAACAGAAAAAACGAAAGTAAGCCAAATTGCATTTGCTTCTGAATTAGTATCGGATACTAATTTGTAAAAAAAGTATGTTGCTACAACGGATGAGATAAGTGTTACTACAAGCATTGAATAAGGATAACCTAAGATGAACGAGAAGGCTTTAATTAACATGGGAAAAAGCGGGAAGTGTGCTGCGAAATATTCGGTAGGAACAGGAACGGAAAAAGTATTTTTGATGATTTCCGGGTTATAAAAGCTTTTTGCAACTATAATATATAAAGGTCCGTCGTAGTTTGCGACAACAGTTGCCATACCCTCTTTTGGTAACGGAACACTCCAGAAGCTTTCAAGTCTCAAGAAAAACGGCAGCCAGATTAGAAGGCTTGGGATTATTGAAAACGCAATAATTGGCAAGAAATTTATTATTTTTTTCCTCATTTAGCTTGATGATATAATTTTTAACCTTTGTATATCAAGAGTGATATATGGAAACAAGTTAATTTATTGTGGTAGACTTTGATTGTATGAGTGGGAATATTTCAGAACTTTCAGTATTTTTTCCTGCTTATAATGAAGAAACAAATATTAAAAAGACAGTGCTTAATGCGAAGAAGGTTCTTGAAAACATAGGCATATCGAGGTGGGAAATAATTGTAGTCAATGACGGTAGCAGTGATAAAACAGGTGAAATTGCTGTTAAATTAAGAAAAAAAGATAAGAGAATAAGGGTAATTAACCATTCTTCAAACCGTGGATATGGTGCGGCTCTAAAAAGCGGGCTTTATAATTCCAGATATAATTGGATCGCTTTTACTGATTCAGACGGACAGTTTGATTTTTCGGAGATAAGTAATTTTCTTGGTAAGCAAAAGGAAACTGGTGCTGATATCGTAGTTGGCTATTATAAAAAAAGGCGGGTTAAAAAAAGCATTATTTTAACTTCAAAGATTTGGGAAGCTTTTATTTATGTCCTTTTTGGATTAAAAGTGCGGGATATTGATTGTGGGTTTAAGCTTTTGTCAAAAAATGTAGTTAACAGGATTGATCATTTGGAGAGTGAAAGGGGTGCTTTTATTTCGAGCGAATTGCTTTTGAAGGCCAAAAATGCCGGGTTTAAAATAGTTGAGTTACCGGTTAATCATTATCCAAGAGCAGGTGGAGAGGCAACTGGTCGTAAGCTAAACGTTATAATCCAAAGTTTTATTGACTTGTTTAAGCTTCGGGTAAAATTGATTAGGGGCAGGAGCGTTTAATGAAAAAGATAAAAGATTTTTATAACCAAAACAAATTGGAATTTATTCTGCTTATTTTGATTTTGTTAATCGGTGCTTTTTTTCGGCTCTATCGCATAGGTGAATATATGACCTTTTTGGGAGATGAAGGCCGAGACGCGATTATTGTGAGAAGGCTTTTAACTGAGTTTGATTTGATACTTATAGGTCCTGGCACTTCAATAGGTAATATGTATTTGGGACCTCTTTATTACTATTTAATTGCGCCATCTCTTTTTATCTTTAATTTTTCTCCTATTGGACCCTCCATTTTTATTGCTTTGATCGGAGTATTGACTATTTTTCTGGTTTGGTATGTGGGGCGGGATTGGTTTGGTGCAAGAGCCGGACTTATTGCATCTTTTTTATACTCCATTTCTCCCACTGTGATTATTTATTCTCGGTCCTCTTGGAATCCAAATATTATGCCTTTTTTTTCTCTTTTTGGCGTTTATTCGATTTGGAAAGTTTGGAAGGATAGAAGTTATTCTTGGCTTTTGGCGCTATCTGTTTCGGTTTCTTTTTGTCTTCAGTCGCATTATTTAGCTCTTCTCTTGGTTCCTTTTTTTGCAATAATTTGGTTTCTGGCGTTGTGGGAGACAAGGTGGGCTGGAGGGACGAGGCGATTGTTAATTTATAGTTTCTGGTCTTTTTTACTTTTTCTGTTTTTGATGTCTCCTCTTTTAATTTTTGACATAAGGCATGGTTGGATTAACTTTAATGCGATGAAGACTTTTTTCAGCGTAAGGCAGACTACTGTTTCGGCGAGGCCGTGGACTGCTATACCTAATATGCTTCCTATTTGGGAAGAGTTTGTTACCCGGATTTTAGCAGGTCGTAATGAGATTCTGGGGAGGTGGGTGTCACTTTCGTTTCTTGGTGTATTGCTTTGGATTGTCGGAAAAACAAAGCTTTCAATTCTTAGGCGTGAGTATTGGGCCTATTGCATAATAGCTATTTGGATTGGAATTTCCCTTGTGGGTTTTGGCGTATATAAGCAAGAAATTTATGACCATTATTACGGGATAATTTTCACGTCTCCTTTTCTTCTTGCCGGGGGTATGCTGGATCAGCTTATTGATAACCATAAAATAAGGGGGACTTGGATAACTGCTTTTGGTCTTTTGTTTTTAATTTATTTTAATTTAATAGAAAATCCGTTAAGATATCCTCCCAATAGGCAGCTTCAGAGGACTGTTGAGGTTGCGAGAAGTATCGAAAAGGAGGCGGGCAACATGCCTTTTAATCTGGCTGTTATCGCAGAGAGAAATTATGAAGATGCCTATCAGTATTTTTTGGAGAAATGGGATAGCAGAGTGGTTGAAATAGATCCTTTAAATTCTCAAAAAACGATAATGAATCAGCTTTTTGTGGTTTGTGAGATGCCTAGAGAAAAATGCGATCCTACTCATAACCCAAAAGCGGAAGTCGCTAATTTCGGCTGGAGTAGGATTGAAAAGTTTTGGGAAATAGGGGGAGTAACAATATTTAAGCTTGTCCATACAGAAGGAGGAGAATGAATTATCCCGAAAGCTTAGAGATATTAAAAAGGATTAAGGGGGCGAGGAGTATTTTACTTAATTGTCATCATAATCCAGATGCTGATAGTGTGGGGAGTTCGTTGGGTCTTGCTTATGGACTTATTGAAATGGGGAAGAGTATCAAAGTAATTTGTCCAAGCAGTGTTCCCAAAAGGTTTGATTTTCTTACTAAAAAAATGCCTATAGATGTTGTTGATTTCTCAAGTTTTGATTACTCTTGCTATGATTTGTTTATTACTCTTGATTCATCAAGCTGGAATAGAGTCAGTGGCGGCACGGGTATAAAAAAAGCAGATATTTTTATGATTTGTATAGATCACCATAAGACTAACCAAAAGTATGCAGATATCAATCTGGTGGCTCCGGATATTTCCTCGACAAGCGAGCTTTTGTACCAATTATACCTAGATTGGGGTATAGATATTTTTAAACTTGAAAATGCGCGGGAAATTGCAACGTGCCTTTTTACAGGGATACTTGGCGATACAGGAGGCCTTCGCTACGCAGAAGCTAACGAGAAAACTTATGAAATAGCTTCTACTTTGATGAAAGTAGCTTCTAAGGACGAGATTGTTTTTAATCTTTTTCAAAGATATGAACTTAACACTATTTATTATTGGGCTTATATTCTTTCCAAAATACGGTTTAATGAGAAGGGAAAATTTGTTTATGCCTTTATTAATAAAGAGGAGTATCAAAAATATGGGAAAATTGAGGGTGCAAAAGGTGAGCTTGCCGATATTTTTTTCTCAAGTATTGAGGGATCTGAATTTGGTTTAATTGTCGTTGAGGAGGGCGAGGGAAATGTGGTTTTGAGTTTGAGATCAAGAAGTGGATTTGATGTATCTGAAATTGCCTCACGTCTTGGAGGAGGGGGGCATCGTTGGGCCGCGGCCGGCAGAATTGTGGGCATGAGTTTTGAAGAGTCAAAAACAAAAATTTTTAATACTATTTACGAAATTTATGGTAAATATCAAAAAAAATAATCTTAGCGCGTTTTTAGTTTTTTTTATATTAATTGTTGGTTTTTTTTTGAGGATCTACAGAGTAAGCGATGTGCTTGGTTTTTATTACGACCAAGGGCGTGATGCTTTGGTTATCTGGGATTTCTTATATGAAGGCAAGCTTTTTTTAATAGGACCTACGACAGGGATTGCGGGGATATTTAGAGGACCGTTTTATTATTATTTGATTGCACCTTTTTATTTTCTGGGCGGAGGAGATCCGATATGGCCTGCAATTTTTTTGGCGTTGCTTTCTGTTGCTTCCTTTTTGATTCTTTTTTATTTAGCTTCTCTTTCTCAAGGTAAGACGACTGGAATTTTTGCCATATTGATTGCATCCTTTTCTTTTTATATAGTTATGGCTTCAAGATGGCTTTCTAATCCTACGCCCATGCTTTTTTTGAGCATGTGTTTGGTGTGGCTAATGTATTTGATTATTATGGGACGGAGTAAAGCGTGGGTCGGAGTTGCCTTTGTTTTGGGATTATCCCTTTTTCATTTTGGCTCAAGTGGGGAAGTTTTTTATTTTCCTGCCGTTGGACTTTTTGCTATTTGGCAGAGGAAAAAATTCCCTGATATGAAAATTTTTTTGATCTCTTTTTTTGCTTTTTTTGCGTCTTTTGCACCTTTGATTTTATTTGATATAAAGCACGACGGAATTTTGAGAAACAATATTTATAAATTTTTTGTAGAAGAGAAAAGTTTTCGAGGGCTAACAAGGTATATTTTTGAGACGAGAAGTAGGTTTTTGTTTGATGCTTTTTTTAATAAAATTTTTCATTGGAGGAGAGATTATGAGAATTTATCCATAGTAGTAATAATTTTATATTTTTTTCTCAATCTTAAAGATTTTTGGAAGAATCTGATGCTGCGAATCTGTATAATTTTGCTCTCCTTTGCTGTTGTTGGATTTTACTTTTTTCAGGGAAATTATGGAAACGTGTATGATTATTATTTAACCGGATACTATTTGATTTTTATATTACTTTTTTCTTTTGTGATTGGGCATATTTGGGAAAAAAGCATTCCCGGTAAGGCTTTTGTTTTGGTATTCTTTTATTTGTTTTTTGTGAATAACGTGCCTGTTATATGGTCTAAGATTAATGATCAAGTTGACGGACCACAAAGTGTTGCTTTAAAAAATGAGATGCGGGCCGTGTCTTGGGTTTATAAAGACTCGGCATTAAGAAATGATGGAAAATTTAATTTAGATGTCTATGTGCCTCCGGTAATACCGTATGCATATGATTATTTATTTAGGTGGTGTCCGAAATCAAGCCGGTGTGTAGGGGATGATAGAATTGGAGTTCTAATTAAGGAGCGTACAAACTTGCTCTACACCATTTATGAGGTTGATCCTCCTCATCCCGAGAGACTTGAGGCTTGGCTTGAAAGGCAGGAATCGGTGGGTGTGGTAGAGGAAGAGGTGAGATTTGGAGGTATAACAGTTCAAAGGCGTACTCGTTACAATTAAAATGTATAAATACAAAATTCAAAACACTAAAAATATTTTTTTGATTATTATTTTGTTTTTTGGTTTAATGCTTCGTTTTTTTCGGGCGGAGGAACTTTTTATGTACGGGCATGACCAGGATTTGGCATCCTGGATTATTATGGATGTTTTGAATAATAAACATATAAGACTTATCGGGCAAGAGACATCCGTCCAGGGAATATTTATTGGTCCCCTGTTTTATTATCTACTTATTCCTTTTTATATCATTTTTGGTATGGATCCATTTGGAGGGGTTTTTTTAGTTTCTTTTTTATCTTTTTTGGGAATTTTAAGCATTTACTACGTTTTTTCAAGAATTGCAGGACGAGGGTCGGGGATTTTGGGCGCTTTGATTTACGCTTTTTCGAATTATATAATCCTGGCAGACCGTGAGGTCGTGCCTACTATGCCTGTTTTTTTATGGAGTAGCTGGTATTTGTATTCTTTGTGGCTTTTATATAAGAGCAATTACAAACTAGGCTTGCTTCTGCTCGGTGTTTTGATTGGATTGGTTTGGCACATAAATTTAGGTCTTTTTGTGCTGTTGCCTCTGCCTATTTTTTCTTATTTTTTTAGTCCTAGAAGAAAAAGAATTAATATTATTGATCTGGTTGGTTTTTTTTCAGGTTTTGCCGTTTTAATGTCCCCCTATTTTGTTTTTGAAATAAGGCACGGCTTTATTCAGACAAAGGTTCTTATAGCTTCGCTTATTTCCAAGAATTCTTCAAATTTTATTGCCAAGCTTGATCGAGTATTATTGCTAGTTTATACAAACGCCTCTCGTCTTATATCAGGAGATTTAAACTTTATTCATCCTAGATATTATTTTTTTGCCATATGTTTAATTTTAGTTTATTTGTTTGTAAAAAAAGTTTTTTCAAGGAGGTTTTTATCAATTATTATTATGTGGCAAGTTCTGTATATTGCCTTTTTTTCTTTGAATTCAATTATAGTATCTGAATATTATCTTAATGGTATGATCGTTCCTTGGATATTTATCCTTTCTGTTTTTGTTTCTTATTTGGTGGAAAAAAGAGGATTAGTTGCTTTATTTGTTTATTTAGCGGTTTTATTGTTTATAACAATCAACTTTTATAAGTTTTTTAGTATTGATTTGAATAGGAGTGGATATTTATACAAAAAAGCTCTAGTTTCTTTTATAAGGAAGGATTCTAAAAGCCATAGTTACCCATGTATTTCAGTTTCTTATATAACAAAGCCGGGCTATGAGCTAGGGTATCGCTATTTATTTGTTTTGGAAAATATGCATGTTAATCGGCCTGAGTCAGGGGCTCCGGTTTATACCATAGTTTTTCCACACAACATGGTATCCCGGATTGATATGAGTTTCGGGGCCTTGGGGTTGGTCCTTCCCGATTACGATAAATACAAAAAGAGTGATGTGCTCAAGAGCTGTTCGGGTGCGAATTCCAATTTGACGGATCCTATGTTTGGATTTACTAATTAAACAATTATGATATATAGTGACTAGTACTTAATGATGAAAAATATTTATTTATCCGTTGTTATCCCGGCTTACAATGAGTCGAAGAATATAAAAAACGGCGTGTTATCTCAAGTTTATAAATATCTTTCAAAGCAGACTTATCCTTGGGAGGTTTTGATTGTTGATGACGCTTCGAGTGATGATACGGTTTTTTTGGTTGAGAAATTTATTAAAGATAAAAAGGGCTTTAGGCTTTTACGAGAGCCGCACCGTGGCAAGGGTGGTACTGTAATCGCCGGCGTTTTAGCCTCAAGGGGTGAGTATGTTCTTTTTACAGATATGGATCAGGCAACTCCTTTGTCCGAGGTCGAAAAATTTTTCCCAAAATTTAGTAAAGGATATGATGTAGTTATCGGATCCAGGAAAGGGAGAGAAGGGGCGCCTTTTGTTAGAAAGATGATGGCCTATGGATTTCAAATATTAAGAACGGTTGTTTTGAAATTGCCTTATAAAGATACGCAGTGCGGTTTTAAGGCTTTTAGAAAGGATGCTGCCTGCCGGATATTTGAAAGAATGCGGGTGTTTAGAAAAGGAAGCAGCCTAAAAGGTGCTTCGGTAACTGCGGGGTTTGATCTTGAGATGCTTTATATAGCCAGAAAAATTGGACTTCAGGTTGCCGAAGTAGCTGTTAATTGGAAACATAAGGAATCCAAAAGGGTGAATCCGATTAAGGATTCATTTGAGGGTTTTAGGGATCTTTTAAGGGTAAGAATGAATGCTTTTTTGGGTAAATATAAGGATTATTTGGATTAAAATGGCGAGACTTACTTATCAACAGCTGATTGATAAGCATATAAAGATTCTTAATAGTTTGCGGACAAAATTAGGTTTTTTGGCTTCGAAGTGATGACACTGTCTGAATTGGTTCAAAAAAGAGCGGTATTAAAAGATGAATGAAAGAACTAAGGGGCTTAAAAAGTCTTCTTTGTGAGAAAATTTTTTTGGTTTGCGCTACAATTTATAGTATATGAGATTCTTGAGAATGCATTTTTTCTCCTTTTTTTGTTTTTTAGTAATTATTTTTTCTGGATTTATTTTGCGGCTTATTAATCTTACTTTATTGCCTGTTTTTGCAGATGAGGCGATTTATATTAGGTGGTCACAAGTAATGTCTGCTGAGCCTACTTTGCGGTTTTTACCGCTTTCAGACGGAAAACAGCCTCTTTTTATGTGGGTTTTAATGTTTTTAGTTAATAGAATTTCAGATCCTTTATTTGCTGGTAGAATAATTTCCGTTTTTTCAGGTATTGCAAGCTTAGTTGGAATATGTTTGATAAGTTATGTTTTGTTTAGATCCAAAGCGGTTTCTTTGGCGTCTGGCTTGCTCGTTTCAGTGTCCCCTTATTTTGTTTTTTTTGACAGAATGGCTCTGGTTGATTCGATGCTTACAATGTGGTTTATCTGGACTTTTGTGTTTGGCATATTAACCGTTAAAACACGAAGGCTTGATATGGCAATATTTAGTGGGTTTTGTCTCGGTTTTGCTTCGTTGACAAAATCGTCGGCGATTTTTGCAGCTTTATTGTTGCCAAGTACGCTGATACTTGGTAGTTATTCAAAAAAGAGAAAGATCATGTTTTATGAATTTTTATACATTATGTTTTTGCTCGCCTTTTCTTATTTGGTTGCAGTTTCTATGTATAATATCCAGCGGTTGGGTCCAAATTTTCATCTTCTTTCTTCAAGGACAGCTGATTATGTTTTTCCGATAAGTCATTTGTGGGAAAATCCCTTAGATCCTTTTAAGCCTCATATTTATCAGTCTTTTGAGTGGATTTTCATGATGGGGCCGTGGGGTATGTTTTTACTTACCGCATATAGCCTTTTATTTATTAATAGAAAAAATTCAAGAGAAAAAGTATTTCTTCTTTTTTGGTTTTTAATACCTTTAATTATCCAGGCAATGTATGCAAAAGTTTTTACGGCTCGATATTTGCTTTTTGTAATTCCACCTTTTTTTGTATTAGGGGGAAGCGCATTTTTGGATTTTAATAAGAAAAGTTTGCTGCCCAAAACTTTGATTGGGGTGATGCTGTTTTTTTTGTTTCAGGCTTTGAGTTTTGATTACAAGCTTTTAACCAATCCTTCAGTTGCTAATCTACCAAGAAGCGAGAGGTCCGGATATCTTGAGGAATGGACGGCAGGTACCGGGATTAAGGATGTCGCGGAATATATAAAAAAAGTAAGCACAGAAAACCCTGATGTCCAGATTGTAGTAGGAACAGAAGGGTATTTTGGAACGCTTCCTGATGGATTATTGATGTACCTTCAGGGTACCCCCAGAGTCGTTACGATCGGGGTTGGGCTAAATATTAAGGAAGTACCAGAGCCTTTGGTTGAATCCCGTGCTTTCGGGAATAAAACTTATCTGGTGGTTAATGACTCGAGGCTTAAAATTATTGATCCCGAGTCTCATGGATTAAAGCTTATCGAAAGTTTTGAAAAAGCCCAAAAGCCCGATGGCGGGCAAGAACGTTTGCTGTTTTTTGAGCTGATATGAGATTTTTAAAAGAAAACTGGTTCAAATGGCTTCTGATTGGTTTAGCCTTAAGGCTTGTTTTAATGCCGATTACGGCTCATCCTGATCTTTGGGGGCATTCATTTACTGCTTATTTTTTTACAAATTTTAAGGTACTTAATCCTTATGAGCATTTAATGTCTTTGTCTTCGGACCATCCTTTGGTAGTAAACTTTGGTGTTTCGGATATTTTTATTTATCCTCCTTTAACATATTTTACTTTGGGAATTTTTAGATTTTTGGTAAGCCCGTTATTGGATAGCCAATTTGTACCATGGCTTATGGAAAATGTGGGGGAGTATTATTTGTATCACGGCGTGCATTGGCAGGTTTTTTGGTTTAAGTTTCCATATTTAATAGTAGATTTTTTAGCTGCGTTTTATTTTTGTCGATTGTTTGACAATAAAAAGAGCCGAGAACAGGCATTTATTTTGTGGATGATTAATCCTTTGACGATTTATTCTACTTTTATGATGGGGCAAATTGATATTTTACCTACTTTTTTTGTGATTATCGCACTTTTTTTTGCGAAAAGGAAAAAATACGCCGAGTCTCTTTTGGCTCTTGGAGTTGGTGGTTCTTATAAAATGTTTCCGCTCTTATTGGTTCCTCTTTTTGCTTTTTTGTTCGGAAAAAGCTTTTGGGAAAGATGTAAATATTTGTTTTACGGATTCCTTCCTTTTGCGGCTTTTAGCATACCTTATGTCGGATCGAGGGCCTTTCGGCAGATGGTGCTTTTTACGCCCAAAAGCCAGAAGATGCTTTTTATGAGGTTTAACGTTTCGGGAGCAGAGGCTGTTTTGCCATTTGTTTTTCTCTTGTTTGTAATCTATTTTTATTCTTATTATCAGGCAAGGCGAAATATGCTCGTGCCTTTGTCAACAACGATTACTCTTTTAATTTTCAGTTTAACTCATTATCATCCTCAGTGGTTTTTATGGGCAACTCCCTTTTTGTTTTGGGTGTTAGTTAAAGAAAATTTTCGGCCTTGGTTATTGGTCGCAACGCTTTTTGTTTGCTGGACGGTTCTTTTATTCTTTTTTGAACCGTCTTTGTCTTGGGGTCTTTTTGGAATTCTGGACCCATCACTATTAAAAACCGCTTCTTTGGCTGATATCTTGGTAAAATATGTGGATGTATTTCAGTTTAAAAGTATAGTAAGGAGCGTGTTTGCCGGTGCTTCTTTATATTTATCTTTTTCTATGATTAAAAATGAGAAAGAAAAAAAATAATTTTGACATAGTAAGACTTATTCTTCTTTTCTTTTTGATAGTCCCAACTTTTCGTTGGCTTTTGAGACCCGGTTATTTTAGTATGCATGATGATATGCAGGCGATGAGAGTTCTTCAGTTGGGTAAGTGCATTGAGGATTTGCAGATTCCCTGCCGTTGGGTGCCTGATATGGGGTATGGTTATGGATATCCTCAATTTAATTATTACGGACCTTTGCCGTACTATTTAATGTATTTTGTTTCTTTGTCAAACTTTGGGGTTTTAGAGAGTGTTAAAGCGGGATTTGTGCTCAGCATAATAGTTGGAGCTTTTGGAATGTATCTTTGGGGGCGAAAACTTTGGGGAAGCTATGGGGGTTTTATTTCTTCGATTGTTTATGCTTATTTGCCTTATAAGGCTTTAGATATTTACGTCAGGGGAGCGATGTCTGAGTCTTGGGCATTTTCAATTCTGCCTTTTGTTTTTTGGTCGATCGAGCTATGTTTCTCACGAAACAAACATGCAGTGATTTATCTTTCCCTATCCTTCTCTGCTCTTTTGATGTCGCACAATATTACTACAATGATTGCTATGCCTTTTATTGTTTTATGGGTTTTAATTCGTTTCTTAACTATAAAAGGAAACGATCGACTTCAATTTGTAAAAAATTTATTTATTGGATTTTTTTTGGGATTTTTAACATCCTCTTTTTATCTGATTCCCGCTTTTTTGGAGAAGAAATATGTGCATGTTGAGACTTTAACTTACGGATACTTTGATTATCGAAGACACTTTGTAGGTTTGTTTCAGCTTCTTTTTTCAAGCTTTTGGGGATATGGTTCTTCGGAGATCGGGCCTTATGACGAGCTTAATTTAAGCATTGGATTGGTCCCTCTTATTTTGCCTATTTTGGGACTTTTGGGGCATTTTTTGGTGAAAAAAAACCGAAAATTTTATTTGTTTCTTACTCTTTTTCTTTTTGGTTGGGCTAGTTTGTTTTTAATACACCCCAGATCCGTTTTTATTTGGAACAGTCTTCCTCTTTTAAAATATGTTCAATTTCCTTGGCGTTTCTTGGCTCTTTCCGGCTTATTTTTAAGTGCGTGCTCTGGTTTTTTTACTTATTTAATTGTAAAAGCAAAATTTCGGACAGTTCTGCTTATAACCGGGATAATTGTGTTTTTATATTCAAGTTATTTTCAACCGAAAGACATGTTTATTATTAGTGATAATGAAAAATTTTCAGGTGAACTTTGGGAGAAGCAAAGAACGATAAGTATTTTTGACTATTTACCTAAGTCTGCTCAGTTTCCGCCGGGCGAGGCGGCTTCGGATAAACCTATCCTCATTGACGGAGATATTGATATTTTATCTTATTTTAAAGGAAGCAATTGGTATAGGTGGAAAATAAGTGTTAGCCGTGAAAGCGTTATGAAACTACCAATTATCTATTTTCCAAACTGGTCCGTTTGGATAGACGGGAGTGTTTCCTCTTTTTCATACGATAATCCTTTAGGTCTTATAACGATTCGGGTACCACCTGGTAAGCATGAGATATATGCAAAACTTTTGGATACCAATATCAGGAAGGTGTCAAATTATATGTCATTTTTAGGATTGATACTAATTTCTTATTTATTGTATAAAATTAAGACCGATGATTAAGAAAATATCTATATTTATAATTATAATTTTGTCGTTGCCGACTTTTTATTATCTAACCAGGCCTGGATATTTTAGTATGCACGACGACCTTCAGATTATGAGGATTTATGAGCTTGAGAGATGTTTTAATGACGGTCAGGTTCCTTGCCGCTGGTCACCCGATATGACTTTTGGTTACGGACAAGCGATGTTTAATTTTTATAGTGTGCTTCCTTATTATTTTGGTTTTTTTATAAAAAGTATATTTGCAATAAGTATTGTTGATACGGTAAAAATACTTTTTCTTTTATCATTGGTGATTGGAAGTATTGGAATGTTTCTTCTTTCTTCTGAGTTTTGGGGAGTTTTGATTGGTATCTTATCCTCTATATTTTATGCTTATGCTCCATATAGGGCTTTGAATGTTTATGTAAGAGGCGCATTGGCCGAATCATTCGCCCTTGCTTTTTACCCTTTTGTTTGGTACTCGCTTTATAAATTGATAGAAAAGAAGCAATTTAAATGGATGGCTTTATCATCCATTTTTTTAGCGTTTCTTTTTATGACACACAATATCTCGACTATGATTTTTTTTTCTTTTAGCGTTTTATGGATTATTTTTTGGATAATTAAATTTAGAAAGGTTTCGGCTTTACAGGATCTATTTTTGTCGGGCGTATTGGGTTTGGGTATGGCATCTTTTTTTCTGGTGCCTGCTTTTTTTGAAAGAAGTCTTATAAAGGATGATCTTTTTACTCGAGATTATTTTGAATTTCATGCACATTTTGTGTCATTAAGACAGCTTTTTTGGGATAGAGAATGGGGTTTTGGCCCTTCGATATTCGGAGACCGCGATGATTTGTCTTTTCAAGTGGGGATGGTTCACGCTGCCAGCTTGTTTTTAGGCGGAACAGTTTTTATTATTAGGTTTTTGTTTTTGAAAAAGCATGATTATAAGGACTATTTGTTTGCTGTCTTGGGAGCTTCTTCCGTTATTGCTCTTTTTATGGCACATTCGAGATCCACATCTTTGTGGTTTTTGATACCGATTCTTTCTTATGTGCAGTTTCCATGGAGGTTTATTGGTATTTGTGTTTTTTTAATTTCTTTGTCTGCTGGTTATCTTTTTCAAAGATTGGGCGTATTTAGATATTTTTTTATTTTTTTGGTCGGGGTGGCTTTAGTTTTTTTTAATTATTCTTATTTTAAGCCGGAGCACTTGTTTTATTCCGAGACCGATGAAACAAAACTTTCAGGAGAACTTTTTGATATTCAAAGAAAGGCGGCTCCATTGGACTATTTGCCTGTTACGGTTGACAGAGCGCCAGAAGAATTAGCTCCTGAAAAACCTTTTTTTGAATCAGGTTTTGGTGACATAAGAAATTTTGTTTATCGAACCAATTATTTTTTCTTTGATGCGGAAGTTTATGAGAAAGGAAGAATTTTGGTACCAATTATTTATTTTCCTAGGTGGGTAATATTAGTAAATGACAACCTTTATGAGTTTGAAATTCAAAAAGATAACGGACTTATTGCCCTAAATCTTGAAAAGGGCAAATATATTGTGAGGGGACGCTTTGAAAATACGCCAATAAGAGATTTTGCTAACGGCCTAAGTATAATTTCTTTTACAGTTTTATTTTTTTTGTACATTGCTTATATTAATAAAAATAAAGTGTTATGGTACAAAGATTAATTTTTTTTGTTTTTTTAATTTTTTTGTTGCCGGCTGTGCTTCCACTTGTTAAATCTGGTTTTTATGAGCCCCATGATCTTCATCATTTAGCAGATATTTATGAGATGTATAGGGCAATAGAATCTCGGCAGATTCCACCGAGATGGGGTCCTGATTTTATGTATGGAAGCGGGTATCCTTTATTTAATTTTTATTATCTAACCCCATTTTATTTGGGTGCTTTGTTTTACTTTATCTTTGGGAGTTTGACTCTTAGTTTTAAGATGGTGTTGTTGGTGAGTGCTGCTAGCGGATTTGTTTTTATGTTTTTATTTCTTCGAGAGTTTTTTGATCGCTACTCTTCTTTTGCTGGATCCGTGCTTTTTTTGTACACCCCGTATCGGGCGGTTCAGATTTACGTAAGAGGCGCTATGGGAGAAGCGCTTGCTCTTTCTTTTTTTCCTTTGGTCTTGTTTTTTTTGGTTAAGCTTTATAAGGAGAAAAGCCACAGATATTTAGTTTTCTCAGCCTTTTCAATAGCAGTTCTTATATTAACGCATAACTATTTTTGGGTACTTGCTTTTCCACTTTCCGTTTTGATGCTTTTTTGTATGGGTGTCCGGTTTGGTGATTTAAAAAGGTATGTAATTAGTTTTGTTTTTGCTATTGGTCTTTGTTTTTATTGGATTATTCCTGCCTTGGTTGAACAGAGATATGTAGGCAGTAAAACTCCGTTTTTATTAGTTGATCATTTTCCTTTTATCAAGCAGCTTATTTTACCGAGCTGGGGGTATGGAAGCTCGGTTTGGGGAGAGGGAGATGAGATATCTTTTCAGATTGGAATTCTTAACCTTTTAATTATCGTTTTAGTATGTTTGTTTGCGGCTTTTAACTTTAGAAGATTGTTGAGAGATAAATATAGATATTTTTGGTTTTTAATGCCTTTAACTTTTTTTGTTTTGGTGTTTTTTATGAACATAAGATCTTACCCTATTTGGCAGATTATTCCTTTTTTTGATTTTATTCAATTTCCATGGAGGTTACTTATGTTTACAACGTTTGTTACATCTTTTTTGACGGCTCTTTTGATTAATGGGTTAAAAAGAGGAGCTTTTTTTGCTGTTTTATTATCTATTGCTGCGATTATAATTAATTATTCTTATTTTAAGCCTAGCAAGGTTGTTTATAAAAATGATGAAGTTTATTTGGAGCGTTTTTTTGAGAGCAAAGATTATAGCGAGGATTATTTGCTTTTGCCTATTTGGAGTGAATCGCGTCCCAAACCATTTGATAGAAAGTACGGTATCGAAAAAGGGAGTGTGACAAAGGCTATAAATAAAAACAATCTTGAGTGGTATTTTGTTTATCAGTCTCCTAGTGATACTAGTCTTGAGTTTAGAAGTCTTTATTTCCCAGGATGGGGTGCGAAAGTTGATGGAGTTGAAATCCCTATACGGCCGACTGAGATTTACGGGCAGATTAGTGTTGAAGTGCCTGCTGGTGAGCATAGGATTGACTTTTTTTGGAGTGAGAATGCTATTAGATTGGTTTCTGATTTGATAAGTGTATTTTCGATAATCGTTTTAGTATTTATAGTCGTTAAAAAGCCGAGATGGTGGATTTTGGGTTTGTCTTGATAATCCTAAATGCAGTGCTTTGATCGGGATATTTTATTTCTCTGATTAGAGTAAGGTTGTGGTTTTGAATTTGTTGAGTTGATATAGCTAGTTCGTCTCCTATCAAATACATTTCTTTTTTAAGATCCTCTTCCCAATTTATAGGTCTTGTAATGATATTTCCGATTATTTTATTTTTGTTTCTGTTCATATTTGTGTAGTATTCTTGAAGGTTAAGGGGATTGTCTTTTTGATAATTTTCAGGATTATACTCCAGGAAAAAAAGCAATTGGCTGTGAGGCTCCGAGCGGGTGTTGTCGACAATTATAGGCAGATCTTTATTAAGATTGTTTTTGATTGTGTCTGCGACCTCTTCCCATCCGTAATTCCAGTCTGTTGCGCGGTAATATTCGTTAAGAATAATAGCAGAGCTTTGCAGTTTTAATAATGAATAAGTGAATAAAACCGCAAATCCTGCTAAAGATCCAACTTTGGTAAATTTGTTAAATAATAATTTAGAATAAAGCCAATTTATACCTAGGCTTATTACTATTATTTGAGGTATTACAAGGGGCAATGCGCGGATTGTGGAGTATGGATCGTGGGTAACGGCTGCAGGAAGAGGCGAAATTGCTAAAAGTAAAAGCGTAAGATTTTTGATTTCCCCAAGTTTTTTTGATTTTATTAATAAGTAAAGGCCGATTATATAAAAAGGAAATTGCCAAATAAAGAAGGTAGAAAGTTCTGGAAACGAGCTTCTTTTTCCGTAATCTCCTAAAATAAACATGTTTCTGGGTGAGAAGTAGGAGATATAAAGAGCTAAAAACTGTTTCGTCAGCAAAAGAATTTTGTTGTTGGCGAAAAGATCAATTAAATTTCTTTGGTTATCAGAATAACCTGCCGGGATGCGCGTAAAGATGTTTAGACCTGAGGCTCTAGCCAGAAAACCCGGGGTAAGGGCGACTTTAAGTGTAGGAAGAAGTAGAAGCAAACCTATTGCTAAGCTGAATAGAAAAATTTTTTTATGAGATTTTGAAAAAAGCGTTTTGTTGTTTTTTGCGAAAAGATAAAAAAGTGTCAGCGGTGTTATTATTCTTTGAGAGTGATAGGCGGGTATTGCGATGGCGAAGAATATAGCACTTAGAATTAATGCTTTGGGTTTTTCAATGGAGACGTAAAAAAAATACAAGCCTGTAAGGTACAAAAAGAGGGCTAGGTTACATTCGAAATTAGTGCGGCCGAAAAGAATATGCCAAGGAGACAAGGCAAGCAGAAGAATTGAAATCGAAGCTATATTATGAGAAATTTTTTTTGGAGAAATTTTTTTGATGAGAAGAAATAAAATTGGAATTGTGAGTATGCTTGCAAAAAAGGAAGGAAACCTTACTGTAAATTTTGTTAAACCAAAAATGGGGATTAATGGAACTATAGTATAGATATAAACAGGAGTTTTGAAATCTGTAAAAGATCTAAAAATTATTGGAAAGCTTTTGCCAAATTCATCTTTTCCTGTTTTTAAAATTGAGAAAGCGTTATATCCCTGTGCCGCTTCGTCCAAATAAAGCCCTGAGGGAACTTCCCCAAGTTTATAAAATCGTGTAATAGTAGCCAGTGCAATAGATAATAAGAGAAATAATAATTCGTGTTTTTTCATATTATTAATATTCTAGTTAATTCAAAGACTGTAAAAATTAGAAAAGCGGTAATGTAAGGCAATTTGTATTTTGTTTTAAAGGTAATTTCAAAACCTTCTTTGATTAGTAGAAGCATTGGGGAAAAAAGAATAAAGTCGTGCCTGTCAAAATTGTTTAACAACGAAAGAGCTATTATTCCAGAAAAAAGATATACGAGCGCGCTTTTGTTTTTCGAAGAAATATTAATGAGTGCTATTAGGAACGGAATTAAGGCGAGTGAAGGGAATTTTTGAAGGTTTTGGTTATTAATTAAACCTTCTCTGGGGTGGAATTGAAAGAAATAGTTTGACGGATCAATTAGAGAAAAAAACCTTATATTAAATTTGTCTATTACTATTCTTGGTTTGTTGTGAAAAAGTCTTGCCATAGCTATACTGTTATAAAGCCTGGTGTTTCTTATTACTTCCTGCTTTTTTTCGTAATCTAAATTAAAAATTGTTTCGCCTTTTAATTCCGGCCATTTGGTTAGAAATATTGTTAAAGATAATATTAAAAAGAAAAAATATATTTTTTTTCTTTTGAGTGCCAGCTGTAGAGAAAAGATAATTATAAGAAAAATAGACAGTTTGGGTGTTAAGAATGGGATTGGAAGCATAATGGCTGCGCTTAGTTTGGGCTGTTTAGAAACAAGAAGCAAGCTTATCATTGTAAGCACAGAACAGACTGAGTATTCAATAAAGTTCGAAAGGTTGTTATTTAATGCGAGATCTGTCGGCCAAAACAAGCTCGTTAAAAAGACAAAAATGTTCATTTAAAGATATTCTACATTATCAATGGTAAAATTATTCTGTGGATATCCAAAATCGTGTGGATCCAAGTTACGAGATAAGTCTTGACGCCGTAAAGCAGCGTGCTGTAAGAGGGGTGCTAGCGTTAACAGGAAGGACGTTTGTTTTGAATTTAATTACTTTGGTCTCTCAGGGCTTTCTTTGGGCTTACCTTGATGAGTATCAGTTTGGCGTTTTTTGGATTGTTTCTGCTATTGTTAATTTTTTGGTTTATTTTTCCGATGTAGGGCTTGCTGCATCTTTAATTCAGAAAAAAGAAAAATTAACAGAAGCTGATTTGAAAACCACCTTTTTGGTTCAGCAGGGTTTGGTTTTAACGCTTTTGGCTTTTCTTTATGTTTTGAGCCCTTTTATTTCCCGACACTATAATTTGTCGCAGGAAGGATTGATTCTTCTTTATGCGTTGGGTATATCATTTTTGATGTCGTCTTTAAAAAGCATTCCTTCCGTTCTTTTGGAGAGAAAGCTTGAGTTTGGAAAATTTATAATTCCACAGGTATTGGAAACTGTTGTTTACAATTTGGTTGTTGTGTTTTTCGCGTGGCAGGGGTTTGGGATAAGAAGCTTTAGTTACGGTGTTTTGGTGCGCGGCGCAGTTGGGCTTATAGTTATTTATATACTTGAGCCGTGGAAACCGGGATTTGCTTTTTCTAAGAGTTCTTTGAAAAAGCTCCTTTCTTTCGGTCTTCCGTACCAGGCAAATACTTTTTTGGCTGTTTTTAAGGATGACGGAATGACGGTACTTTTGGGTGGTATTTTGGGACCTGCAGGGGTAGGAATACTTGGCACGGCACAGAGGCTTTCGCAGTATCCGCTCAGGTTTTTTATGGATAATGTTACAAAAGTGACTTTTCCGGCTTTTTCGAGGATGCAGGATGACAAGGCACACCTTGAGCGCAGTGTAACAAGATCTATTTTTTTTATCACGACTTTGGTTTTTCCAACAATAATAGGAATTGTGCTTATGGCCCCTATTATTGTTGAGTTGGTGCCGCGATACAATAAATGGGAACCTGCTCTAATTCCTCTGTATTTATTGTCCGTTAACACTATTTTTGCTTCAATTTCTACACAGCTTACAAATCTTTTAAATGCGATAGGCAGAATTGTCCTTCATTTTAAACTTATGATTATGTGGACTGCTTTGACTTTTGCAATTGTCCCATTTTTGGCTTTGAAATATGGAGTTGTCGGCGCGGCTGGTGGATATGGTCTAGTTGGAATAAGTTCGGCTGTAGTTATTTATTTAGCTAGACGGTATGTGAATTTTTCCATTTTGGAGAGTTTTATAAAACCTTTGGTTGCCTCTATTATCATGGGATTTGTGGTCTTAATAATTAGAGAAGTTTTGCCACATGCCCTTTTTTCTATAATTATTTTGCCATTGATAGGATTTATGACTTATTCTTTACTGATAATTTTTCTGTATGGAAGCCGAATATTTGAGGATGTCAGGAAAACAATAAGTTCGATATTTTCAATATGAAATTTATGCAAAGCAGAATTTTTGTCATCGGGTTTTTAATTCTAGGCTCGTTGATGTTGAGTCTGACAATGGTCCGAAGCGGGTTGACTTATACTTACGGAATGGGATTTTGGGGACCAAATGGCCATGACGGCATTTGGCATATTGCTCTTTCTGAGTCTTTGGTAAGAGAAAGTCTGGGAATGCCGATATTTTCTGGAGAGAGGCTGAAAAACTACCACATTGGCTTTGATTTGTTTGTTTCTTTTTTGCATAAAGTAACAGGAATTCCTATTGTGAACATTTATTTTCAGCTAATGCCTGTTTTAATTGCTTTCGGGATAGGCTTTGGTACTTTTTATTTTGTTTATAAATGGAAGGGTTTGGGTGCATCTTTTTGGAGTCTTTTTTTCAGTTTTTTTGGAGGAAGTTTTGGGTATTTGGTGTCTTTATATAGAAGCAGAACGCTTGATGGTGAAAGCGTTTTTTGGTCTCAACAAGCGGTTTCGACACTTGTTAATCCACCTTTTGCTCTTTCTTTGGTGATTATGCTTACTGTTTTAATTATTCTTGAGAGAAAGTTATATATTAAAAGACATTTTTTTTTATTTTTAATAATTCTTATAGGTCTTAGTGTTCAAATTAAGGTTTATTCTGGAATTTTAATTCTTGGGGCTTTGTTTATGACTGGTATTTATAAATATTTGTTGAACCGTGATTTTACTTATCTTAGAATTTGGTTATTCTCTATTATATTGGCAATTTTCTTTTTTATGCCGTTAAATCGAGGGTCTTCTAGTCTTATTTTTATTAAACCGTTTTGGTTTTTGGAGACAATGATGATTTTGACGGACAGAGTTGGTTGGATGCGATATGGCGAGGCAATGATTAATTATAAAAGCGCTCAAAATTTTTTAAAAATGACCCCAGCTTATTTTTTAGCGTTTTTAATTTTTATCATCGGCAACATGGGTACAAGGCTATTGGCGATTGGAAATTTAAAGAGGTTTGATATAAAAAAGATATATCCAATTTCTATGATTTTATTTTTAATTATTGTTGGCGGTATTTTTTTGCCTACATTTTTTTTGCAAAAGGGAACGCCGTGGAATACTATACAGTTTTTTTATTATTCGAATTATTTTACCGGGATATATGCCGGGATTTATATAGATAAGTTTTTATCTCAAAAAAGAAATAAATATAGGAACATTTTTGCTGTTTTTTTAATAGTTATTGCTACAATTCCTACAACTTATAGCACTCTTAAGAATCATTATTTGACGAAAAATCCTCCTTCGATGTTAAGTAGGGGTGAAATTGAGGCTTTGAAATTTTTGTCAGAGCAACCAAAGGGAATTGTTTTTACGTATCCTTTTGATAATATTGCTGCTTTAGAAGCCGAGAGAAGTGCTCCCAGGCCGCTTTATTTATATACGTCAACGGCATATGTGTCGGCTTTTTCTAAAAATCATGTTTTTTTAGAGGACGAAATAAATTTAGATATTATGGGCTATGATTGGGGTAAAAGAAAGATTGAGATTATTAAATTTTACGATAGTTTGGATCATAAATTTGTTTGGAATTTTTTGAGGGAGAATAATATAGATTATATTTATTGGGTGAAGCCCCAGAGAGCGAGACTTGGTGAGGAGCAGCTTGGAATCGAAAAAATTTATGAGAATAGTGAGGTCGAAATATTTGGAGTAAAATAAGATTAATGGCGAGTGTAACCTTGGTAGTTAATACTCTGAATGAAGAGAAGAATCTGCCTCGTCTTATAGAAAGTGCTAAAAAATTAATTTCCGAGATTGTTGTTGTTGATATGCACTCTGAGGACAAAACGCGTGAGATTGCACAAAGGTATGGCGCTCACGTTTATTTGTATGAGAAAAAAGGATATGTGGAACCTGCCCGAAACTTTGCAATTTCTAAAGCTAAGAGCGAGTGGGTGCTTATTTTGGATGCAGATGAAGAGCTTAGTTCGGGCCTTTTAAAAAAAATATCCGAAATACTTCAAAATCCCGAAGCTGATTATTATCGGATTCCAAGAAAAAATATTATATTTGGCAAGTGGATTAAGCATGGTATGTGGTGGCCCGATTATAATATAAGGCTTTTTAGAAAAGGTTATGTTAGTTGGAGTGAGGTAATTCATTCGGTGCCTCTTACAAAAGGTATGGGCTTTGATATAGAGGCGAGGGAGGATCTTTCAATAATTCACCATAATTATCAGAGCATTGAGCAGTATATTGGTCGTTTGAACAGATATACTTCAAAACAAGCAGAAGATTTGCATAACCGAGGATATAGATTTAACTGGAGAGATTTGATTTCCAAGCCTTCGGCTGAATTTTTAAGCCGGTATTTTGCAAATTCGGGACATAAAGACGGCATCCACGGTCTGGCTCTTGCTGGTCTTCAAGCTTTAAGTGAATTTGTAGTTTATCTTAAGGCTTGGCAAATGGATAAATTTAAAGATCATAAGCCCGAAATATCAAGCGTAATATCAGAGATTAAAAGATCGGAATCCGATTTTCATTATTGGAGTGCCGATTCGTTGATTAAGGAAGGTGCTGGGATAAAAGAACGAATTAAAAGAAAATTTAAGGTTAGATGAAAAAAATCTTCGTAGTGATTCTTAACTGGAATAATTATGTTGATACACTAGAGTGCATTAAAAGTATTGATAAGTTGAATGCAGCAAATTTTAGATTAAATATTGTGGTTGTTGATAACGCATCATCAGATAAATCAGCAGATAAGCTTTCAGGTTTAAAATATAAAAATATAGAAATGATTAAAAACAAGAAGAATCTTGGTTTTGCTGGTGGAAACAATGTTGGTATAAGATATTCGCTAAAGAAGAATGCAGATTGGGTGCTTCTTCTTAATAATGATACTTACGTTGACCCTTCGTTTATTGGTGAGCTTTATAAGTATGGCGAGAAGGAGAGTAGGGTAGGTGTGCTCTCGCCTAAGATTTATTTTGCAAAGGGCTATGAATTCCACAAAAAAAGATACAAAAAAAATGATCTTGGGCGTGTGATTTGGTCTGCTGGAGGAAGCATCGATTGGGATAATGTTTACGGCAAGAATCGCGGAGTAGATGAAGTTGATCAAGGGCAATACGACGAAGTTTGTGAGCTTGATTTTGCAAGTGGAGCATGCGTATTTTTGAGAGCGAGTGCTCTTAAAGAAGTGGGGTTGTTTGATGAGAAATATTTTATGTATTTTGAGGATGTAGACCTTTGTATGAGGATGAGAAAATTCGGTTGGCGGATACTTTATGTTCCGACCTCTGTAGTTTGGCATAAGGTTTCAAGAAGTTCGGGAATAGGGAGCGCGCTGCACGACTATTTTATTATGAGAAATAGGCTTTATTTTGGATTGAAATATGCAAGTTTAAAGGCAAAATATAATTTGATTGAAGAAAGTCTAAGAGTTTTGTTTAATGGAAGAGAATGGCAGAAAAAGGGTGTGCTTGATTTTTATTTAAGAAGGTTTGGTAAAGGGAGATGGAAGTAAAAATAAGCGCTGTTATTATAACCAGAAACGAGGAAGAAATGATAAAAGGCACTCTTTCCTCTCTTTCTTGGGTGGATGAAATAATTGTAGTTGATCAGGGATCTGAAGATGCGACAAGAAAGATTGCTAGGGAGTTTGGTGCTAGAGTGGTTGTACACGAATGGAAGGGAGCTGCTAAGTTTGCAAAGGCGAGAAATATAGGTGCAGAGCAAGCGCGAGGGGAGTGGATTATTTATGTAGATGCAGACGAGAGGGTAACAAAAGAGCTTAGAAGAGAAATACAAAATGTTATTCGGGGGAATACTGATTATAATTTTTATGCTATTCCTCGTGAGAATATTATTTTTGGAAAAGTTTTTAAGCATGGTGGTTTTTGGCCCGATTATGTAAAGAGGCTATTTAGAAAAAAAAAGCTGAAAAAATGGCAAGGTGAGCTTCATGAAGAGCCTCTGGTCGAGGGAGGCATGGGGTATTTAAAGTCGCCCCTTAGGCATCTAAAGCATGAATCATTAAGAGAGATGGTTGAGAAGACTAATATGTGGAGCGAGATTGAGGCAGATTTAATGTATAAAGCCGGTCATCCCAAAATGAACATTATCCGTTTTATGAGTGCGATGATCCGTGAGTTTTGGCATAGAATGATCAGGGGTATGGCTTTTCTGGATGGGCCTGAGGGCATCATTATGGCAGTTTATCAAGTTTATAGTAGATTTATAAGTTACGCAAAGCTTTGGGAAAGGCAGGAAAATGAAAGCTTGTATCGTTAACCCATATCTTGACAGCCTTGGAGGTGGAGAGCGTTATAGTATGAGTTTTGCTCAAGTTTTATCTGAGATGGGGTTTAATGTAGATGTTCAATGGAATGATCAATCAATTCTTGAAAAATTGCGTAAAAGATTTGGTCTTAAACTTAAAAATATTAGAATAGTCCCTGATGTAAAGAGAGGGGACGGATATGATGTTTGTTTTTGGCTTTCGGACGGAAGTATCCCGCTTTTGAGATCAAGAAATAATATTATTCATTTTCAGTTTCCTTTTAAAGGGGTAGCGGGTGGTAGTTTAATTAATAAAATGAAGCTTTTTCGTATAAAACATGTTGTTTGCAACTCTTTTTTCACAAAAAGTTTTATTGATAGAGAGTTTAAAATAGAGAGTAAGGTTATTTATCCTCCTGTAGATACAGTATCTTTTAGACCGAGCAGAAAAAAGAAGGATGTTATTTTTTATGTCGGACGGTTCTCTCTTCTTACCCAAAATAAAGCTCAGGGCGAGCTTGTCGATGCGTTTATTAGATTTCATAAAAGATATGGGACATCTTTTAGGTTGGTTTTAGCAGGAGGAGTCGAGGTGGGTTCGAAAAAATTTTTGAGAGATTTGAAAAAAAAAGCAGATGGTTACCCAGTGACTTTTTTGGAGAGTCCGGATTTTTCCGAAATAGTTAATCTATATAAAGAATCTAAAATTTTTTGGTCTGCAAGCGGATATGGTGTCGATCCTGTTTCTGAACCAATGAGGGTTGAGCATTTTGGAATTACAACTGTTGAAGCAATGAGCTCGGGATCGGTACCTTTTTGTTTTGATGCTGGTGGAAATTCTGAAATTATCAAAGATGGAAAAACAGGATTTTTGTGGAAGAAAAAGAGCGAACTTATTGAAAAAACTATGATGATAATTACGGATAAGAAACTATATAATAGGGTTTCTAGGGCTGCCCAAAAGGAAAGTGAAAGATATAGCTATGAAGTCTTTAGTAAGAAAGTTGCCAAACTTTTGGTTTAAGTATTGGCCTTTTTTGATAGCGCTGTTATTGCCGTTTATTTTTTTTTGGAAATATTTTTTTCTTTCACTTTATCCTTTTCCCGGGGATTTTGTAACGGGGGTTTACTATCCATGGCTTGATTATAAATGGGGCTTTCCTGCGGGTGTTCCGGTCAAAAATCCGATTTTGGCAGACATTCCTTCGTATATTTATCCGATGCAGGTGCTTGCGGCAAATTTATTAAAAAAAGGCCAGCTTCCTTTGTGGAATCCGCATATACTAGGCGGCCTTCCTCTATTGGCAAATTTTCAATCGGCGGCTTTTTCTCCGACCTTATTTTTGTATTTTTTGTTTGATGATATAAACGCTTGGAGCCTTCAGGTGTTTTTCCAGCATGTTTTGGTGATTGCCTTCACATATCTTTTTATCAGAGAGATAGGAATTTCAAAATTGGCATCGGTTTTTGGATCGGTGTTTTTTGCTTTTTGTGGATACAGTTTGATTTGGTCACAATGGAACGGGCATACGCTTGCTGTTTCTTTTATTCCGCTTTTACTTTTTTTTGAATATAGATGGTTTAGGGGGGGTGGCGTAGCAAATTTGGGCGGCGGGGCTATTGCCTTTTTATTGCAGGTTGTTTCCGGGTATCCGCAATCTATTTTATATACGGGGATTGTTAGTTTGGTGTTATGGATTTTTGTTAGTAAAGGGAGGTGCTTTTGGAAAAGGTCTTTCGCCTGGGGGGCTTTTATGCTTTTGGGGTTTGGCTTATCTGCATTCCAACTTTTACCTGGAATTGAACTTTTTTACCATTCCCAGTGGACTTATGAAACGCATCCTTTTGAATGGGCCTTTTTGCCTTGGTCAAAGATTATTACTTTTATTGCTCCGGATTATTTCGGCAATCATTCAACAGGAAATTATTGGGGACCACAAGACTATACTTCAAATACCGGCTATGTTGGAATAGTTGTATTTGTTTTAGCCACTTCTTCGTTTTTTAATAAGGCATTTTATAAGCAGAGGATGTATCTATTTTCATTTACAATTTTAGTTTTATCATTGGTGCTTTCTTTTGCGACGCCTTTATCGATTTTTTTATGGAAAAAGGGGGTGTTTGGGATGAGCGCTGCTTCGGCGCATCGGGCGCTTGTTGTTTCGAATTTTGGATTTTGTCTTTGTGCCTCATATGCAATTGATTATTATAGAAAAAATTTACATTATTTAAGCTGGGGGTTTGTATCTACTTTCGCGCTTTTGTTTGGATTTGTTTTGGGTAGTATTTATCTTTATTATCATTTTGACGATTTTCATTTTCGGATTGCTTTGAGAAACCTTGTTTTACCATTTTTTATTTATTTTATTTTTTTTGTAGGATACAACTTGTTTAGGAGGCATAAAAGCGCTGTTTTGATTTTGATTTTCTTTTTAGGCGTATTTGAATTATTTAGATTCGGATGGAAGTTTACTTCTTTTTCTAAAAGAGAGCTAATATATCCGGATACCCCTGTAATTACCTTTTTGAAAGAACAGGATAAACCATTTCGCATGCTCGCTGTTGACACGATGCCCGTTAATTTTCAGATGGCTTATGGTTTTGAGACGATCGGGGGCTATGAGACTATGAGACCGATGTTTATGTCAAAACTTATCGCCTTTATTAATTCCGAAAATCTTAAGGCAAGCCCTGCGAGTCGTTATGGGATTATTGATAATGAAACGTCGAGGATTTTAGATTTGGTTAATACAAAGTATTTTCTTGTATTGAAAGAAAATGGAGAAATTCCTGTCAAGTTTATGGGAAATCGATTTGAGAGTGTTTTTGAAGACAGATCAACCGCGATTTTGGAAAACAAAGACTCTCTTCCTCGGGCTTTTATGGTTTATGATTGGGAAGTAGTGGAAGATGGAAATGTTTTGACGGGTCTTTTACAGCAAGATTTCCGAGATAAGATTTATCTTGATAAAAAAGTATATTTAAATTTGGCTAAATTTTCTACGAGGCAGAGTGTTTCCTATCTTTATTATGATTACCAAAGAAGTATTCTTGATGTAGATACCGGCTCGGCGGGGATACTTTTTATATCAGATTCTTATTACCCGGGATGGAAGGCTTATGTTGACGGAGTTGAGACAGAGATAATAAGAGCTAATTATGCTTTTCGTGCAATACCGATTGAACATGGAAGGCATACGGTAGAATTTGTATACAAACCGCAATCCTTTTTTTTGGGCGTATGGGTAAGTTTCTTGTCCGCCGGTTTAATTATTATTTCCCTTTTGACTTACAAGGCAATTGGAATGACAGATAAATTGAAGCTATACTTTAAGAAGTAGATGTTTGAAAAAAGAGATTTATTAATACTAGGTTTTATTTTTTTGTTGGCATATATTTTGCGTGTTATTTTTTTACCATCTAATGCTTTGACATTCGGATATGACCAGGCGAGAGATGCTTTTGTTGTTCGAGAAATAATTTCGGGAGATTTTAAGATTTTGGGACCGCCTGCTTCAGCACCGGGGCTTTATCATGGGGTATTATATTATTACTATCTTGTATTTCCCTATTTACTGGGTGCAAATCCAGTTTACGCTGCTTATTGGAATAGTTTGTTTAACGCCTCGGTAGTTTTTTTGGTTTATATACTTACCTATTTATTTGTTGGAAAAAAAGGTCCGTCTTTTCTGGCAGCCTTTTTGTTTGCCGTTTCGTTTGAAGCAACGCAATATGCAAATTGGCTTTCTAATCCGACTATTGGGGTTGTAAGCGTTCCTTTAATTTATTTAGGGCTTTGGATATGGATTAACGATTTCAAGCATAAAAAAGATAAAAGAACTTATTGGGGACCATTTTTAACGGCAGTTGGTTTTGGTATATCAATACAAGCTGAAGTTTTTCTTTTATACCATGGGTTTGTTATTGTTTTTTGGCTTTTTGTATCAAGATCGAAAGTTTCACTTCGCGAATTTTTATTGTTTTTAACGATTCTTTTTGTTGTTTTATCGACAATGATACTTTCAGAGTTTAAATTCGGATTTAGAGGTGTCATCGGTATTTTGAGTCTTTTTACGAATGGCGAGTCTTTAAAGTTTGCGAAGAGTTTTGGGGATATTTTGGTTCTTTATTTAAATCAGCTGGGGAGACTTTTTTCTTATTCAACATATCCCGGGAATGTTTGGTGGGGTGCGGGGTTTGTTTTTACACTTCTTTTATATAGTATTTGGACTTTAAATAAAAAACGCGTTGGATGGAAAGCTTTTTTGTCGAGTATTTTATTAAGCCATGCAAGTGTTGTTTCGGTTGGTGGACAGAGCACACCCTTTCTGCTTGTAGGTCTTGCTCCTTTTGTTTCTATAATTGTTGCAATTTTTTTGTATAAATGGTGGACGGGAGGATATGAAAAAATTGCTTTTTTTGTTTTTTTGATTGTTGTTTTCGGGAATTTGTCTATGATTTTTCGGGAAAATAAAAAAGGGCAAACTGTTTTTGCGATCCAGCAAGACATGGTGCTTTCGAAGCAGATTCCTCTTATTGATTATACTTACAATGAAGCAAATGGAGCTAGTTTTTCAATAAATACGTTGACTAGTCCTTTGTGGGTGAATACTGTGTGGTCTTACTTATATAATTTTTATGGTAAGCCCCGATACGGATATCTGCCTTTTTGGCACGGGAGAGACCAGGTTGGAAGACTTGGCAATAATCTTGAAAAGACTTCTCAGGATGTTAATTTGTTTTATCTTATTTTGGAGCCAATGGAGGGAATACCAAAAAGATTTTTAGATGAGACTGTGGCGGGTGAGGATGTTGTTTCAAGAATAATTGAAAGTAGGAATTTTGGTAGTATTGTGGTTCAGAAAAGAGAGGCTTTAAATGAATAGTTCTATAAAATCCGCAGCAAATCTCCATGAGAAGGTGCCACCCGATTGGTATTATAGGTCTATTAAAAGAAATTTGTTGCAAAGAATTTGGCACAAAAAAAGATTTAGTGTAGTATCTTCGCTTTCAGAAAAAAGTGACCGTGTCCTTGATATTGGCTGTGCTGACGGTGTTTTTACTAATGAAATTGCAAAATCTACTCATGCTCAGGAGGTTGTCGGGATAGATGTGTTGAAAGATTCTATTAATTGGGCTCGTAGTAAATGGCGAGGAAAAAATATGAAGTTTTTGGTTGGGAATGCGCATAAACTTAATTTTAGAGCTAATTATTTTGATGCGGTTTATGCGCTTGAAGTTATGGAGCATGTTAGCAATCCGTATAAAGTAATATCTGAGATTAAAAGGGTTTTGAAAAGGGGTGGGTGTGTAATAATTTTGGTTCCGACCGATAGTACGCTTTTTCGTATAGTATGGTTTTTTTTGACAAATTATTGGTGGGCTAGGATTTGGGATGGTTGTCATATTCAATCTTTTAGTAAAAAAAATAGATTATCGAAACACCTTAAGGATGCTGGATTTGCGATAGAGATTGACAAGACTTTTTGGTTTGGGATGCTTAATGTGGTTAAAGCAAGAAAAAAATGAAGATAAACGCTGTTTCTATTGTTATACCTAATTGGAACGGAAGAAAGCTTCTGGAGAAGAATTTGCCCCAAGTTCTTGAGGCGAAAAAGTATTCTAAAAATATGATATCCGAGGTGATTGTGGTAGATGATGCATCGGAAGATGATTCTTTAGATTATTTGGAGAAATTAAAGGGCGAGATAAGGTTGATAAAACACAAAAAAAATCGAGGATTTTCATCAAGTGTCAATATGGGCGTAAATCAGGCTCGTGGGGAATATGTTTGTCTTCTTAATACCGATGTGTCTCCAAGTGCAAACTTTTTGGAACACGCGGTAAGGCATTTTAAAAAAGAGAGCGTCTTTGCAGTTTCCTTGCATGAGAAAGGTTACGGTCCTGCGGCCGGGAGGTTTAAAGATGGGTTTGTTGTGTTCGATGGGCTCGAGGAAAAAAACGATTCCTGCATTAGTTTCTGGGCCAATGGGGGAAGTGCGCTTTACTCGCGAAAAATTTGGCTAAAACTTAAGGGGATGGATGAGAAAGTTTTTAGTCCTTTTTATTGGGAAGATATTGATTTGTCTTACCGGGCGTGGAAGAGAGGATATATTATTTTATGGGAGCCAAGGGCACACGTTGTTCATGAACATGAATCCGTTATAAATGAAAAGCATTTCAACAAACGGTTTATGGATTTAATTAAGGAGAGAAACCAACTTCTTTTTGTTTGGAAAAATATTACTAGCGATAGTCTTTTTAATAAGCACAAAAAGAATTTAATAAAAAGAATTTTAAAGCATCCGGGGTATTTACGTGTTGTACACCTGGCTTTGAAAAAGAGGGATGTTTCTTTAAAATCTCGAGAGACAGAGAAAAAGGAGAGCAAAATTTCCGACGAAGCGGTTTTTTCCAAGTTTGAAATAGAATAGATATGGATGTAAGTATAGTTATTGTTAATTATAATACCGCTGATCTGGTTTCTAATTGTGTTGATTCAGTTTATAAAAGTAAGCCGAAGGCAAAGTTTGAGGTTATTATTATTGATAACGGATCAGATGACGCCTTAAGTCTAAAAAAAATTAAGAAATCCCATCCGGGGGTTAAAATTTTGTTTAACAAGAAAAATGAGGGATATTCTAAAGCTAATAATCAAGGTATAAAGATGGCTTTGGGGAAGTACGTATGGCTTTTAAACTCTGATACTGTTGTTAAGAAAAATGCTCTTGACGCGCTGTTTTCTGCAGCAAAGCAAAGGATTAACGGAGGGGTTTTTGGATCAAAACTTTATAATGCGGATGGGAGTGTTCAGGAATCTTGCATGAGGTTTCCAACGCAGTGGCGAGCTTTCAAGCAATATTTTTTGGGTGAAAAAGGCCTGTTGGACAAATACGCACCCAAGTGTAAAGATGTTTGTGAAGTTGAAGCTCTCGTTGGCGCCTCTTTTTTGATTACTGAAGATGCTTTGAAGGGGGTCGGATTTTTAGATGAGCGTTTTTTTATGTATTATGAAGATCTAGATTATTGCAGGAGGGTAAGGACAATGGGGCTTAAAGTATATTATGTGCCTCATTCAGAAGTTGTTCATTTTCATGGTAAAAGTGGCGAGAGACTCGTTAATCCCGAAAATCAGTGGAGAAGGCTTATTCCGTCTGCAAAAATTTATCATGGAAGAGCGGGGTTTTATTTATTTAATTTTATAATTTGGGCGGGACAAAAATGGCAAAGTTTCAAAAATTTGTTTTAATAAAGAATTTTTTTATAAAAAATTGGCGGGAAGTTTTGTTAACTGTTTTGATAATTTTTTTGGGCAATAGGCTTCGTGAGTTTTCATATGCAAGCGTTCCATTGCCAGGAGAAACGGCCGATGAGTACAGTTTTGCATGGCTTGGGATAAGCTTGATTAAAGATAGATACCCAATTGCTTGGTCCGGACTTTCTGCATACAAAAGCCACGATTATCAAAGAATAAACGTAGATGGTATATATGACGAAAATAAAGATCCCAATAGAGAGCCTTTTTCTATCGATAAGCCGTGGTTTGATCATCCGCCACTTTTCGGATTGATGATTGGTGGTTATGGATACTTAAAAGGAGTAAGGGATTTTAAAGACGCTTCGGTAATAATTATTAGACGTCCGATGCTTAAGATTGCGCTTTTTAGTAGCATACTTTTATATGTTTTGGCAAGAAGGCTTTATGGAAAAACGATTGCTTTTTTTTCTTTGATTTTATATTCGGTTACACCGTCTTTGGTTATTTCTTCCCGACTTGTTTTGGCTGAAAATGCGCTTGTGCCACTTTTTTTACTAACGGCTATTTTGTTTAATGAGTATGTAAGTAATGAGAAAAGAAAATATCTTTTTGTGGCATATGGGGTGTGCTTTATTTCAATGTGGGTCAAGCTATCTTCGATGGCATCGATTTTAGCACTGTTTCTACTTGGATTATGGCACTCTAAACAGAAATTTGTCCACCTAAAGATTGCTGGTTTAACCTTTTTGTTATTTTTTATTAGTTATGTTTTATATGGGGCTTTGTTCGGAATTGATACTTTTTTTGCGGTATTAAAGGCTAATTCTCAAAGAATTTTTGGCGCGGGTGCTGAAATATTTTATTCGGCCTTGATGCAGCACAAAATAACAAATCTGAGGTACTTAACGGATGGATGGATTATAGTTTTTTGGATATCCTTTTTTGTAACTTGTCTTGAGATAAAAAATGGGTTTAGTAACAGATTTATTCCTTTAATTTTTGTTGTTTCGTATCTCTTTGTTTTTTTAATTTTCGGCAGCGAGTCATATGGATGGTATCGGTATCCTTTTTATCCTTTTTTAATTATTATTTTCTCCTCTTATGTGTACAAACTTTGGAAGCGGGCGGATATTATTTCTTTTAGTGCGGTTGCGCTTATTCCGTTTGGGACCGCTTTCCACCGCTTGGTTGGAATTGAAGGGTTTGAACAGTATGTTTTTTCTTTTAGGCTTAATGTTGTATTTTTAATTTTTTTGACTTGTCTTTATTTGCTCAAAAAAAATCTTTCTGTTATTCGTGCTTATATGCTGGCTGTTATAATCTTTTTAGTATATATTTCGATTAAGCTTGTCTATTTTTATGATCTAGGTAATTGGTATTTTGTTACATGAAAAAATATATTTTGTTTTTAATTGTAGTAATTGCTTTGTTCCTTAGGTTTTGGAGAATTGGAGAGGCTCCCATATCGCTTTTTGGAGACGAGCTTGATGTGGGTTATCAAGCTTACTCAATACTCAAAACAGGCAAGGATTATTATGGCAATTTTATGCCGCTTCATTTCCATTCTTTGGCCGAGTGGAGAACCCCTGTTTATCTTTATTCTGCTGTGCCGACTGTTGCTTTTTTTGGTATAAGTCCTTTGGGAGTAAGACTTCCTGCAGCTATTTTTGGTGTTTTAGGTGTGATTGCATTTTACTATTTAGTCTATGAAATTACAAAGGATAGAAAACATGCTATTGCAGCCTCTTTTTTAATGGCTATTTCTCCTTGGCAAATTCAATATAGCAGAGCCGGTTTTGAGGTAACTCAGATGCTCTTTTTTTTACTTCTTGCAGTTTACTTTTTTTTGAAATCTTTCAAAGTACACAAAAGTTTACCTATTTCGTCTTTGTTTTTTAGCTTAATTCCATGGGTCTACAGTACAGGCAAATTTTTTGTTCCTTTGTTTGTTTTTTTTATCGTTTTAAACTGGTTTGATGATTTTAGGAAAATTAGAAGAAAATATATTTATTTTTCTTTATTAATTATTTTGTTTTTTGCGATTCCCATGATATTGATTTCTGGGGGCGCATCTCAGAGATTTTCTTATATTAGCGTTTTTACAGATCCGACTCTCGAGAGCGAGATTGGATATGACAGATCTGTTGATGCGCGATCAGGTGTGCCGCCGTTTATTTCCCGAGTGTTTCACAATAAGGTGATTTTTTGGTCCGATATGATAATTAGAAATATTTTGACCTCTTTTTCAAGCGATTTTTTGTTTGTTAATGGGGATCCGAATCTCAGGCATTCGGTCGCGGGTGTTGGGCAGTTTTACAAAGTAGAATTTTTAAGCTTGCTTTTCGGAGCAATAGCCTTTTTTGGGAGTTATAAAAATATTAAAGCAAAGAGAATGCTTGTAATTTGGATAGGATTGTCTGTTATTACCTCCTCACTAACAAGAGACGGAGGAAACCACGCAACGCGGCTTTTTTTGATGCTGCCTCCTTTTTTGATTCTTTCTTCCTGGGGGTTTTTAACATTATTATATAAAAATAGAATTTTTTATAAGTTTTTGTTTTTAACCCTTTTTGTATTGCTTTTGACCAATTTTATTAGCTACCAGCATAACTATTGGCTTCACTATATTTACGATTCTGAGCGTTGGTGGCATGCGGGTTTAGGTGAGGCAATAAAATCGCTTAAAGGTAATGAGGCAAAATATGAGAAAATAATTATCACCACTTATGACGAGCCTCCTTGGGTCTTTTTTGCCGGATGGTATGAATACCCGCCCGAGAAGTGGCAGAGTAATTTTCCTATTGAAAATAAAACAGTTTTACCTGGGTTTGGTGAGGTTTCTTTTATTGACAAGTTTTACTTTGGGTCTCCGGTTGATTTAGGCTTTTACGAATGGCCTCAGATAATTGACGATAAGACACTTTATCTTGCTTCTGCCAAGGAGGTTAAAATCAATCTGATTCAAGAGCCTCAAAGAATTCCACGGGGGCTACATTTTGTTGACGTTATAACTTTTCCTTCAGGCGAGCCTGCTTATTATTTGTTTACTGGAGAATAAGATGAAGATAATTAAGAATAATTTATTACTTTTTTTAATTTTTTTTGCTTTTGTACTTCGATTGCTTGTTGTTTTTTGGGGTTATCATGGCGATTTAAATAACAATATTTCCTGGAGTGAGACTGCAATTAGCCACGGATTAAATGGTTTCTATGAGATTGACAGTTGGGATTATTCGGCGCCTAATCAGCCGCCTCTTTATATATTACTTTTTGTTTTTCTAAGAAAAATTTGGGAAGCGGTGGGAGATATCTCAGGCTACTTAAATCATTCTATTGGTGTTTTTCCATCTGCTTTTGTATGGTTTTGGGAGAGGCGTGGGATGATTTTATTAGTTAAACTGCCATCCATAATTTCGGATCTTGCAATAGGATATCTAATGTATCTATTTTTAAGAAATAGAAATAAAAAGTGGGCTATAATGTCAACGGGCTTATGGCTTTTTAACCCGATTGTATGGTATAACAGTGCGATTTGGGGGCAAACTGATGCGATTGTTAATTTGATCGGATTGGCTTCTTTAATTGCACTTTTAAACAAAAAACTAGTCCTATCTAGCGCTTTAATTGCGCTTTCAATTTTGTTTAAAGGTTCTTTACTTGTGTTTATTCCGGTTTTTTTTCTAATTGCTTTGAGGCAAAGGCAAAAGGCAAAGAACTGGGTCATTTCTCTTTGTGCGGCTTTATTGGTGGTTTTTTTGACATCGATATGGTTTCATCCGGAATATGATTTTATTGTTTGGCTGGCGAATCTTTATAAAAACAGAATCTTACCCGGAGAGATAGGCTATCTGACTGCAAATGCTTTTAATTTTTGGTGGTTAGTCGATCACGGAAAGACCTATGATTCTAAGGTTTTTTTTGGTTTGGCAGCGAGGGTGTGGGGTTATCTTATTTCGCTGGGGTTGATATTCGGTTTGCTACCGCGTCTTAAGAAAATTGACGAGGGGAGAGTCTTTTATATGCTAGCTTTAACCTCGTTTATAACATTTTTGTTTCTAACCAGGATGCACGAGCGGTATTTATACCCTTTTTTTTTGATGGCCAGCATGCTTTTAGCTTATAAAAGACGTGTCTTGCCTGTTTATTTAACACTTTCGATAACTCATTTATTTAATTTGTATCACTTATTTTGGGTGCCAAACTTGAAAATATGGGAGAACCTTTATTTAAATCCTGGCTTTATGATTTTTTTGTCGTTTCTTCAGATTGTGCTCTTTTTTTATCTATATGTTTTGTTTTTTCAGACAACGTTTGAAAAGACCTCGAACTTTCAGTCCAATGCTGCTAGTAAAAAAACCAAGCGATGAAATTCTTACTCACGACAATTTTTTTATTTATTCTTACTCCTGCATTTATTTTTACTGTTAATGGAAGAGTGTCAAAGCCTGACGGATTTATCAGTGTATCTGACAGGGAAGCTTTAGAGACTATAAATTACAAAAGAGGTGTTTTGATAGAATCGGGTATCCCTTTTGTCCGGTTGTTTGAAAATAAGCTTACGTATGGGTTAAGACAAATTTTTGTGAGGATGGGAAACAGTTTTGAGGCACATTATTTGTTTTTCGGAGGTTTGGGGTTTGTGGGTTTAATGCCACTTTTTTATTTGCCGTTAATGATCACCGGTTTATTAAAGAGCACTTTAAGATTTAAAAAGATATTTGTAGCGCTTTTTTTAGCTGTTTCTGTCCCTGTGGGAGTAGTTTCTCATGAATATAATGTTTTTGTGAGGCTACCTGTTGTAATACTTTATTGCTTTTTGGCTACGAAAGGGGTTTTTTATCTGTTTGATAAAAAAAGAAGGGTTTTTATTTTTTTAGTGTTTTTTGGATTTTACGAATTTTTAAAATTTGTTCATGATTACATCTATGTTTATCCAACGGTTATTCGTTAATGCGTAATGTATTTTTGAAAAGAATATATAAAAGTGATTTTTTTGTAGTGAGCTTAGTGTTTTTCGGAGCCTTTTTGATGAGGGTGGTTTTAATCACAAAAGTACCCGTGAGCATGAATTGGGATGAGGCAAGCTTTGGATACAACGCTTATTCGATACTAAAGACCGGACGTGATGAGTATGGAGAGCTTTTGCCGCTTCAGTTTCGTTCAGTAGGAGACTATAAGGCGCCCCTTTTTATTTATGCACTCGTTCCTTTTGTAAAAATTTTTGGTCTTAGTGTGTGGACTGTTCGCATTTTACCGAGCTTAACAGGATCGCTTTCGGTAGTTTGTTTTTATTTTTTGGTTAAAGCTCTTCTTGATAGGAAATCTGCGATTATAGCGTCTTTGTTTTTAACCATTAGCCCTTGGCATATTCAGTTTACCAGAGGGGGGGCTGATGTCGGCTTTGCTACTTTTTTTACGCTTTTGGGAATTGTTTCGTTTGTTTATGCTCAGAAAAATAAGTTTTTTTATTATTTATCTGTTGTTTCCTTTTCGCTTTCTGTTTATTCCTATTTTGCAGAGCGGTTGTTTGTCCCTTTTATTTTTATATTTCTTTTGTTGGTTTATAGAGAAAATTTTTTTGGTCAAAGTAAACGAACAATTTTGAATCTTACTTTTACCACCTTGCTTTTTGCTTTACCGATATTTTTACCGCTTTTTTCGTCAGGGCATATAGAGAAGATTGAGAAAACTACAATTTTCGGATACAGCCGCCCGGTTGAATATGAAAGAAGGATGAAGGCCTCGAGCGCTTCGGATTTTAGTTACAATTTATTTCATGGGTCGGTTATCGAAAACGGATTTGGGTTTTTGGACCGCTATTTAACGCATTTTTCACCTCGTTTTCTGTTTTTTTACGGTCCTTCGTATGACCCAAGGCAATTTATTTCTTATATGGGGATGCTTTATTTATCTGATGTATTTTTTATAATTATTGCTTTTATGTTTTTAAAAAAGATGCCTAAAACAAGCAGAATGATTGTTTTAGGCTGGATGGTGCTAGCTCCTATTCCTGCCGCTATTACGCGGGATACTGTACATGCAAGGCGGGCTTTTAATTTAGTTTATCCTTTGGTTTTTTTATCTTCGTTTGGGTTTATTGAATTTTATCGGAGAATTTTAATAAATTTTGATAAGGTTTGGAGGGTTTTTTTGGGAAGCGTTTTTTGTATTTTGTTTTTGTACCTTTTTTTAGGCTATTTGTGGGGGTATTATCTTTTTTCTCCAAGGGTTAATTACAAAGGGCCTTCTGGATGGCAGTGGGGTTACAAAGAACTTGTTGAGACGATTAGTCCGATTGCTACTAATTACGAAAAAGTGGTTGTAGATACAACATATCAAGGGCCATATGTTTTTTTCTTGTTTTTTAACAAATACTCGCCTGAAAGATATCATCCTCAAGCGCGTTTAGTGCAGGAAAGCCGAGAATTTTTAGGTGAAGGTGCGGGATTTGATAATTACGAGTTCAGGCCAATTTATTGGCCTGAAGACAGGTATTTATCAAATACAATTTTTGCCGGACCTCCTGAGAGAGTAAGAATAAAAGATATTGATCCAGCTGATGCGAGAATTTTAAGTACAATAAATTTCCCCAACGGGGAAATTGCGTGGCTTGTGGTTGAGGTATATTAAATTGATTATAATAGTAGAAAGTGAAAAGAAAAATTTATCTTTTTTTAATATTTTCGGTGGCCGCTATAATTCGTATTTTATGGTTAGATAAATATCCGTCAGGCTTTACTCCTGATGAGGCCTCTTTTGGGTATGATGCTTATTCGATTTTGAAAACAGGCGCAGATCAGTGGGGCAGAAGCTTTCCTTTGTCTTTTAAGTCTTTTGGTGATTATAAAATGCCTCTTTATGGTTATTTATCGGTTCCTTTTGTTTTTATTTTCGGATTGAGCGAGTTTTCTGTAAGGCTTCCAGCCGCATTATTAGGGACTTTGAGTGTATTTTTTACATACCTACTTGTAAAGGAGTGGAGAAAAAATGAGAAGGAAGCGTTAATTTCAAGCTTTTTTTTGGCCGTGTCGCCTTGGCATATTGCGCTTTCAAGGGGTGCCTTTGAGGCTAATCTTACGAGTTTTTTTATAACCAGCGGCATATATTTTTTTTTGAAGGGGGGACGGCGTTTTGTTTTTTTGTCTTCTTTGATCTTGGGGCTAAACTTATTTAGCTATCATTCTGCTCGTTTTGTGACGCCTTTTTTGTTTTTAATGCTTTTGTTTAAATTAAGAAATAACAGGAAAGAAAGATTTGTTTTTGTTATGTCTTTTTTGTTTTTTGCTTTTTTGACAGTGTTAAGTTATTTGGGAGGGGCGGGTTCAAGGGTCGCGACAGCAGGTATATTTTCATCCTCTTCAAATATGAGCACTGAAAGGTTTGTCGCTTTAACGAGTGGAATGCCTGAGCCTGTTGCAAGATTTTTTAATAATAAATATATATATTTCGGAAAAGTTTTTGTGGATAACTATTTATCATATTATTCTACTGAATTTTTATTTTCGAAAGGGGCGGGTGAGTTTACATACGGGATGATGCCGGGGATTGGAGTTCTTTATTATTTGGATTTTATTTTCTTGTTTTTATTTATAGCTTACTTTTTTTCGCGGTTTGATTTTATGAGAGACGGTTGGTTTGCAGCTTGGCTTTTGATTTCGCCTATTCCTGCCGCTTTATCTATCGGTCCTGGGTATGCGGCAAATCGAGCGGCGGTAGTCTTGCCGGCATTAGTGATTGCCAGTGGATTGGGTGCGTCTTACTTGTTAAATAAATTTTTGAAAATAAAAATTTTTCATCTATTAGCTTTTATAGCTTATTTGCTGTTTTTTATATTTTTTGTGGAGAAATATTTTGTTCAAATGCCGGTTTACGGATCTCGCCACATGATTTATGGTACCAAACAGGTTTTTGATTTTTTGAGCGAGCATGAAAGTTTTTATGAAAAGATAATAGTAAGTAAGAGCGTTTCCGAGCCGCATATATTTGCTGCATTTTATTTGAAGAAAGACCCTGTTGAATACCAGCGGCAGGCTCAAAAGTGGAGATTTGAGGAAGATGGGTTAAGGTGGGTTGACCAGCTTGATTCTTATTCTTTGGAGAAATATGTTTTTAAGAGTTTAGAAGAGGAAGATTTTTTATATGAAAACGCGCTGATTGTGGGTACGGGTGAAGAGATACCTGATAATGTTAATTTGCTGGAGACGATTTTTTATCCAGACGGTAGGGTCGCCTATAAAATAGTTGATACGAGTGAAAAATTATTTGCTTATGGAAAGCATTGAGAAACTAAATAAATATGTATTGGCGATATTGCTTGTCTTTTCTTTTTTGGTCAGAATTTATGCAATAGATAAGGTGCCGCCGTCTTTAAATTGGGATGAGGTGAGTCATGGTTACAATGCTTACTCCATATTAAAAACAGGGCGCGATGAGTGGGGAGAGCATTTCCCTTTTTTATTTAGAGCTTATGGCGACTATAAGCTTCCGCTTTATATTTATTTGTCCGTGCCTTTTATATATATTTTTGGACTTAATCTTTTTTCTGTAAGGCTCTTGTCGGCGGTTTCAGGAGTAGGTACTGTCTATTTTACTTATTTGCTCACCGCTAATCTTTTTGAAAAACAAGAAAGGACAAGGATCATTTCTTTTATTTCGGCGTTTTTGGTTGCTTTTAGTCCTTGGACGGTGTTTATATCAAGAGCCGCTTTTGAGGCAAATTTGGCCGTTTTTTTTATTACTGCCGGCGCTTATTTTTATTTAAATGGTCTTAAAAAGGAAAATATCCGGCATTTTGTTTTTGGCATTGTTTTTTTAGGAGCTTCAGTTTGGGCCTATAATTCGGCACGAATTTTTGTTCCTTTCTGGATTTTTTTGATAAGTACACTATTTTTTTATCGAGTTAAAAGGTTGTTTGTTAGATTTGGGTTTAAGTTTTTGGCAAGCATTTTACTGGGCTTAGTTTTTTTTGCACCAATGATATATCAGATTTTTGTTTCTCACGGCCTTGACAGGTATGGATGGGTAGGAATTATTGACAGTGGCACAATTGGAAAAATAATCGAGTTTAGAAAAAGTTCTTCCTTGGGTACATTGTTAACAAGATTGGTTTATAACAGACCTACTTATTTTATATACACATTTGGTATTAACTGGATAAGACATTTTGATCCGAGATTTTTATTTTTAAAAGGTGGGACTCATTATCAGTTTAGCGTTCCCGGGCATGGAATTTTATATTCAGTTGACGCATTGTTTTTTGTTTTGGGGTATTATTTTTTGTTTAGACAAAGAAAAGAAAAAAGCCTTGCTTTTGGAGTTATTTTTACCTGGAGTCTTCTTTCTCCAATTGCTTCAAGTGCAACCAGAGAAGCGCCTCACGTTCTTCGCTTTGTTACCTATTTGCCTGTTCCCATGATGGTAATTTCTTTTGGATTTGTAAATTTTGTATCAAAGTTAAAGACGGATAATAAAGTATGGTTTGGTTTGTATTTTGGAATTATTGCATTAAGCTTTTTGAATTATTGGATTAGTTACTCTGGTAATTATAGAAAAAACTATTCATGGGCATGGCAGTATGGGTATAAAAATGTGGTTTCTTATATAAAAGAGGTATATTCCGATTATGATAAAATTATTTTTACAAAAAAGTACGGAGAGCCTCATGAATTTATTCTTTTTTATTGGCCTTGGGATCCTGAAAGATTTCAAAAGGATGAAAATCTAAATCGGTTTTATCAGACACATTGGTTTTGGGTGGATTCTTTTGACAAATTTTATTTTGTTAATGAGTGGGACATTGTTAATAAATATAATGACAAGCTTTTTAAACTTGAAAGTGGTGATTTGGTTGATTGTAGGGGCATAAAATGTCTTTTGGTTACTGATAGTGCCAATGTTCCTAAAAATTGGGTAAGAGTAAAGGTCTTTTTTTATCCGAGCGGAGAGAGCGTTTTTGAAATATATGAAAATTAAATTAACTAAAACATCTCTTTTTTTAGTTTTCTTGCTTATTTTTGGGGGGTTTTTAAGGATTTATAAAATCGGATCAAACCCTCCCCATCTAACTGCTGATGAAGCGTCTCTTGGATATAATGCTTTTTCGATATTAAAAACAGGGCGTGATGAATATGGTGAAATATTGCCGATTATTTTTAAGTCATTTGGGGACTATAAGCCCGGTCTTTATGTTTATTTGACTATTCCTTTTGTATTTATTTTTGGTATGAACGAATTTTCGGTCAGGCTTCCATCGGCTTTAACGGGTGTGCTGTCAATATTTTTGGTCTATCTTATTTTGAAGGAGTTTTTCGGCAGAGACAGAAAGGCTTTGTTTGGTGCTTTTTTGCTTACGATTAATCCTTGGCTTATTAATTTTTCAAGAGCAGCATGGGAAGTAAATGTAGCTTTAGGTTTGACTTTAATTGCTATTTACTTTTTTTTATTATCTTTTAGAAAGAATAAGTATTTAGTTTTGTCTTCTTTGTTTTTTGCCTTTAGCCTTCTTTGTTATCAGGGAGCTAAGCTTTCAAGTGGCATTGTTGTTTTGATTTTAGCTTTAGTTTATAGGAGAGAGCTTTTAAAAATTGAAAGAAAATTTTTGGCGGCGAGTATTATCTTAGGTGTAATTGTTTCTTTGCCTATAATTATAAGTTTTTTTCAAGGTAAAACCGGAAGACTGACTGTTTTTAGTGTATTTTCTTATCCGCGGCCTGATGAGTACTTGAACGAATTTTTGAGTGAGAGCGGTGTTAAAAAAGGAAGCCTGCCTTATTATCTTTATTATTCGGAAGGATATAATTTTTTAAGAGGAGTAATGGGGCGGTACTTTAATCATTTTTCTGGCAGGTTTCTTTTTTTTGATGGGGATTGGCAAAACCTTAAGCATTCGACGCCAAACGCAGGAGTAATGCTTTTTTCAGACTTGATTCTTGTTTTGGTGGGAGTTTACTTTCTTTTTAGAGAAAAAATTACTAAACCTGTTTTTTTTATACTTTTTTGGCTTCTACTTTCTCCACTTCCTTCGGCTCTTTCGCGGGATCAGGTACATGCCGTAAGGGCATTGAATATGGCTGTTCCTTTGGTCTTCGTTGCCGGATTCGGGCTTGACTGGATTTTTGAAAAAAGCCGAATAATGTTTGTTTTAGTTTCTTTAAGTATAGTTTTGAGTTTGATTTATTACCTTGATTCTTTGTTTATCCATCAGCCTGTGCATCATGCTAAGTATTGGGAATACGGGTATAGGGAAATTGTAAAAGCGGTTACTCCGGTTATGAATGATTATGAAGATATTGTTGTTCAGCAGTCTTATTCACAGCCTTATATTTATTTTCTTTTTTATTGGGCGTCGGGCTTGAAAGAGGATTTTGATCCAAGAGATTATCAGGGATTAAACCGGTCTGTTGGAAGCAATTATTTGGATGTAGGGCTTGTTGAAAAGCTTGACAAAATTATTTTTAGAGGAATTGACTGGAGTATTGATCGCGGGAAGCGTGGTACGCTTTTTGTAGGGGATAGTGTAAGAATTCCGGTTTCCGATTCTTCTGATTTAGGTCAGTTTGATATAGTAGGGAAAATTATGTATCCGGATGGAGCGCTTGCTTTTCGAGTTGTTGAGGTGAAATGAAAAAGTACTATTTATTACTAATAATTTTATTTGGTTCTTTGCTCAGACTTTGGAGAATATGGGAGTTTCCCGCTTTAAATGCGGATGAGGCCGCTTTGGGGTATAACGCTTATTCTATTTTGGAAACCGCAAGAGACGAGCATGGAAATATTCTGCCAATTCATTTTCAGTCGTTTAATGATTTTAAGCCCGGACTTTATGTTTATTTGACGACCCCATTTGTTTATTTATTTGGACTAAATGTTTGGGTTGTTAGAATGCCCGGGGTTTTTGCTGGTATTGTTTCGATATACCTTGTTTATAGGCTTATAAAAGATTTGTTTAAGGATGAAAGTTTTGCTTTAGCAGCTTCATTTTTGTTGGCTTTCTCACCTTGGCATATCCATTTTTCAAGGGGGGCGTGGGAAGCAAATGTGGCTACGCTACTAATCGTTTTTGGAGTTTTCAGTTTTTATAAGGCTGGACAAAGAAGAATATATTATTATTTATCGATTTTTTCTTTTGTAATGTCTTTGTATGCTTATCATGCTGCAAGAATTATTTCGCCGCTTCTTTTTTTTGGGTTAACTTATTTTAATAGAAAACAGGTTAAAGAATCTTTCAAGCATTTTTTCGCTGCCGGGTTATTTGGATTTATTGTTTTTATTCCTCTTTTGGCATCTTTATTTTCAGGCGAGGCTTTAACCTCAAGGGCTTATGGCGTTGGTTTATTTTCGGATCCGGGGCCTTTTTCGCGAATAAACGAGCAGAGAGGAGAACACGGTAATTATACCGGAGTTGTTGCTAAAGCTTTTCATAATAAGCCGGTTAATTATGGCCTTGCCTTTATTTCAAACTGGCTTGAGCATTATTGGGGTGAATTTTTGTTTTTGTCTGGTGACGAAATTCAGAGAAATCGTGTGCCGGAAACAGGTCAGCTATATATTTTTGAATCAGTTTTTATATTGGCTTCTTTTTATTTTATATTTAAGGAAAAGAAATTTCGGTTTTTTGGATTTTTTATTTACTGGCTTTTAATCGCTCCTATTCCCGCTGCGCTTACTTTTCAGTCACCGCACGCGCTTCGTGCTTTGAATATGGTGATACCAATAACTCTTTTTTCATCATATGGCTTAGTTAGACTTTATAAAATGTTTTCAAAGTATAGGGTGGTTTTTGTAGCACTTTTTTTATGGGGTATTTCGAGATATTTGATTATGTATTGGATGCATATGGCAAAGGAGTATCCATTTTCATCGCAATATGGTATGGCTGAACTTGTTACTTTTTTGGACAAAGAAGCAAAAGATGTTAAGAGAATAGTTATTACCGATCGCTATGATCAGCCTTATATTCTTTTTCTATTTTATTTGAAATACCCGCCCGATAAATTTCAGGAGGAGCATGAGCTTTCGAGACGGGATAAATACGGCTTTTCCACTGTTCGGTCATTTGACAAATATATATTTATGAATATCAATTATGATATTGTTCAGCCTGCTTATCCCGGATCGCTTATAATTGGTACAGATGGGGAGATTCCTGATCATGCGAATATTGTTAAGAAGATCTATTTTCCAAGTGGAGAAGTAGCTTTTGAGATAGTTGCAAACTAATATGTGCAATTTAAGTGTGGTTTATGTTACTAGGAATGAAGAGGAAAATATTGGCGATTCTTTAGCTTCTCTATATGATATTGCGGATGAGATTATTGTTTTTGATGAGAACAGTGCAGATCGAACGCGTGAGATTGCAAAGAAATATGGTGCAAAGGTTTACAAGGTTCCTCATGAAATAAATTTTCATAAAACGAAAAGAAAAGCACTTTCCAAAGCAACTTGCAAATGGATACTTCAGCTTGATGCGGATGAAAGATTAAGCAGCGAGCTTAGAAGTGAAATTGTTGAGGTTATAAATTTAAGCGATGCGGATATCAGAAGACGCGTTTTTCCTGAAGATAGAAAGAAACTTTTTTTAAGACATCAAAAAATTCTCGGATATCAAAAGTCAGATGGCAGAGAGATAGCTGCCTTTTTCATACCCAGAAGAAATTATTTTTTGGGTAAGCCGCTTCGTTTTGGCGGCGCTTATCCTGATGGAGTAATCAGACTTGTCAAAAGGGGAAAGGCTATATTTCCTGCAAAACATGTACACGAACAAATTGATATAGACGGAGGTGTTTCTTGGCTTTTTAACGATTTGGAGCACTTTGATTCGCCTTCTTTAAAAAGATACTTGATGCGTCTTAATAGATATACAGATTTACACGCCGTTTCGCTTAAGAAACGTAAAGCTCCGAGAAATTTTGTTTATTTGTTTTACTACTCCTTTCTAAAAGCCTTTCTTGTTTTTCTGTCGCTTTACATAAGGCATAAAGGGTTTAAGGATGGGATTAGAGGTTTTTTGTGGTCTTTCTTTAGCGCTTCGCATTATACAATTTCATATTTTAAATACTGGAATATGAATTAGACTTCTTGCTAGAATTAATAATAGTTATGAGACTTAAGGGTAAGGTGTGTTTAATAACCGGTTCTTCGCGCGGTATAGGGAAAGCAACTGCTGTTAAGTTTGCTGTTAATGGAGCATCTGTTGTGGTTAATTATCGAGTCAATGAAAACGAGGCTAATGAGGTTGTCTCAGAGATTAGAAAACTTGGGGTGCAGGCTATTGCAGTTAAAGCAGATGTTAGCGTGCCTTTTGAGGTTAAAAACATGTTTAAAATGGTTTTGGAGGAGTTTGGGAAAATAGACGTTTTGGTGAATAACGCGGGTGTTGACCGGCCAAAGCCTTTTTTGGATTTGACTCTTTCTGATTGGGAAGAGACTTTCAGGGTTAATTTATACGGGGCGTTTTTATGTTCTCAAGAAGCTGCAAAAGTTATGCTTGAGATGGGGGGAGGGAAGATATTGAATACAGTTTCGGTGCGCGGTCTTTCATATTGCGGAAGGCGTGGAAATATTGTTTACTCCGCTTCTAAGGCGGCCATGTATAGTTTTACAAAGACGCTTGCTAAGGAACTTGCCCCGGTTATCCGTGTTAATGGCGTTTCCCCGGGACCTTCAAATACCGATATTAGCCGAGTTTGGGACAGTAAAACTCGTGAGACAGCGATTAATGACAGCTATTTAAAGAGATTGGTTGAACCGGATGATATTGCAAACGCTTTTGTTTTTCTTGCTTCGGATGAGTCCAATGCTATGACTGGTGAGGTAATAATTGTTGATGGGGGGTATAATCTTTCGTAAATGTTAAAGGTTGCAATTGATAACGGTGCTTTAGAGGAGGGGCATCGTGTTCGTGGAATCGGATTTTACAGTAGGAATTTGGTAGAAGGCTTGAGTTTGTTAAAGAGCCAGGTAAGGGTGGATGTTTTTTCATTTTTTTCAGAACCATCGCGTGTAAATCGGTATGATATTGCTCATTATCCTTATTATGATCTTTTTTTTAATACACTTTTGACTCCATTTAAGATACCAACTGTTGTGACGATTCATGATGTTATCCCTTTGATTTACCCAAAGCAATATCCAAAAGGAATAAAAGGCAGCATTGCTTTTTACAAACAAAAGAAAGCTTTAAAAGCCGTTTCGGCGATTATTACTGATACACAAACTTCAAAAAAGGATATCGTGAGATTTTTGGATGTTGAAGAGAAAAAAATAAATGTTATTTATCTTGCCGCGTCGAGAAGTTATAAAATTATTAAGGATAGAAAAATTCTTGAATCAGTAATAAAAAAGTATGGATTACCCCAGAAGTTTATTCTTTATGTGGGAGATATAAATTACAATAAAAATTTGATTAATTTGATCCGTGCTATACGGAAAGTTGGTTTAAAACTTGTTATTGTGGGAAAGAGCGCTTTGGATATTTCAGAAAACAATAATTTAAACGATATTCGCGGTCCACGAGATTATTTGCGGTATTATTTGGGAAAGGTTCATCCTGAAATCACCCATTTTAAAAAGTTGGCAAAGGAGTTTGAAAAGGCAGGAGTTTTAAGGCTTGGATTTATATCCAATGAAGATTTGGCGGCAATTTATAATTTGGCTACTTTTTATGTACAACCTTCTTATTATGAGGGTTTTGGTTTGCCTCCACTTGAGGCCATGGCATCTGGATGCCCTGTGTTAATTAGTAAAACACAGGCTTTGGTTGAGGTGTGCGGGGATGCTTCTATTACTTTTGATCAGAAGCAGGGCTCACGTGACTTGGCCAATAAATTAAGCGAGATAGTAAAAGACAAAAAGCTTCAAAGAGAGCTTTCGGAAAGAGGTATTCGGCATGCTGCAAGATATTCATGGGAAAAAGCAGCTCTTGAGACACTTGAAGTTTATAAAAAATTAGTAAAGCCAAAATGAATAGAAATTATTCAGTTAAAATCGGTTTGGTTTATTTTTTGTGGCTTCTTTTTTTAATTGCAGGACTTTTTTTTGGCATTAATTTTATTAAGCTTGGGGAGAATTTTTTAGGTGGAGGGCTAAACAATTATCTTAAAAATCCTTTTGTTTGGGCTTGGGCCAATTTCGACGGAGAGCATTATTTGGCTATTGCAAGAGAGGGGTATAGGCCATTGAGATATTTTTATTTTCCGGTTTATCCAAAAATTATCGGATTTTTGGCTTCTTTGACCGGGCAAAATGAACTAATGGCTTATTTGTTTTCCGGTTTATTTGTATCGAACGTTTTTTCGTTGTTGAGTATAATTTTTTTTTGGAAGCTTCTTAGAGTTGATTATAAGAAAAAGTTTTCTTTTGGCGTGCTTGTGATTTTTTTGTTTTTTCCCACATCGTTTTATCTAGTGAGTGTATATACTGAATCTCTCTTTTTGTTTTTTGTTTTGATTTGTTTTTATTTCGCCAGAAAGCGCAGGTGGTTTTGGGCATCTTTATTAGCGTCGTTTGCGGGAGCAACACGCTTGGTCGGATTTTCGCTTTTTTTTGCTTTGATGGTCGAATGGTGGTTAGTAGCCAAAAAGCAGGATAAAAAAGATTTTAAAGGTCTTTTATCTATTTTATTTTTAGCACCTTTGGGTTTGGTTTTTTATATGTATTATTTAGAAAAAAGTACCGGTGATTTTTTGATTTTTTTAAATACTGTTGAGATTTTTGGGGAGCAGAGATCGTCAAGTTTTGTTATTCTGCCTCAGGTTTTTTATAGATATCTATTTAAGATTATCCCGAATTTAACGCTTTATCCGCCTTATGTGTTTCGCGTATTTTTAGAGCTTTTTATTGGGCTTATTTTTTTAGGGCTTTTGATATATTCGTTTGTTAAATTAAGGCTAAGTTATAGTGTTTATTTTTTGTTTACATATATTACCCCGACATTATCGGGAAGTTTTTCGTCTTTTCCAAGATATGTTTTAGTTATCTTCCCGGCGTTTATAACGCTTGGTGTGTTTTTTGAAAAGAGAACTTTTATTAAGAAATTATACTTATTTATATCGGCTTTTTTGCTTTTTTTTTCCAGCGCACTTTTTTTTAGTGGATATTTTGTATCATGATCGAGATGATTAAAACTCTAAGAAAAAATACTTTATTTTCCGGAGGTATAGTGATGGTTGTTGGGAGTATGAGTATAAATGCTATTAATTATTTATATCATCTTGTTATGGGAAGAGCTTTGGGGCCAAGCTCGTATTCGGTATTAGCAAGCGTTTTCTCACTTTATTATATGATTGCGATAATTCCTCAGTCAGCAAGCGTATCTATAGTAAAATTTGTTTCTGAGACAAAGGATAAAAAAGATTTATCAATTTTGTACTCAAGTTTGTATAAATTTATCAATATATTGGCATTAGTTTTGGCTTTTTTTATAATATTTTTTTCTCCTTTGATTACAAAATTTCTTCATTTTGACAGTTTTTTATTGATTCCCCTTTTAGCTCCAATAACTTATTTCAGCTTAGGCACCCTCCTTAATCAATCTGTAGTACAAGGGCTTCTTAGGTTTAAGGAAGTGGTTTCTATTAATTTGGTTGCTGCTTTGGGTAAGCTTTTTCTGGGGCTTTTGTTTGTAATTTTGGGTTTTTCTGCCGGTGGTGCTGTTTTGGGTTTAGCTATTGCTACGTTTATAACCTTTTTTTATTCAAGGCGCTTGATATCTGTACGGGTAAACGTTGTGTCAGAAAGGCAAATACTTTCTGATTTTTTTAAATTTTCTGTTCCAGCTCTTTTTCAAGCTTTATCTTTTACTTTTATTTTTACTGCCGATCTTATCTTAGTTAAACATTTTTTCTCCGGCTATGATGCCGGTCTTTATGCAGCGCTTTCGACATTGGGTAAGATAATATTTTTTGCTTCAAGTCCGATTGCTATGGTTATGTTTCCTGCGGTTTCGGGTAGACGGGCAAGAGGAGAGAGTTATAGGAAAGTTTTTTATATAACTTTTTTTGCTACTTTTTTAATTGCTGGAGGTATTGTGTCTTTTTATTATTTTTTTCCTGAGTTTGCAATCAGAGTTTTATATGGAAGCAGTTATCTAGCCGCATCTACTTATCTTTTTTGGATGGGTGGATTTATCGCGATTTATACTTTAAACTATTTTTTGGTAAATTTTTTGCTTTCTGTGGGGAAGGTAAAAGTTGTAACAGTTCCTTTATTGTCAAGTGTTTTACAAATTATTGCAATTAGTTTGTGGCACGAGAGCCTTTTGGTGGTGATTCAGATATCTTTGGCTATTATGATTTTTATGATGATTTTACTTGTATTATACTTAGCTAGTTATCAATTAAAAGTTTATGGGAAGAAATAGAAAATTGCTTTTATCGATAATTGTGCCTGCTTATAAGCAGGAAAAGACTATAAAAAAAGATCTTGAACGAATGATTTCGGTTTTTGAAGAGGGACTTGGCAAAACTATAGATTTTGAGGTAATAGTTGTGGTTGACGGGAAAGTAGATAAAACGGAGCAAGAAGCAAAAAAGGTAAAAGATGGCCGGATAAGAATAATTAGCTACGAGCAAAATCGGGGTAAAGGGTATGCTGTTCGAATGGGAATGAAGTCTGCGCATGGGGAGCTTATTTCATTTCTTGATGCAGGGATGGATATAAGTCCCAAGAGCCTTTTGATGCTTATGGCGCATTTTACTTGGTATGAGGCAGATATAATAGTAGGGTCTAAGAGACATCCCGTTTCGCGCGTAAATTACCCATTTAAGAGGAAGCTATTAAGCTTGGGGTATCATTTACTGGTTAGAGTGTTTTTTGGACTTAATCTGTCGGATACACAAAGCGGCATTAAAATTTTTAGGCGTGAGGTTGTTGAAAAAATAATCGATAAGCTTTTGGTTAAGCGGTATGCAATGGATATTGAGATGCTTGCTGTTGCCAGACGATTTGGGTTCAGAAGAATTTATGAAGCACCCATTGAAGTGACTTTTAATAAAAGTACTAGTGCAATAAATTGGCATACAATTTATAAGATGCTTTGGGATACTTTGGCTGTTTTTTATAGACTTAAAATTCTTAGGTATTATGATAAAGCCAGATAGATTCCCAATATTTGTCTTTCTTTTTGTTTTAGCCTCGTGGTCTTTAACTGTATTTTTTTGGTTTAACAATTTTGATTTGGCTTATATTCACGGTTATATAGGGATCGAGAATACTTTACACAACGTTAATTTAAAAAATCTCATTAGGGGGCACCAAATAATCAATTTTTTTGTTTATTTGATTTTCGGCCTTAGGCCATGGGGCTATTATTTGGTTGCAAATATTTTGCATGCTTTGGTAGCTGTCTTTGGTTATTTGGTATTTAAAAATTTCTTTAAGGATAGGTTTTATAGTTTGCTTTTAGCCCTTTTGGTGTTTGTAAACTTTACTTATTCTAATGTACTTTTTGAAGGTACTTTTAATCAATATTATTCCTTTATCTTGCTTACTTTTTTGATTTCTGTTTATTTGTTACAAAAAAGAATATGTAGGTTCTTCGGTCTTCCAATTTTGATGATACTAGGCTTTTTGTTTAGAGAGACTTCTTATGTACTTTTCGGCTTAGTTTTTTTTTACGTAGCTATTTTTAGCAAAGACAAGGATAGCTTTTTGAAAGATATTAGATATTTGGCTCCTCTTTTTGTAGTTTTATCGATTTATACTTATTTTCGCATTTTTCATCTGGGGGATCTTTTTTCCGATCTTACTGATGATGCAGTACAGGCAAGGATTTCCTTTATACAAAGTGGGAATTATAAAGACTACTTTGTAACTTCTTTAAATAATTTTTCGAGGATGGTTGGTGAACAGACGCTTTCTTACCCCGTGCTTTATAAGATGCGCGATTTTTTAGTTTTATTTGCCTTAAAAGCAAAGATCTATCAACTTGCTTCTTTTAAATATTTTATTCCGCTTATTGGTTTTTTGATTTTTTTGATTTTTTTTGTAATTGTGGTCTTAGTTTTTATCGAGAGATTGAAGATTAAAAAAGATAAAAGAAGAATTGTTTATTTTGGTATTTTATGGTTTATTCTTTTGAACTTTTTTATGAGTTTGGTTTTGCCCTTTCCTGAATATGTATGGAACAGAAACCTCGATTTTATAAGAGTTCTGGCAAGATACAATTATTATCAGATTTTTGGATTAGTTCTTTTTGTGGGTGCTTTGTTTTATGAATGGAGGAATAAAAAATTTTTGAGAATAACTCTTTTGTTCTTGATTGCTGTTAATTTTTTGGCCATTCAGTATAATGCATATAAGATTTATTTGATTAAACATAGGCCTGCGAGATATTTTTTCACTCAAGTTTTTGAAAAATATCCAGATTTCCCCAGAAAAACAGTAATTTACTATAATTTCTTTCAGGTTAATAACCTTCGTGACTGGATTTATGATTTATCTTATATTTTTAGAAAGATTAGATATCCGAATTCAGAGTTTTTATTTGAATCTTCGCTAGCTGAGGTGCAAAAGAAATATTTAAGTTCAGAATACGAACTATCTGGGATTTACGCTTTTGATTTAGATGAGAAAGGATATTTCGTTGATAAAACGGATATGGTCAGAAAATATTTTGTTGATTTGAAAGAAGTTGATCTAGGCGATCAACCAGAAATATCTTTAAGTTCTCACAATCTTTTTTCAAATGGTAGGTACATGCTTAGTTTCGAAGCCAGATTTTTGAAAAAGAAGAGCAATTTAGTCTGCAATGAAACACTTTCTAGATATTCTAATCAAAGAAGGAGATTTTTAGAGAAAGCCTCTTTAGAAGTGGGAAGTAAATACGGCGGAAATACGAATATATTCCCTTATGTGGGCAAGAGTAAGCTTATTGATAATGGCTATTATAAAGATAGTATGTGGCAGGCAGAACCTGGAAATAATCCCGATGAGCTTGTATTGGATTTGGGTGAGGAGCGGGTGATTAATGGTTTTTCTTGGATATCTAATGGTTTGAATGCCAACCCGAACGTTTATGAAATAAAGGTTTCAATAGATGGCTCTAAATATAAAACTGTTTTTGAGAGCTATGAGACAAAAGAAGACTCGCGGATTGATTATTTTGAGCCAATTTACGCACGATATATAATGATGGATACTAAATCGACTTTGCTTGGCCAACCGGTCATTTTTTATGAGATAGAAGCTAATCAGTATTCTGAAGCTATCAGGGATAGGTATCAACGTTTCGATAAACTTTTGGAGGATGCCTTTTTAAAATCGTGTCCCTTGGACTTTAACTGGGGGAAAATAAGGATAACTACAAGTTCTGGTACGACAAAAGAGTTTCCGATCATGTTTGATAAAGACAGAGTTTGGAAAAAATATTCTTTTGAAATAGTAAATTATGAACCATTTATGGCAACAAGAACTTTGCTTGAGGATAAATTAAGAACCTTAAGTGTGTTTTTGGTTAATGATGGTATGGATTATGAATTTAGAAATTTTAAGTTAGTTCCATGAGAATTCTTGTTCTTTCTTGGCGAGATCTTAGACATCCTTCGGCCGGAGGTGCCGAATATGTAATGCATGAACATATGAAGGGGTGGGTGAAAGCCGGACACAGCGTTACGCATTTTTCCTCTTATTTAAAAGGAAAGCCTCGAGAGGAAGAAATTGATGGGGTAAGGATAGTTAGGCGTGGCTATCAATATATCGGGGTTCAGGCGGCTGCTTTTTTATATTATTTGAAAAATAGGAAAAGTTACGATTTTTTGGTAGATGAATTTCACGGAATACCGTTTTTCACTCCGCTTTTTAGCAGGAAACCAAAGATTGCGGTCATACATGAGACAGCGCGCAATGTGTGGTTTATGAACCCTCTGCCTTTTCCTATCAGCATTGTTGTTGGGATAATGGGATTTTTGCTTGAACCACTCTTTTTTTTGTTTTATAGGAATACCTCTTTTATGACTGTTTCTAATTCAACTAAAAGGAGTCTTTGCTTAATGGGTATCCCCGAAAAGAATATAACGATTATTTATAATGCTGTTGATGTGGATGTGTCAAAATATAAAAATTATTTGAAAGAATGTGAGTATACGATTAGTTATTTAGGTGCTTTAAGTAAAGATAAAGGTGTTGAAGATGCTGTTAAGTGCTTTTTTTATCTTAAAAAGAAAGGGATAGAGAGTTTTTGGGTAATAGGTAAGGCTGTTACTAAAGAATATGAGCGTAAGCTGCGAGTTTTAGTTAAAAAATATGGTTTGGTCAAGAATGTTAAGTTTTGGGGTTATGTAGATGAAGATAAAAAATATGAACTGCTTAGGCGTTGCCATATATTAATCAACCCATCTATGCGTGAGGGCTGGGGTCTTGTAAATGTTGAGGCCAATATAATGGGTACTCCAGTTGTGGCTTATAAATCTCCGGGTCTTATTGATTCTATTACAGTAGACTCGGGAGTTTTGGTTGATGAAAATACACCTAGTGCTTTGGCACAAGCTGTTTTTGAATTGCTTCGGGATAGGGATAGATACGAGAGGCTTTGCCGTGGTGCAAAAGAATGGAGCAAAAAGTTTAATTGGGAAGAGAGCAGGAGTCAAAGTCTTAGACTTATTGAAAACATCTATGAAAAAGAGCAGTAATTTAAAAAAGCATACATCAAAAAATCCTTTGCAAAGATTTTTAATTGACAGATTTCAAGATTCTGTAGCCGCTGAGGTCAAAAAATTAAAGCCGGAAAGTCTTTTATCGGTTGGTTGTGGAGAGGGATTTGATTTAAAGCATGTTATAAGTTTTTTTAAACCAAGAAGGGTAGTGGGAGTTGATTTTGACAATGGCGCTTTAAAATATGCAAGAATGCAGTTGCCAGGTGTGAATTTTAAAAAAGCAAATGCAACAAGATTACCTTTCAAGGATAAAGAGTTTGATTTAGTTTTGGCTCTTGAGGTAATAGAGCATATTAAAGAATTTGAAAAGGTTTTGGATGAGATTAAGAGAGTTGCCAAGAAATTCGCTTTAATAACAGTTCCATGGGAGCCGTGCTTCAGCTTTATTGGGCTCCTGAGGGGGAAGTATATTAAAAGACTGGGTAGGCATCCTGAACATGTTAATGCTTGGAGTAAAAAAGCCTTTTTACAAGTACTTAAGGAGCGAAATTGGGAAATTAAGAAGCATAAAATTATTTTCCCTTGGCAGATGGCTCTAGTTTATAAACAGGATGAGAAATAGGATTGTTTATTGGATTTTTCCTCTTTTGTTTTTGATTATCAGCTTGTTTACGCTTTCGGATTATGGCCTTAATTGGGATAGTGCAAAGCATTTTAGAAAAGGGCAGGCATATCTTCACTATATTTTAACTGGGGAAGATACCTACGAAAGCTTACCTGATTATCCAAGTTTAAATCCCGAAACGGGTCCAGGTCCACAAGACTGGGAGCCCTATGAAGTTGGGCAAGGAAGGATATATGAGGAAGCAGTTTGGGAGGGATGGCCGGGAAGAAAAAGAAGTTTTTATCAGGCGGATGGTGCTGGCTATATAAACATGATTGAAGGCGGACTTGATGGATATAGCCACCCTGCAGGAAATGATTTGTTTGCCGCTATTACTAATTATATGTTTTTTCAAAAGTTTCATATTTTGGGGGATTATGAAGCCCATAATTTGTTTATAGTTTTAATTAGTTTTGTATCGGTATTAGCAGTTTCATATTTTGCTTATCGTGAGTTTGGGAAAATAGCCTCGCTTTTGACTGGGTTTTTTTATGCCTTTTACCCTCTTTTTTTCGCTGAAGCACATTTTAATATTAAAGATCCAGTAATAACTTCATATATATCTTTAACTATAATTACATTTTATTATGCCATTAAAAATATGAGCTACAAACTAGTTTTTTTGGCATCAGTATTTGCCGGTTTAGGACTGTCAACAAAACTAAATATAGTTTTTGTGCCAGTTATAATTTTGCCTTGGCTCCTACTTTATTTAATTAAAACACGCCGTAAATTAAGAAATAACATAAAATTTTACTTAAGTTTTATTTTTATTCCAATTATATCCTTTGCTGTATTTGTATTAACATGGCCTTATCTATGGCATAGTATTTTAGTGGGTACTGTGGAGATGATGCTTTATTATATTGAGGTTGGATCCGGGAGAAATCTGGAAGTTTATAGAGACTTTATTTTTGGAGGAATAAATTTTTACCCTCTTTATTATATATTTGTAACGACCCCATTAGGTATGCTTTTGTTGTTTTGGTTGGGTTTTTTAATTTCTGTTTACAGACTTTTGAAAAGAAAAGGGGAGATTTATTTATTGATCTTAATTTGGTTTTTATTTCCTATTGTTCGTGTTAGTATTGGCGCAGCAACTATATACGGTGGTGTAAGACAAATTATGGAATTTTTGCCGGCAATGGCTTTGTCTTCAGCATTAGGCGGACAATTTATTTTTAACAAGATTAAATCTAAATGCGTTGCTGTGTTTATATTGACGGTAGTAGCGCTGTCAATGGCTTGGGAAATGGTTAGTATTCATCCAAACCAAAATGTCTACTTTAACCAGCTGGTAGGAGGACTTAAGGGCGCTGTTAATAAAAATATACCATATTGGGGCAACTCTTTTGGTAATGCTTATTTACAAGGCATTTTGTGGCTTAATAAGAATGCAGAGCCTAATTCAAAGGTTTCCAATATATTGTTTTTGAGTAAAGAACTTCCGTTTCAGAATCTTAGATCAGATTTGAGTCTTAGTAATTCATATTTTAGTAGTGATCAGAAACTTGGTGAATATATTATAGAGCTTTGGGGGTATGAGGTAGGGCAAGATAATGAAAGTTATCAGTATGTAGTAAATAATATAGATTCAGTTTATGAGATTAACGTTCAAGGAGCACCTATACTAAAAATTTGGAGAAATATTTAGATTAGTTGATCTCCGCTTCTACAAATTTTTGAGTGTCAACTTTAGATTTTGAAAAGATAATAAGCTCTGATACAAGACCTGTTGAAATTAGTTGTACCCCGATAATCATAAGAAGCATCCCCAGATATAACAGTGGGTGTCTATTCTGGATCGTACCTGTTGTGAATCTCAGATAGCTTATGTATAAGCCTATTATAAATCCGCTTGAAAATGAAATTGCCCCTAAGCTTCCGAAGAAATGACCGGGACGTGCGTTGTATGCGGTTAAAAATAACACTGTGACCAAATCCAAACCTCCCTTGATAAACCTGCTCCAGCCATATTTTGATTTACCATATTTTCGAGGGCGATGATTAACTGGAATTTCAGCAATTTTATAGTTTTGTTTGGCCACAAAAATAGGGATAAAGCGATAAAGCTCTCCATAGAGGTTTAACGATTTAGCTACTGATGTTTTGTAGGCTTTGAATCCGCAATTCATATCGTGGATTTTTACGCCAGTTAGGATTCTTGTCATAAAGTTTATGATACGCGAAGGTAAGACTTTGGTAGCGGGATCACGGCGTTTTTGCTTCCAGCCGGAAACTAGATCATACCCTTCTTCTAGTTTTTGCAAAAAGCGCCCAATTTCCTTGGGGTTATCTTGTAAATCTGCGTCCATGGTAATAATAATCTCACCTCTAGCTTTTTCAAATCCAACCGAAAGGGCAACCGATTTGCCAAAATTGCCCCGTAGCTTAATTCCTTGCACTGCTTTATCTTTGCCCGCGATATCAGAGATTATTTCAAAAGTTTTGTCGTTAGAACCATCGTCTATTAAAATTATTTCATAAGATTTGTTAATCTTTTTGAGTTCGTTCACTAGCTCAGTATATAATTTGACGATAGATTTCTCCTCATCTTTGGCAGGGATGATGACGCTTATTTCCGGATTTTTCATGAGTCTATTATACTAGAAATAATGATTAGTTTTATTATAACTACAAAAAACAACGAAAAAACACTTGAGCGGCTTTTGCAAAGTATTAAAAAGCAAACTTATAAAGATTGGGAGATAATAGTTGTTGACAACAATTCTACCGATAAGACAAAAGAAATTGCTAAAAAATTCACTGAAAAAGTTTTTAATAAGGGACCTGAGCGCTCGATGCAGCGTAACTTTGGTGTTCAAAAAGCAAGAGGTAAATATGTTGTAATTTTGGATTCAGATATGTATTTAGGGATAAATGTCGCAAAAGATTGTCTTAAAACGATAAATAATTCAGAATATAAAGCATTAGTAATACCTGAAAAAACGGTGGGGAATAACTGGTTGGCAAGGGTTCGCAGGTTTGAACGGGAAATGTATGAGGGTGATCTTAAAATAGAAGTTGCTCGTTTTTTTAAACGCGAAGTTTTTTTGGAATTTGGAGGTTATGATATAAATCTTACTGGACCTGAAGATTACGATTTGCATTATCGTATAAGTAAAAAATATCCGATTGGTAGAGCAAATGAATATTTATATCACGACGAGTCGGATTTTACGCTTATAAAGCTTTTGCAAAAAAAATTCTACTATGCTAAAGCTGGCGCTAGATATGCCAATAAGCATCCTGAATTGGTCAAAATTCAGGGAAATTTACTTTTTAGAAAGGCTTATTTTAAGAATTGGAAAAAATTTGTACGTTTTCCATTTTTGGGGATTAGTTTTATTTTTGTGCGTATACTTGAAACTATTATTGCAACGGCTGGGTTTATATCTGCTGTTGGTATCGGCGGGTTTATAAAAACTATTTTACGATGATACTTATAACCACTCACGCAGTATTTGATGAAAAAGGTGTTCACCGACATGGAACAGGGACGGAGCTTGGTAATTATTTTAAAAACAAGAATAAAAACTATATTTTTATAAGACACGCATTATATGGTGAAGCAAAAAGCCAAGTAGATAATTTCCATAAAGACAAAACTACAATTAAAAGACTAGGTTTTTCTGGCATGGTATTGCCATTTAGACTTATCCAAGACCAAATTATAAATTTATTTTTTATACTAAAATATCGAAAAAAATTAGATCTATACATTGGAATTGATCCGTTAAATGCATTTACTGGCATTATAGCTAAAAGATTAAAAATAATAGATAAGGTTATTTTTTATACAGCGGATTATGCTCATCGGCGTTTTGCTAACAAATTGGTTAATAATCTATATCATATCCTTGATGGTTTTGTAGCAAGAAATGCAGACCAAGTGTGGAATGTGTCATCACGTATTGTAAACGAGCGAATAAAACAAGGATTAAATCCAAGTAAAATATATCTTGTTCCAAATACTCCGGAATTTAGTAAAACCAAGAGGTTGTCGCTTACAAAAATTAATAAACACGACTTGGTAATTGTAAGTAATATTACTAACGCTATAAATTATATGCTTCTTATCAAATCTGTTAAAAAACTAAAAGAGAAATACAGCGATATTCGTTTAATTGTTATCGGGAGCGGCAATTATCAAAAATTCTTAGAAAAAGAAGTGGCGAGACTTAAGCTAAAAAAGACCGTAATTTTTAAAGGAAGTAAATCTCATGAAGAAGTATTGGATATACTTTCAAGATCTGCTGTGGGTGTGGCAATTTATACTTTAAATAATCCGTGGACAGAATTTGGTGATTCTTTAAAAGTTAGGGAATATTTGGCCTGTGGGTTGCCTGTAATTATGAATAATGTAGCTGCTACTGCAGATGATGTTAAAAGGTATAAGGCTGGGATAATTTTGGATGAAAATGCAAAGGGTTTTGAAAAGGCTGTAGAAGAGATCTTTAATTCTGCCCAAAAATATAATTTTTATCGCAAAAATGCTATAAAGTTAGCGCGCAGGTTTGACTTTACAAAAATAGTTAATCAAGCTTTGGCAAATATTTAACAATGAAAAATAAACCGTTGGTGTCTATATTAATAGTAAATTGGAACGGCAAAAAACATTTAAAAGAAGTATTGAGTTCTATTAAAAAAAATACATATAGAAATTATGAAGTTATAATTGTTGATCAAGGCTCAGACGACGGTAGTGTTTCCTATATAAAAAAGGGGCACCCTTATGTGAAGCTTGTTGAGACAAAAGAAAATCTTGGATTTGCCGGGGGAAATAACGTGGGTGTGAAATATGCGAGGGGTAAATACATTCTTTTTCTGAATAATGATACAAAGCTTGAGCCGGACCTTCTTACTTATTTAGTTCGTGCTATAGCAGAGAAGGGAGTTGGGGTTGTTCAACCCAAGATACTTTTTTATGATGGCGCTGAAATCCAAAGTACGGGTTCTTTTTTGACAAAAAGCGGATTTTTGTTTCACCGCGGTTATGGTGCGCCGAGGGACTCGTATAACGAACCCGATTATATATTTTCAGCCAACGGATCTTCGATGCTTGTTAGGAGGGCTTTGATAGAAAGAATAGGCCTTTTTGATGAGGATTTTTTTGCGTATTTTGAGGAAAGTGATTTTTGCTGGAGGGCGTGGAATGCGGGATATAAGGTAAAGTATGAGCCGCGAGCGGTGGTATATCATAAAGGCGGGCAGACCTCAAAAGCTTTGGCAAATGATTTTGTACAGTTTCACTCCTTTAAGAATAGGATTTGTTCTATATTAAAGAATTCGCAAGGAATGGAAATTTTTTATATGACGTTTTTAAACATATTTTTTAGCGAGATCGCCTTTTTGGCGTTTTTGCTAACGGGCAAGCTTAGAAATTCTTTGGCGGTTCAGAGAGCTGTTTTATGGAATGCTTTTAATTTAGATAATACCTTAAAAAAGAGGGGTTTGGTAAATATCAAAAAGTCTGCCAGCTGGAAAAAATTTATGCGCGAGAATATATATGATAATCCGCCATTGATCTATTATTACTATTTGTTTAGTGATCTAAGAAATTATGAGAAGGCAAAAAATAGTTGAAATTTTTTATCTTTTTTTGATAAGTTTGACTCCACTTCTTTGGTTGAGGGGAAGAGAGGTTATTATCGGACACGATAGCGGATTTTTTTTAGATCCCGTTGAGAGGTTGAGAACTTTATACTATGCATGGAATCCAATTGATGAATTTGGTAATAACTATAGTCTTTATAGCGGTTTTCTGATAACGCTTTTTCCCCATGCCTTTTTTGGATATTTGACCGGGTCGCTCGCATGGGCTCAGAGGCTAGCGTTTATTTTTTGGTTTTTTGTAATGGGTATTTCGATGTATGTTTTTGCCTCTTATATTTTGCCCCAAAAGCGGAATTGGCCTTTTAGGCTAATTGCCTCTACTATGTATGTTTATAATTTTTATATACTTCAAGCCTGGTTCATTGCCGAGCGGGCTAAGTTTTCTCTTTATGCGGCTCTGCCTCTGGTTTTATTTTTTCTTTTTAAAACAATACGCGGCGAGTATAAGATACTAAAGGGCGCTTTCTTATGTTCGTTAACACTTTTTTTTCTAAACGGCGGCGGTGTACTGCCGAACTATGGTTTTTTGGTTTTATCAATTGTTGTTTTTGCCGCATTTTTTGCTGTTGCCGCAGCTAATAAAAGAGATTTGATCCAAATTTTTAGGATTGTTAAGACTTATGCTCTTTTTTTTCTAGGATTTGTTTTTGTAAATTTTTATTGGATATACCCCGTATTTAGAAGATATCTTTTTTCTTTTGGAAACGAGGTCGCCGCGCGTGGAGGAATAGGAAGCCAGATAGATTGGATAATTGAGATTAGCAAAAATACCAGCTATCTTAATTTGCTTAGATTTCAAGGTATTCCTGATTGGTATGATAATCCAGCCCATCCTTTTTCGAACTGGTATTTAAATAATCCAATCGCGGTTTTTTTGAGTTTAATTCCCCCGTTGTCTGTTCTATGGATCATTTCTAAGAGGATATTTTCAAGGATTAAATCTAAAAGGAATCGAAAAATTATTTATTTTGCTTCAATCCTTATGATTGTTAGTATGGTTTTTACAGCAGGAGCACAGCCTCCTTTTGGAGGGATATATCTTTTTTTGATAAAGCATTTACCGGGTTTTGTAATGTTTCGGAACCCTTTTTATAAATTTGGCGGAGCTTTTTGGTTTTCTTATATTTTAATTTTTTCGTATTTTATCAGTTATTTATTGAGTAAGAAAATATTTTTGAAAGTAAGAAGCTATATATCTTTTGTAATAATTGCTCTAATTCTGCTTTACCATTATCCCTACTTTTTTTCCGATATTTTTAGGTTTGACAAAAAATTTACTACACGAGTTGAGATCCCTGCTTATGTTTATAAGATGAATGATTATGTTAGAGCTAATATGGATGCTGAAGAAAGGACGCTTCTTGTTCCCGAGGTTGATCCAGATAGCGGCATAGATGCTTATAGCTGGGGTTTTTATAGCTTTGATTATTTGCCCAAAAGCGTTTTTGCCAGATCTGTTGTTGGTGGAAGATCAACAGAGTCACGTAATTTATATAAAGCAATTGCTGAGCTAAGACCTGAACTGGTCGAAAAATATGTGGAAATATATGGAATAGATAAGATTCTTTGGCGTGGTGATGTGATTTATCCTACGAGTGGGCTTACAAGCTCTGATTTTGTTGATCAAAAAGAGATGATTTCTTCGCTTTATACCCTTGAGGCTCAATATGGAGAATGGATGCTTTTTGATACAGATGACAAAGAAGATAAAATATATTTATCAAATAAATTGATTTCTTCGAACGCAGACCTTTCTTTTGTTGTAGAAAATTATCCTTTTTCAAAGAATATGTCCCTTCTTGGAATTTCTGATTATGATCCTCGCTACAGTTCATTAATTCTTCGTCCTCAGTGTGTGGCTTGTAATTTTGATTTTGGATTTAGGATAAATCCGCAAGTATTTATACCAGAAATAAAGTACGATACAAAAAGCCTTTTTTACCCACTTTTTAGATGGACTGAGAAAAGGTGCGTGGAGAAAGCATCTAGTTTTTCGTCGAAGATTGATGCGCTTCTTGTTAATATGTCCAAAAGAGTTAATGAGATTAAGCGTGACGGGGAAAGTCCGAGAGCTTCTAAGGATTATGTGTCTGATCTCGAAAATATAAAAGTATATTTTAATAGTCTCGATGAAAAGGATAAACTTTTTTATGCTTCTCGGATAATTTCTTTTCTTGATTATCATCTCTTATATCTTCGTGAGGCAGGGCAAGAGCCTTCATTAGCTCCTGCCATTGAAAATGAACTTGAATATTTCAAAGAATTTAGCTGGAGCAGTGATAGCCCCAGTAAGATCAAGATGGCTTTTGAAAATCCTAGAAATGAAATATATGAGGTTGCCAATAGTTCCGGTCTAAATATGTTTATTGACGGAGAAGAAGTCGCTAAAAAAAGTATTAATATCAAAGCAGGCCTTAGGAAAATATTAATTGAAAGAGAAATTGGAGAAAATATGGCTGGTCAGCAAGAAGCCTCTGGTCATTCTGCTGTTGTATATGAAAGGCAAATTGAGAATTTAATTCCAAAAGGTTCCTATCTTGTTAGTTTTGAATATAAGATAGATTCAGATGCTTTGGTACTTTTTAGAATAGATGATTATATAAAAAATGCCGAATTTATACTTTTTGCTGACGGGCGTTGGCACAAGTTTTCTCATCTTTTTTCTGTTGAAAAAGAGAAAGCTAATTTTAAAATATATTCAAAAGGCATTAAACCTGAGTTTGATTTCGAGGTTAGAAACTATTTTATTGGTGAATTTAATGTCCCAAATATTTATTTTTACAAAGATATTGGAAGTTTTATAAATAATCAAAAAGTTTCTTATAAAAGAATTTCCCCCATTGAATATAGGATTAGTTTGGAGGGTAACCCGCCTTATTTTTTGGTTTTAGACGAGGGATATGAACCTTTTTGGGAATTGCTGGGAGCGCCGGGTGCAAGACATGTCAAAGTAAACGGATATACGAATGGTTGGTTGATTACTGACAAACCGACTGGGGATTTAACTATTTATTATAATCAGCAAAGAAATTTCAGAATTGGTCTTTTGATATCAGCGATAGGCATTTTTTCGATAATTTTATTTTTGGCAGCAAACCATTATGTTTCTAGATAATGTAGGAAGGTTTTTGGCATATCGGTGGGGGATAAAAAGATAGTTGCTTAAATTTATCCTATCGCCATAAATTTTGATATTTCTGAACCCGCTTTCTTTTAGTTGTTCCTTAATGTTGTTTGGTGTGTAGTAGCGTATATGACCCACATTAAATTCTTTTGACGGGAGTTTGGTTGAGTACTCAATAAACGGATTTTTTCCAAATAGCAGCAATATTCTTCTGCCAAGTGACGCTAAGTTTGGTGTGGTGAGTAAGAGTTTGCCGTCTTTTTTAAGGACCTTGTGGATTTTAAGTAGAAATCGATCTGTATCAAAAATGTGTTCTATTATATCACCTGCAATTACTACATTAAAATAATTATTGTATTTTGGAGGGAGACTTTCTATATCTGAGAGCTTGCAGGGCAGTCCTTTTTTTTTGCATTCTTTGATTGCTTTTTTGCTAATATCGATACCAAGAACTTGTCCGAATTTTGTATATTTTTTGATCAGTTCACCATCGTTACAACCTATGTCTAGTATTTTTATTCTTTTATCCTTTTTATTGTATCTTTTTAGTTCTTCTAAAAAAAAGTTGATTTTTTCCTGATAATAGCCCCTTTTGGACGATTGCATTAGCAGTTTTTGATTATAGAAGTTATGTATTTTTGATTTTTTCATTAATTTTTGATACCTATTTTTTCTTTTATTATATACTCAGGCCGTTTTTTAACCTCTTCATATATTCTTGCTAAATATTCGCCTATTATTCCTAATGTGATTAGCTGTACACCCCCAATAAGAAGTACTGTTGAGATGGTTGATGCCCATCCTATTATTCCGATTTGAAAGAATAATCTGAGGATAAAAATTATTAGGATAAATATGAATGCAAGAGCGGCAAAGATCATTCCCAGAAAGCTTGAGATTCTCAGTGGTATATATGAAAAGGAAAGAAGCCCGTCAAACGCCAGATTAAAAAGTCTTCTCAGAGAAGCGGGTTTCCCCTTGTATCTTTTGTCTCTTTCATAGAGAAGTCCGGTTTGACGAAAGCCTGTCCATGCACGGAGACCGCTAAAATATTTATTCCTTTCGGGCATTTCTGTCAGAATATCTACAACCTTTCTGTTAAGAAGAGAGAATGTCCCTGAATCAAGGGGCATTTTGTAATATGAAATACTGTTTAGAAGAATATAATATACTTTAAAGAGAATCCTTCTAAAAATATCTTCCTTTCTTTTGGTTTTTATTCCGTAGACCACCTCGAACCCTTCCTGTGCTTTCTTGAACATTTTTAGTATTACTTCGGGTGGATCTTGAAGGTCGGCATCTAGGACTGTTACCCATTTCCCTTTTGAGTTAGCGAGCCCTGCGTGGATTGCTGCCATGTGGCCGAAATTTCTTGAAAAGGAGATTAGCTTTACTTTATTGTCATTTTTATTAATTTTTTTGATTACAATTTCACTTTTATCTTCGCTTCCGTCGTTAATAAAAATCATTTCGTGGTAGGGTGATATTTTATTCAATACTTTTTTGAGTCTTTTGTAGAGAGGCATTAGATTTTCTTCTTCGTTGAAAAAGGGGATTACAGCAGATATTTCCATCTTTTTTATAAGCTTAATAATACTTCTTTGTGGTGAACAAAGTCAATTTGATGTATATTTTGATATATGAATGCACGTTTTAAAAGTATTTTGGCTTGTCCGAAATGCAGATCAAGTTTGAGCGAGAGGAGGGGAAAATTAGTTTGCGGCCGGGGACATAAATTTGAGATCGACGGGGAAGTTCCTGTTATGACAAAGCTTGATCCCTACTTGGAAAAAGAAGCGAAAGCTTGGGAGGATAGCTGGAAGCGTGGTGTGGGTAAAAGGGCTCTTGGTGCATATAAAAAAAATATGAAGGTTTTTGAGAGACTTGGCTATTGGGAAGAATCCGGTAGAGCTACCCGAATTATTAAGAGCAAAAAGAACTGGTATGTACTTGATTTAGGGTGTGGTAATGGACTTTCTACAGCGAATATTAAAGGGGGCGTAGTTGTCGGAATGGATTTATCCAAAAAGCAGATGGTCAGGGCATCAAAAAGATATAAAAATAATTTTTTTGTTGTGGGAGATGCGACTTGTTTGCCTTTTCGTAGCGGAATTTTTGATTTGGTTATAGCTATAAATTTGTTTCATCACCTTAGGGATAAGAAGGAAGTGGCGTTGCGGGAAGTTTATCGGGTTCTTAAAAAGGGAGGAGTGCTTTTGGCTGTTGACCCCAATCTTACAAATCCGATAGGTTTTACGGGCAGAGGGTTTTTTAAGCTTTTGGGACTTAAAAGGTTTTTTCCAACGTTTCCTCAGTTTGCGCTTGGAGATGATGAGAAGCAGTTTACAAAGGCTCAGTACTATGGGTTTTTTGAGAACTCTCCATTTAAAAAATTTAAAATAATTCCTCACAGAATTGAGAGAATACTTTTTTTTGCTACGATTCTTCTTCCTCCTCTTTCAAAACTTCCCGGCTATGAAAGCTTTTTGGTTTTTGTAAGCCGCGCGGGGGAGCAGATAGTTAAGATTCCTCCTTTTGATTATCTGTGCTATTTTTGGAAAGTAGAGGCTGTCAAATGAAATATATTAGGCTTATTCTTATAAAACTTTTGACTTGGTTTTTTGAATTTGTTTACCCAATTGAGAATAAGAAAGTATTTTCAAAAAATATGAAAAGGGCTGTTAACTTGTATGCCGACGGAGGATTTGACGGGCTTTTTGCCAAAATTAGGATGTGGGACGCACCTTATAAAGAGATTGAGAAAATGGTTCCTAAAAAAGGAATAGTTGTTGATTTAGGATCTGGAGACGGACTTCTTTCAAATTATCTTGCTATTGAGAGTACACAAAGAAAGGTTATAGGGTTTGAAAATAACAAAGAAAGAGTAAAAAGAGCTGAAAAAGGCCTTAAAAACACAATTTTTAAAGAGGCAGATATACTTAATGTGGATTTTCCTAAAGCTGAGTGCTTTCTTTTAATACATGTTTTTCACCATTTGTCAAAAAAGAGTGATCAGAAAAAGCTTCTTTTGAAAATTCGTAAAAGTATTAAAGGAAGCCTTATTGTTGCCGAAATTTCAGAGAAACCTTTTTTGAAGTTTATTTTCTCGGTATTTACAGATTTTTTAATTGTGCCCATTCTTTTTGGAGAAAAGCTTGTTGATACAAATGTCCATTACAGGAAAGATAAGGAGTGGAGAAAGCTTTTTACCGAATGCGGCTTTGAGGTGAAAAGGGTTAGTTTTCCCCATAGGGGCATGCCTTTTAGTCATGTCCTATATGAATGCAGAAAGAGTAGTTAGTAAGTTTTTTAGTTATTATTTATTATATAAATATAATGTTTTAGGAATTTTATGCGATCTTTTATCGAACTTAAGGTTAGTATTATTATCCCGCTTTATGTTATAGTTCCTAGGTTCTTTAGGGACTTGAAAAAGTTTAGAAAATTAAATTATTCAAATTATGAAATTTTGATTGTAACTGATAGGGAGGTTGATAATATTGACGAACCTAAAGTTCGCGTAATATATACGGGAAAGAAGAGAACGGGGCCGGCTGAGAAGAGAGATATTGCTATTTCTCAATCTAAAGGGGATATTTGTGCGTTTATAGATGATGATGCATACCCTCATCCTAATTGGCTAAAGAATGCAATGATTCATTTTAATCATCCTTTGATAGCGGCTGTTGGTGGACCGGGCGTGACCCCAAAGGAGGATAAATATTGGGAACAGCTTACAGGTTTTGTTTATGAATCTTATTTTACCGGAGGTAAAGCAAGGTATAGGTTTGTCAGAGAAAATATGCGATTTGTTGACGATTACCCTGCTTATAATCTTCTTGTAAGAAAGAAAGTGTTAGAGGATGTAGGAGGCTACGGATCGCATTATTACGGTGGTGAAGACACCTTTCTTTGCCTTAAGATTCACAAAAAGGGTGGAAAAATTTTATACGACCCTGATGTAGTCGTTTATCATCATCGGAGGGCATTATTTTTGCCATATCTTAAGCAAATTGCAAACATTGGAAGACACCGGGGATATTTTGCAAGAAAGTATCCTGAAACTTCAAGGCGGCTTTTTTATTTTCTACCAAGCTCCTTGGTTATATTTGGGCTGATTCTTATTTTAATGGGTCTGCTTTTTAATTTTTTATATATATATTTTTTTGTATTTTTGTTTATTTTTTCTTATTTGGTATCTATTTTTTCCGTAGTCAGAAAGGCAGGATTTTTGGATTCATTAATTGTCTCAATAGGGATTTTGGCTACCCATGTAGTTTACGGATCAAATTTTATTAAGGGTTTTTTGACTAAAAATATAAAGCTATGATTTACGAAGTTATTATTGCACTTATCATAGGAGTCTTATATTTTCCTCTGTTTGGCGCCTTTTTTGCACAGGACGAATTGTTTTTTTTTGGAATTGCAAATGAAGTCAAAGGCTTCGGGGTGTTTAGATATTTCGTACCTCATACAACTCACTATATTCCATTCACAGAGATTTTCTCTTTTCTTTTTTATAGACTTTTCGGTCTAGAGGCACGCTATTATTTCTTTTTGGCTATTTGTGGACATATTGTTTTAGCGTTGATTTTTTACCGTATTTTGAGGCTTCTTTCTATTTCAAAGAAAAACTCATTAATTACTTCGCTAATGTTCGGATTAAATTCTTCAATACATCAGGGTGTAACATGGCCACTGGTAAGCATTAATATTTTTGGTTCCAGCTTATTAGGTTTATTTTCTATCCTTTTTTTTATACGTGCAGTAAAAACAAAGAAAAATAGACTCTATCTTGTTTCTTCATCAATTCTTTTTCTATCTCTTTTTTTTAAAGAGAGTGTAATTGGCATGTTTTTGTTTTTAATAGTTTTACTTTTTATTTTCGATAAAAGACGAAAGCCTATTTTATTTTATTTGGTTAGTTTGTTCTTTTATATTTTATTTAGAATTTATCTTTTAATAAACTCAAAAGACGTTCCTCTTCCTATAGAGTCTCAATCTGTTTTTGAGATTTTATATAATTTTTTAACATTCCCTCCAAAAATATTTTTCCAAACAATAATACCCAATAATTTTATAAGTTATTTCCATCCTGAAGTTAGGAATTGGCAGTTTGATGCTTTGTTCATGGTAGCTTTTGTGGTTTTGATTTTTTATATTTATAAGTTGTATCGTTCTAACAAAAGGCTTGGTTACTTGAATTTAGTTTTAATTTTTTTGTTTTTTGGAATTGTAAATAGCCCCATATATGCGTTTTCTCCAGAGAGGGTGGGGTTGATTACATTTGTCGATTCGAGAAATTTATATTTTCCCGCTTTTGGGTATTTATCATTTTTTATGCTTTTTGTGTCTTGCGTAGTTAAAAATAAAAAAACATTTATCTTTTTTATTATTTTATATTTCAGCCTACATATTTTATTTCTTGAAAAACAATTAATTGAACAATCCCACATAGGCAGCTTGAGAAAAAATATATTAGAAGAGATTCTTGCAATTTATCCTGATTTGCCTGAAAAGACGGTATTTCTAATGCTTTCTGATAAATCTCACTACGGTCTTCCTGACGAAATAAAAATTCCTCCTTTTCAATCTGGTTTTGGGCATACACTTCTTGTTTTTTATGAACCTTATGAAAATTTTCCATCATCTTTTTTTGAACATGATTTCTTATGGCCAATTGATAGTCAAGGCTATAAAAAGGAAGGTGAGCGTGGGTTTGGTTATTTTAGGAATTATGGTGATATGCTAACTTTTATTAAAGATAGCAGTTTGGATGACGGAAACGTTATAGCTTTTGCTTATAAATCTGATGAGAAAAGGGTATATGATATAACAGAGAATATTAGGGAACGAATTAAAGCAGATATTGATAATATCGATTAAAATATTAGAATTGAATTTGTATGTTGGAAAAATTAAAGACTATTTCTGAATTATTTAATTTTTTTGCCCGTCAGAAGCGATGGTTTCTTATCCCAATGCTTTTAGTCTTTTTGCTTTTTGGATTTTTGCTGCTTTTTCTTGGATCTTCACCTCTTGCCCCAATAGTTTATCCCCTTTTCTGACATGACGGATATTTGGAATCGTTGGAAAAAATTGACTGAGAAAATTGGGAGAGTTCAGGCTGTAATTATTTTTTCAGCGCTTTATTTTATCTTGATTACGCCTGTCGGATTTTTAACAGCACGTGTGTTTGATTATTTAAATTTGAGAAAGTTGCCAAGATGGGTTGATTTTGAGGGAAGAGAAGATAGTGTAACTGAGCTTAGAAAGCAGTAGAAAGATGAGAATACTTGGAATATCTTGTTTTTATCACGACTCGGCAGTTGCTTTGATAGAGGATGGAAAAATTATAGCAGCTGCCACCGAGGAGCGCTTTAGTAGGAAAAAACACGACAGCGGTTTTCCAAAAAATGCGATCCGGTTTTGTTTAGATGAGGGTGGAATAAGTTCTTCAGAACTTGATTGGGTGGTTTTTTATGAAAAGCCTTTTTTAAAGTTTGAGAGGATTACTTTGTCTTTTTTGCAAACTGCTCCTTTTGCAAGAGGTTCTTTTGTTAATGCTTATACAAGCTGGTTGAAAGACAAAATATGGATTAAGTCTATTATCTCAAAAGAAGTGGATGTGCCAGCTGATAGGATTTTATTTACGAAGCACCACGTGTCGCATGCCGCAGCTACTTTTTTTACATCTCCTTTTGAGAGAAGCGCTATTTTGACGGTTGATGGAGTCGGAGAGTGGACTACAACAGCTTGGGGCATTGGTGAGGGAAGAAAGGTCAGATTGCTTAAAGAAATAAGATTTCCACATTCATTAGGGCTTTTTTATAGTGCATTTACTCAGTTTTTGGGTTTTCGCATAAATGATGGTGAGTTTAAGGTAATGGGTCTTTCGCCCTACGGTGAACCGAGATATAAAAAGGAAGTTGAAAAACTAATTTACCAATCGGCTGATGGCTCGTTTAGGCTTGATTTATCTTATTTTAATTATCATTTGTCCGATACCGTAAGCTATAGTAAAAAGTTTATTAAGCTTTTTGGAGAGCCTCAAAATCCTGCTAAAAGCGATAGAGTAATTAAAAGATATGCGGACATCGCCGCGTCTGCTCAAAAAGTGTTAGAAGAAAAGCTTCTTGTAATTGCCAAAAATGTCAAAGAAAAAACCGGCATGGACAGGCTTTGCTACGGTGGCGGTGTTGCCCTAAACGGAGTAGCAAATTGGAGGATATTCAAAGAGATTGGTTTTAGGGATTTATTTATTCATCCTGAAGCTGGAGATGCTGGCGGAGCCTTGGGAGCGGCTTTATATGTGTATCACAGCGTTTTGGGCAAACCAAGAAGGAAGGGTTTTAAAACCGTATATTTAGGATACGAAAACAGCGAGGATGAAATTGCAAGCTTTATTCAGAAAAATGGGATAGATGCAAAGTATTATAGTGACAGTGAACTTGTGAAAAAAGTATCTAGTTTGCTTTTAAGGAAAAAAGTTGTTGGTGTTGTGCGGGGAAGGTTTGAGTGGGGTCCGAGAGCGTTGGGAAATAGAAGCATTTTAGCGGATCCAAGAGACAAAAAGATGAAGGATTTGGTTAATGCAAAGATTAAGTTTAGGGAAGCTTTTAGGCCATTTGCTCCGGTAACTACCTACGAAAAAGCAAGGCTTTACTTTGATGTAGGAAAGATTATCCCACAGCCGCTTTCGCACATGATCGCTGTTGTACCTGTAAATGAAAAGTATAGATCGCGGCTTGGGGCTGTTACACATGTTGACGGCACCGCAAGGCCGCAGTTTGTTAAACGATCGGAGAATCCTTTTTATTACGATTTAATCAATGCTTTTGGCAAGAAAACAGGCGTTTACGTTTTATTAAATACATCCTTTAATCTTAAGGGGGAACCGATTGTGACTAGCTGTGAAGATGCGTATAAAACTTTTATGAAAAGCGGGCTTGATGTACTTATCTTGGGGAATTATTTGGTAGTAAAATAATTTTCAAGTAAATTATTGAAAAGAAATTTTGCCGCAAGGTCTGATCCCAATTGATTCCAGTGCCCTTCAAGACGATTGTGTGTTTTTGCGCTTTTGTTTTCTATTACATATTTTTTGAATGTATCAAGCATTTGCCAGCAGGTAAGATTTTCTTTTTTGCAGAAAGTGTTTATCTCCTTGTCTGGTTTTTCTAGATCGAAATCTTTGTTTTTCATTTCGGGATATGTATTTTTAATCTCTTCCCAGATACTCTCGTGCACTTGTTCATTGTTTGAAAGCGTGACTAAAATGTAGTCGGCACCCATTTTTTTTGATTCATCGCGGGATGCGCGAATTAGGGTTTTTGTCAGCTCCCAAGCATTCCGATAATCTGGGCTCCAATCTTTTTCGTAAACATGGTATTCAAGCGGGAACCCATCGAATTTAGTATGTTTTTTATATTCAAAATATTTTTGTCTTGCTTGGAGTATTAGTTTTACAGTCCTTAATTTTTTGAGAGCTTCTTTAAACCTTGCTAATTTTCTTTGGCTATGCAGTTTATGCGGAATTAGTTTTAGCTCACCTTTATTGTCTAATTCGAAATAAGGCAGGTAGGAGTCTTCTTGGAGCTTTTGGGAGTTATTTTTTATATCGTTGGCTGTTAAAAACATATGTAAAACCAGATCTGGTTTATATCTAGCAACTTCGTTTTTAAGAATGATATATTGCTGGGCTGTGCCTGTATTTCCGCGTCCGACGGCTATTATTTCTATGTTTTTATCCAGCTTTTCATTGAGCATTTTTTCAAGTTTTCTAAAAAATCTGTTTTCGAGAGATACTTGCATATTTTCAACAAACGAATCGCCAAGGATAATAATTCTGAATGTGTTTTCTTGTTTTTTAACGGTGTGCTCTATATCGGGCCATCCGTCGGAGTTGACCTCTACCCAGGTGAAGTATTCTTTAGTTAGAGGAACAAACCATCCCTCTTGATTTGGAACAAGAGCGTTCCCAAATGTTTTGTTGTCATAAAAGCGTAGAGTGGTTCTTTGGGGAGTAATGCTTAATATTTGTCTATACCCCAACGCCTGATAGATGCGAAGGCCAATTTCTATTGATGTTAATGGTAATAAGAAGCCTAAAAATATGAGGATTAGTGGGCTTAATTTTGACAGTAGTTTTTTATATGTTTTTGAGAATAAATCCATGACAGGATAGCTCCATTTATATTTATAACATGAACGAGTGGTTTTTCTTGTATTTTGTAAATGATTGGTTCATTTGGCAAAAGTGTCTTGAAGGAGTTTTCTAGGATTATTACTTCTTCCTTTTCCCAATCTGTAGTTATTTTTAAACTGCTATAGTAGGGCAGAACGGTTTTGCTACATCCGAGAAACGCTACAGATTTTACTTGAGGCATGCACTTTTTAACGTATTCAGCTGCTTCGCGGCCTCCGTAACAGAGGCCGATAAGATCGTAATTTTGTGCTTTTTTTGTCCCTCCTGTGAAAACATTATAGAAGGTAAAGTAGTTTGGGAAAAATTTAATAGCAATTGTTGCTTGATAGATAATTACAAAAATAATTAAAAGGCTTAATAGCTTTTTACTTATTTTTTGGTTTAGAAGGCTGTAGGATGCGGCCAGATAGATCCATGGCCAAAGAGGGAGTATATAGCGGGCGCCAAGTTTTTTGCCCATAAGGCTCATTGAGAAAAGATAAGCGAGGTTAAAGATGCTGATAGCTAACGCTTTTTTGTTTACCAATACCTTATTTATATATTTGAAAGAAACTAGAAAGAGTACAATTATAGGAATGGGTACTCTTGCAGCTAGCTGGAATAGGTAATATAGGGCGCTTGGGTTTTTGCTTATGTTCCCCCAAAAGTAGTTAGCAGTCCCTTTGCTTGCAATCGTGCCTTGATTGATTAGATATTCGACTATAAATAGAGGGTTTGACCATAAAGCAGGCCACAAGACAAGTAGAGCAATATAAGCGACAGTAAAGGCAAAAAAAGCCTTTTTGGCATTAAAAAAGAAAAAAGGTATGGCAAGAATTATCGATTGAGGTTTGCTCATAAAAGCGATTGCTGTAAAGATCCCACTTGATATTATTGATTTATTTTTTTCCTCAATAAATAAAAAGGATATTAAAGCCAAAAATGAAAAAACTGTAAATAACGCATCGTGCTGAAGCATTCGCGAACTTTCTGTGAAAACTGGATCAAAAGAAAGAAGGAGTGTCGTTAATATTGCGGTCTTGGGTGAAATTTTTAATTTTATAAATAAAAAATAGGTTAAGAGAAAAAGGGATATTGTAAGAGAGTGGGCGATCCGTGAGGCCGTGAATTCCGGAAGTATGTTAATCGATAATGAGCTGTCGTTTTTTCCTAAAATAATTTGGCTAGGGGATATTAGTGTAATGAGGGGTAATCCTATTGTTTCTGTGTCTTCTTTTTCATACCACCAGGCATTTTTGAAATAATTAAAATTTTTTTTAAGGATTGCATAAAATACTTCTCTCGAGCGTGAAGCCCAGGTTATTTCGTCCGGATTTATGGTTGTTTCTTTTAGATTATAGAGCCGTGGTAAAAAGACGCCTGTCAAAAGTGCGAGATACATTAAAGCTTTCGCATCCGGCAAATGAAGCTTAATTTTTTGTTTTTTAAGCGTAATAACTGCAAATACGATTGATAGAGCCGAAATTATAAGACCGTTTATTAGGCCTTTGGGGATATAGGTGAGTTTCAGGAATCTGGATCCTTTGGGGATTTGAACCTCTCTTAGTGCTTCGGGAGTTTCCTGCACATCTATTTTTCTTCCGTCCAGATATGCGACCCATCCCGAAGAGTAAATCTCTGATAATATCAAGTTGCCCTCTTGATTCTTGTCGAATTCATATTTCAAAGAGTTTGGTTTTATTGTTATTTTTTTAGGGGGATCGCCGTTTTTGAAATACGCACGCGGCTTGACAATCGTGTTTTCATATATTTTAAAGCCTTCGATTTCTTCAATTAATTTTAATGAGCTGTCGGTTAGTTTATGGGGAGAGACGATATATTTTACCGAGTATTCAGCTAAATAAATTGAATAAGGGTCGAGATTTTCTGAGTAAAGTATCCAAGATGGAGGTATCGAGAGGCTATATTTTTCGTGCCAAAAAGTATTCATTAAAACCGGCGCTCTTTTGAAGTAGTTTTTTTGTTGGAGAGTGCTGTAGCCCTCGATTGTTTCAAGACCGTACTCGACTATCTTATTTTGTGACAAACATCGAGTTGTGCAAAAGACCCTTTCGTCTTTTATATTCTTTTGGAGAAAGATATAAACGGCCTCGGGAACTTTATTTTGTGGTGTTTGAACTGGTCTTGTAATTCTTCCCCAAGAAAGGACTGCAAGTTCAACTATTGCGAGAACTGAGAGGGCTTTAACAGTTTTGCTTTTATATTTTTTAAGGGCAAAAGCAGCAAGAAAAATTGTTACTAAAATCGGGATAAAAAAGATTCTTGTTGGTACTCGAAGAAGGATGAAGTAATCAAGCCTAATAAGAAACGAATATATTGGTGAAGCGTTTCCTGACGCAAAAAGTGTTATGAGAATCGCCAAGGCGAATATGGAAATTTTGAGATTTTTTTCGAGTTTTAAAAACCCTAGTAATGCTAGAATAAGCGAAGCTCCTCCGAGCGAGATATAAGCTTCGGTATCTAATTGGCTGATTGCGTTTCTGGAAACTAAAAGCGAATTTATCGACGCTTTCATAAATTCAAATATAGAGTGCCAAGGAGGGTAGATTTCCGGATTGTTAAGTAAAAAGCTTCGTGTAGTTTGTGGTTGCCATGCTAGCTGTGGTAGCATGGCACAAGTAATAAGGCCAAACCCAATAAGATTGCCGCCTATGAAATTTAGCGTTTTTTTGGTTTTTTGTTTTTGATTGATTAACAAATAAATGAATATTATTGCTGAAGATAGCAATGCTATTGCCCATGTTACGCTGTGATTGAAAAATATTGAGGCTATAAAAAAAGCGAAGAATATACGATCGTTAGGTTTTTTATTTTGTGATAATCTAATAACAAAATAAAAAAGCGGCGGGATAAGCCCCCATGAGTATATAAGACCTAAGTGTCCTGCTTCAATGTAAGATGCGAGTCTTGGTGTGAAAACATAGGTAATTGATGCAAAAAAAGATGCTGTTTTGGGAAATTTAAAAACTGAAGCGATTTTGTCTATAAAGATAACTCCTAGAAGAAGATGCAGATAGATTAAAATCAGTGTGCTTATTTTGATAGGTAAGAATAGATGCAGAATGTTTGGAGGGTAAAAAATGGGCGCCTGAGGATCCGGTGCGAGCGGTGTGCCGGAGAGTATGTGTTTGTTCCAAAGTGGTAGTTTTTTATTTATTAATATCTCCTTTTTGGTATAGGAAATAAGCGGTATAAAAAATTCTTCAAGGTCGTTTCCGCGAGAGAAAAGAAAATCGGGATGAATAATTACTGGAAGTAGAAAAAATAGTGTTATTACGGCAAGCCTTAGCTCTCTCATTTATGTTATTATACTAGTTATGAAGGTGGCGATAGCTGGTTTGGCGTTTTTTTTAGTATTTTTGGGAGGAGGAGAAGCTCATATTTTTGCGCAAGAGAATCAAAAAAACGCTATTGAATTTGAAGAGGTAAATCCATCTGATCGAGGGGAGTATTTTATAAAAAGATTTAAGGAGAAACTAACGCTTACTCTCTTAAGTTTTCTACCTGAGAAAAAGGCTAATTATTTCCATAAGCTTATTAAAGTAAGATTTTCCGAGCTTGTTAATGTCGCCGAGAACAAGGATTTATATAATTTTGAAAAATCTTCGCAGAGATACTATACCACTGTAGGTCAGACGGTAACATATGTGAAAGACAAAAATTTTGGCGTGAAGCAGGACATTTTGGAAACCTTAAATCAACACGAAAAAATAATCGAGTCGCTTTTATCCGAATTTACAAGGGATTCTGCACCGTGGCTTTTTTTAAAGCATGATTATGATTATATTAAGACCTATAAAACAATGCTTTAGGCCTGCGTGCGCTTTGTACTTGTTTTGGACTTCTTTTTTTATTTTTTCGGCTTTTGGTTTTTTAATTGGCTATTACGGTTTTTTCGTTAGCTTTTTAAATAAGTTTTATTTTTTAATATTTATAGCAACATTATATTTGTTTTTATATGATAAGGAATAATTTTAAGCTTATTTTATTTATTCTTTTAATCTTTGTTTTTTTTAGGCCTTTTTTTACATTTTCAGATCTTTCTTGGGGAGATGCTCCTTATTATTTTCACGGTGAGTTTGCCAATCTTTTAAACGGATTTTCCGTCTGGAGTAGTGAGGGAAATAATTTTGGTGGTATAAACGCTCTCTTATGGCTTTATCCTATTAATTTTTTGATAGGATTTTTGGGCAGTGTTTTAAGACTGGATCATCTAGTTATAGTTAGGATAGTTTTTTATTTTCCCAGTTTGATAATGGCCGTAACTACTTCTTATCTTTTGGCAAAAGAACTTGGATTAAAAAAAGGCGCGTGGGCGGCGGCTTTATTGTATGTTTTTAATTCCTATTACCTTCTTCTGGTTGATGGAGGACAGGTGGGGGTAGTTCTTTCTTACGGTTTTTTACCTTTAGTTGTACTTTCTTTGATTAAGTTAAAGTTTTCTTTGGCAAATTATGTTTTTTCTACATTGATACTTAATTTTGCAGTGCTTATTGACCCCAGAATTGCCTTTGTTGGTGTTTTGGGAACTTTTATATATAGAGTATTAGAGTTTGTACGGAATGGTGGCAGAGAAATTAGAGGATTTTTGGCCGCGCTTTTTTTGGTTTGTGCCAGCGTTTTATTAATGAATATGTTTTGGATTTATCCCCTTTTTGCTCTGGGCGGAATAGAAGTGGGATCTGAGGTTTCCCGTTTAAATTTGTTTTCTTTAGTTAATGGATTTACGTTATTTCAACCACACTGGCCGGTTAATATATTCGGAGAGGTAAGGCCGCCACTTTTTTATTTTTTGGTTTTGCCTATTTTTATATGGTCTGGGTTATTGGTTGATAAAAGAGGAAAGTTGTATACATTTTTATTGTTAAATTTAATATTTATATTTATTTTAAAGGGTGAAAATGCTCCCTTTGGACAATTATATAAGTTTATTCTTAGCCTTCCTTTTGGTTTTGTTTTTCGCGATTCGAGTAAGTTTTTTCCGGGTGTTATTTTGTTTTCCTCCTTGTCGCTTTCGTTTTCGGTTTCGAAGAGGAAGAACAATTTTTTTTCGATTGCAGTTTTTTTGGCGGTAATTGCACCGCTTTTGCCTGGGTTGACAAAATTTAATTTTGTGCTTTCCAGACGTGTTCATGATAAAGAATTTTACAGGATAGGCGAGTATTTATCAGATACCTCAGGCCGGGCATTGTGGATTCCCGAGAGATATCCTATCCATTTTAACAGCGATGAAAGCCATGCTCTGGATGGCAGACTTTTAACTGAATATCCTTTGTTTGCTATTAATAATGTTGGCTCTCATGATAAGCTCAATTACTTACACAACAGCGATTCCATTTCTCTTCTCAAACGTTTGGGGGTGACTTATCTTGTTTTATCTCAAGATCATAGAAGCATAGCCGTGGGAGATGAGGAGATTTTAGAGAGGGAAATGCTTATTAAAAGTATTAAGGAAACAGATGGTATTACCAGAGTTGATGGCTTTGAAAGACTTTATCAAATTTTAGGTGCGCGACCTTATATTTATACAACCGACTCTTTAGCTATCTATTCTGATTATCTTGAAGGGATATATGAAAATGAAAACAGCGCAATAGCCTTTTTATCCGATGGTACTTTTCGAATCGAACCCCTTTTCAAAGCTCCTTATGGAAGTATGCTTATTAATGCTTCCACTACTGATGTTGCAATGAATCTTCTTATTGATGAGATTTACGAAATCCCTCAAAGTGAGTGGGCTAAATACGACTCCTCCCGTAGACTCGAATGGCAGTATCAGCTTTTGACTCGCGGACTTGCTTTAAAATCTTTGGATTATAAAAAAGGCGTAGCTTTTTCTGATAGAAGAGGAGAGCGTGTTGTTTTAAGAGAGGATGCTGGGCAAAATGTGTTTGCTCTTAGAGCTGCAGGTAGCAAGGAGGCTCGGCTAGTCATTAATACAGAAAGCGGCCAAGAATTTATTGAATTTGATGGGGAAGCCGGTTTTAGTTGGTATGTTTTTACACTTGATAAGCCTTATGCAGAACTTGTTAATGATGCAGGGCTTGTTGTTTTGAACGTATATTCTTTTGTAGAAAAATCGCGGTTTGATGAAGCTCTTGAGAAAGCTTCCAGCATGATTTCTAATTATAAGTCTTTGGAAAAAGACGGTTGGTATAAGGTGGATTACAAAAGGGAAATCCCTACTTACTTTCGTGTTGGGAAAACAGCGGGAAACTATTTGATTGTAGCCGAAAACTACCACAAGGACTGGTTGATTAACGATTCGGTGCATTTCTCTGTTTATGGGGGATTTAACGGGTTTCTGCTAGAGCCTGAGACTGATGCTGATTTAGTTTTTCGCGGCCAAAGGCATTTGATTTACGGTACAGCTATGTCTTTTGCAGCATATTTAGTCTGTTTAGTTGCTATTATTAAATTATGCAAAAGAGGTTAAGAAATCTTTTTTTAAGCAATACCTTTAAAGATACCGGTAAGATTTTTGCGGGAAACATTTTTTCTTCTTTTCTCGCGATTTGTTTCTTTGTTTTGGCCGCCAGGGTGCTTGGGCCTGGTAATTTTGGAATTTTTTCTTCTGTTATTTCTTTATCCTTGATTTTTATAGCGATTGGAGATTTTGGTCTTGGATCGGCACTATTTAGATTTGTATCGGCAGAGTTGAAAGATACTAAGAAAGCATCAAAAATTCTCGAATTTTTATTCAACCTAAGGGTCGGCAGCGCAACTGCGTTTTTAATCATTCTTTTAGTTTTTTCTCCTTTGATATCCGTTATTACTTTTGGAGAGATAAATATGTTTTATGTTTTTATTTCGATTTTAAATGCTTTTTTCTTTTTAATAGTTGATTTTGAAATTCAGAAATACCAATCGAGGAAGCAATTCAAAACCGCTTCGATTTATATTGTTTTGGTTAATTTTTTTAGAGTTTTAGGGTTGGTTTTTTTGGTATTAATAAATATAAAAGACTACAAATATTTTTTAGCGATTTATGCCTTATCAAGCGGCGTTACTTTTTGTTTTCTTTATTTTGTTGAGCCTATCCAATTAAAGCTGGGTGCTGACTGGAAGGTGAAATTTAGAGATGTCTTTCATTTTTCTGGATGGATGGGTTTAAATAAATTGCTTTCTTCGATTGGCTCGAGGATTGATGTAATTTTGATCTATCGAATACTTACTCCTTATGAGACCGGGATATATTCGGCTTCCAAACAGCTTTCTTTTGGGGTACCACTTTTTGTAGGCAGTTTTGCAACTGTGATTGCTCCTAGATTTTCTAGCATTTCAGAAAAAGACCTGTATATGTATTTAAAAAAAACTATTGGTCTTTCTGTTTTAATATGCTTTGGTCTTATTTTTGGTATTATTGTTTCACCCTTTATTATCGGTTTGTTTGGTAGTGAATACGCGCATTCTTTGGCCGTTTTGAGGATCTTGCTTTTTTCGTATATTCCTTTTGTTTTATCAACACCGGCCGTGAATTATATTATTTATGCTCTAAAAAAGCCCAGGGTAATTTTTTATATCACTTTGTTTGATGTTTTTGTGGTTATTTTAGGAAATATGTTTTTTCTTCCGCGTTTTGGCGTGATAGGATCTTCTTATCTGCAGGTTGTTGTAAATACGGTGCTGTTTTTTTTCGCTAATGTCTATCTTTTTAGTAAAATAAAAACATGAAGAAAAAAAAGGTAATAGTTGTCATGCCGGCCTATAATGCTGAAAAGACACTTAAAAAGACTTATAAAGATATTGATAAGAATCTTGTAAATGAAATAATTCTGGTTGATGATGGATCTAAAGATAAAACTGTAGAAGTTGCTAAAAAGATGGGCATAACGACTTTTTCTCATTATAAAAATTTGGGATATGGAGGAAACCAGAAGACGTGTTATTGGGAGGCTTTGAAAAGAAAGCCTGATGTGGTTGTAATGATACACCCTGATTACCAGTATGACGCTACTTTGATAGAACAATTGATAAATCCTATACTTATGGGAAGATATGATTATATGTTCGGATCGCGCATAAGGACTAGAAAAGAGGCTTTAGCTGGCGGGATGCCATATCATAAATATATTTTTAATAGATTTTATACAATAATTGCTAATTTGGTCATGGGAGTAAATTTTACAGAACATATGTCGGGTATGAGAGCTTATTCTGCAAAGACCCTGAGGAGAATACCGTTTCAAAGATTTTCGAATGATTTTGTGTTTGATCAACAGTTTACTGTTTCGGCAGTTGCCAAAGGGCTTAGGGTAGGTGAAATAGCTATACCGGTACGTTATTATGAGGAAAGTTCCTCTATTAAGTTTTTCGCAGGTTTGAGATTTGGCCTTGGTTCTTTGTGGTGTTTAGCTTTGTTTATTTTTAATTCTTTGGGTATATATAAATCAAAAATATTTAAGTAATGATTACTTCTCTTACTTTAGTAAAGAACGAAGAAAGGTTTGTTTGGTATTCTCTTTCTTCGGTTATTCCTTATGTTGATCGCGCGATTGTATGGGATAGCGGAAGTACAGATAACACCAGAAAGATTTTGTTTGAGGTAAAAAGGAAATATGGCAGGAAGGTTGATCTAGAGTTTTTGGACAACTTTAAAATTGAGGATTATTCTGCTGTATATCAAAAGATGCTTGAGAGGATTGGTACTAAGTGGTTTATGGTGCTTGACGGGGATGAAATTTGGTGGGATCAAACTATTTCCGATTTTTGTAGTTTTATTAAAAAAAGAGGGGATAATTTTGAATCTGTTGTCGTTCCTACGATAAATTTAGTGGGAGATATTTTTCATTTTCAGGAAGAAGCTGCTGGTAAGTACAATTTGGCGGGAAAAACAGGGCATTATAATTTGCGTGGGGTAAATAAGGAAATCCCGGGCCTTTATGCTGACAATCCCCATGGATATTTTGGATGGAAGGACAAATCCGGGCGGCTGATTCAAGACAGAAATCCCAAAAGAATCAAGTATCTTAATTGTCCTTATCTTCACGCAACTTTTTTGAGGAGGTCTTCTAGTTTTGAAAAAGACAAGCTTGTATCTAAACGAAAAAAGAAAAGGAAATATGAGATTGGTTTGAGCCTTCCGCGGGATTATTATTATCCTGAAGTATTTTTTAGAGAAAAACCGAAAATCGTTGAATGCCCGTGGGAGAAGATGGATAGGGGATTTTATATTCGGGCTTTTTTTGAGACTCCTTTGCGGAAAATTAAGAGGCGTATTTTGCCTGATCGCGTAGGTTATTGATATGGGAAAATGTATTCTTTGTGGCAGCAATAAATTTGAAGATTTATATGATAGCCTTGAGCGGTGTACGAATTGTTTTTTGGTGAGGACGAGAAAGAAAAATGAGGTTAACTATAAAGCTTATTACAGGGACTTTGTATATCGAGAGTATGAGAGTTATTTCAAAAACATTTACATGAAGCGATTTAAGCTTATCTCGAGATATGTAAAAAGTCCTGGGCGAGTGCTTGAGATTGGGTCTTCTGTTGGAATCTTGCTTGGTATTTTTAAGGATAAAGGGTGGGAGGTTTGGGGAGTTGAGCCTTCGAAGAGCATAAAGTACTCAAAAAAAAATGCGCATAAGCTTTTAAAAAGTACGTTTGAGAAATGCCGACTGCCTGAGTCTTATTTTGATGTGGTTGTTCTTAACCATACTCTTGAGCATATGGAAAATCCGAGGGAGACTTTAAAAAAGGTAAATATAATTTTAAAGAGGGGCGGAATTGTTTTTATTGATGTACCGAATTTTGGAAGTTTATCGTCTAGAATAAGCAGAGAATATTGGAAATATTTGCTAACTAATGAACATACATATCATTTTACGAAAAGTACTCTTACAAAGATTTTAAGAAAGTGCAACTTTGAAATTGTATATTCAAGGAGCTGGTCTGGGATATTCGATTCGGATAACGTCTTAAAAAGATTTTGGTTTAATTTTAGTAATTTTAAGTTAAATTTTTTTGTCGATATCTTAGATGCTTTCGGAAATATTGTTTCAACTATTTTAGATAGAGGAACAAACTTGGTAATAATCGGCAAGAAAAAATGAAGATTTACCTCGGTTTTTTGATGTTTTTGCATATATTTATTCTCAGGCTTCTTTCTTTTACAGCTTGGCCTGAGATGTTTTCTTTTCCTTACTTAATTTCGCAAGGATATTCTTTATATAAAGATGTAGTTTATGTTTATACGCCCATCTTGCCGTATTTGCTTTTGGGTGTGTTTAGAATATTTGGTTATAAGATTTTGGTGCTTAAGGCGTTTACCTGGATTTTAATTCTTCTAAATGATTTTTTGATTTATAAAATCACACACCGCCTTACGAAAAAAGAGTATTTGGGTTTTTTGGCTACCGGAATTTATGTTTTTTTGCAGCCTTTTTGGGAGGGAAACATGCTTTGGTTTGATTTGGCTTATGTAACGCCCGTTCTTTTATCTTTTTATTTTTTGATAAATAGAAAGTATTTTATAGCCGGTTTGGCTATTTCAATAGCTTTTCTTACAAAGCAGATTGCTGTGGTATTTGCGGCTTTGTTTTTGATGCAGATTTTTTTGAGCAGGAAACGTGTTGATGAATCGGTATATCGATACGCTGTTGGCGTTTTGTTTCCAGTTGGGATATTTGCTTTTTATCTTATTTTAAGCGGGGATTTGGAGTGGTTTTTTAACTGGACATTTTACTATCCAATGAAATATTGGAGTTTGTTCCCGGGGTATATTGACTTTAATTTATCTAAATTGGACTTTTTTGAGATTTTGTGCTTACTTTTGCCTTTTTTGGCTGGGCTATATAAGATTCGAGGAAAGCCTGTGGCAGGATTTTTGGCGGTGGCGCTTTTAATGTCCTTTTTGGCTTTTTATCCGCGTTTTTCATTTTTTCATCTTCAAATGTTTGTAGCATTTTTTGCGATTTATTCAGCTTATATTGTTAAATATGTAGGCCGTAGATATGTTTTTTTGCTGTCAATTTTTTTAATATTTTCCGTTGTCGGGCAATTTAGAGGGGGTAAGGCTTCTTTCCGTGGGGATAGATTTTGGGAAAAGGAAACTCTTTTATTAGCCGAGAAGCTGCCTCAAAAGAGCCATCTATATTATTTGAATTTGCCGTCGCATTATTATTTTTTGACAAAAAGTTTGCCCCCTAAACCTTGGGTTGATAATTTTGGTTGGTATTGGGAGGTGCCTGGTTTTCAACAAAAAACGCTTGAACGCTGGAGTGTTAATCCGCCGAAATATATTGTTTGGCAAAAAGGAGCCTATGAGCCAAAGGTTGTTACATCGTGGATTAAAGCAAACTATAATGTTAATAAATTGGTGGAGAATATAATCATATGGCAGAAAAAAGAAAATTAAAATTAGCTTTTTTAAGCTATTACAGCGGCTTGGTTAATAGGGGAGTAGAGACATTTGTGCATGAACTTGCTAATGCTTTAAATCGTTTGGGGCATGATGTGATTGTCTTCCAAGGCGGCGGTAAATTAAAAAGATGTAAATACAAAACTAAAACAATAAAAATAAAAGGAGATCGGGGTTTGAAAAGCACTATTCGTCGATTTACTTTATATTCTCTTAAAGATATGGATCGGGATGTTGATATTATTTATCCGACTAATGGGGGGTGGCAATCTGTTTTGTGTCGTCTTTGGACGTGGAAAAACGGCAAGAAACTGGTTATTTCGGGACAATCTGGTTTGGGGCGAGATGACAAGATTAACTTGCTTACTTTCCCTGATTGTTTTGTGGCGTTGACAAAAAATCAGAAAAAATGGGCTAAAAAGCAAAATAGGTTTGTCAGAATAAAAGTTATTCCAAACGGAGTTGACTTACGAAAATTTGATAAATCTATTAAACCTATTGATTTAAATTTGCCTAGGCCTGTTGTTTTAAATGTTTCTGCCTTTGTTGATTGGAAACGCCAAGAGCTTTTAGTCAGAGCTGTAGCTAAACTTGGAGTGGGATCTTTGCTTTTGGTTGGAAGCGGGCCGGAAAAGGAAAAGTTAAATATGCTTTGTGAGAAGTTAATGCCAAACAGGTATAAAATTACATCTTATCCATATCACAAAATGCCAGCTGTTTACCCCGCGGCAGACGTATTTAGCTTCCCAACTGTTTCTTGGGAATCTTTTGGGATTGTTATGCTCGAGGCTATGGCTTCCGGCCTTCCTATAGTTGCTACCAATGATCCGATTCGTGCCGAAATTATAGGTAGGGCGGGGATTTTGGTTGACCCAACAAATACAGATGCTTATGTTCAAGCGTTGCGGACAGCGTTGGACAAAAACTGGGGTGATCTGCCCCGCAAGCAGGCAGAAAAATATAGCTGGGAAAAAATTGCCCTTAAATATGAGGATTTATTTTATTTGATTAAAAAATGAAAGTAAGTGTGGTGATAGCGGTTTATAACGAAGAGGATAAAATTGATAGGTGCCTTAAGTCGTTAGCAAAACAAAGGTTTGATAATTTTGAGGTTATCGTTGTTGACGATGGATCTACTGATGAAACTTCACAAGTTTTGTCAAATTTTCAATCTTCAATTTTCAATTTACTAATATACAAGAAGAAACATCAGGGGCCGGGGGCAGCCAGGAATTTGGGAGCAAGCAGAGCTAGAGGAGAGGTTTTAGTCTTTGTCGATGCGGATATGACTTTTGATCCCCGGTTTATTAAAAATCTTACTCGCCCTATTTTTGAAAAACGGACGGCTGGTACAAATACTTCGAGTGAGTTTGTTGGTAATTGGGATAACGTATGGGCAAGGTGCTGGAATTATAACGAGGGTATTTCTAGTAATGTCAGATACAAAAAGAATGTAGCTAGCGAGCGGGTGTTTAGGGCTATAAGAAAGAAAGAATTTTTAAGCGTTGGGGGATTTGATCCCGGCGGATATACGGATGACTATTCTTTGAGCCGAAAACTCGGTTTTTTACCTTTGGTAATCGATGATGCGATAATTTATCATCAGAATCCTGAGAAACTTACCGAAGTGTTTTTCCACGCAAAGTGGGTTTCAAAAAGAAGTTATAAGTATGGTGTTTTGGGTATTATTTATACGTTTTTGAAGCTAAATTTATTGATGAGTTTTGCTGTCGGTGCTTTTAAGGCTGTAAAATATAAAGAAGCACGGTTTTTGGTATTTAAGATTGTTTATGATTTCGGGGCGATTTTGGGCCTTGTCGAATATTTTATTTTTAAAAAAGGATATAAATGAAGAGGGTAAAACCGATTTCAATAATTTTAATTTTGGCGTGTTTAGTAAGACTGGTAGGTATTAACGAGTCTTTTTGGTTGGATGAGGCTACTGTAGGCGTTCTGGTGAGAGAGATGAGTTTTTCGCAAATACTTGGTATTTTTGCTTTAGGCGATTTTCATCCACCGCTTTATTATTTGATAGTAAAAGTTTGGAGTAGTATATTGGGGAGCTCTGAGTTTTCTTTGAGGCTTGTTTCTCTGATTTTTGGTGTGGGGAGCGTTTATCTTGTTTATTTGATAGGTAAAACAGTAAAAAGTCGATCTTTTGGTAATTTGGCTGCTTTTATTTTTTCAATTAATCCGCTTCATGTTTATTATTCCCGTGAAGCGAGGATGTATGCGATGTCGACATTTTTTGTAACACTTTGTTTTTATAGTTTTATAAAATTACTTAGAAAAAACACCCCTTTTAAATATTGGTATATTTTTTCTTTTTCTTTGGCACTTTTATTTTTGACTGATTATATAAATTTATTTGTATTACCGGTTTTTTGGATATTCGTCGCTTATAAAAAAAGAAATGAGCGCGAATTTGTTTTGAAATTTGTTTTTTCTCATACCGCTTTATTATTGGCGGGGTTTGCAATTTTTCCAATTTTTAAAGAGCAATTTGTATCAGGCTTGGCTGTAAAGGAGAAGTCTTTTGAGTGGTGGAGTGTACTTGGCACAGTTAATTTTAAAAATGTATTTCTTCTTCCGATAAAGATGGTTATTGGAAGGATTGGATTTGAAAACAGATATGTTTATGGGACCATTTTGGCTTTGTTTTTCTCATTTTATGGTTTTTTGTTTTATGGGATTATCAAAAATTACAAAAAATATTTGATATTTTTTTTATGGCTTGTTATTCCTATTTTGCTGGGTATTTTAATCGGATATTTTATACCCATTTTTGTATACTTTCGTTTTGTCTATATTGTTCCTGCTTTTTGTTTGTTGTCTGCTTATGCAATTTTTGAATTTAATGAGAAGTATTTTTTACCATTGCTGGGTGGAATTTTACTGATAAGCCTTTTTTCGAATTTTTACTATGTTGATAATGATAGATTTCACCGTGAAGATTGGCGAAATTTGTCGCGTTTTTTGTCTGAGAAGAAAGATTCAGAAGATAAGGATATACAGCTTTTATTTCCTTCTAATTCACAAAGAGAAGGTCTTGTTTATTACAACGCGGTTTATAAAGATTTGGGACATGAAGATTTTGGCAGCTTGAAAGAAGGGGAGATTTATCTTGTACGCTATGTCTGGGATGTGTTTGATCCGGCAGATCTTTTACGCAAAAAACTTGAGGAAGTAGGTTTTATAAAGGTTAATGAGCACAATTTTAACGGCGTTATTTTGTTTGAGTATGAAAAGAGTAATGAGAGTTATAATTGATACTTCCCAAATTGTTTATGGTACAGGCGTTTCGGTTTATACTGAAAACCTAGTTCGTAATTTGCTGGTATTGGATAAAAAAAGCCGATATGTACTTTTTGGTGGTTCTTTGCGGCAAAAGGGGGAATTAACAGACATACTTTCTGAATTTTCACAAAAAAATGTAGATATTAAGATTTATCCTTTTGCCCCGAGTATGCTTGATTTGATGTGGAATAGACTTTCTGTTTTGCCTATAGAACTGTTTTGCGGTAAAGCAGATGTTTACCATTCATCTGATTGGGTCCAAGCTCCTTTTGGAGGTTTTAAGGTAACAACTGTACATGATTTATCACCCTTTCTTTTTCCAGATGAAACCCCCAAAAAAATCGTTGCTGTTCATAAAAGAAGATTTGAAAAACTAAAGCGAGAGGTTGACCGCGTTATAGTACCTTCTTTGGCCACTAAAAAAGACTGTATTCGTTTTGGTATAGATGAAAGTCGCATTAGAGTGGTGTCGGAGGCTGTAGATCGGGATTTTAAGCCTAAGAATAAATCGGAAGTAGATTTGATAAAGGCAAAATATAAAATCGAAGGTGACTATTTTCTTGCCGTCGGAACAAGCAAAAGAAAGAATTTGAATAAGATCGTAAATGCTTTTAATAATTATCGGAAGATTGCCAAATTATTGGTTGTGGGAGAAAAAAGGAAATTTGATTTTAAAATTACAAAGGAGGTTGTTTTTTTAGGCAGGATTCCTAAGCAAGATTTGATAGGTTTGTATAACGGAGCTCTTGCGCTTTTATACCCATCTTTTTATGAAGGCTTTGGATTGCCGGTTCTTGAGGCAATGGCTTGCCGATGCCCTGTGGTCACCTCAAAAAGGTCAAGCTTATCTGAGGTAGGAGGTGACGCTTGTGTTTATGTGGATCCTAGTTCTATCGAGTCTATAATAGACGGAATTGATCAAATACTTAAAGATAGAGACAGTTTCATTAAAAAAGGTTTGAAAAGGGCTAGAGAATTTAGCTGGAGAAAGAGTGCCTTGGATACTTTGAGCGTATATAATGAATTTAGATTATGATAATTGGTGTTGACGGCAACGAGGCGAATATTGACAACCGCGTAGGTGTGAATGAATATGCTTTTAATTTGCTCTGGAATATTTATAGGCTATCGGATGAGTGGAGAGATCGGCATAGTTTTGTTATTTATTTGCAAGAAAAGCCAAAGAATCTACCACCCCAAAAAAAATACTGGAAATATAAAATTATAGAAGGCGGAAGTTTTTGGATTTTGCGGAAACTTGTTTGGCAATTGTTTAAGGACAGGAAAAATATCGATATTTTTTTTAGTCCAAGCCATTATGTACCACCTGTTTGCCCGATGCCCAGGATATGTGCGATAATGGATTTGGGATACCTCAAATTTTCGGAACAATTTAAAAGACGTGATTTTTGGCAGTTAAAGTTTTGGAGTGCTTGGTCTATAAGAGTATCAAAGTATATCATTTCTATATCCGAATTTACTAAAAATGATATTGTGCGTCATTATCCTTTTGCCTCACAAAAGATTGTCGTTACGCCTCTTGGTTTTAATAAAGAAGTATTTAATGTTAAAAAGGATATTAATGATGTGCGACAAATAAAAGAAAAATATACTATGGGAATGGATTATGTTTTGTTCATGGGTACTCTAAAACCAAGCAAAAACGTCGAGGGCTTGATTGATGCATGGTCTGAGGTTTACAAACATTATCCTAATTATAAACTGGTCATTGCCGGAAGAAAGGGGTGGCTTTATAAAAACATTTTTAGAAAGGTAAAAGATTTAAAATTAGAAGAATCGGTTGTGTTTACAGGTTTTGTTAATGAAGACGATAAAGCTCTTCTTATTAAGTACGCAAGGGTATTTTGTTTGCCTTCTTTTTGGGAGGGATTTGGACTTGATGTGTTAAGTTCTATGGCCTCGGGTGTTCCAGTGATCGTATCTAATTGTGCAAGTTTACCTGAGGTCGCAGGTAAATGTGGAATCTATGTTAACCCACATAATACAGAAGAAATAGCACTGGCTATCAAAAGGGTTTTATCCATGAAAAGACTCCATTATAATAGATTGGTGAGGTGTGGTCTAAATCAAGCGGATAAATTTTCCTGGATTGATACAGCAAAAAAAACACTTAAATTGTTCGATATCATAAAAAAAAATGATGTTTTTTCAAGAGAATATTAAAATAGGGAAAGCCGGTATTGAATTCCGCGATAAGCATGGAAATAAGCTTACTTTGAGTGAGACAAAGAAAAAAGCTTTTGTCCGTGTACTGAATTGGTATATGGATTTAAAGCTGTATTTTTTGCACGCAATAAGCTTTCATGTACCTTTTCATAGCGTAAGAAAGTTTTTTTTTAGGATTGCGGGTATGAAAATTGGTAAAGGTAGTACTTTACACATGGGTTCTAGATTTTTTGATCCCAGAGGAGTAAGTGTAGGTGAAGATACAATAATAGGGAACAATTGTTTATTGGATGGTCGGGATAAACTAAAAATTGGTAATCATGTAGATATAGCTTCCGAAGTAATGATTTATAATTCAGAGCATGATATCAATGATCCCTATTTTACAGCCACACATGAACCCGTTGAGATCGAGGATTATGTTTTTATCGGGCCGCGTGCCATTATTTTGCCTGGTGTGAGAATCTCCAAAGGCGCAGTTGTAGCAGCCGGATGTGTTGTTACAGCGAACGTATCCGAGTTCGAGATTGTAGGCGGAGTTCCTGGAAAGGTTATTGGCAAAAGAAATAGAAACGTTAAGTACAGACTTGGAAGGCCAAGGCTTTTTCAATGAAAATTAGTTATTTATTAAATTTTTTGTTTTTTTTATTCTTTGTTTTGTTTTTGATGTATTTGTTTGAACCGAGCCCTAGTTTTCCACCTCCTCCTCCGGATTCACTTCAATCCAATGAGCCTGCAGATACGGAATCGGGTTATAGACGGGCATATTTTACCAACTATACGAGAGAGCAGGTGATTATGCATTATAAAGCCCATTTTGGGCGATTGGTTGTGCTTAGGCTTAATTACTTTCCAGAGGATGCGGCTACATTAATTCGCGATCAGACGAGAAGCTATTATTTGGAAGAGCTTGTTCACCCGATGCGTGAGAGCCTTTTTATTAATGGTTTTGTACCGCAGGAGGACAAAGATGATATATGGATTGAAAACAGACATTTCGAACAAAAAATTACCATCCGTTATATACCTACGGATAACAAAATAAGGCTTATTATTGGATTTCTAACCGGAATTTTGGGATATATTATTTTTAATTCGTGGATATCGGATTTAAAGGGGATTTATAAAAGATGGATTTATCAATAGTAATAATTAGTTATAACACTAAGGATGTTTTAAAGAATTGTATAGATTCAATTGCCAAATATGTTAAGAATTTGGATTTTGAGCTTATCGTGGTAGATAATGCTTCACATGATGGATCTAGTGAATATCTAGAGAAAGAAGCCGCGCGAGGAAAGGTAAAGATAAAGCTTATAAAAAATAAAGAAAATGTCGGTTTTGCAGCGGCAAACAATCAAGGCATTGATGCTTCAAGTGGTGATTACATACTTTTTTTGAATTCGGACACTCTATTTAAAAATAATTTCTTGAAGGAAATGATTTCTTGGATGGAAAGAGGAGACGTTGGTGTTGCCGGAGTTGCTCTTAAAAACCCTGACGGTTCTTTGCAGGAGAATGGAGGGTATTTCCCCGGTTTAATGCAAGTAGTTTCCTGGATGATTTTTCAGGATTTTATAATCACAGATTGGATTGTTAAACCATTCCATCCTTTAAGAGGGAATTCTTTTTTGAAAAATTATTCGTTTTATAATAAAGAGCGTGAATTGGATTGGCTGACCGGAGCTTTTATTCTAGTTAAGCGATCCGTAATTGATTCGGGTGTGAGATGGTGTGAAGATTATTTTATGTACACGGAAGACGTGGATTTTTGTTTTCAAGTTAAAAGAGCAGGCTTTCGTGTGGTTTATAATCCACGCTGGAGTATTATACACTTTGGGGGTGCAAGTGGAACCAGGGAAAGAACTGTTATTTCTGAATTTGCGGGTATTAAAATTTTTTATAAACGAAATTATTCGAAATTGAAGTATCCTTTTTTGATTTTGTTTTTGAAGATTGGAGCATTGGGAAGAGCAATCTTGTTTTTTTTGCTAGGAAAAAGGGAGCTATCCAGCATTTATGCTAAAGCTTTTAAGAAAATATAGTTTAATAAAATATACCGCAGCGGCGATACTTATAGTTGTACCGCTGTATCCTAAGTTTCCGTTTTTAGCTATTCCCGGTAGCCAGGTTTCTTTGAGACTTGAGGATATTCTTGTTTTAGTTGCTTTTATTGTTTTTTTAACACAATCTTTTTTGAATCAAAAAAATATTTTTCGGGACCCTGTGGTTGTGGCAATAATTCTTTATCTTGCGGTTGGGCTACTAAGTACGATTTCTTCTATTTTTTTGGTACAAACAGTTAAGCCTCATGTTGCACTGCTACATTGGCTACGTAGGGTTGAGTATATGAGCATGTTTTTTGTGGGATATGCATCTGTTAGAAATTCAAAGGATTTACATTTTTTTGTTAAATGTATTTTTTTGGTGGTATTTTTTGCGTTTTTATATGGGGTTGGTCAAAAGTATTTTAACTGGCCAGTAATTACTACTCAAAATGAGGAATATGCTAAGGGGATTGTATTAAGATATTTACCCGGAGGACATCTTGTTTCCACTTTTGCCGGGCATTATGATCTTGCTTCCTATATTATTCTAACGACTCCTGTCTTTGTTGCATTTTTTATGAATAGTAAAAAAAGTTTTGAAAACTACCTGACTACAGTTATTTTTGTTTTTATGGGGACGTGGCTTTTAGTTAATGCCGCTTCAAGAATATCTTTGGTGTCTTATTTGGGTAGTGTTTCCTTTTCTTTATTTTTGATAAAAAAGTATAAATATATTCCAATTTTTATTTTATTTGTGATTATTTTTGTAGGGTTTACATCAAGACATCTTGTAGATCGCTATATCAGGATTATAAACGTTGTTATGAAAGATAGGATTACATATGTTTCCGAAATAAGAGCTGCGGGAGAAAAAGCAAACCCAACTGCGGTGCCAGTTTTTGAAGATCGATCAACTTCAATCAGGCTTAATGTAGAATGGCCAAGAGCTATGCGTGCTTTTTATAAGAATCCTATACTCGGTACGGGTTATTCTTCAATAGGTTTGGCGACAGATAACGATTATTTAAGAATGATTGGTGAAACAGGTATTTTTGGTTTTTTTACGTTTCTACTGGTATTTTTCAGAAGTGTATATTCCTTGGTAGTTAAAATTGTATTTTTAAAAGATACGGTTGGTAGATCTTTTGCAATAGGGATTGTTTCAGCGTTTTCTGGAATTTTATTGAACATGGTATTTATTGATATTCTTGAAGCATCAAAGTTTGCCATAAGTTTTTGGCTTTTATTAGGAATGGCTGTATCAACATCAAGAAATTAGTTTTATGAATATTAAAATTGATCGAGTAAAATTATTTTCTATTTCTGAGTACTTTATTTTATCTTTAATAATAATCTTATCTTTTTTTGTAAGACTATATAAAATTAATTCTCCAATTGCAGACTGGCATTCATGGAGGCAGGCCGATACGGCTTCTGTTTCAAGAAGATATCTTAATGAGGGAATTGATCTGTTAAGGCCAAGATATTATGACATTTCCTCTATTCAGACTGGAAAATTTAATCCCGAAGGTTTCCGTTTTGTTGAGTTTCCGATTTTTAATGTGATACATTTGTTTTTTTATTCTAATTTTGAATCTATTTTATCTTTTGAGGCCACAGGCAGGATGGTTTCAGTTATTTCTTCGATTTTTTCTCTGATATTAATTTATCTTATTTTAAAAAGGCTTTCGAACCGTTGGGTTGGACTAATGGGCGCCTTTTTTTACGGATCAATGCCGTTTAATATTTATTTTAATCGAACGGTGCTCCCGGAACCCTTGGCTGTTTGTTTTTCACTTTTGGGCTTGTATCTATTTGTTGAATATATTTTACGCGATAAAACTATTTTTGTTTTGTTGTCCGGGATTAGTTTTTCATTGGGAATCCTTACCAAGCCTTATATTGTTTTTTATGGATTGCCAGTTATGTATTTAGCATACAAAAAATTTGGGTTTATCGGTTTGTTTCGAAATAAAGCTTTGCTTATTTCCTTGGATATTGCTCTTATTCCTTTTTTTTTGTGGAGAGGGTGGATGAATAAAGATCAGTTTTTTATAGGAATACCCCATACTCAATGGATTTTTAATGGAGACGGTATAAGGTTTAAGCCGTCTTTTTGGAGATGGATATTCGGCGAGAGGGTGGGAACAATGATTCTTGGAGTTTGGGGGGTTGTGCCTTTTGTTTACGGTATTTCTGCTTCTATCCGGTATATTAAAAGGTATTCGATGTTTATTTTGTATCTTCTTGCCGGAACAGCGGTTTATCTTTCTGTTGTTGCGACAGCCAACGTAAAGCATGATTATTACCAAATTTTAATTATTCCTTCGATTTGTATGGCTCTTTCATACGGAGTTTATTATTTAGTAAAAGAAACCGAATTTGTAATTGATAAAATATTATTATTTTTTTGCATTTTTATGATGGTTGGCATAGGGTTTTATGAGGTTAGAGGCTTTTATTCGATAAATCATCCGGAGATTATAGAGGCAGGAGGCGCTATAGATAAATTTACGGATATGAATGCGCTTGTTGTAGCGCCTTACAATGGGGACACAACTCTTTTGTATTATACCAAGCGCGTCGGCTGGCCAGTGGTAGATACTTCTTTTGAAAAACTAATTGAAAGAGGAGCCTCTTACTATGTGTCGGTTAGCAAGGGAGATTCTGATACTGTTACGTTAAAATCAAGATATAAAACTTTGTTAGAAGAAGAAAACTATATTATTATTGATTTACGTAAACCATTATAAAAGTCTTATGAAAATACTTCTTTTGGTGCCTTTTTTGCCTAATACAAAAACTTCAGGGGGACAGACCCGTTGGTATAACATTATTAAATATCTTTCAAAGAATCATGAAATAACGCTTTTTTCTCTTATCAAGGATGATTCGGAGAAAAAATTTATACCAGATCTCGAGAAATATTGCAAAAAAGTCAGAGTTTTTAGAAGACCAAAATCTCCATGGGCATTTAGAAATTTATTTTTTACCTTGTTTACTCCTTATCCGCTGTTGGTAGTAAGAAATTTTTCTTTAAGCGAAAGGAGGGCTATTGGACGAGAGCTTGCAAGCGGAGATTATGATCTTATTCATGCGGAGACTTTTTATGTTATGCCTCATATTCCAAAGACAGACGTTCCTTCAATAATGGTTGAACAAACGATAGAATATCAGGTTTATAAGCATTTTGTTGATAGTAAAATTCCTTGGTTTTTAAGACCTTTTTTGATGATCGATATTGTTAAGCTTCGTTTTTGGGAGATATATTATTGGAAAAAGACAGATAGACTCGTAGCGGTTTCGAATGATGACAGGATTTTTATGCAAAAGCTTGTACCAGGGATTGATGTAGATGTTATTCCCAATGGGGTTGATTGTGGTTTTTATTCTTCCAAGAAAGTTCCTAAGAAACATCCGCCACGCGTAATGTATGGTGTTACAAATTTTGAGTGGCTTCAGAATCTGGAGGCGGTTGAGGTGCTGGTTAATGATGTTTGGCCACTGATTCGGTCTCGCTATAAAAGCGCTATATTGTGGCTTGTTGGCAGGATGATACCTCAGAGATTTGTGGAGTTGTCAAAAAAGCGAGATGATATTGAAGTGACGGAGTCGATAGAAGACCCAAGAGATGCTTATTTATCTTCTTACGTGATGGTTACGCCAATTAGAAGTTCAGGCGGAACGAGACTAAAGGTTTTGGAAGCAATGGCGAGTGGATTGCCCATAGTATCAACTTCTAATGGTGTTGCCGGTTTAGGTTTGACTCCTAATGTTCATGCTTTGATAAGCGATACAAACGAGGGTATGGCACGCGAAACTGTAAAATTGTTAAAAAATGCTAGTTTAAGATCAAAAATAGGGAATAATGGTAAAAAGTTTGTGGTTGAGAATTATGATTGGAAAAGTATTGTCAAACTTCATGACGGGATATATAAAAAAGCTTTAATTGGGGTTAAAAAACATGGAAAAAATTAAACTTTCTATTGTGCTTCTAAATTATAAGACTTTTGAAATAACTGATTCTTGCATTGATTCAATCAAAAAAAGCAAGCCTAAAATTAAATATGAAATTATTGTTATTGATAATGGTTCTTTTGATGGGAGCAGTGAAAAACTGGCACAAAAGCATGAAGATATTAAGTTAATTCAAAATAAGAGGAACCTTGGTTTTGCACGGGGAAACAATGCTGCTATGGGTTATGTGCGTGGGGAATATATTTTATTTTTGAATACAGATACGCTCGTTGAAAAAGATACTCTCGAGATGTGTGCAACCTATTTAGACAAAAATGAAGATGTAGGCGCTATTACTTGTAAACAGGTTTTGCCGGATGGGTCTATAGATAAAGATTCGAGAAGATCTTTCCCTACACCTTGGGTTGCCTTCACACATTTTTCTGGGCTTGATAGGGTGTTTCCGAGATCAAAGATCTTTGCCCGATATTGGTATGGCTACCTTGATCCGGACAAAACTTATGAGATAGAAGTTGCCCAAGGAGCTTTTATTATGACCAGAAAGAGAATTCTTGATGAAATTGGGTGGTTTGATGAAGATTATTTTCTTGATGGAGAGGATATTGATTTGAGCTGGAAAATAAGAGAATTGGGTAAAAAAATTATTTATTATCCGAAGGTAAAAATTATTCATTTTAAAGGTTACACAAAAGGGAAAAATAAGTATTTTAAGAAAGAGAAAAAAAGAGAAAGAAAAAGTTTTGTTCTTGCGGGCGTTAACTCGATGGAGATTTTTTATAGAAAGAGGATGTGGGATAAATATCCGTTAATTCTTAATTACATTGTTTTACTTGGAATAAAGTTTATTAAAATTAACAGGTTGGTAAAATTATATTTGTCATGAAAATATTAATTGATGCGAGACTTTACGGATTGGAAAATACGGGAATCGGGAGGTATAGTTTTCATTTGGTTAACGAGCTTTCCAAGATGGACAAAAGCAGTGAGTATTTTTTGCTCCTGAGAGAAAAATATTATAAAACTCTTTCTTTACCCAAAAATTTCCATAAAATATTGGCTAAATCAAGGCATTATAGCTTTTATGAACAGATTGAGATCCCGAAATTGATAAGAAATGTAAATCCAGATATTAGCCATTTTCTTCATTTTAATGTCCCTCTTTTTTATAAAGGAAGATATTTGGTTACTATTCATGATCTTTTAATGCATAGGCAAAAATCCCGAGATGCAAGTACGCTTAATCCTTTGTTTTATGGAGTAAAAAGGTTGGGGTATGGGGTTGTTTTTAAAAATGCGGTTTTAAATGCCAAATCGATTATTGTTCCTACAAATACAATTCGTGAGGAGCTTGGTGCCTTTTATAAGATTGATATGAAGAAAATTGAGGTTATTTACGAGGGTGTTGAGCTGAATAAGGAAAAGGACAAAGATTCCAAGTGTTTGAGAGAAAAGCTTCCGAAAAAATACTTTATTTATGCTGGGAATGCTTATCCTCACAAAAATTTGGAAAGGGTTATTGAAGCAATAGTTTTTTTAAACAAAACAAAGTTTGGTGAGGATGAACCTGTTAAACTTGTTCTTGTGATACCAAGGGGTGTTTTTAGAGAAAGATTGAAAGATAAAATCAAGAAATATAATGCAGGACAATATGTAGAAATTTTAGGATATTTGGAGGATTGGGAGCTCGCATATTGTTACAGTAATTCTCTTGCTTTTGTTTACCCATCGTTTTATGAAGGTTTTGGACTTCCTGGACTAGAGGCAATTAAAAGCGGTACTCTTTCGTTAGTTTCCAATATAGCAGTATTCAGGGAAGTTTATAAAAATTATGCAATTTATTTTAATCCCTATGACTTTTCGGCAATAGAGCGTGCTATGGAGGACGTTCTGACAATGGAGGATTCTAAAAGAAAAAAAATGATATCAGAAGGCAAGAGATATGTGTCTAAATTTTCTTGGTCAGATACAGCTAGAAACACTTTAGATTTGTATGAGAAATCAGTATAAACGCGTTGCTGTTGTTTATGACAGGGTTAATAAATGGGGAGGTGCAGAGAGGCTTTTGCTTTCTATAAGAAAAGTTTATCCCAATTCGGTTTTATTTACTTCGCTTTATGATCCCGGCAGAGCTTTGTGGGCAAGTGAATTTAGTGATGTTCGAACATCGTTTCTGAATAGGTTTCCTTTTTTAAGATCAAGACACGAATTTGTATTTTTTTTGATGCCTTTGGTTTTTGAGTCTTTTGATTTTTCGGATTTTGATCTTGTAGTTAGTGTCACCAGCGAGGCTTCAAAAGGCGTTATCACAGGAGTTGATACTAAGCATGTATGTATATGTTTGACTCCTACAAGGTATCTTTGGAGTGGTTATTTTGATTATTTTGATTCAAAAATAAAAAGATTTTTTTTTAATCCGATTGTTAAATATATGAAATGGTGGGATAGTGCGGCTTCATATAGAGCGGATCTGATGATTGGTATATCAAGCGAGGTGGTGCAAAGGATTAAAAAGTATTATGGTAGGAATGCAGAGCTTTTGTATCCACCGATAGAAAAGTTTAAAGCTCAAAGTGTAAAGTTTAAAGTTGATGGATTAGTAATAAGGGATTTTAAAGATTATTATCTTTGCGTGGGAAGGCTTGTTAAATACAAAAAGCACGAGATACTAATTGAGGCATTTAATGAAATGGGTAAGAAACTTTTGATTGTAGGAGAAGGTAGGGAAGAAAAAAAGCTTAAAAAAATGGCGAAAAATAATATTTTGTTTACCAAAAATATAAGCGATGAACAATTGGTGTTTCTTTATAAGAATTGCCGCGGTTTGATTTGTCCACAAGAGGAAGATTTCGGTTTAGTTATGGCTGAGGCTCAATCACTTGGTATGCCGGTTATTTCTTTTGCCCGAGGTGGGGCTGCTGATATAGTAGTTCATGGCAAGACGGGAGTGTTGTTTGAAAAACAGACGAAAGAATCTATAATTAACGCTATAGAATATTTTGAAAAACAAAAATTTGATAGAAATGAGATAATTAAAAACACAAAAAGGTTTGAATTTGATAATTTTAAGAAAAGATTATTAGAATTAATAGAAAATGCTTAAGAAAAAGGCTTCTTACAAGGATCATCTTTATGCATTAATACTTGCAGGTGGAGGGGGTACGAGGCTTTGGCCTAAGTCTACAAATAAAAATCCAAAGCAATTTTTGAAGATATTTGAGGGAAAAACGCTGATGCAGATTACTTATGAGCGTTTTTCTAAGATTCTTCCTAAGGAAAGGATTTTTTGTGTAACAGTGTCTAACGAGTATAAAGCAGAAATACTCAGAGAGATTCCCGGCTTTATTTCTCAAAATATATTAGTTGAGCCGGCTAGGCGTGAAACTGGACCGGCGCATGGCCTCGGAGCTATTTATATATATAGGAAGGATCCTGATGCGGTTATCATTACGGAATCAGCAGATAGATTAGTTAAGCCTGTTTCTAGCTATTTAAAGATTCTTAAGGTTGCAGCGCGTGTTGCTTATGAAAGACGAGCAATGGTGGCTATAGGTGTTGAGCCTAGATATGCACATGTCGGTTATGGACATATTAAGAAGGGGAGGAAGCTTGATGTTATGAAAAACGTAAATATTTATTCTCTTTCAAAATTTGTGGAAAAGCCTCCTTTGGCTTTGGCAAGGAAATACACAGAGAGTGGAGAGTATTTTTGGAATGCTGGCCAGTTTGTTTGGAGAGCCGATGTACTTTTGAATTCACTTTCTAAGTACGCACCAGATGTTAAATCCTCTCTTGATAAAATAGCATCTAAGCTTGGTACAAAGGAAGAGGGTAGAGTTTTAAAAGAAGTGTATGAGAAAGAAATGCCCAAAATTTCAATTGATTACGCGGTGGCAGAAAAGGATAAAAATTTTTTGCTTGTTATTGCAGATTTTTTTTGGACTGATATAGGAGACTGGAAAGAGGTTTGGGAGAATCTTAAAAAGGATGATCTGGGAAATGTGATTATTGACGGAAAAGCTCCTGGTGGGGAGGTTGTTAATCTTGACACATCAGATGCGCTAATACATACAGACGGCAGGTTGATTGCTCTTGTTGATGTGGATAATATAGTGGTTGTGGATACAAAGGATGCACTTTTGATTTGTAGCAAAAGCAGGGCCCAGAATGTAAAGCAGATAGTAAACAGACTAAAGGAACTTAAAAAAATAAAATATTTGTAGTCTACTTTTTATGATTTCTTACGAAACAACTAAACGGATTATTGATATTTTCGGATCAATAATTTTAATAATAATTTTTTTACCTGTTATTGTAGTAGCCGCGATTGCTATAAAATTTACATCAAAAGGCCCTGTTTTGGCAGATACGCCCCAACGTGTTGGTAAAGACGGGAAACCTTTTTATACATATAAGTTTAGAACGATGATTGTGAATGCCCATGATTTACTTAAAACAGATCCTAAGTTTAAGAAAATATACAGGGAGCTTCTAAATTCAGGTAATTATAAATTAAAGAACGACCCAAGAGTTACTCCTATTGGAAAAATTTTGAGAAAGCATTCTATAGATGAGGTACCTCAGTTGATAAATGTTTTGAAGGGAGAGATGAGTTTGGTGGGACCGAGACCATATTATGCGGATGAACTTGAAGTTCAACAGAAAAAATATCCCGGTACGGATAAATATGTTAAGCAAATGTTGGCTGCAAAACCCGGTATTACTGGGTTTTGGCAGGTTTCGGGCAGAAGTGATGTAAATTTTGACAAAAGAATAAGAATGGATGCTTATTATGCGAGAAAAAAGTCATTAATTCTTGATATACTTATTCTTCTTAAAACTCCTTGGGTGATGATATCGGGAAAAGGTGCTGCCTGATACAATTAAAATTTGCTAATATTATTTTATGGAAGAAAACAAAATCCCCCAGATTAAGCCGAAGTCAATTTTAGACCCACCCGATTTGAAAAAGAAGGATGGGTCTAATGGGATTAGGAAGATAGACTTGAATAAAAAAAGCGGGCGGTTAAGGAGTTTGAAAAGAAGAAGAGTGGTAATTGTCTTGTCTATTTTTTTGCTTTTTGTTATTTTGATATCGGTGTTTTTAGTAACTCCACTTTATTTAACTTATAAAAATTCGAAAGAAACGTTGGCGCGTGTACACGCCCTACGTGCTTCTTTTGACAGTCAAGATATAGAGCAAGTAGAAAATGAGATTAATCTTTTTAATCAGAGCCTTTTGAAGCTTGACGGTAGCTACTCGAGGCTTCGATGGACTGGTTATTTGCCATTTGTTGGCGTTTATTGGAGGGATGGAAAGGCCGGCATTGAAGCTTCGAAATACGCTGTTGAAACGGCAGCGCTTGTTGTTGAAGCTGTGAAGCCTTATGTTGACATAATCGGTTTTGGAAACAAAACTAGCGAAGTTGCAAGCGGAGAGGAAACAGCCAATGACAGAATTGAATTTTTAGTTCATACAATTGAGGGTGTACTCCCTAAGATGGATGAAATTGTATCTAAGGCTAAACTTGCTGAGGGAGAATTGTCTAGCATTGATACAGCAAGATATCCTAAAGAGTTTAGGGGTATTGAAATTAGGGCAAAACTTGAAAAGCTTATTGATTTGGGAAGTGAGGGTGCTCGCTTGTTGTCCCAAAGCAAGCCTTTATTGGAAGCAGCTCCCTATATCCTTGGGATTGACGGTGAGAGGACTTACCTTGTGTTGTTTCAAAACGATAAAGAGCTTCGGCCTACAGGAGGATTTATTACGGCGTATTCAATTATGAAGGTAAATAACGGAAAAATGGAACAGGTTGTTTCAAGCGATATATATAATCTTGACAGTAATTATATACCCCAGATAGCAGCGCCTGAGCCTATTATAAAATATTTAAAGGGCCCTTATGTTCTTTCTCCAAAAATGCGGCTTCGGGATATGAATTGGTCACCTGATTTTAAAGAAAGTATGGATCTTTTTACCAAGGAGGCGGAGGATGCAGGTATAGACGGAATAGACGGTATCATTGCTGTTGACACACAGGTAGTTGTTTATATTCTTGATGTTTTGGGGGAAATAGGTGTACCTGGATATGGAAATTTTAGCACTAAGACGGATATGAGATGCGAGTGTCCCCAGGTAATTTATGAACTTGAGAGCTTTGCCGATGTCGAGGGGCCTGTTGTTTGGAGCGAAAATGAGCCGGGAAAGATAGTTTATGCCCCTGATAATTATGATAACAGAAAAAAAATTGTAGGGCCTTTGATGAATTCAATAATTAGCAATGCGCTTGGCCAAGAGAAAGAGAAGCTGCCTTTGTTATTTTTAGCAGGATGGAAATCATTAACCGAAAAACACCTGCTTTTTTATATGTTTGATGAAAAAGCTCAGACTGGAGTTGAAGCGTTTAATATAGCTGGAAGAGTGCTTGATTTTGATGGCGATTATCTTTATATAAATGACGCCAATCTGGGTGGAAGAAAATCAAATCTTTATACAACAGTCGAGGTTTCTCAAATGATTGAATTAGAAAATGACGGATCAATTATAAAGACTCTTGATATTACTTATAAAAACACTAAAGATTATGATGGTTGGCTAAACAGCGTGCTTCCAAACTGGACTCGAATTTATGTTCCAAAAGGATCCGAGCTTATTAGTGTTAATGGTTTTGAGGATGAAAGTGAGGTTTATGAAGAACTTGGCAAGACAGTATTTTCCGGGGGTTTTGAATTAAGACCTCTTGGCGTTAAGAAGATTAGTGTTAAATACAAGCTTCCTTTTAAGTCTAAAGGAGGAAATTATAAGCTTATGATTCAAAAGCAACCTGGGGTTGATAGTCCGCTTTATACAATAGATACAGGAAAGGGAATTGAGGAGTTTTTCTTAAAAACAGATAAAATTTTGGATTTTAAAATTGAGATATAACTCTTTAGGTTTTGTACTAGCTAGAAGAAATTATTCAGAATCTGATAGAATTTTGGTTTTATTTACCCAAAAATACGGAAAAATTTCTGTCATTGCCAAGGGGGTGAGAAAACTTAGTAGCAGAAAAAGAGGACACCTTGAGATTTTTAGCTATATTAAGTTTTCCGCCAGCCGCGGCAGTGGTATGGATATATTGACAGAAGCTGAGCTTATTGACGGTTTTAATAGAATACGTAAAGATTTGCGAAGGGTTGCGCTTGCTTATTATTTTGTTGAGATTATAAATAAAATACTTCCGGAGGGGGAAAAGAATGAAAAGATTTTTGATTTACTACTGTTTTATTTAAAAAGATTAAAGCGCGAGAGTGAATTAAAAACTTTTAGAAAAGATTTTGTTTGTGACATATTAGTTGAGGCAGGTTTTTGGCCGAAAGAAAAAAGATTAGCAGATCCTGATACCACGCTTTTAGATGTACTTGAGCGTGCTTCGACGAGCGAAAGAGTGGGGAGGAGAATTCTTAGTTAGAATTTTTGTTATAATAGCTTTATGGATTTATTGGAAAAGTTAGTTTCGTTGGCCAAAAGGCGCGGATTTGTTTATCAATCTTCCGAGATATATGGAGGCTGGGAAGCTACTTATGACTTTGGACCGCTGGGTGCCGAATTGTTGAGGAATATAAGGAATCTTTGGTGGCAAGAGTTTGTTCATAATAGACCTGATATTGTAGGGATTGACGGCGCAATTATAAGCCATCCAAGAGTTTGGGAAGCAAGCGGTCATACCGAGAGTTTTACTGACGTGATGGTTGAAGATTTAAAAACCCACAAAAGATATCGTGCAGATCATTTGTCTAATAAAATTGAAGACGGAATGACTCCTGAAGAGATTGATCAAGTCATAAAAGAAAACAAGATTAGAAGTCCTGATGGTAACAGTCTTTCCAAAGCGAAGAAGTTTAATAATTTGGTTGAGGTTTATATTGGCACTTTGGAAAATGAAAAGACCTTGGCTTATTTAAGAGGTGAAACTTGTCAGCCGATATTTTATAACTATCAATTGATAAAAGATTCTATGAGGATGAAATTACCATTTGGAATCGCGCAAATTGGAAAGGCTTTTAGAAATGAAATCAAAGTTGGTCCGTATTTTTTTCGAACAAGAGAGTTTGAGCAGATGGAAATTGAGATGTTTTTACATCCGTCCGAAGCGGATTATTATTTTGAAAAATTTAAAGAATGGAGCATGTCTTGGTTAAAGCAGCTTGGAATAGATGAAAACAAGCTTCGCTTTCGGGAGCAGGAGTTTAAAGAAAGAGCACATTATAATAAGATAGCTACAGACATCGAATATAAGTTCCCGTTTGGTTGGAAGGAGTTCCAAGGAATTCACTATCGAGGCGATTGGGATTTGTCTCGTCATGGAGAGTATTCAAAAACAGATTTTAAATATAGAGACGATGTCCGCAACGAAGAATATATTCCTCATGTTGTTGAGTATTCTATTGGTTTAAATCGGCTTATGCTTGTTCTTTTATTTGATTCCTATAGTGAGGATGATGGAAAAGTTACTCTTAAACTTAATCCTCGGTTATCTCCTTATAAAGTTGCTGTTTTCCCTTTATTATCAAATAGGCCTCGGTTAGTTGATAAAGCACATAAAGTATTTGAAGCGCTTAAGACTAGGTTTCACTGCGCATGGGATAGCAGGGGAAACATTGGTAAGCGATATGCTAGCCAAGATGAGATAGGAACACCCTGGTGTGTGACTGTAGATTTTGATACGTTAAAGTATGAGACGGTAACTGTTCGCGATAGAGATACTAAGCTGCAAGAAAGAGTGTCTGTTGACAGATTGCAGAAATATTTTGAAAATCAATTATATGAAAATTAAAAAATATCTTCCGTTGATAATATTTGTTTTAGGGCTTTTGGCTATGGTGGTTTTGTTTTTTGGTATGTTGAGGGGGCGTAAAGAAGGTAAGCCGGTGGGTGAAGATGTGATCGCTGAGATTCCGTTTGAAAAGAGGCCGTTTGTAAGTTTGGTTCCGAGCGAAGACGGGCACTGGCTTAAAATGACAATTGATATGATAAAGATAGATGCAGAAACTCTTGATTATGAGCTTCTTTATCAAACTGATGCTGGTATAACACAAGGGGTGCCAGGAACTGTAAAGATTGAGGTTGGTATGAAAATTGAGAGGGATCTTCTTTTAGGATCCGAGTCTTCAGGTAAATTCAGATATGATGAGGGTGTTGAGGAAGGAAATCTGACCTTGAGATTTCGCGACAGCAGAGGAAGGCTGGTAGGTAAATTGTCAACTCAGTTTCGTTTGCTTTCTGATATAGATAAGGTTGAATATGGACAATTTAAATTTACGACCGACGGTGATTATCAGGGTTTTATTGTGGTAATGGAGACTTTTGGTTTGCCAAAAGAGTTTCAAAGACCAATAGCAAGCGGGCCGTTTGGTGTTTTTGCGTCTGATTCAAGCTTGGTTGGTAATGTAGAAATTGAAGGTAATGCTTATTTTTGGGATGGAACTGATTGGGTGAGTGTAAACAAAACTTCAAGTGCCGGTGTTTATATAGGATCTTCGGAATAGCTTTTTATTAAACATTTTTTTGGGTTTTATTTGTGTTGACATGTGTGTGAAAATATCTCAAAATGGTGATAAGTGGTGATTAAGGGTGAAATATGATTATAGGTCACTACACAACGAGCTTTGACAAAGAAAAAAGAAGAGTGGCAATACCTAAAAAATTTAGGCAAGCGCTTGGTGATGAGTTGATTATTGCCAGATGGTATGAGGGTTGTTTAGTAGTTGTGTCCAAAAAAAGATGGGATTTGCTTATGGATAGGGTTACTGGAAAGACAAGGTTTGTAACCTCACCCGTGCGAGATACGGATAGGTTTATACTTGGCTCAGCATTTGAATTTAGCCCCGACAGCCAAGGAAGAGTGGTATTGCCGGATTACTTAACTAACCATGCTAATTTTGGTTCTGAGGTAGTTTTTGTTGGGCTTGGGGATAGGGTTGAGATTTGGGACAAAAAAGAGTGGGAGAAAAGAGAATTGTACTTGTCCGCAAATGCAGGGAAATTAATTGAAAGGCTTGCTGATGAATATAAAGAAATCTAGTATTCATCAGCCAGTGATGCTTGATGAAGTAATAGAAAATTTGCACATTAAAAATCAGGCTAAATATATTGACGCTACGCTGGGAGCTGGGGGTTACTCGGCAGAAATTATTAAAAACGGTGGAGTAGTTCTTGGAATTGAGTATGATCCTGTAATGATTGCTATTGCCAAGAAGAATCTTGAAAAAGCCTGCCCTGTTCGAAAAAATTTTTCGGACTTTTTTCAAATACAATGTGGCAATTTCAGCGAAATTGGTACAATAGCCAAAGCGAATGGGTTTGAGAGTGTGGATGGAATTGTGTTTGATTTAGGATTGTCGAGCTATCAATTGGATTTTGATAATAGGGGATTTTCATTTAGAAGGCCAAATGATCCAATTGACATGAGACTTAATCCGAAGCTAATGGATGTTACTGCGGCTGATCTTTTGAATGTATTAAGGAAAGATCAACTTGTTGATCTTTTTAATGCAACTGATTACAAGTATTCGGAAAAGTTAGCTAATTTGTGTTTGGAGAAAAGGCAAGTAATGCCGTTTGAGAAAGTTTCGGATTTTTTGGATATTGTAGCAAAGGTTTCTCCTTTTAAGCCGCGCAGAATTCATCCGGCAACTCTTCCTATGATGGCTCTTCGGATGGCGGTCAATAATGAGCTTGATAATTTAACAAAGGCTTTAGAGCAAAGCGTTAATTTGCTTTTGAAAGGCGGAAGGATTTTGGTTGTTAGTTTTCATTCGGGAGAAGATAGAGTTGTAAAAAGCGTTATGAGAAGTTTTCAAATGAGAGGACTGGGAAAGATTATAACCAAAAGACCATTAAGACCAAAACCCATAGAGATTAAGGATAACTTAAGGTCTAGGAGTGCAAAATTAAGAATTTTTGAAAAATGAATAAAAAAATAAAAATAAAAAACAGTGCTTATGTTTTGGGAATAATTGTGCTTTTGTCGTTTGGTGTTTTGACGTCTGTGAAGATATCTATTATGGGCAACAGGCTACATGAAATAGAAGCGGAAATAGAAAATGTGAGCAAATTTAACCGTGAGATTCAAATGAAAATGATTAAGACATCGTCTTTAAGTCGCATTTCCGAGTTGGCTCCGAAAATTGGTATGAGATCTGCCGAAAATTTAATTTATTTAAGTACTGCAAAGGCAGGTGTGGGTAATAGTATTGTTGTTAAGCTTGAATAATGCAGAAGAGGATTAAATTTATTTTGGTGGTATTTAATCTTCTTACCGTCACTTTGATAGGGAGATTGTATTATTGGCAAGTTGTTAAAAGCGAGGATCTGGCTTATCAGGCGCGAGCGCAGCATTTGTTTGGTCAGAATATTAAAGCTATGCGTGGAAATATACTGGCTTCAGACGGCAGCTGGCTAGCGGTGAGTAGTGATTCCTGGCTTATGTTTGCTCAGCCCAAAGAGCTTGAGAAATCTGTGCGCGAAGTCGCAAACATTGTTGCTCCCTTGATTACCGAGACTTCCGATCAGAATGATGTTTATAATGAAGCTGTCAGGATTGAAGGTATATTAAGCAGGAAAGATGTAGATTGGGTGCCGATAAAAAGAGATTTAGATTCCGACATAAAGAAGAATATTGAAGCGTTAAAGCTTTCTGGAATAGGGTTTGAGTTTAATGAGGACAGGGCTTATCCAGAAGGTTCCAGCTCAGCTCAAATTTTGGGTTTTGTAGGTAAAGATGAGGAAGGGAATAATCAAGGATATTTCGGTCTTGAGGGATATTATGATTTATTTTTGTCAGGTAAGCCCGGTTTTTTAGAGAGAGAGCGTAGTGCTGCTGGAGTGCCTTTTCTTGGTGGGAGAAATAGCGAAGTAGAAGCTCAAAGAGGAGTTGATTTACTAACCCATATAGATAAGACCCTGCAGTTTATAGTAGAAAAGAAGCTTAAAAAGGGAATTGAAAAGTATGGAGCGGTTGCTGGAGTAGTAATTGTTATGGATCCATCTGACGGCGGGATAATGGCGATGGCGAGTTATCCGTCTTATGATCCTTCAGAATATTATAAATATGGTGACGAATTTTTTAAAAATCCCGCAATTTCGGATACTTTCGAGCCGGGGAGTATTTTTAAACCTATTGTAATGGCTGTGGCTTTGGATGCCAAAGTAGTTGATCCAGATACTGAGTGTGATATCTGCGATGGTCCCTATAGAGTTGACAAATATGACATTAAGACTTGGAATAATAAATACAACCCCAATTCGACAATGACAGAGGTAATAATGAATTCGGATAATGTGGGAATGGTGTTTGTAGGTAAAAAGCTTGGTAGTGAAAAGCTTTATGATTATCTTAAAAAATTTGGTTTTGGTGAGATTACGGGTATTGATTTGCAGGGTGAGGTTAGTTCCATGTTGAGAGAGAAGGACAAATGGTCAGAGGTGGATCTTGCAACCGCGACTTTCGGACAGGGTATTGCGGTTACTCCAATTCAGATGCTTAAGGCTATAGCGATAATTGCAAGAGGAGGAGTAGAAATAACACCCCAAGTGGTTGATAAAATTATTATTGACGGGTGGGAGGATGATATCGAGCCTTATGAGGGAGAACGAGTAATAAGTAAGAAAGCTGCGAGTCAGATAACAGAGATGATGATAAAGGCTGCATTGCTTGGTGAGGCAAAATGGGCAATACCAAAAGGGTTTACGATTGCGGGAAAAACTGGAACAGCACAGATACCTGTTTCGGGTCATTATGATGAAGATAAGACAATTGGATCGTTTGTGGGATTTGCTCCTGCGAGGAAGCCTAAGTTTGCGATGCTTGTAATGTTAAGAGAGCCTTCAAGTTCGCCTTGGGCTTCCGAGACAGCGGCTCCGCTTTGGTTTGATATTGCAAGGGAGTTTTTCCCATATTTGGGAGTACAGCCTGACTATTGATACTGTTTGTTATAATGTTCAGAATGCTTGGGATATAAACGAATGAATATAAAGGTAAAAGGCAACCAAGTGCTAAGCGGTGAGATAGTTCCTTCGGGGAGTAAAAATTCCGCAGTTTCTTTAATTTGTTCCTCTATCTTATTTGACAGGCCTGTGGTTTTTGATAATGTGCCTGATATTACTGATGTAGTACGGCTCATTGAGATACTAAAGGGTATGGGGAGCCGTGTTGATTGGCAAAAAGATAAAAATGTACTAATCATAGACAATGGTAAGTTAGATTTTGATAGGGTTGGAAAAAAAGAACTTGGTAATATGAGGGGTACTTCGCTTTTATGGGGGCCTATGTTAGCCCGGTTTAAAAGAGTCGATTTTGAGGAATTGCCCGGAGGATGTACTTTGGGTGTAAGGCCAGTAAGCCCGCATTATAATGCCTTTCGTGATTTTGGTGTTGTTGTAGAGGAGACCTCGCGGGGAGTGAAGATGAATGCTTTGTCCGCGTCTTCCAGTGATGTGCTTTTAAGTGAAATGAGTCCTACCGTAACTGAAAATGTTTTGATGCTTGCAACAAGTTTAAAAGGAAAAAGCCGTATTGTTGGCGCTGCTTCGGAGCCACAAGTTCAAGATTTATGCAATTTTTTGGTAGCTTGTGGGGCGAAAATAAGCGGTATAGGGTCGAGCATTCTTGAGATTGAGGGGGGCATAAGTTTGAAACCCAAAAGGCACAAACTTTATTCTGATCATTATGAGATAGCGACTTTTCTGGCTTTAGCAGCTATTTCAGGTGGGGAAATTAAAATCAAAAATGCCATGCCTCAAATTTTGAGGCCAATTTTGTCAACTTTTTCTAAATTTGGGATAGAAGTAGTATCTGACGGCGAGAATGTGATGATTGAAAAAGGACAAAAGATAAACATTGGAGGGAACGGTTCTCGCGGAACTCTTTTTATAAAAGCACAGCCGTGGCCCGCTTTGCCTGTTGATACATTACCGCTTTTTATCCCGATTGCATTAGCGGCAGATAGAGGACAGGTTTTGTTTCATAATTGGATGTATGAGTCTGGCCTTTTCTGGACATCGGAGCTTACTAAATTGGGTGCTAATGTAATTATGGCTGACCCGCATCGTGTAATTGTTAGTGCTGGTAATAAACTTTTTGGTGCTATACTTGAAGCTCCTTATATAATCCGCGCTGTAGTTGCTATGGTTATGGCTGCAATGATTGCGGAGGGGGAGTCGCTGATATTAAATGCTGATGCCCTTTATCGTGGACATCCGCGTTTTGCTGAGAATTTACGAAAACTGGGTGCAAAGATTACAGAAGCTGTGTAATAATTAGATAAATCTATGGAGAATATACTTTCTCTTGGCTTGGGAATAATAATTTTTTCATTTGTAATTACTAGTATTTTGATTGTTCCTTTTATAGATTTTCTTTACAAAATACATTTAACAAGACGCAAGGAAGGTGGAAAGAAAAAGGTGCTTTTTGATAAGCTTCATGACAATAAAGCTGGAACGCCAATTGGCGGCGGAGTGCTTTTGATAACACTTGTAACGCTACTTTTTGCTTTGATATTTCCCTTGATTTCTTATTTGGGAGTTTATATTGAATCGGCTTATGCGTTGAGATGGGAACTTATAGCAATTTTTTTTACATTCATTTCTTTTGGAGCTCTCGGACTTTTGGACGATATTGTAAAAACATTTGGGAAGCCAAGAAAGGGCACTTTTGGTGCGGTTTTTGGATTGACTAAAATGCAGAAATTTTCTTTGCAGTTTCTTTTTGCTTTTATAAATTCGTTTATATTATATTCTAAGCTTGGGATTCATATTCTTTATGTTCCAATACTATCGAAAGTTTTTGATTTGGGTGTTTTCTACATTCCGTTTTCGATGTTTATAATAGTTTTTTTTACAAATGCTTTTAATTTTACGGATGGGCTTGACGGATTGGCTAGCGGCTTGCTTCTTATTTATTTGTTTTCTTATGTTGTTATTGCGGCTAGTATTTTGGATACACCGCTTTTTGTTTTTATGTCGCTTTGGATAGGCACTATAATAGCATTTTTGTATTTCAATGTATGGCCTGCTCGGATTTGGCTTGGGGACGCGGGTGCTTTGTCTTTCGGGGCAATGATTGCACTAATCGGTCTTTTGCTGGGAAATGTGGCAGTTCTTTTTGTAATAGGTGGAATTTTTGTTATTGAGGCTGCTTCTTCTCTTATTCAGATTTTGGGGTGGAAAATATTAAAAAAGCCGATTTTTCCACTTGCCCCGATTCACCACAGTTTTCTTGCTATAGGTTGGGAAGAACCAAAAATTGTTGCAAGAGCTTGGCTGTCTGGAATAATGCTTGCAATTTTTGGTTTATGGCTTGCTACAATTTAGAGATGTGTTTGAAAGACAAAAAAGACTAAAGAAAAAAGGCGGGTTAAAAGTCCTTTCTTTTGATAAACAGCTTTTTTTTATTAGTTTGATTTTAACTGCTTTTGGGGTAATAGCCGTTGCTGATGCTTCGTCTGTGCAGAGTATGAGTTTGTTTTCTGACCCTTATTATTTTGCAAAGCAGCAAATTATGTGGTCTTTGTTAGGTATAGTCGGTCTTTTTTTTGCAGCCGGTGTTCATTTTCTTTTTTGGAAAAAGATTTCTTATTTGGTGTTTTTTTTGAGTATTGTACTTCTTTTTGCCGTTCTTATACCTGGTGTTGGATCGCGTATTTTGGGAGCAAGAAGATGGATTTATATCGGTCCGCTTGGATTTCAGCCATCTGAATTTACAAAGCTAGGATTAGCATTTGCGTTCGCAAGAATTATGTCGAGTAAAAATTATAAAAAATGGGTGCCTTTAGCGGTTCTTGGTGCAGTCGGATCTTTGATAATGCTTCAGCCAGATTTTGGTACAATGCTTGTTCTTGTTTTAGTAGGTGTTTCACAGCTTTTTGTTGGTGGTTATCCCTTTTTTTATTTGGTTGGTGTTGGTTTGTTCGGCGCCTTGAGTAGTGCTCTTTTAATTTTTTTTTCAGATTACAGACGTGAGAGACTTATGACTTTCCTTTCGTCTTCTGCTGATCCTCTTGGTTCATCATATCATATTAGGCAAATACTTATAGCTTTCGGTTCGGGCGGTCTTTTTGGAGTTGGTCTGGGACAGTCAAGACAAAAGCAGTTATTTTTACCTGAAGCAGCTACAGATTCAGTTTTTGCAGTTATTGCCGAAGAAATGGGTTTTTTTGTTGCAGCGTTAATTGTCATCTTCCTTTCTTATTTTGTGATCAGGCTTTATAAGATTTCTATGAGATGTGAGGACACCTTTGGTCTGTTACTGGGCGTCGGGATTTCTTCGTGGATTGGTGGACAGATGTTTCTTAATCTTGCTTCCATGCTTGCTCTTACTCCATTAACTGGAATACCTCTGCCTTTTTTTAGTTACGGCGGGTCAAGTCTTATTATGATACTTTTTTCAGTTGGTATACTTTTAAATATATCCAAATATGGCGGGAAATAATAAAAACACAGTATTTTTTACCGGGGGACATGGCGGCAGTGCTGCTTATGCCGTTATTGAAAAACTGGTTCGAAAAGATATTGATATTCATTGGATAGGTCCTAAATATGCCTATGAAGATAAGAAGTATTTAAGCTTTGAGTTTAGAAGTTTTCCGAAGCTTGGGGTAACTTGCCATGCCATAAGATCGGGAAGGATTCACAGGAAATTTAGTAAAAATACAGTCATTTCTTTTTTAAAGCTTCCATTTGGATTTTTGGCTGCTATGAAAATCGTATTTTTTGGTAGGCCTAGGCTTGTCGTTTCTTTTGGAGGTTTCGCTGCTTTTCCTGTGGTTTTTGCGGCGAAGATTATGGGTAGCCGTATATTTATCCATGAACAGACGGCCGGAGCGGGCCTTTCAAATAAGTTATCTTCTTTTTTTGCAGATAGAATTTTTCTTGCCAGAAAATCAAGCTTAAAATATTTTCCCCGTAAAAAAAGTGTTTTGGTGGGAAATCCGGTAAGAAGGAGCATTTTAAGTATAAAGCCTAAAACAAAGATTTCTTCCCCTCCTGTTATATTAGTAACATGCGGATCACGAGGGTCCCAGGTAGTTAATGCTGCTCTTAAGCCTATATTGATGGATATTTTAGAACGTTATAGATTAATACATCAGACGGGAGATCCTGATTATAAGGAGATTGAATCGATTCGATCTACTTTAGATCCGAAGCTTAGGAAAAGATATAAAATATACCGTTTTTTGGACCCTGATCTTATGGCGTCTTTTTTAAATGAATCGGATATAGTAGTTTCCAGGGCAGGAGCCAATACAGTTTCTGAGCTAATTATTGCCGAGAGACTTTCTATCTTAATACCGATACCGTGGGTTCAGAGAAATGAACAATTTAAAAACGCAAAGCTTATGACAAAGAGCAAGCTTGGTGTGATTCTTAATCAAGAGGAACTTACATCCGAGTCTCTTCTCAAAACTATAAATTATCTATTTGAAAATTGGCATAGTATGATTAGTCGTGTTCGAAAGCTTGATTTGGGGGACAGAACTGCTTCGGAAAAAATAAGCAAAGAAATTTTAAATGCTATCAAAAAATGAAAAAATATTTATTTTTGCTTTTATTTTTTATTTTATTGCCCTTAATTATACCAAATTTTATAGTGGTTGGTGAAATCTATTGCGAAGGAGTTACAAGAGAGTGTAGTAATGAGATTTTGGAGATAGTTGAAAAAGCACGGGGAATGCGTTATTTTCGTGCTAAAATTTTTGTTTCCAAAAAATTTGATTCGTACGACAGGGTGATTTCTTATGGTGTCCGCTTGAAGCTTTTTAATAAAATGATTATAGAGGTTGTGGAGAGGAATCCTGAAGTGGCTTTGCTTGGTGTTAATGGGAAATACTCTCTTTTTGATAGGCATGGACATCCTGTTGGTGTTTCTCAAAGTGACAATGGCCTTCCCTATGCAAAACTTTTAAACGGTGAAATAAGCAGGTCTGAAATTTCGGCGCTTTCTGAGATAATATATGTACTTAATCAGAAGTATTCTTTTGTCAGTGGTGAGATTGACCACGGAGCGCTTGTTTTTGAGCATAGTGGAAACAAATTTATAATGCCTTTGAGCGATGATGTTGATCTTACTTTGGGCGCTTTTTATTTAATTCTTTCGTGGTTGAATAGCAATCCAGAAGATCTTAGAATTGGAGTTACAGGTAATTTATCTCAAAGGCTTGAGATTGACATGAGATATAAAAATCCTGTAATAAGACGGATATAGATTAAAATATGAATAGTAAAATTGTATCGGCAATTGACATTGGATCTTCAAAGATTACTACACTTATTGCCCAGGTCAACATTGATAGTACCGAAGATGCCGGGGTGAATATTATGGGTGTATCAGCTGTTGAGGCTAAAGGAATAAAGAAAGGGCAGATTGTTAATATAGAGGAAGCCGTTGAGGCTACTATTGAGTCGGTTGAGGCTTCGGAAAGAATGGCCGGTTATAACTTGGACCATGCCTTTATAAGTATAGGTGGAGCTCATATAGCAAGCCAAAATTCAAAAGGTGTTGTTGCCGTATCCAATCCTGAAGGTGAAATAAGCCCTGATGATGTGGAAAGAGTAATCGAGGCAGCCAGAGCTATTTCTTTACCTGTTTCAAGGCAAATCATACATGTTATCCCTAGGGAGTTTATTGTTGATGGTGAGGCTGGAGTTAAAGACCCCATTGGAATGAGCGGTGTGAGGCTTGAGGTGGATACGCACATTGTAACTGCCAGCTCTCCTGCACTTAAAAATTTATCAAGAACGGTTCAGGAAGTGGGAGTGTCTGTTGACGAGGTTGTTTTTAATGGTCTTGCTTCCTCTTTTTCTTGTTTAACCGATACGGAAAAGGAGCTTGGATGTAGTTTGGTTGATATTGGATCCGGAACTACTTCTATTGTTTCTTTTATAGATGGGGCTTTATCTTATTCAGGCGCAATACCCATAGGTGCAAGAAATGTAACAAATGATCTTGCCATAGGGCTTCGCGTTTCCTTGGAAACAGCAGAGAGTGTGAAGAGGAATTTATCTAAAGAGACTAAGTCGAAAGAAGGTGAAAGAAGAGATGCCCAGATTGAAATAGTAGAGAAGGGAGTTAACGAATTAAAGCGTGTGCAAAAACGAACGCTTACAGAAGGAATTATTAAACCGAGGTTAAATGAAATTTTTACAATGGTAAAGCTTGAGCTGGAGAAGAATAATTTAATAAATAAAATTCCTTCGGGTCTTGTTTTAACAGGCGGAGGTTCGTTAACATATGGCATTGAGGAGTCTGCTAGACGAACAATTGGACTACCTGTTAGGGTTGCAAAACCCGGAGGAGTTGGTGGGCTTACTGATGATATATTGACACCGGAATATTCTTCTTCAATAGGTTTGATTTTGTACGGGGTTATGGTTGAAAAAACTTATGGTTCTGTTTCTCAAGGCGGCGGTATAAGTAGCAAGATGAGGGTTCCCAACAAAGCGTTTTTCGGCAGGATTGTCGAGACGATAAAAGAGCTTCTGCCATAATTGATTTATATGCTTTGACAATTTTTTAACTCCTGCTATACTGCGCGTATAAGAATAATTAGGCTAAAATGGCTCTAGTAAAACCAGATTCTTCCAGAATTGCAAAGATAAAAGTAATTGGTGTAGGTGGCGGAGGAGGTAATGCAGTAGCTTCTATGGTTGATAGCGAGCAAATATTGGGTGTAGAGTTTATTGCCATTAACACTGACGCTCAGGTTCTTCTTGATAATACGGTTCCTACAAAGCTTCAGATTGGTGAGAAATTAACTCGAGGCTTGGGTGTCGGTGGTGATCCCGAGATTGGTTGTCAGGCTGCCGAGGAGTCTATTGATCGGATAAAGGAACTTCTTGTTGACTCTGATATGGTGTTTGTAACGGCCGGTATGGGTGGTGGTACTGGAACAGGGGCTGCTCCTGTGATAGCAAGGTCAGCAAGAGAAGTCGGAGCTTTAACTGTGGGAATTGTTACCAAACCGTTTGCTTTTGAGGGAAGTAGAAGAGCAATGCTTGCAGATGAGGGGGTTGAAAGGCTTAGGGATGAAGTGGATACGTTGATTGTAATTCCCAACCAGCGGTTAATGGACGTTATTGACAGAAAAATGACTTTGATTGAAGCTTTTAAAGTTGTAGATAGCGTTTTAAGCCAGGCTGTTGCGGGTATAGCCGAAATTATTACAACTCCGGGACTTGTTAACGTAGATTTTGCCGATGTTAAGACTATTATGAAAGATGCAGGTTCGGCTTTACTTGGTATTGGGACTGGAGTTGGAGATAACAGGGCACAAATGGCCGCTAGGGCTGCTATTTCTTCACCACTTTTGGATCTATCGATAGACGGTGCACGAGGAGTGCTTTTTAATATTACGGGTGGTCCTGATCTTACAATGTTTGAAGTTGATGAAGCGGCCCGTGCGATTTCGAGCGCTGCGGATCCTGACGCAAATATAATTTTTGGATCAGTAATTAAGGATGATTTTGCCGATCAAGTTAGAATCACTGTAATAGCTACAGGATTTGATGAGACCCAAGCTAGAATTGCTAAGATGAGTCGTGTTAGCGAGCCTGTGAAGATAGAAGGTTTGGTGAGTGATACGCCGGGTGATGTTAAGGGGGAGGAAACGATTGAAGAGGATGAAAAGGAGTCCAAGGAAGAAGTGTCTACCGAACCTGAAGAGGATGAAAAGAAGGATGAATTTGGAGAGGATTTTGAAGTGCCTGCATTCTTACGAAAAATTCATTAAACAAGATACTTTATACTCTATTCATATTTGTGTAAAATAGCCATATCATGGCGCGAAAAAAGAAGAGATATTTTGATCCCGTTGACACACGTGTGAGTTTCCCCTGTTTTGAAGAGAAAATTTTAAAATATTGGAATAAAAATAAGATTTTTGAAAAATCTCTTGAGAAGAATCAAAATTCTGGTAAAAATTTTGTTTTTTATGAAGGACCGCCGACTGCTAATGGCAAGCCTGGGATTCACCATGTTGAGGCAAGAAGCTTTAAAGATATAATTATAAGATATAAAACAATGCAGGGGTATAATGTTACCCGCCAAGCTGGATGGGATTGCCATGGCCTTCCTGTTGAACTTCAAGTAGAAAAGAAGCTTGGAATTTCTGGAAAACCCCAGATTGAGAAATATGGAATAAAAGAGTTTAACGCACTTTGCCGAAAGAGCGTTTATGAGTACGTGGACGACTGGACTAAATTAACAAAGCGAATGGGTTACTGGGTGGATACTGATAATGCATATGAAACTATGGATAATAAATATATTGAAATTGAATGGCAACTTCTCAAAGAAATGTGGGAAAAAGGATTTCTTTATGAAGATTATAAAGTCGTTCCTTATTGTCCCCGCTGTGGTACTTCGCTTTCCTCACATGAGCTGGCACTTGGATATAAAGAAGATGTTGAGGATCCTTCGATTTTTGTAAAATTTCAACTTCGAGATGATAAAAATACTTATTTTTTGGCATGGACAACAACTCCATGGACGCTTCCTGGGAATGTGGCCCTAGCAGTGGATGAAAATGAAAACTATGTTAAGTTAAAAATAAATAATGAAATTTTGATATTGTCTGAAAAACGTGCGAGAGAACTTAAGATTAAAGGAATAATTGTCGGAAAAGTTAAAGGAAGAGATTTATTGAGTATCGAATATAAACCGCTTTTTGATTTTATAGTTTATGATCAAAAATCTCACTTTGTTATTCCTGCTGACTTTGTTTCTATGGATGAGGGTACCGGCATTGTTCATACTGCTGTAATGTATGGAGAAGATGATTTTAGGCTTGGTGAAAAATACGGTCTTCCCAAAAAGCATTCGGTTAACGAAAAAGGTGAATTTGTTGATGAGGTAAAGCCGTGGGCAGGTAAATTTGTAAAAAGCAAAGCTCTTGAAAAGGAAATAATTAAAACTCTTGATAAAAACGGAAATCTTTTTAAAGCAGAGACCGTAAAGCACACCTATCCATTTTGTTGGAGATGTGATACTCCGCTTTTATATTATGCAATGGTTTCGTGGTATCTAAAGACTTCACAGGTTAAAGATCAATTGATTGCAAATAATGCTTCTGTAAATTGGGTGCCCGATCATATCAAAGATGGAAGAATGGATGAGTGGCTTAAGAACAATCGGGATTGGGCACTTTCTAGAAGTCGTTATTGGGGAGCACCTCTTCCTGTTTGGCGTTGTGAAGAATGCAGTCACTCTCAAGTCGTAGGTAGCTTGAGCGAATTATCCAAATTAGCTAAAAAGGATCTTTCTCAACTTGATTTACATAGACCGTTTGTCGACGAGGTTACTTTTAAATGTGATAAATGTGGGGGTATAATGCACAGGGTTGATTTTGTTTTGGATTGTTGGTTTGATAGCGGGGCCATGCCTTATGCAAGTGGCGTTAATTCCTACCCTGCAGACTTTATTTCGGAAGCTATTGATCAGACTCGTGGGTGGTTTTATACACTTCAGGCTGAAGCTGCTTTGCTTGGCAGAGAAAGTCCTTACAAAAATGTGATTTGTCTAGGACACTTGCTTGACGAAAAGGGTAATAAAATGAGCAAATCCAAAGGTAATGTGATTGATCCTTGGGAAATAATGAATTCTGTTGGAGCTGATGCCACAAGATGGTATATGTACAGTGTAGTTTCTCCAGGTCCAAGTTTTAGATTTTCAGAAGATTTAGTTAGAGAAGTCGTTAAGCGTTTTTTTCTTATTTTGTGGAACAGTTATAACTATTTTGTAACTTATGCAAACATAAAAGGTTGGTCACCTGATACAAATTTTAGAATAAATAATATTTTAGACAAATGGATACTGCTCAAAATACAAGAATTGGTTAAAAAGGTAACAGTGTATCTTGATAAATATGACTTATATAACGCAACCCATGAGATCGAAAATTTTATAACTAAAGACTTTTCACAATGGTACATTAGACGTTCTCGAGGAAGAACAGATGATGGATTTTATACGGCATCTTATAAAGTGCTTGTAACAGTTTCTAAGCTTATCGCTCCATTTGCTCCGTTTGTTTCGGAAGCTATGTATAGAAACTTAACAAAAGAAGAGTCAGTACATTTGAGTAATTGGCCAAGTGAAGAAGTTGATATAACAGATTCAACCCTTTTAAAGAAGATGGAACTTGTAAGAAAGCTTTCCGAGCTTGGGCATGCTATAAGAAAAGAAAAGGGCGTTAATTTAAGGCAGCCTCTTGCTGGTGTCTATATTGAGGTTGAGAAGGGTAAAAAGATAAGTAAAAATTTGAAAAAAATACTTCTTGATGAATTAAATGTTAGAAAATTTGTTTCTAGAAAGCCTAAAGGATTTTGGGAGAATTCTGACAGCCTTGGTAATAGAATATACCTTGATCCCAAAATAACCCCAGATCTAGTCGAAGATTATAGGATGCGGGAGCTTGCTAGAAAAATACAGGTAGAGCGAAAACGTCTTGGTACAAAACTTAACGAAAGGATTGTTGTTTCTGCGCCTTGGATTCCCAAAGATTCGAGTTTATTTAATGAACTAAAAGAAAGAGTGGGTGCCGATAAGATTGTTAAGGGTAAATTTGAGGTAAAAAGAATTTCATGATTCAATTTCTTAATGTATATAAAAAAGAATTTGGAATTCCTTTGGTTTCATTTTTTTTGATCGGATTTAGTTTGATTGTTTTGAGGTCTGTGGCAAGTTTTATATTTCCTAATTATTTTGGATACGTATTTGTAGCAATAGCTCTATTTGTTTTTTTTTCGCAAATTGATTTTGAGATTTACAAAACTTTTTCTGTTTTTTTATATATTGGAAGCATTATTTTTTTGATACTCCCACTTGTTATTGGACAGGTAACTCGTGGTGCAGTGCGATGGATCCCGCTTGGGGCCTGGAGTATACAACCTTCTGAAATTGTCAGGCCGTTTTTATTGATTTTTATTGCAGATTTTTTAACCAAAAAGCAATTGAATTCAAAAAGATTTGTTTTGGCTGTTCTTCTTTTTACAATACCGGTCGTTTTGATACTTAAGCAACCTTCGTTGGGTGTAGCTGTTTTGAATTCTTTGGGATTTTTGGGGACGGTGTTGTCTTTAAAGTATGACAAAAAGCTTTTACTAACCGCGATTTTTGTTTCGGTATTTTTGATGCCTTTTTCGTGGCTTTTTCTTGCACCATACCAAAAAATGAGAATTGAATCTTTGATTGATCCAACTAAGGACCCATCGGGTGCGGGATACAATAGCATTCAGTCAATGATAGCTGTTGGGTCAGGTAAAATAACAGGGCGCGGACTTGGCAAGGGCGTACAAACACAGCTTTCTTTTTTACCAGAGAGGCATACGGATTTTATTTTTGCATCTATCGCGGAAGAGCTTGGTTTTTTGGGTGTATTGGTATTTTTTATCGCGATTTTTTTTCTTTTTTATAGAATAGTGTCGGTATTTTCCTGTCCCAAAAATTATACTGCACGTGCTTTTTCGTCGGGAATATTTTTAACCTTGTTTGCCCAAACCTTTGTACACATAGGAATGAATATGGGGATAATACCGATCACGGGTGTACCCCTTCCGCTTATCTCTTCAGGCGGGTCAAGCCTTGTCGCTTCGATGATAATGCTTGGGATGCTTTTGAGTGCTAAGTCTTGTGTTTAAGCTTTAATATTTGTAAAATACGTATTTACAATGAAGTACGCTGTAATTCAAATTAAAGGTCATCAATATAAAGTTTCAGAAGGAGATGAAATCCTTGTTGATAGAGTAGCAAAAGATGAAGGAATTGATTTTAAAACTCTTCTATTTGTTGATGGAGAACAGGTGGATTTGGGTAAGCCAAACTTGAATAAAGCAAAAATTGTTATAAAAAATTTGGGCGAAGAAAAGGGGAAAAAGCTTTATGTCAAAAAATATAAATCAAAATCAAGATATAGAAGAAAGATTGGCTATAGAGCAAGTTTAAGCAGACTTCTTGTAGAAAAGATTTCTATATCTTAGTATCTCAAAACATATAGAACATATTCTATTGACATCTGTGAAAAATTATTTTATATTGAATTCTAAATAAAATGGCGCACAAAAAACAGGGAGGAAAAACAAAACAACATAAAAGGCCAAGTCCAAAATATTTGGGTGTTAAGGTCAGCCAAGGGCAAAAAGTTGGCCCGGGAAACGTATTGGTAAGACAAAGGGGAACAAAAATAAGAGCAGGTGTTGGTGTAAAAGTAGGTAGGGATCATACATTGTATTCTATAAAAGAGGGTGTTGTACGATTTAATCAAAGATATAATAGAAAAAATATTTCGGTTTCAAAATAGCTTAAAATGGCTGAAGAAGTAATACAAATTCATGTAGATGAATTGCAAGCGAATCCTTTGCAACCAAGAGGATCTATTACCCCAGAATCGTTAGTTGATCTTGTTGATTCAATTAAAGAGCATGGTGTATTGGAACCTCTTGTAATAGCTAAGACTCCTGCAGGTTATCAGATAATTGCAGGGGAGAGGCGCTGGAGAGCGTCTAAGATAGCAGGGCTTACTCATGTACCCGCGATTGTTCGTGAAACTTCACCAAAGGGAATGCTTGAAATGGCGCTTGTTGAAAATGTTCAAAGAGTTGATCTGAATCCTCTTGACCGAGCAACGGGTTTTGAGAGGTTAATGAACGAATTCGGGCTTACTACAAGCGAGATTGCCGTAAGGATTGGCAAATCTGTTGCTTATGTTTCTAATTCCATGAGGCTTCTTTCATTACCCGACGCTTTAAAAGACGGACTTTTATCTGGTCTTATAAGCGAAGGACATGCAAGAGCTCTTTCTTCGATTGATGACCCTAATCTTATGGTAGAAGCTTATAAAATAATTCTCAGAGAGTCTGGGTCCGTTAGAAGAGCCGAAGAGTTAGCCAGAAGAATGAAAGCAAAAGCAAAGCAATCTCCGAAACCTAAAGCCAGAGTTTCTGATATGAGAATTGTTTCTGAAGATATTGACAGAATGCAGTCTGAGCTTGAAAGTGTTTTTCAGCAGGGTGAAAATGGTGAAAAAAATACGGAAGTAAAGCTTGCAAGAAGCAGGAAACAAACAAGAATTCTTTTTATATTTAAAGGCTCTTTAGAAGAAACGGAAGAGAAGCTTCAGAGAATTTACAGGTCTCTTACCGGTAAACAGGAGAGTTAATTTTTCCTATCTTGGATGGCGGCCAATAGATAATCCAAGCTTTTCCTGTTATTTTATCAAAACTGATAGGCCCAAAACTTCTTGAGTCGTATGAGTGATCTCTGTTATCTCCAAGAACCATATAAGAGTTTTCAGGAACTTGAATTATTTTTCCTTCGGTAAGGAAAGAGCTTGGGTTTGTACGTGTTTCGTCGGGAAGATATTCTTCATCGAGCCGATTTCCATTAATATACACAAAGCCATCTTTGAGAGTAATTTTTTCTCCGGGAAGTGCAATTATTCTTTTAATAAATTCATCGGAGAAATCTGGGGGTGCTTTAAAAACTATTACGTCTCCCCTTTGGGGATTGTTAAAGCGATAACTTATTTTGTCTGTGAGAAGATATTCGGCATCTTGGAAGTTGGGTTCCATAGACGATCCTTTAATTTTGTGTGGTTGAAGAATTAAGAGGTATAAAAAAAGAAAAATTGAGATTGCAAAGACCACAAGCTGCAATATTTCAAGAATAAATGAGGCTAGTCTTTTAATAATCATCATTTTTAGATTATACGCTTTGTGAAAGTCGTGTTACAAGGGTTTATCAGGCAGAATAATATCGTGTGCTCCGTTTTCTTTTATTCCTCCTGGTGTTATCATTATGAATTTGGCTTTTAGTTGAAGCTCTTTAATGTTTTTTGCTCCCGAGTAGCTTAAACCAGAGCGAATCCCGGCAATTAGTTTTTTAACAACAACATCAAGAGGCCCCTTGTAAGGAACAAGTCCTTCTACTCCTTCTATTTGATTTATGTACGTTTGTTTATTATTGATATTTATTTTTTTTGTTTGCTTTAATTTTTGTTCCAAAGAAGTAGAACCACTGTATTTTTTGTATTTATGTCCGTTTATGTAAATTATTTTACCTGGAGCTTCGTCTGTGCCTGCGAATATAAATCCACCCACAATCGCACATGCGCCTGCTGCCAGTGACTTCACAATATCCCCTGAATTTCTTATTCCTGCATCGGGCATAAATGTTTTTTTGTATTTTCTAGCCGCTTTTGCTACTTCAAAGAGCGAAGCAAGGCCTGGAACGCCATGCCCTGTAACTATTCTTGTTGTACAAATTGAGCCTGCGCCGATTCCTACAAGCAGGCTATCTGCTCCGGCTTGGTAAAGATCCTTTGCAGAGTCATACGTCGATGCTATACCTGATATGAGTGTTATATGCGGATAAGTTGATTTAATTAGCTTTGTTGCATCTATTGCTCTTCTCATATGCCCATGGGCAACGTCTATATTTAGGGCATCAACTCCGGCTTTAATTAGTGCTTCTGCGCGAGGAAGCATATCGTCTTTTATTCCTATAGCCGCGGCTACGATTCCTCCATTTTCTTTTACCTTTTTTACCTTAAGAGATTGGTCTTCTATTGGCTCAAAACGGGGAAGAATGGCCATGCCTCCAAGTTCAGACATTTTTATTGCCATTTTTACACCTGTAACGGTATCCATTTTGGTGGCAATAAGCGGAATTTGAAGATTCAATTTTTTTGAGATTTTTGTAGACAAATCAATTTCGGATCTGCTTTCAATTTCGGAGTATTGAGGTACAAGAAGAACATCGTCGTAGCTAAGAGCTAGTGGAAAATTCTGATTCATATTGCGTAATGAGTATGAATCATTACAGTTAAATCTATTCAATTTATAGAAATTAATCAACTGTGTAAATTTTTAGATGAAAATGATAGAATGATTATTTAACATAAGAAGATTTTTTGGATCCGTAGCTCAGAGGCAGAGCGTTCCGTTCACATCGGAGAGGCCGAAGGTTCGACTCCTTCCGGATCCACAATTATTATATTTTTGGGAGGGGAAGGTGATCGGGGAGCACGGGGTCTTTAAAGCTTAATTCAAGTTTTTTGGCTGCCGAGAGAAATAATAGCGAGGCTACTTTTGGCGTAGTGAGGATCTTTGCAACAAGGCCGGGGTTTAGCTTACCATCTACTACATATTTTTCTACCTGTTCAATCAGATCGCTGTTTGGGTTTTTTATCCATTCTGAAATGGCATCGAGTACGCCACCTAACTGACCTTTTTCTTGATAGCTTAGTCGTACAATTGTGCCAGCGAAGTATAACTTTTGTCCCGGCCATTTTCTGTTCCACTTTTTATAAAATTCGCTCGGGGATTGTCCTTTTTTTAAAGATTCATAAAGAATTCTTCCACTCATTATCGCTCTTTGCATAGAATCACCTGAACTTGGTTTTGCCATTCCAGCGGCTTCTCCGACTGTAAATACATGATAAGTATTCGGTTTTTTGGTTGTCTGTGCTCGAATAAAACCAGCATAGGTATTTTCGGGTTTTTTTGAATAAACGTTTACTCCTGGCTTTTCGGCTATAAAACTTATAAGCTTATCTAGTCTTGGTTTTGCTGAATTTAGAAATTTGTTATATTGGCTTTTTGGCCCATATGCCGAAAACACTACATCGATATAGTTTTCATCTTCTACGTTTGGGTTTACCCAGCTTGTGCCGGCTGCAGGGCCTATTACTAGTATCATTTCAGGGTTTTCAAGTTTTCCCCTAACTGTTGCACCGTAAACATATTCAACCAGATAATCTTTCTCGCGATTTTTGTTAACCTGTCTATCTATTCTGGCGTGAACACCGGTTGCGTCTATTATTGCGTTAAAATATAAAGTTTGCCCGTCAATTATTACAACTGCTTCGTCTTTTGAATCTTTTATTTTAATGTCTTTTAGTATACTCGGCGGCAAGATTGAAAAGAAAACATTAGGCATTTGTTCGAGTTCTATTTTAACCTTTTCAACCATCTTTGGGTAATCAACCATAAAATAGCTTCCCTGAGCCGTGACGCGAAAGTCAGTGTTGTTTGAGGTGATCACGCGTAAATAGGGAAGTATAAATCTTTCGTTTTTGGGGAAAAACGCTTCTGCTATGTCTACCGGAAGTATTCTGTCTGTGGTGTAAACTGAGTGTGCAAATTTTTTTGTATCAGGGGCAATTAAATGAACTTCGTGACCATTTTGAGCAAGTTCACATGCTGAAGAAAGACCGGATGGTCCATCGCCAAAGATTGCGACTTGCAGTCTTTCGGAGTTCATGCTGAAATAATATACACTATTAACGTTTATTTCGCAAATACGGTTAAAGTCAAGCAATTATTATTTTAGTTTAATATGTAAAGTATGGATGTGTTAATGTTTTCACGACGTTTTTTTCCACAAAAGGGTGGGGTGGAGAAATATGTTTTGAATATTTCGAAAGAGTTTATAAAAGACGGCTATAGCGTATCTGTAATAACTGAAAAAGCGAAATTAAGAGACAAGTCCAATGAAAAAATATTTGGCATAAATATTGTGCGACTAAACTATCCTAAAATTAAGTATTTAGGACTTTTTGTTTTGTGGTTTAAAATTTTAAAAAATATTCGTTTAATCAAGAAAGCTGATGTTATTTTAATTCATGATATTTTTATCTTTTTTTTGCCGTTTAGATTTTTATTCTTTAAAAAAAAAGTTATTACTACGTTTCACGGCTGGGAGGGAGTTTTTCCCATACCTATAAAAAACATAGTTCATAAGAAGCTTGCTTATTTTTTATCAAACAAAACTATTGCTGTCGGTGATTATATAGGTAAGTGGTATCGAATAAAGCCAGACTACGTTGTTTACGGAGGATGTGAAAAACACAAAAGTACACAGAAAGATATGAGGCAGATAGTGTATGTAGGAAGGCTTTCGCCAGACACTGGGTTAAAATTATTTTTAAAGTTATATAGAAAACTAACCGGATTTAAGATAGATTTTTGCGGGGATGGTGAAATGAGAATTGAATGTGAAAAATACGGCGTTGTTCACGGCTTTTGTGATCCTGATCGATTTTATCGCCGCGCCGGGATATGTTTTGCCGGTGGTTATTTATCGGTTTTGGAATCTTTATCATATGGATGTTGCCCTATTGTTTTTTATGATAACAAGTTAAAAAAAGATTATTATGCCTTATCGCCTTTTAAAGATTTTATTATAAGTGGCGAGAGCGTTGACGCAGTTCAAGAAAAACTTTTTGAGCTTTTAAGCAACAAAAAAAGGCTTTCAAGTTTTGTAAGGCGCGGGAGAGCTTTTTCCAAAAAGTATAGCTGGAGACGTGTTTACAAAGTATTGATTAAGGCCTATACAATGGTATAATGATCTAATTTAGAGATACTGATGTGAATGTATCGGTTATAGCAACTGTACTTAATGAAGAGCACACGATTGCTGATTTGCTTGATTCACTTCTTTCTCAAACAAAAAAACCCACTGAAATAATAATTGTGGACGGAGGATCCAAAGATCGAACTACCGAAATAGTTAAGGAATATAAAAAACAAAATCCTATTATTAAGCTTTACGAAAAGCGCGGTTCAATTTCTTATTGCAGAAATTTTGCCGTAAGAAAGACAAAAAACCGTGTTATTGCCCAAATAGATGCCGGGTGTGTTGCCGATAAGGAATGGTTAAAAAAAATTACCAAGCCTTTTAAAAATCTAGAAGTTGGGCTTGTTGCTGGATTTTATGAAATGACGGGTAAGACAAAGTTTCAACAAGCCATAGCCCCTTATCATGGAGTTACTAAAAGAAGATATGATCCAAGAACCTTTATGCCTTCGGGAAGGTCTATGGCATATCTTAAAAGCACTTGGGAAAAAGTAGGTGGATATAGTTATAATGTTGAACGTGCAGGGGAGGATACTTTGTTTAATTATCAGGTATTAAAGCTTGGAATTAAAATCGTTCGTGTTCCTGATGCTATTGTTTATTGGGAACTTCCGCGAACCTTTTTTGAGTCTTTTAAAAAGCTTTATCGATATGCGAAGGGTGATGGGCAGGCTTTGATATGGTGGCATCCTGCACAAAGACTTTCTACACACAACATAAAAATAATAAGCATTTTTATTAGATACATTTTTTTTGTCGGATTGGCTTTTTTTTCGCTTTTAACTCCTTTGGCAATTTGTTTGTTATATTTTTTAATAGTTTTCTATGCTTTTTGGACTATTTATAAACACCAGGAAGACGTTCGTAGTTTTGAGTCAAAGCTTTGGCTCCCGTTTATCCAAATAAGCAGTGATTTTGCCGTAATGGCAGGCTTTGCTTCAGGTGTTTTTTCAAGAAAATAATTTTTAGCTGATATAATTATCTTGTGGGGTATACTAAAGAAGCAGTTAGCGGCGTTTTTTGGGTTTCAGGACTTCGCGGTTCAACACGCATCGTTTCCTTTATAAAAACACTAATTCTTGCCAGAATTTTGACTCCGTTTGAATTTGGTGTTTTTGGAGTGGCCTTTTTGGTACTTTCATTTTTAGAAGTGATAACCGAAACCGGAATAAACGTGTTTTTACTACAAAAAGATGAGGAGGAGTCTTACAGTTATGTTAATACATCTTGGGTCGTATCTATTGTTAGAGGAATACTTATATCCTTGGTTTTGCTGTTATTATCGTGGCCACTTGTTATGTTTTTTAGAGTATCGGAAGCATATGGAGTTTTACTTCTAACCGCGTTAATCCCCTTTTTGAGAGGTTTTATAAATCCATCTATAATTTACTTCCAAAAACGACTTAATTTTGCAAAGGACTTTTGGTTTAGATTTATTATTTTTTGTTCAGATGCTTTGGCGTCCATTCTTTTTGCCTATATTTATAAAAGTGCTTACGGAGTGATCCTAGGCGTTATTTTTGGAGTATTGGTTGAAATACTTCTATCTTTTGTTTTGGCTTATCCAAGGCCGAGACTTAGATTTGAAAAAAATCTTTTGTTTGAGGTGGTTAATAGAGGAAAATGGATCACTAGCGCCGGAATTTTCCAGTATTTTTTTAGAGAAGTAGATGATATGGTTGTTGCAAGGCTTCTTGGTGCATCCCAGCTTGGTGTATATCAAGTCTCATATAAAATTGCCACCCTGCCCATAAGTGAAATAGGTGAAGTTTTTGGTAAAGTAACTTTGCCGGTTTTTAGTAGGATTTCTAAAGATAAAAAAAGGCTTTTATCAGCATATAAAAGAGTAAGTGTGGTAGTTTTTTTGTTTTCATTGGCAATGGGATCTTTCTTAATTATTTTTGCGCCTTTCATTGTTAAAGTGCTTCTTGGTGAAAAGTGGTTTGACGCTATTAGTGTTATTAGAATAATTTGTCTTTATGCTGTTATTAGAACAATGATTCATCCTTCATTTACATTGTTTTTTGCTCTTGAAAAACAAGAATATGTAACATATGTAACTTTAGGAGGGATTATCGGCCTTGGGGTGACTGTGGTGCCGCTTGTTGTTAAATACGGATTAATCGGAGCCGGATTTTCCACTATCTTTGGCGTGATTTTTATGTTACCTATTTGTTTGTATTATGTATTTAAGGTTCTTAGGGAGTGATTAGCGGAGTTATTTTAACCAAAAACAGTCAAGAAAAAATTCGTATGGCAATAGAAAGCATGCGTTTTTGTAGGGAAATAATAGTTGTTGATGATTTCTCGAAAGATAAGACAGTAAAAATTGCAAGAAAGCTTGGTGCGAGAGTTTACAAAAGGTCTTTGAAAAACGATTTTTCAAGTCAAAGGAATTTTGCATTATCTAAGGCAAAATTCAGCTGGGTTTTTTTTATGGATAGTGACGAATGTGTCGGTGAAAAGCTTGGGAGGGAAATAGTTGAAAGAGTAGGACAAGAAAAAATGAGCGGATATTTTGTTTATAGAAAAAATTATTGGCATGGCAAAGAGGTTAAGTACGGAGAATTCGGCAGAACAAAGCTTCTTAGATTTGCCAAAAGAAATGCTGGTAGATGGAAGCGGAGAGTACATGAGTATTGGGAAGTTAATGGAGAGTGTGGGGAACTTTCTAACCCACTTAATCATTATTTGCACAAAAACGTATCTGAAATTGTTGACGTATTAAATTTTCAGTCAGGAATACATTCTCGGGAAAACATCCGTGAAAAAAAGCAATTCTTTTTTATTAAAGCAATTTGTTTCCCCCCGTTGAAATTTATAAGAAACTATTTCTTTTGGGGTGGGTGGAGAGATGGCATTCATGGATTTATTTTGGCAATTCTTATGAGTTTTCATTCGTTTTTGGCGTGGGGTGAGTCATGGAGATTGCGAAGGTAAATATTTTTAAAATTCTTGTGGTTTTTTATCTAGTTTTGCTTCCTTTTGGACAGATACCAGGATTTTTGACTTCTTATTATTTTGATCTTTTTTTTAAGCTTCATTTTTATGACGCTATTGTTTTAATGTTTTCGATTTTATTCGCGTTAAAGCAAAGGGTCAATTTGACAATTTTCTTTAAAAGAAATATGTTTTTGACAATTTTTATTATTATTAGCTTGTTAACATATTTACATTCGTTTTTTATTTTTGATAGTCATGACTTAGTAAGGGGGTTTTTGTATCTTTTAAGATTTATGGCTTATATTTTGTTTTATATTGGTGTGTTTTATGAGTTTAGACGAAAGCGGGAAAAAAGATTTCTACTCGGTGGAGTTACATTAGCCGTATTTTTTACTGCTGTATTTGGATGGGTTCAATATTTTATTTTGCCCGATCTTAGAAGTTTGAAATATTTTGGTTGGGATGATCACTATTACAGGCTTGTATCAAGCTTTTTGGATCCAGGGTATGCGGGTATGTTTTTTTTGACGGGTTATATTATTGTCAATCAGTTTGACTTATTCAGGCGCAGTATTAATTTTTTCCTAAATTTATTCTTTACTATTAGCATAGCTTTTACTTATTCCAGAGCAAGCTATTTAGCCTTTGTTTTTTCGACTTTATTTTTTTATTTGTTTAGCAGGAAAAAACATTGGTTAATAGGAATTTTGGTGTTTCTTTTGAGCATAGCAACGCTTCCTGTTGGCTTTGGAGGCGAGGGCGTTAATCTTCATCGAACCAATTCGATTAATCAGAGATGGGAGAATTATAAGGATGCTATTTATGTTATTAAAAAGCATCCGCTTTTCGGTGTGGGATTTAATAATGTTTGTAGTGCGAGAGTGCTTTATTTTAATGATACGAATAAATACAGCAATTCATGTAATGGATTTGATAATAGTCTTTTATTTTTATTGTCCGCGGGTGGAGTAGCATTATTTATCGGTTATATAGGCTTTATTTATGAAGCTTTAATCAAAACCACTAAAAACCAAAGGAAATTTCTTGCGGGATTTTTTCTTGCATTTTTAATCCACAGCTTAAGCGCAAATAGTATTTTTTATGCTCCGTTTATGGGTGTTTTTGCTATTATTGGCGGAATTTTTAGGGAGAATAGGTGACTTTAAGAACAAGCTCTTTTTTGTTACCTGCTTTATCTTTGGCCACAAGCTTAAGTGTATTTTCACCCTCCTCTAGGGTAATTTGGTGGGAAAAGGTTTTGTCACTTGAAACAATTGCCACTTTTTCGTTTATTGAAAGCTCTGCGTCTTCACTAAGTGAGCCTTTTATGTTGATTCTTTTTTGGTCGTTACCGGAAAATATTTTTCCATCTTCTGGTTCGGATATGCTAATTTCTGGAGGAATTTTGTCGTAAATTATTTTTATTTTTTCGGTGGGGGCGCTTTTGTTCCCGTTTGAATCGGTTGCTATGAGGTAAATGGTGTTTTCTTCTTGAGCAAGATTAAGATCGAAATGAAACCTGCCTTCGTTTGAGGCAATTACTTCTTTTTCATTGCCGTTTATGTCTAGGGTGATTGTGCTTGCCGGTTCTGCCGTGCCTGAAATATTAATTCTGGAGTTATTTGTATATTCAGAGAAACCGTCTATTCTTGGCGGGGCTGGTGGCGTTGTGTCAAATATTTCGACAGGATTTTCAGAGCTACTTAGGTTAAAAAGAAAACCTGCAAATTTTGATAAAAAAGGAATTCCAAAAAAAATCATGGTAACAATAAGAATCATTGTAAGCATTGAATACAAAAAGGCAACTCTTTTGGCTTTTTTTTGTTCTATTTTTTCGAGTCTTGAATATCTTGGTTTATTCATCTTATTTGAGCCGATGAGAGGAGTCGAACCCCCAACCTCTCCCTTACGAAGGGATTGCTCTGCCATTGAGCTACATCGGCAAGTTTCCTTTTAGAAGATTATATCATTTTGTGTGTATAATTAGCTTGTGAAGCAGGAGATAACAAACGTCTTGATTGGATTTTTGGCGGCTTTTTTTTTGGCTTTTTTATTTTGGTTTGTGTTTGTTAAGCCCTGTGATGTTTATACGAAGATTGCCTCAGATGAAAAGCGGTGCAGGTGTTTCGGTAAAAAAATTGATTTTGAGCAATATTTTGGCAATTTTTATGATTATAATAAAGAGCGTGTGAATAAAAATTTTTGCGTTGGGATTGTTTTGGAGAGGCACTAGTTAATAACGTACTCTGAAAGTGGATTTGTTTTGGATTTATGGATATTTTTTAATTTGCATTGAATACCACATTTTTATAAGAGCGGGATAGGGGAATCGAACCCCTCTTTCCACCTTGGGAAGGTGGCGTTAGGCCGCTTAACTAATCCCGCGATACGCACAGTAAGTGCGTGGTATCTGCTAGAGATTAGCTTAGCATTGCACGCACTTACTTTTCAACGGCTGGTATTTCAAAATTGTTGCCTGGGTGTATAAGATTTGGATTCGCGAGATTGTTTGCCCTGGCAATATCAACCCATTTGTAGCCTGTTCCGTAAGCTCTTATTGAAATATCCCAAAGAGTATCTCCCTTTTGGACGACATATGTACCTCCGGGGATAATCTTGTCTACAGTAACCTCTTCAGAAGGTTCCACTTTAGGTTCGGGGGTTGCTGTAGTAAAAGGCGTTAAACTAGGTGAGGGAGTAGTCGTCGATTCAGGCGTAGCCTCTTTTGACTCAGTCGGTTTTACGTCGGGAATAATTAGCTCTTGGCCTTCTTCTATTTCATCCGCACTTCCCAAGTTATTTGCGTTTGCGATATCTTGCCAATTATATCCTGTAGAGTAGTATTTTTCAGAGATATCCCAAAGAGTTTCTCCTGCTTCAACTATGTGAGTTGTAGGAAGTGTGTCTTCCTGGTCTTCAGAAGTTATACCAACTGGGATTGTTTCACCTATATTATCATCTCTAAAGTAATTTATTACCAACATTCCTACTACAATTATTACAAGAGCTCCAAGAACCATGCTTATGGTTGACTCATTTAACTTTAAGTTTTTGAGTATCGATTTGATATTTATTTTTGTTCACCCCCTTATCATTAATTATGGGACTATTATTTATTTTGTAAAGAATTTAAAACGAATTTTACATAAATGTCAAGCCCAATTTGGTTTGTATGAAGCTTATTTTTTAAAAGAAAAATCTTTTTTAAGATAATCCCAGTTCATTTGATAATTTTTGTTTATCGAAGCCTTATAGGGAACTCCCTTCTGGACTGTTTTTTGTACTATTTCTTTTACGTAAGTGTTTGTTGACATCTTTAATATAAGCTTTGAATTTAGAATTCCTATTTCTGTTCGTGCATTATTTGAATTAATAAACATACCACAGGGGACAAGTGTTGCATATATTTTTTCGTTTTTTTATATGCTTATATCAGATATTCTTTATTTTTGTGAGAATATATTATTTTTGCCTTTTATTTTGGTTTGGATTAGATTTACTGTGAAAATCCGCATACTTTTTAATACTAATATATTAACATTTACTAATATATTGTCGGATATCTTTTTGATCAAATTAGTATTCGTGTAATATAATCGATTAGATTATGAAAAAGTTAGTTTTAGGGATTGTTATATTTTTAGTTATTTTGGGTGCAGGTGCCTTTTATTATTATGCTGGTAGCTTAAAAAGCAGAAACTCTGTCAGTATTATCGGCACTCCTGAACCTGTCGTTTGTACAATGGATGCCAAAGAATGTCCAGATGGATCTTTTGTGGGGCGAGTCCCTCCAAATTGTGAATTTGCTCCTTGCCCCACCTTAAAGAGCCAGTCTAGCGAACCAACTCCAAAAGATGCGTGGAGGAAATACAATAATAGTGAATATGGTTTTTCTATTTATTACCCTGAAACATATCAGGTATTAACAGATCCTGTAAATTTGTATGGTTGGCCGAATGCTTTAGTTATTTTTTATAAAGGCTGGCAGTCTTATAATTTGGTCGTCCAAGTTTGGGATAGTGAAACTGAATATAAAGCAACATATCCTGCTTCCTTGAATAATTATGTGGTAAAAAAAGTAGGGGATAAATATATTACTCTTTTAAACCAGAATTCTGATCCAGAGGTAGATGAAATTATTGCTACTTTTTGGTCACCGAATAAGTAGAAAGGTGGGTGTATGTTGTTGTATTTTGGCGAGGCTGATGGGATTCGAACCCACGGTCTCCGGCGTGACAGGCCGGCGCTTTAAACCGCTAAGCTACAGCCCCAAAATTTTAAATTACAATGCACAAAAAACAAATAATTATTTGTGTGTAAATTATATAGCAAATCTGTATTTTGGACAAATTGATGATAAGATTAATTTGTAATGAAGATTAGTCGAAATATGACCAATTCCGAGGTTTCAGATCTTTTGCGCGCAGTAGCTGCTGCATATGAGGTAAAGGCAGGAAAAAACTGGCGGTTTAAATCTATTGCCTATTCGAATGCTGCAGCATCTATAGAACATCTCTCAAGCGAGGTGAAGGATCTTTATGACGAGGGTAAACTAGATGAAATACCGGGTGTCGGCAAAAATATTACAAAACACCTATCTGATATTTTTAAAAATGGCAAATCCGCTCATTTTGAAAAAATTTTTGAAGGACTACCACCTGCCATGTTCGAGCTTTTAAGAGTAGATAATATTGGACCAAAACGGGCGTATTTGCTTTCAAAGAAACTTAATATTTCTAGCAAAAATCCAATAATGGATTTAAAAAAGAAGGCAAAAGCCGGTTTTATTGCTAAATTATCCGGTTTTGGCGCTGACTTGCAAAACCAGATTATTGAGGGGATAAGATCCTATGAAAAGCGTGGTAAAAAGCGAATGCTTTTGTCTGAAGCGACGTGTATAGCAGATGATCTTATTTCCTGGATGAGTAGATGTCGAGATTGTGTTCAAATTGAAGCCTTGGGAAGTTTGCGAAGAAAGGCATCAACAGTTGGCGACATAGATATCGCAGTCTCAAGTAAAAACGCAGAGAAAGTTATAAAACATTTTGTTTCTTATCCTAAAAAGCGGCGCCTAATTGAGGAGGGTGAAAAAACAGCTTCAATAGTTACAAAATTGGGAGTACAGGTTGATTTGATGGTTCAAGAACCCTCTTCTTTTGGTTCTCTGCTTCAACATTTTACTGGATCTAAGCACCACAACATAGCTCTTCGTGAATATGCCCTTAAAAAAGGTTTTAGTTTATCTGAATATGGCATAAAGACTATTGGTAAAGATTCTAAATCTAAGGTCCGTGAATTTTCTAACGAAGATGATTTTTATAATGCTTTAGGAATGGAGTGGATACCGCCAGAGCTTCGTGAAGACAGTGGAGAGATTGAGGCTGCCTTAAATAAAAAAATTCCTAAGTTGGTAGAAATTTCTAACATTAAGGCGGATTTACAGATTCATTCCGATTTTGATATTGAGACAAGTCATGACGTAGGCTCAAGCAGTATGGAAGAAATAATTAAAAAAGCTGATGAACTTGGTTATGAATATATTGCATTTACGGAGCATAATCCATCGCAAAGAGGACATAGTGAATCCCAGATTGTGGAAATATTGAAAAGAAAGCGTGAAAAAATTGAAAAAATTAATTATTCATTAAAAAAAGGGGTAAAAAGAGTATTTAACAGTTTGGAAATTGATATTTTACCGGGAGGTGGGATCGCGCTTTCTGAACGCGCATTAGAATTACTGGATTTTGCTCTAGTATCAATCCACTCCAGTTTTAATCAGGATAAGAAACAAATGACCAAGCGGGTTCTGTCTGCTCTTTATTACCCTAAAACAAAAATATTTGCGCATCCAACGACAAGGAAAATTAATTACAGGGAGGGTATTGAGATTGACTGGGACAGCATATTTGATTATTGTGTAAATAACAATAAATGGATTGAAATCAACGCAGAGCCTTCGCGGCTTGATTTACCGGATTTTTTGGTAAGAGAGGCTAAAGCATATGGTGTTAAATTTACTCTTGGTACAGATTCACATAATGTCGAGAGCATGAATAATATGAAATACGGCGTTTATGTTGCCAGACGGGGATGGGCGACAAAACATGATATAATCAATACAAGAAGTTTGAAAGAGTTTGAATTTCTAATTTCAAGGGGGTGATTATATGCCATTATTAATATTTATAATTCCTTTAGTTTTAGTAGTAGTTTGGGTGGTTGCTCAATATAATTTTTTTGTATCCAGCAAAGCCAGGATTAAGGCTGCTGTTCAAGAAATTGGTAATCAGTTGAAAAGACAGGCAGATTTGATTCCGAACCTTGAATCTTCTGTAAAAGGCTACATGAAACAGGAAAAAACAATATTTAAAGATCTTACGGATGCAAGAAAAGCAGTTTCTGCAGCCGTTAAAAGTGGAAATTTACAGGAAATGGCGGACGCAGGATCCAAGCTTGCCAACATATTGCCTCAAATACAAGTTGTTGTTGAGGATAATCCAGAGCTTAAAAGCAATGAGGTTGTGGGAAAACTTATGGATGAACTGCGAGACACTGCAGATAAAGTTATGTATGCAAGGCGGTTGGTTATTGATTTAACAGCTGATTATAACGTTAAGAGAGTAAGTTTTCCTTCTAATTTGGTAGCAAGGATGTTCAATTTTCAAGAACAACCGGGATTAATAACACCTGAGTCCGGCAGCCATGTTGAAGTATCAGACGTGGAGATGAAATCACCGAAGGTAAACCTTTAATCAACAATGATAAATATATACGAGGCACAATCTGCCAATAGGCGCAAGAGTTTTTTGGTAATACTTTTTTTTGTTTTGTTTGTGTCTTTTGCCGTTTGGGTTTTGGTAAATGCCTTTTCGGTATATGTTGGTTATGAAGCCGGAGCTCTAACATATGTAGGTATTGCGTTTATTGTATCCGGGATAATGAGCTTCGTGAGCTATTATTATAGTGACAAAATAGTACTTTCAATATCCGGTGCAAGACCGGCTGATAAAATGCGTGATTTCGAGTTTTATACTGTATGTGAGAATCTGGCTATTGCAAGCGGTATTCCAACACCAAGGCTTTATGTTATTAACGACAGTGCTCCAAATGCATTTGCAACTGGCAGAGATCCTAAGCATGCTGTCGTTTGTGCGACAAGTGGACTTTTATCAAAGCTTAATAGAACTGAACTTGAAGGCGTGGTCGCACATGAGCTAACACACATTATTAATTATGATATAAGACTTATGTCTATTGTTTCCGTTTTGGTCGGTACCGTCGCACTTCTCGGAGATTGGTTTTTGAGAATGCAGTGGTACGGAGGAAGTAGAGACAGAGACAAAAATTCAGGAGGAATTGCCGTTTTGTTTTTGGTGCTTGGGACGTTGTTTGCGATACTATCACCTCTGATTGCTAATTTTATTAAGCTTGCAATTTCAAGAAGGCGTGAATTTATGGCCGATGCTGGAGCAGTTTCAATTACAAGACAACCGCAAGGCTTGATATCCGCATTAAAAAAAATCTCTAGCGATACTGAGGCTCTTGAGGCTGCAAATAAGGCAACTGCACACATGTATATAATTAATCCGTTTAAGGGAAAGAATGATAAACGAGCAGTTGCTAGATTTGCTGGGCTTTTTAATACACATCCACCTCTTTCGGAAAGAATTGCGGCACTTGAGAAAATGATATAAATACTTAAATTAGCAGTCTTGACACGAGAGTGATAAAAAGGCATAATTTTAATTATATGTATGGAAGAAAATGATCCAAATACTCACAAAATAATTTTTGATACTCCAAAAGAAGAAGGACCTTTTTTGCCTAAATACACAATAAATCTTACTAAAATGGCTAAAGAAGGTAAACTTGATCCAGTTATTGGTAGGGATCGTGAAATAAGACGTGTAATGCAGATTCTTTCCAGAAGGACCAAAAATAATCCTGTTTTGATAGGAGATCCGGGTGTTGGGAAAACGGCAATAGTTGAGGGCCTGTCTCAAAGAATTTCAGACGGTGATGTACCCGATTCGCTCTCTGAAAAAGAACTTTTGGTTTTGGATATTGCTTCGATATTGGCTGGTTCTAAATTTAGAGGGGAGTTTGAAGAGCGTCTTAAAAATATAATATCCGAGGTAGAAGACGCACAAGGCAAGTATATTCTTTTTATTGACGAGCTGCATACGATAGTTGGTGCGGGATCAAGCGAAGGGGCTGTAGACGCTTCCAACATGCTTAAACCGTCTCTTGCCCGTGGTACTCTTCATGTAATAGGTGCTACTACTATTGATGAATATAGAAAGCATATTGAAAAAGATGCGGCTCTTGAAAGACGCTTCCAGCCTGTTATGGTTGATGAACCAAGTCTTGAGGATACGATAGCCATACTTAGGGGTATAAAAGAGAAATATGAAATCCATCACGGGATTAGAATCACAGATGATGCGGTTATTGCAGCAGCGACGCTTTCTAGCAGATATATCTCGGACAGATTTTTGCCTGACAAGGCAATAGATTTACTGGATGAAGCCGCGAGTGCTTTGAAGATTGAAGCAGAATCCATGCCTTCGGAGCTTGATATGAAAAAACGCAGACTTACACAGCTTGAGATTGAACTACATGGACTTAAGAAAGAAAAAGGTGAGGCTGTTGAGAAAAGAAGAGCTGAAATTGAACAAAAAATATCTTCTTTAAAAAAGGACGTGACAGATCTTGAAAGAGACTGGAAGGAACAAAAAGAGATAATCCTAAATCTTCAAAAAGCGAGAAAGAAAATTGATACCTTAAAAATCGAGCTGGAAAAGGCAGAGCGTGAGGTTGATCTCGAGCGTGCTTCTGAGATTAAATACGGGAAGATTCCCGAGATCGAATCCGAAGTTAAAAAATATGAGGAGAGTTGGAAAGCGATCCCTGATGAAAAAAAGCTTTTGCGCGAAGAGGTAAGAAGCGATGATATCGCGGCAGTTGTTTCAAAGTGGAGCGGTATTCCTGTTACCAAGCTTCTTGCCAGCGAAACCGAAAGGCTTAAAAATCTTGAAAAAGAGCTTTCATCCCGTGTTGTCGGACAAGATGAGGGGCTTTCGGTTATAGCTAAAGCAATAAGAAGAAATAGGGCAGGATTATCTGAGTTTAAGGGGCCTATTGGATCTTTTCTGTTTTTAGGTCCGACTGGTGTGGGAAAAACAGAAACCGCAAAGGCGCTTGCAGAATACATGATGGGAACAGAAGATGCGATTATAAGAATTGATATGGGAGAATACCAAGAAGAGCATTCGATATCAAGGCTTATAGGTTCTCCTCCGGGATATATAGGGCATGAGGAAGGTGGCCAGCTTACCGAGGCTGTAAGGAGAAGACCTTATAGTGTTATCTTGCTTGATGAGATTGAAAAGGCTCATCCGAATATTTTTAATTCTTTGCTTCAAGTTCTTGACGACGGCAGAATGACTGACGGGAAAGGCAGAGTTGTGGATTTTAAAAACACCGTAATTATTATGACGAGCAACCTTGGAAGTGGTATGGTAAGCAAGGAAGATTTGGATAGGCTTCTTAATCAAACTTTTAAGCCAGAATTTATTAACAGGCTTTCGGCTATTGTAGTTTATAAAAGCTTGAATGAAGATGTTATGGATAAGATTGTTGAAATAAGACTTTCAGAGATTAGGGAAAACTTTGCAAAGCAAAACATCACATTTTCAATAAGTGACGAAGCTAAAAAATTTTTGGCAAAGAAAGGTTATGATCCTGTTTTCGGTGCAAGACCACTTAAGCGGCTTTTGAACGAGTTGATTTTAGATGAAGCTGCCATGATGATAATAAGCAATGAAATTGCAAGCGGAGATGAAATTTCTGTAGAGCTAAAAAACGACAAAATTAAAGTAATTCCAAAGCTTAAAAATTGAGATAAGCGCTTGTTAATGCTTTAATTAGGCATTAATATATAAAAGCCTGAGATGGTTGGGATAACAAAAGATCAAGTAAAGCATATTTCAAGGCTCTCTAAGCTTAGTCTCAGTAAGGATGAGGTTAATAAATTTCAAAAGCAGCTTGGTGAGATAGTTGAGTACGTTAGGACTTTAGAACTTGTTAAACTTAATGACACAGCTCCTACAAGTCAAACGACAGAGCTTACAAATGTTTACAGAAACGATTTAATTGGTGTTGATGGATTAGATCAGAAAAGCGCTTTGAGTGGAACCGAAGAGGTGTATAACGGCTACTTTAAAGTTCCTTCTATTTTTAAGAAAGTTTGAAAATGAAAATTCCTAAGACAATTGATGAGCTTCAGGAAGACCTAAAGAAAAAGAAATATTCTGCCACCGAGCTTGTCAGGTATTATATTGAGAGAATTAAAAAATACGATAAAAAAATAAATTCTTTTTTGACTGTTAGCGAAGAGTATGCTTACAGTAAGGCTAAGGCAGTTGATAAAATTATTTCAAACAATAAAAATTTTTTTAATGAGTTTCCTCTTCTTGGGACCGTTGTTGCGCATAAGGATTTGTTTCTTACCGAAGGCATAAGAACTACTGCGGGATCGAGAGTGCTTTCATCTTATGTGCCTTCTTACTCTGCAACTGTATGTAAACGGATTGAAAAGGCGGGTGCAATAATGATAGGAAAGGTAAACTGCGATGCTTGGGCACATGGAGCAAGCGGCGAAAATAGTGATTTTGGTCCCACCAAAAATCCATGGAATATACGATTTGTTCCGGGAGGTTCGTCAAGCGGAAGTGCGGCGAGTGTGTCAAGCGGATTTGCAACTTTTAGTACAGGAACGGATACCGGAGGCTCTATAAGACAGCCCGCCAGCTTTAACAATTTAGTAGGCCTTAAGCCTACATACGGGGCTGTTTCCAGATATGGCGTGATTGCTATGGCTTCATCGCTTGATTGTGTAGGGCATTTGACGAAAAGTGTTCGGGACAGCAAAACTATTTTTGATGTTGTACGCGGAGTGGATGGAAAAGACAGCACAGTAGTAAATTCCAAATTCCAAATTCCAAGTTCCAAGTTAATGAAGATTGGCATTCCAAAAGAGTATTTTGATGTGGGTATTGATGGTGAGGTTCAAAAAAATGTTTATTCAGCCATAGATGTGTTTAGAAATGCCGGCTACGAAATAGCTGAAATAAGCTTGCCTCATACTAAATACGGAGTTGCCACTTATTATATTATTCAAACAGCTGAGACATCTTCAAACCTTTCAAGATATGATGGCATACGCTACGGAGAATATAGGGATAAGTTCGGAGATGAAGCAAAAAGAAGAATAATGCTTGGAACATATGTGTTATCAGCCGGATATTATGATGCCTATTATTTAAAAGCAACTAAGGTAAGAAGTAAGATAATTGAGGATTTTAGAAAAGTGTTTGATTTAGAGGGTATTGATGCGATTATTGCTCCTGTATCTCCATCGCCACCTTTTAAATTGGAAGAGAGAACGGATGATCCACTTAAGATGTATCTATCCGACATTCTAACTGTAAATGCCAGCTTGGCGGGACTTCCAAGTCTTGCTGTTCCTTGTGGATTTAGCAAAAATGGGCTTCCAATAGGATTTCAAATAATAGGTCCAAAGTTTTCAGAATATACTCTTTTTAAGCTTGGCGAGTTTTATCAAAGCCAAAATAACTGGATTAATAAGGAGCCTGATTTAGAAGAATGAAACATTTTAAGTCACTTTTAAAAAACAAAAATTTTGTCTATTTATGGATTTCACAATTTTTTTCGCAGATTGCGATCCATATTATGAATTTTTTGGTAGTATTAATTGTATTTAAAAACACAGGTTCTACTATTGCAACATCTTTTGTTTGGCTTACTTTTATTATACCTGCAATTATTGTGGGGCCTTTTGCATATGTTTATGCGGATTTTGTTAATAGAAAAAAAATTCTTATAATATCGAATTTTTTCCAGGCGTTAATTTTACTTTGTATGGCGGCTACTTATAAGAATGTGTTTTATCTAACTTATGCTCTTTTACTCATTTATTCTATTTTTAATCAGTTTTATGTTCCTTCCGAAATATCTGTTCTTCCATCTGTTGTTAAAAAGAGTGATCTTCCGCAAGCGAACGGACTTTTTTTAAGCACATATCAAATAGGTCTAGTTTTGGGTTTTATCATATCCGGCCTTGTTGGAGAAGTTTTTGGTTTTGGTTATGCGTTTTTAATAGCCAGTTTTTTAGTTTTTGGTGCCTTAATTTCGGTGATTTTTTTGCCCGGGAATTTGTTTAAAACAGACAAGCGTTTGAAGATTCTCAATATTAGAGTGTTTGTACGGGAAATACTAGCCGGATATAAGTTTATAGCAGGGGACAGGAAAATATTTTTTCCTTTTGTAACAATTGCGTCCTTACAGGTCGCTCTTGCTATTGTATTTGTAAACTTACCCGCTATCTCTCAAGATCTTCTTGAAATAAATCCGAACTATTCGGGGTTAGCTGTTGTTTTTCCTGCTGTTGCTGGAGCAATTTTTGGTATTGTATTTGTTTCAAAGCTTTTAAGTGAGAGATGGAGCAGAAAAAGAACTGTTAAAGTTTTTCTAGGAGTAATGACTGCTATGCTTTGGTCCAGTATAATTATTACGAGTTTTTTACCCGGTCCGTATAGAATAGGTGCAACCTTTTTGAATTCGTTTTTGATTGGAATATCTTTTATCGCTATTTATATTTCGGCACAAACACAGCTACAGGTATCTACCCCCAACAATTTTATGGGTCGTGTGTTTGGAAATAGTTGGTTTTTGACGACTGCGGCTACGGTAATACCGCTTATGTTTTCTGCAACGATTACGGATACACTTGGTGTACGAGCTTTATTTGCTTTTGTTGGTGGTATTTTATTTGTGGCAACCATTTTTTATGAAAAAATATTAAGTATAAAAATTGAAATATGAGCAGATTTATACCTGTAATAGGACTTGAAGTGCACATAGAGCTTGCAACCAAATCAAAAATGTTTTGTGGGTGCAGTGCTGATCATTTTGCCAAAGAACCTAATACCCAAGTTTGTCCTGTATGTTTGGGGTTACCGGGTGCTTTGCCTTATGCAAATTTTAGTGCTATTGAACAGACTGTGATGTTTGGGCTTTCCATGAATTGTAAGATTAATCGTTTTTCAAAGTTTGACAGAAAGCATTATTTTTATCCAGATTTACCAAAAGGGTACCAAATAAGCCAATATGATTTTCCGTTTTGTGTAAAGGGAAAATTCCAAATTCCAAATTCTAAAAACCAAATAAGAATTAGGAGGATTCATTTGGAGGAGGATACAGCTAAATTGGTTCACCAATTTGGAGATTCTAAAGAAAAAGGAATAAGTCTTGTAGATTTCAATAGAAGCGGCGTACCTTTGGTAGAAATGGTAACAGAGCCTGAATTTAGCGATGTTGATAGCGTTATTTCGTTTCTTCAAGAGATACAGCTTTTGGTTAGATATCTGGGTATCTCAAGTGCAGATATGGAAAAAGGGTCAATGCGGCTTGAAGCCAATATTTCACTAGCTAAGGCGCAGAAATCAAAATTACAATCAGAAGATTTACCAAACTACAAGGTAGAGTTAAAAAACATCAATTCTTTCCGGTTTTTAAGAAAAGCACTCAATGCAGAAATTAAGCGCCAAAAAAGGATATTGAGAAAAGGTGGAAAGGTAACACAAGAGACAAGAGGTTACGACGAGTATAAAAATATAACTTTTTCGCAGAGGATTAAAGAGGAAGCAATGGATTACAGATATTTCCCAGAGCCTGATATACCGCCTATAAGGTTTAGTAAAACTCAAATTGAAGATATAAAATCTAAAATACCGGAGCTTCCTGCTGCAAAGAGAAAAAGACTTGAAGAAAAATATGGAATTTCAAAAGAATACATTGAAATTCTGGTTCAAGATAAACGCAGATGTGATTACTTTGAAAAATCTTGCGAAATATCGGGCAACAAAGAGCTTAGTGCGAAATCTATTGCAGGAGCTTTGATTAATCAAAATCTTGACAGGAAGTTTGAATCACCTTATGAGTTTATAAGGTATTTGAAAAAAATTAGTAAAAAGTATTATTCTAGTCTCAAAGAAATTGAGGATGCAATTCAAAAGGTTTTATCGGATAATTCCAAAGCGGTAAAGGATTATCATGAAGGAAATTCAAATGTTATTGGATTTTTAATCGGACAAGTTCAAAAAATGCTTAAGGGCAGAGGAGAGCCAAAACTAATTAGAGAAAGTCTTATTAAAGCTCTTCAGAAGGATTAAGAATCTGATAAAATAGATTTGATGGATCGAGGAAAGTTTGTACATCTTCATGTTCATACCGAATATAGCCTTCTTGACGGACTTTCCAAAATCAAAGAGCTTATTGCGCACATAAAGGAGCAAGGAATGGATTCGGTTGCTATTACCGATCATGGAGTAATGTATGGTGCAATTGAGTTTTATAAAGCAGCGATTAACGAGGGAATTAAGCCAATAATAGGTATGGAGGGTTATATATCAAATATAGACCACAAGCTTCGTATTGAAAGGAGTAAGATGAAAAACTGGCATATTACGCTTCTTGCAAAAAATAACGATGGATATAAAAACCTTATGAAGCTTACTTCTATAGCACATCTTGAGGGCTTTTACTATAAACCAAGGTTTGATTTTGAAACTTTAGCTAAATACTCAAAAGGACTTATATGTTTATCTGGATGTGGTGCGAGTGAGTTGGCGGATAGCCTTCATACAAATGATTACAAAAAAGCTAAGCTAATAGTTGATAAATATGTTAATGTTTTTGGGGATGATTATTACCTTGAGATACAAAGACACGAGTATGCTAAATTCGCAAAAAAGGCAACTACTGCCGAAATTAAGAGAGATCTTTTGGAGCAGGCGGAGCTTGAGTCCTTGAGAAATGAAGGAATTATTAAATTAAGCAGGGAATACGGTATTCCACTTGTGGCTTCTAATGATGCACACTATATTAATCGAGAGGATGCTTTTGCTCAAGATGCTTTAGTTTGCATAGCAACCGGAAAAAATATATCCGATGTAAAAAGGCTAAGGCTTGTTGATTCTCCGTCTTATCATCTTGCTAATTATGATGAAATGCAAAGGCTTTTTTACGACTTGCCGGGTAGTATTGAAAATACTGTAAAAATAGCGAAAAAGTGCGATGTTGAAATTTCAATCGGCAAGTTCTTTTTCCCCAAAGTTGAAGTGCCTACAGGAAAAAGTGCAAAAGACTATTTAAAAGAAGAGGCGTTAGCCGGTTTAAAAAAAAGGTATAAAAAAATTGAAAAGGTGCATATAGATAGACTAACTTATGAACTCTCAATAATTGAGGAGAAAGGATATTCGCCATATTTCCTTATTTATTACGACATGGCCCGATGGGCAAGAGAAAGGCATGTACCGATAAATGTTAGAGGTTCTGTTGCAGGATCGATTACTACATACGCGCTCGGAATAACAACAGTAGACCCTATTAGATTTAACCTTCCTTTTGAAAGATTTTTGAATCCGTATCGTCCAAGTGCACCCGATATTGACCTTGATATTGCAGACGACATGAGAGATGAGATTTTGTCTTATTTAGTAAAAAAGTATGGCAAAGATAAAGTTGCCCAGATATGTACTTTCGGAAGAATGCTTGCAAGAGGCAGCGTTAGAGATACTGCCAGGGTTTTGGGTTATCCCTATGATACCGGTGACAAGATAGCAAAGCTTATTCCAATGGGATCCCAAGGTTTTCCAATGACAATCAAAAGGGCTCTAGAGGAAAATCCTGAGCTTTCAGACTTGTACAAATCGGATAATGATGCTAAAAGAATAATTGATCTTGCTAGGCAGATTGAGGGCAACGCAAGACATATATCCGTACATGCCGCTGGTGTAGTAATTTCTCCAAAAAAGTTGACCGATTTTGCACCCCTTCAGCTCGAGCCTTCTGGAGAAAATATTATTACACAGTATGAAATGCGGTCTTGTGAGGATATTGGTCTTGTAAAGCTTGATGTTTTGGGAATTAGGAACCTTTCTATTCTTCGGGAATCCGTGTTTCTTGTGAAGGAGACAACAGGAAAAATTGTTGATTTAACAAAAATACCTCTAAATGACAAAAAAACATTTGAGATGCTAGCTAGGGGGGAGACAATGGGTGTATTTCAGCTTTCCGGCAGCGGGATGACACGATATTTAGTCGAGCTTGAACCTGAAAAAATTGAGGACATTATGATGATGATTGCTCTTTTTAGGCCTGGTCCTATGGAGAACATTGATGAATATATTGCCAGAAAAAAAGGGACCAAGCCCGTTACTTATTATCACCCAAAGATGGAGAAATTTTTGGATAAATCGCTTGGAGTTCTTGTTTATCAAGACGATCTTTTATACACGGCGCTGGAGCTTGCTGGGTATAACTGGGAAGAGGTAGATAAGTTTAGAAAAGCCGTAGGGAAGAAGATTCCCGAGGAAATGGCCAAACAACACGTGAGGTTTGTTAAAGGTTGTATGGAAAACTCAGGTATGACTAAAAAAGAAGCAGAGGGGCTTTGGGATTTGTTTGAGCCCTTTCAGGGATACGGGTTTAACAAAGCTCATTCTGCGAGTTATGGTATTTTAGCTTATCAAACCGCCTATATGAAAGCTAATTATCCTGTAGAATATATGACTGCGCTTTTGACTGCGGAGTCTAACGATAAAGATAAAATATCCTCTGCTATTAACGAGTGCAGAAGAATGGGAATAAGAGTGCTCCCACCCGATATTAATGAAAGCCAAGTAGGTTTTATTATAGTTAATGACGCAAAATCTCTTAATGGAAAAGCAATAAGATTTGGACTTTCGGCTATTAAGAATGTGGGTGAGGCCGCTATAAACTCAATACTTGAAGCGAGAAAAGAGGGTAATTTTACTAGTTTTTCGGATTTTTTGCGTAGAGTGGACGGCAGAAAGGTGAATAAAAGGGTGCTCGAGAGTCTAATAAAAGTTGGTGCAATGAAAGAGTTTGGGAATCGTGCAAGTTTGTTGTCATCCATTGATGATTTGAGAGCAAAGATTAAAAGCAATTCAAAAGATAGCCGCCAGCAGGATCTGTTTTCTGTGGGAGAATTGAACGATGACAATCCTTTGGAATCTATGGCGCAGTCAATTACTAACATTCCAGAATTTTCAGAGGAGGAGTTAAAAGGACTTGAAAAGCAGCTTTTAGGATTTTCGCTTTCTGCAAAGCCACTGAACGAACTTATAGATAAACTTTTACCTTATAGATCTCATAGAATTGATGAAATGAATGATTTGGAATTAATCGGCAAGAACGACAATGGAATTGTTAGGATTGCCTGTGTTGTTTCGGAGATAAGAGTAGTGACTACAAGACGAACAGGCGCAAAAATGGCGTTTGTTAAGGTTACGGACGAAACAGGCTCAATGGAAGCTGTTGTTTTCCCAAAAATATTTAAAGAAACTGAAAATGTTTGGTTTGAACTTAACGCTGTATTGATTACCGGAAAAATAGATGTCCGCGACGATGGAACTTTTATTTTAGTTAATAAAGTTGATACAAATGAAACTATAAAATCCAAAAAGGGTAGCGTTAATATAACTATACCAAACAGTGCTACCAAAGAGATTCTGCTTGCTCTTAAAAATGTATTTAAGGAAAATCCCGGGAACAATAAAGTAAGCCTATATTTTGAAAAAAACGGAAAAACCTATGATTTGCCTTACGAAATTGAGTGGAATATTGAAATTTCTAAAAAAATTTCCCAAATACTTAATACAAATAAACTTCCATGAGCTTACGCTTACACAATAAAAGTGAGGCTTGAACAGATAGATACTTTTAGTTTAAAATATCAGAATTATGGCATTAACTGTGAAACACAAAGATACAACTTTTGGGGTCGGAGATGTGGTCCTTGTACACAAGAGACTTGAAGAGGAAGGCAAAAAAATCCGTACGCAAATATTTGAAGGAGTAGTGATAGCTATTAAAAATAGAGGCAACGGAAAAAGTTTTACCGTTCGAAGAATTGGGGCTCAAAATATCGGCATAGAGCAGATTTTTCCATTAGAGTCCACCCTTATTGAAAAAATAGAAGTGAAACAGCATGGCTTAAAGGGTGTTCGGCGTGCAAAACTTTACTATATTAGAGATAAAAGCAAAAAAGAAATAGACAGGATTTACTCAAGAGCATCGCGAAAATCTTCATAATTTAAATTAACTGTTATAATTTATAAAGCAATGATAGTATTGGGAATTGATCCTGGCACGGCTACTACCGGCTACGGACTTATTAAAATTAATGGTAACAGACAAATGGAGCTTATTAGGTATGGGCTTGTTGAGACAAAAAAAATTGAATCTGCGGCGTCGAGATTGGAAATAATACATAACGAATTAAGTAAAATTTTGTCTTTGCATAAACCGAATATTATCGCTATTGAAAAACTTTTTTTTGCAAATAATGCTAAAACTGCTATTCGAGTAGGACAAGCTCAAGGAGTTATGCTTTTATCTGCGGCTAATCATAAAATTCCTGTTTATGAGTATTCACCCATGACAATAAAAAAGGTAATTACGGGCGATGGGCATGCCAGTAAACTGATTGTACAAAAATACGTGAGAAAGATGCTTGGCTCCAGGGTAAGAAAGAAAAAAGGCGACAAAACGCATTTTGACAATGCGGCTGATGCATTGGCTGTTGCCATATGTCATGTTTACAAAGTTGATTTATTGGAATCGAGGTGATGTAAGATTAATAGAAAAGCGGGCAAAGTCACTCATTATTACGACAAAATAGGAGTTGCCGTACTTGAGCTTGCTTCCGATATAAGAGTCGGTGACAAGGTAAAATTCGTAAGAGGGGGAGAGGATCTTTTTGAACAAGAGATAGTGTCTATACAAATAGAGCACGAAAAGGTAGAATCTGCAAAGAAGGGCGACATTGTCGGTATAAAAGTAGATGAACCGGTTAAGGAAGAAGCCGAGGCAATCTTTGTCTAAAAAAGTTGAATGGGCGGAAGCTAACGATATTGATCGGCGTGTAGATTTTTTGATAAAAAGCGCAAGAATTGATTGGATTGATGGGAGTCATGTAATGTGTTTTCGATCTATAAACACAAATACACGAGCGGTTGCTAGAATTTATGGTCTTTCCAAAATCTGGCAGATAGCATTAGATCTTAAACCTTACTACATAATTGAAGTCATAAGCGAAAAGTTTGATAAATTAAATCAAAAAGAAAAGGATAGAACGCTACTTCACGAGCTTGCACATATTCCAAAAAATTTTTCGGGAGCACTTCTTCCTCATAGAAGACAGGGCCATGGAAATTTTTACAATAGACTTCGAGATTTGATTTTAGTGCATGAAAATAAAGGAAGATGAAGGTTACTGTTTTGTACGGTGAAAATATTGAGGCATCCCGCAAAAGGTTTTTTGAGATAATTGATACAATTAGAAAGCGTGGATGGGAAATTGTAAGACTTTCAGGAAGCGAAGATCTGGGAAATTCGATTGCGAGTATTAGTTTGTTTGAATCTGAAAGACTTTTTGTTCTTGAAGATATCCAAAAAACAAAGAGGGAAGATTTAATCTGGCTTGCCGCTAGAAAGATAGATGCGAACCTTCTTATTTGGAATAAAGGTTCCGTGCCGGTTGAAATTCGAAAAATTTTACCTCGAAATACTAGGTTTGAGGAGTACAAAATACCAAAAAAAATATTTCAGTTTCTTGATTCATTTTATCCTGGCAACCATAAGCAAGCGCTTAATTTATTTCATCAAGTTATTAAAAATGAAACTCCAGAGTTTGTAGTTGCCATGCTTTCAAGGCAATTGAGAGACATTTATTTGGCAAAAAACGATTTTAGCCTGCTTGCTTATCCAAAGTGGAAAAATCAAAAGCTGAGGATGTTATCGGAAAGATTTAGCATTAAAAAACTTATTAAAATAATAAATTTATTAAGTCAGGCTGATTTTGACTCGAAAACAGGTAAGACCGATTTGGTGCTTTCTATTGACCTTATTATTGTAGAAGAACTAGAATGAGTAAATGCAGGTAGATCCGAGTATATTCAGAGGTTATGACATAAGGGGAATTTACCCGAGCAGCATAAACGAAAAAGTAGCTTACGCTATTGGCCAAGCATATGTTGAATTGATAAAGCCCGAAGGCGAAATTCTGGTGGGCCGAGACGTAAGATTACATTCCAACGACTTGGCGGAAAGTTTAATAAAAGGTATCACGGATAGCGGGGTTGATGTTTTGGATTCGGGTTTAATATCTACTGATATGCTTTATTTCGGTGTAGGAAATTATAAAACGGCTGGAGGAATTCAAGTGACAGCATCTCACAATCCACCTGAGTGGCACGGATTTAAGATGGTTAAGGCGGACTCTGTTGCAATGACTTTTGAGTCAGGTATTGAGGATGTTAAAAAACTTGTAGAGAAGGGCTGCTTAAAAAAATCAGAGAAAGATGGAAATCGTCATAAATTAGAAATATGGGATGAGTATTCTAAATATATTCTTGGTTGGATAAAGCCTGAGATCATTAAACCTTTTAAGGTGGTTGTAAATGCTAATTTCGGGTTGGCTGGGCAAATTTTTAAAAGGATTGTAGATATTGGAAATTTACCTATTGAAATTGTCCCGTTGAATACCGAGCCTGATGGAACTTTTCCAAAGGGACGTCCCGATCCTTTTGTCCCTGAAAATAGAGTTGAATTTGTGAAATTGGTTAAAGATTCCAGTAGCGATTTTGGGATTGCTTGGGATGCTGACGCAGATAGGGTATTTTTTTGTGATGAAAAAGGCGCTTTTGTTGAACCTTACTATCTAAATACTGTTCTAATAAAGAGCATGTTAAAAAAATATCCGGGAGAAAAAGTTATATATGATCCTAGATACACATGGGCATTAATTGATGCGATAAAAGAATCCGGAGGACAACCTGTTATTAGCAAAGTCGGCCACAGTTATATAAAAGAGAAAATGAGAGCCGAGAATGCTTTGTTTGCAGCAGAATCGAGCGGGCATACTTATTACAGAGATTATTGGTATGCAGATTGTGGCATGATACCAGCAATGCAAATAATGGAGTATCTTTCGGTACACAATGAAAAGCTTTCCAATTTGGTTCGTGAGGTTATGAGTAAATATTATATTTCCGGTGAGATTAACAGTAAAGTGTCGGATGTAAAAGCGGTTTTACAAAAAATAAAATCCAAGTATTCGGACGGAGAAATCTCAGAACTTGATGGCGTATCTGTTGAATACGATGACTTTAGATTTACCGTCAGGCCTTCAAATACGGAACCTTTACTCAGATTGACACTTGAAGCAAAGTCCAAGGAGTTAATGGAACAAAAAAGAGATGAAGTTCTTGCTTTTATTAAAGGATAAATGAATTTAGATCTACCCGAAAATTACGAAAAAAATAGTGAAACTTTTAATTCCATACGGATGCTTGCCGATCAAATCGAACAGGCATGGAATGAGACAGAACATTCCTCTATGCCTCAAAGCTGTACTCTGGCAAGACAAGTTATTGTTTGCGGAATGGGTGGGTCCTCTTTGGCGGGTAGATTTATTAAATATTTATTCAGACAAAGTTTACGTTCTCCGCTTGAAATATGCAGCGGATACTCTTTACCTAATTATGCGGGCCCGGGCTCGCTGGTGATTGTTTGTTCTTATTCAGGAAACACAGAGGAAACGCTATATGCTGCTTATGAAGCTCGTCAAAAAAATACCCAAATTTACGGTATTACCACCGGAGGTAAATTAAAGGAATTTTTGGAAAGATATAATTATCCATCTTATATATTTGAGCCAAAATTTAATCCTTCGGGACAACCAAGATTTGGCATCGGATATATGATTGGTGCAACGCTTTCTATTCTTTCAAAATGTGAGTTTATATCATTTAGTGAGGAGATAATGTACGAAGCTATAAAAGTTGTAAGACGAAGCCTTAATGATTTTACTATTGATAAGGATGAGTATACGAATCTTGCGAAGAAAACCGCTCGTGAACTTTATGGGAAAGCTATTTCAATAATTGCTAGCGAGCATTTGCTCGGCGCTTCATATATATTTAAAAACCAACTGAACGAAACTGCTAAAACAATGTCTTATTTATACGAAATACCCGAGCTTAATCATCACTTAATGGAAGGACTTAAAAATCCCGCGCTAATTAAGGAGCATGTCAAGTTTTTTTTTGTTGAGTCCGAGTTATACAACGACCAAGTAAAAAGGCGCTATCCTATAACCAAAGAGGTTATTGATAAAAATGATATTGATTGGATCGTTTATAAACCTTTAACTGATACAAAAATTTTTCAAGCTTTTGAATTTATTTCATTTGCCTCTTTTGTTTCGGCTTATCTTTCTTTGCTTTATGGAGAAAATCCGATTGAGATACCTTGGGTAGATTTTTTTAAATCGGCGCTTGAAAAACGATAAGCAACTTTATTATAGTTAAATAATGGCAAAAAAAGCAGTAAATCCTTTGGTTATTTATCTTAATGATATTGATAAGGATGATCTTTCTTTGGTTGGGGGCAAGGGAGCGAATCTGGGAGAAATGACAAAAGCTGGGTTTCCTGTTCCTCATGGATTTGCCGTTACGGTAGCTTCTTATGATATGTTTCTTGATGAAAACGGAATCCGTGACGAAATTAACAAAATATTAAAAAAAATTGACAGAAATAATTCAGATGAGTTAACCAAAGCTTCAAAAAAAATTGAAAAAATAATTATGAAAGGGAAGCTTCCCTTAGATGTGGTTAAAGAATCGATAAAAGCTTATAAAAAAATTTCCGGAAGATTTAAAAAAGGCCTTGTTGCTGTTCGGTCTTCCGCCACTGCCGAGGACCTTCCTGGGGCATCTTTTGCCGGACAGCAGGCTACGTTTCTTAATGTAAAAGGGGAATCTAATTTAATGGAGGCAATTAAGGGATGTTGGGCTTCCCTTTTTACGGCAAGGGCGATATTTTATCGAGAGGAAAATAGAATTGATCATGAGAAAGTAAAAATTTCCGTAATTGTTCAAAAGATGGTTCAATCCGATGTTTCCGGTGTAATGTTTTCAATAGATCCTGTTACGAACGATAAGGATAGGGTGATAATAGAAGCTGTATGGGGTCTTGGTGAAATGATTGTTCAAGGATCAGTGGTACCTGACACATATTCTGTTCAAAAAGGAACTTTTGACATCCTTTTTAAAGAAATTTCAGACCAGGCAATACAACTAGCACGAAAGGGGCAAAAAACCATTGAGATTGATGTTCCTAAAAAACAAAGGGATATACAAAAAATATCTGATGAAGATATTGTTAAATTAGCTAAATTGGCTACCAGACTCCAAGAGCTATATTATTTTCCACAGGATATTGAATGGGCAAAAGAGGGGAAAAATATATATATTGTGCAAACAAGGCCTGTTACGACAATTGAGGGGACTAGCAAAAAATTAAAGGAGGAAGGGCAGGGAATTAAAACTTTCGAGGTCCCTATTATAAAAGGCGCTGCTGCAAGCCCAGGTGTGGGTATTGGAAAAGTTAGAATTCTTAAATCCCCCAAGCAAATTGAAAGAGTAAAAGAGGGTGATGTGCTTGTTGCTCCAATGACAAGTCCTGATTACGTACCTGCTATGAAAAGAGCCGTTGCAATTGTTACCGACCAGGGAGGGCTTACATCCCATGCAGCGATAGTTTCCAGAGAGCTTGGCGTTCCTTGTGTTGTTGGCACAAAGGATGCTACCAATAAACTAAAGGAGAATACTATTGTAAAAGTTGATGGATTTAAGGGTAATGTTTATATAGGAAGTGTTGTTAGAAAAGAAGAGAAAAAAACTAAAATAAAAGAGAAAAAAGCAAGAATAAGAACTGCGACAAACTTATATATAAATTTAGCAGAACCGGAGCGCGCCTTAGAACTTTCGAAAGAGTACGTTGACGGCGTTGGATTGTTACGCGCAGAATTTATGATAGCAAATATAGGTATTCATCCTAAGGAGGCAATAAAACAAAAAAAGCAAAAAGATTTTATTAATAAACTTTCAAGCGATATTTCTACTTTTTGTAGGAGTTTTAATCCAAGGCCTGTTGTTTATAGAACTACTGATTTTAAAACTAACGAATATAGATCTCTTCCTGGGGGGGAGAAATGGGAGCCCGAAGAGCCGAATCCAATGCTTGGTTTTAGAGGGGCATATAGGTATATTACAAATCCTGATGTATTTAATCTTGAAATTCAGGCAATTAAAAAAGTAAGAGAAAACTATAAAAATTTGTGGGTAATGATTCCTTTTGTCCGTTCGCCCGAGGAACTTGCGAGGGTTAGGAGACTTTTTGCCGCTGAAGGGCTTTTTGATAGCGCTACGTTTAAGTTTTGGATGATGGTAGAGTTACCGGTTAACGTGATCCGGCTTAAAAAATTCATTGATGTGGGAATTGACGGCATTTCAATTGGATCAAACGACTTAACAATGCTGCTCGTCGGCACAGATAGGGATAATTCAGAAGTTGCTGAGGCTTTTGACGAACAGTCGCCTGTGGTTAAATGGGCTTTGAGAAGAACAATTAAAATGTGCAATAAGTACGGAGTTACTTCTTCTATATGCGGACAGGCTCCTTCTACTTATGACGATTTAGTAAGAGATTTGGTCCGTTATGGTATTACAAGCATTTCTGTGAATCCAGATGCTATTTACAGGGTGCGTCAGGTAATATCTGATGCTGAAAAAGAGCTAATTAAGTGAATTTTTCGAAGATTATGTCTAAAATAAAGAGAATATGGTCATATGAGATTCTTGATTCAAGAGCCACTCCAACAATAGAGTGTGTCTGTTTGCTTGAAAGTGGGGTTTTGGGAGTTTATTCTGTGCCCTCAGGCGCTTCTACCGGCACACACGAGTCCTTAGAATTGAGAGACAAAGACGAAACAAGATATAGGGGAAAAGGAGTTTTGAAAGCTGTCCAGAATGTAAATGAGGTTATCGGCCCAAGTCTGGTACTTTCCGGGATTGATGCTACGAAACAATCCGAAATCGATGCCAAGCTTATTGAAATGGACGGTACCGAGAATAAGACCAGGCTTGGAGCAAATAGTATTCTTTCTGTGTCAGGTGCTGTTTGCAAGGCAGCCGCGGCGGAACAAAAGATCGGGCTTTACGAATGGATTAACAAACTTGCTATTGAAAAAGGTATCAAAGCAAAAATGCACATTCCAACAGCTGTTTTTAATATGATTAACGGAGGTCTTCATGGTGCAGGAAATCTTGATTTTCAAGAATTTTTTCTTATACCTGCAAGCACAAAAAGCTTTAGCGAGGGATTAAGAATAGGTGCTGAGATTTATATGGTAATAGGCCAGAATTTGGCACGGCGCGGAGCTATCCATTCTGTGGGCGATGAGGGTGGGTATGCACCAAACCTTTTTACAAATGCTGATGCTCTTGAAATAATGGTTGAAGCAATTGGACAAGCTAATTATCAAGTTGGGAGAGATGTATTTTTGGGTCTAGATGTTGCTTCAAATACTTTTTATTCGGACGGAGTTTATACAATAAGGGATAAATCCGCTCCTCTTAATGAAGATTCTCTTATCAGTTATTACAAAGAACTTAATAATATCTATCATATGGCAATACTTGAGGATCCTTTATATGAAGATGCTTGGGAAGGATGGAAAAAGCTGAAATCAATATTGGGAAGTCAGGTTTCTATTGTTGGAGACGATTTGCTGGTAACTAACATTAAAAGGCTTGAGAAAGCTATCCAAAATGATTCTTGTAATGCGGTTCTTGTGAAACCTAACCAGGTTGGTACTATCTCTGAAACTCTTGATGTTATCAAAAAGTCTTACGATGCAAATTGGAAAGTCATGGTGTCTCATAGATCGGGAGAGACCAACGACTCATTTATTGCCGACTTTGCCGTTGGCGTAGGGTCCCATTATGTAAAATTCGGAGCGCCAGCGCGTGGTGAGCGGATTTCAAAATATAATAGGCTAGCTGCTATTGAAAAAGAACTTTTATATAAGAATGAATCCTCTAAATAAAAATTTATGTATCCTAGTTTCACTTGATGGCTGGGGCATTGCTCCGCCCGGTCCGGGAAATGCAGTAAGTCTTGCTAAAACCATAAATATGAATAAGTTTTGGGCATCCTATCCCCATACTCAATTGGGAGCTTCGGGTGAATCCGTAGGTTTACCTAGGGGTGAGGATGGAAATTCAGAGACCGGACATATAAATATGGGTGCAGGAAAAATAGTTTATCAGTATTTGGCAAGAATAAACATGTCAATTGCGGATGGAACTTTTTTTACTAGCCCTGTTCTTTTGGGTGCTATTGAGCATGTAAAGAAGAACAACTCAAAGCTTCATTTTATGGGTCTTGTAGGATCAGGCGGCGTGCATTCAAACATAGAACACCTTTTTGCTTTAATTCATCTTGCTTCAAGCAAAAACGTTGAAAAAGTGTTTATACATGCTTTCACAGACGGGCGTGACTCACCGCCTACATCTGGAATTTCTTATATTCAAAAGATAAAAGAGCATATTGAGAAAGAAAAGGTTGGTAAAATTGCCAGTGTTATGGGTAGATATTGGGCCATGGATAGAGACAGAAGGTGGGACAGAACAGCTAAGGCTTATTTTGCTTTGACTAAAGGAGAAGGAAGGCTAATTAAATCCATTGAAGATGCAATAACCGAATCCTATTCAAGGGGGTTGACTGACGAATTTATAGAGCCTATGTTGATGGCAGATGATGAGAATAAACCTATCGGACTTATTGAAGACGGCGATGCAGTAGTTTTTTTTAATTTCAGAATTGACAGACCAAGACAGCTTTCGAGAGCGTTTGTTGTACAAGATGAATTAAAAGACGGAGAATGGGGCTTTGATCCATACTCGGACCTTTATAGTGTTAAAAAAGATAATGGCAAGCCACATGAAGGATCGCCAATGTTTCAGCGTGGGAAAAAACTTGAAAATATTTATTTTGTACTTATGACGGAATATGAAAAAATTTTGATTAAACATGGTGCCCGGGCAATTTTTTCACCTGAAACTATAAGCATGCCTTTGGGACGGGTGTTGTCCCTTAATGACGTAAGACAAATAAGAGTAGCCGAGTCTGAGAAAGAAAGATTTGTAACATACCATTTTAATGGAAGACGAGAAGATCCTTTTCCCGGTGAAGACCGTGTAATTATTCCGTCACCTAAAGTTCCCACATACGACCTTAAGCCCGAGATGAGTTCATACGAGATTACAGACGCTCTTTTATCGCGACTTTCAGATGGTGTGTATTCTTTTGCTTTTATTAATTATGCTGCGCCGGATATGGTGGGGCATACCGGGAATATCGATGCCGCAATAAAGGCCGTAAGTGCAGTTGATGAATGTGTCGGAAAATTGTGCAATTTTGCCTTAGGATACGGCGGAACGGTAATTTTAACGGCAGACCATGGGAATGTGGAAGAGATGATAGATTTGCAAACAGGAGAAGTAGATACCGAGCATAGTACTAATCCGGTACCTTTTATTGTAGTTTCCAAAGAATTTATGTCCAAGCCTTTTGTATTAACTTCGGGAATTCTTGCCGATGTTGCTCCTAGTGTGCTTGGTGTTCTTGGTATCGATATTCCTTCAGAGATGACGGGAAGAGATCTATTAAAAGATATTAGAGATCCTCATTTATAATTTATATTTTTTTCATTTTGTCCATAAATTTGGAGAAAATTTTTCCTTTATTGTGCTGGTAGTATTCCCAAAACGGTGGAACAAGAGAAAGAATAACTATTATTGCTATTATAGGTATTAAATATTTATCTACATTGGGTATTACGTTTCCCAGAAAATACCCAATTGTAAGCATGCCAATGGTCCAGGATATTCCCCCAAAAATGTTGTATGAAAGAAATTTTTTATAATCCATTTTGGCTATACCGGCTACTATAGGGGCGAATGTTCTTATAATAGGTATGAATCTGGCAATAATAATGGTTTTACCTCCATGCTTCTCATAAAATTTGCTCGCATTTTCGAGATGTTTTTTATCAAGAAGAAGCGAGTCTTCTTCTGTGAAAATTTTTGGTCCTGCTTTTTTACCAAACCAGTAGCCGACTGAGTCGCCGAGAACTGCTGCTAACGGTAGGATCAAATAAAGTATCAATATGTTAAAGTAGTTTTGTGAGGCTAGAAGACCTGTGGTAACGAGAAGGCTGTCTCCCGGGAGAAAAAAACCGAAGAAAAGACCTGATTCCGCGAACACTATCGCTGTAATTCCCGGATATCCCACGATTGCAATTAGATGCTTTAAGCCGTAATGCTCAAGAAGAAGCATACCGAAAACCCCAAGTATTAAAAGAGCAGAGCCGCTTAAAAGAAAAAGCAATACTTTTTTTCTTGTTTTAAAAAAAATGGAGACTTTTGCTTTCACAAAGCTAATTGTATGATAATTATTTGATTTATTGCAAGAAATTAATTGAGAACATATCTACGGATTAGCCCGACGACCCTACCTTGTATGCGAACATTTTTAACAAAAATTGGTGACATTGTTGAATTGGCCGGCTCGAGCCTTACTCTTGTTGTTTCTTTGAAAAATCTTTTGAGGGTTGCCATTCCGTTGTCGAGTAGTGCTACTACTATTTCGCCGTTTTTTGCCTCGGATGTTTCTTCTACTATTACATAGTCTCCGTCTCTTATTTGTTCTTCAATCATCGATTCGCCTTTTACTTGGAGAACATAAACTCTTTTTTTGCCAGACACAAAAGATGGAGCAATCGGCAAGCTTGCATTCGGGTCTGTGTGCGGTTCTATTGGTGCTCCTGCAGCGATAAAGCCCAGAATCGGTACTTCGATTTCAGATTCTTTAGTAAAATCTATATTTGGGTTTGACAGTTCTATTGAGCGGACTCTACCGGAGCCTCTATTAATGAGCCCTTTTAATTCCAGAGTTTTAAGATGTTCATGCACCGTAGCGAGCGAAGATACTCCTATCGCATCTGCTATTTGACGAAGCGTAGGCGCAAAACCATTTGCCTGAATAAATTGCTGGATAAATTCCAATATTTGTTTTTGTTTTTTGTAAATTACAGGTGGCATGCTGTTTAAAGTTATACAAACAAAACCCGAAGATGTCAAGAGGGAAAAATGTATAAAGAAGAAGTGCTCTTAACAATCCGTCTAGAAGCACAGAAACTTATAATCTAACCAGTAGATATTTGTTATAATGAATTAACTTTGAAGGTGGTTAATGATTTAGAATTAAATTCTAATAATCAGAGATTTGACAGTTTTATTAATGATATTAACAATAAGAGATTTTGTGATTTATCAATTTGATACTTTCGCATTAACTTCGGGTGCTGTAGAATAATTCTTATGCATAAATTTAAGCTTAGAACGAACTACAGGACCGTGCTTGATCAGAAAAGAGCAGTTAACATTCTTTGTCAAAACATTATTAACGGGGTACCTTATCAAGTCCTTTTGGGAGTAACCGGTTCTGGCAAAACTTTTAGCATTGCTAATGTAATAAATAAGCTTCAGATGCCTACGCTAATAATTTCACACAATAAAACTCTTGCGGCGCAGCTTTATCAAGAATTTCATGATTTCTTCCCCGAGAATGCGGTTTCTTATTTTGTGTCTTATTATGATTTTTATCAACCGGAAGCATATATTCCTCAAACGGATACTTATATAGAAAAGGATGCGGACATTAACGAATATATTGATAAATTAAGACTTGCTACAACTACAAACATACTTACAAGACCGGACACTATTGTCGTTGCATCTGTATCAAGTATTTACAATATCGGCTCCCCCAAGGAATACGGTAGATTTGTTTTTGAGTTTGCAACAGATGTGGCAATTAACAGAGACCAGGTAATTGATAGACTTATTGATCTTCAGTATGAACGCGCCGACTACGGATTTCATAGAGGCACTTTTCGCGTGAGAGGCGATTTTATTGAAGTATTTCCGGCTTACAGAGATGAGAGTATTTTAATAGAGCTTGGTGATAAAAAAATTAAAAACATAAGTGTTACCAATCCACTTACTGGAGAGATTGTAGAAAAGCTAAAGTATTTTATACTCTATCCTTCAAAACATTTTATTACCGATCCGAGGAGAAATAAGCAAATTTTTGATCAAATAAGAAGTGATTTAGAAAAGCAGGTAAAAATGTTTAAAAAGCAAGGAAAAATACTTGAGGCTCATAGGTTAAAGCAGAAAGTTTCTTATGACCTTGAGATGATAGAGGAAGTAGGATATGTAAAGGGGATTGAAAACTACTCAAGGTATTTTGACGGAAGAAAGCCTGGTGAGGCTCCGTTTTCACTGCTTGATTATTTTAAAGAGGCATATAAAAATCGGTTTTTGGTGGTTGTTGATGAAAGCCACATAACTTTTCCCCAAATTAGAGGAATGTACTCAGGCGATTTGTCGAGAAAGAAAACTCTTGTTGAATACGGATTTAGGCTTCCTGCTGCATATGACAATAGACCTTTGACTTTTGATGAGTTTATGCGCAGGGTTCCAAGATTTATAGCTACTAGCGCAACTCCATCGGATTGGGAGCTATCGATTTCTAAAAATTTTGTAGTCGAACAGCTTGTAAGGCCAACCGGTATACCTGATCCCGCGGTAGAAATTCATCCAACACAAAACCAGGTTTCTCATGTGATTTCCGAAGTAAAAAAAAGAGTTAAAAAAAAACAGAAATCGTTAATTACAACTCTTACAAAAAGAACATCTGAGGATTTAGCCGAATTTATGAAAGAAAAAGGAATTAAGGTAGCCTATCTTCATTCGGACATAGACACACTGGAACGAACAGATATCTTAGAAAAATTGCGAAACGGAGAATATGACGCCCTTGTAGGGATAAATCTTTTGAGGGAAGGGCTTGATTTACCTGAGGTTTCTTTGGTTGCGATTCTTGATGCTGATCGAGAAGGATTCTTACGAAGTGATGTAAGCCTTATTCAAACAATGGGCAGGGCAGCGCGCCACGTCGAGGGAAAAGTAGTTTTGTATGCCGATCGCGTTACAGGATCTATGAAAAAGGCGCTTGATGAGGTTTCAAGAAGAAGAAAATATCAGATTAAATATAATAAAATTCACAACATAACTCCAAAATCTATAGTTAAGCCTGTAAGAGAGCGGTTGATAGATAAAGAAGAGCCAAAGACTTTGGGATACAAAGACTTTTTTAATACTGATTTAGATTCCTTAACACCCATGGATAGAAAAAAATTAATTAGTAACTTGAAAAGCGAGATGAAAATAGCTGCCAACAGCATGGATTTTGAGCTAGCCATCAAAATACGTGATAAGATACGAGAGCTTGAAAAATAAATGAAGGAAATTTTCTTAACAAGGCGTGGGTTTTTCAAATCTGCCGTGTTATTTATGGGGTGTGCTGCGGGTTTTTTGGATAACGATAAGAAAGTCGGTGCTCAAGAGGACAACGTAGTTATTTCGCGGGAGCGCTTGAGAGATGAGTTTGGGATTACTATACTGGATTTACCGCGGGAACGGTATCCCAAAAATTACGTAGAACTAAATTTTGCGGAATCTGCCATTAACTCTGAATTTTTTTGTGTATTAAAGGAAGACAATATAAAATTAACAATTGTGTTGATTAATGATGAAAAAGTAAATATCCAAGCGCTTGATAATACTCAATTACAAGCTCTTGCCGGCAATCAAGAAGTGCTTGAAATTATACAAGATCAAATTGATTTTGTAAGAAACGAAAATAGAATAACGATCGAACAATTAAGATATAGTATGCAGACTGTTTATAATGAGGAGCTGTTGAGCTTAGAAGAACGAATGCAAAAGGGGTTTATATCACAGGATGAATTTAGCGTATTATCCAGTGCTTTAAAGTATCAATATATGCCTTATCTGATTGAGAGTGAAGATATTACTGATGAAATGGTAGATGAATATAAAGGCGCCATACTTGGACTTACTGCAACTGTTGAAATTTTCGAGGAAAATTCTACTGAATTATTAATTTTTTTAGCTGTAAGAAACCCAAAGAAAACAAAAACTTTTAAATCCGGAGATGTTGTTTTAAATGTTCCAACACCAAGAGCTGATATTAATATTCAGCCTCATCCTTATCAGTCTTATCCGAGTGCAGATAGTTTGGGGTACGTATATAACGGGGAAAATAAAAACGGAATAAAGATTAAAACATCGGGAATTTTACTCAGACATGAAATGGCACACGCAATGGGTATTGACCCCGAAGGCGAGGCAGATCGTTATGTGTTTTCTGAAATTGTCAAAGCACAGGAATTGTATCAAAACAATGACCCACGGGGTTATTGGATAATTTTTGAGACTCCAAAGGGAAAAACTTTTACCGCAAGACCGTTAGAAAACTTACAATGCTAAAGGATTATATTAAAATTCGTGGTGCAAGACAGCACAACCTGAAAAATATCAATATTGATATTGCTAAAAATAAGCTTGTTTGCTTTACGGGCGTATCCGGAAGCGGAAAGAGCTCTTTGGCTTTTGATACTATCTATGCGGAAGGTCAAAGAAGATATGTTGAAAGCTTGTCCACTTATGCAAGACAGTTTTTGGGCATAATGAAAAAGCCTGATGTTGACCAGATTGTAGGCTTATCTCCTGCCATTTCAATAGATCAAAAAACAGTTTCCCATAATCCCCGATCAACTGTTGGTACGGTTACTGAGATATACGATTATTTGAGGCTTTTATTTGCAAGAATTGGGCATCCGCATTGTCCTATTTGTTCACGAGAGATAGCAAGCCAGAGCGTTGATCAAATTGTTAAAGGAGTTACCGAGATGGTCAAAAAAATATTGAATGAAGAAAAAAGAGCCGGGTTTTTTATTCTTTCTCCGGTGGTGAAGGACAGAAAAGGTGAATTTTCCGCTTTGTTTGAAAATCTAAGAGCCAAGGGTTATAGAAAAGTAAGGATAGACGGTGTTACTAAAGATTTGAACGACGACTTTGTTCTCATTAAAACAAATAAACACACGATTGATGTTGTTATAGACAGAATATCACTTTCTTCAAAAGATTTTGCTGATAAAATTTTTTTAAAAAATTTTGTTTCTAGAATCTCGGATTCGGTGGAACAAGCTCTTGGGCTTTCGGATGGAATTGCCGTACTGTCGCATATAAAAGATAAAGGATTTGATCTAATGGAAACTCCTCGTGAATTTGAGGATCACATTTTTTCTGAAAGATTTGCGTGCCCTGTTTGTAACATTAGCCTACCAGAGATTGAGCCAAGGATTTTTTCGTTTAATTCACCTCACGGAGCGTGTCCAGAATGCGACGGTATAGGCAAGGTGCTTCGAGTTGATCCAAATCTGGTATTTGCTAAAAGCCTTAGTATAAAAGAAGGCGGGATTATACCTTTTGCTACTATATTTGAGCATAACACCTGGCTTTCAAGACTAATAATTACAGTTTGTGAGCAAAATGGAATAGACCCGGATAAGCCAATAAAAGAGTTAAGTGAAGCTCAGCTTGATATCCTTCTTTACGGAACCAAAGGACGTAAATACCGAGTTTACGGCATAAATAGGCAAGGTAGACACACCCATATAACTGAGACTTTTAAGGGCGTTTCGGGCGAGCTTGAAAAACGTTATTTTGAGAGCTCTTCGGATTATATAAAAAGCAGTATTAAAAAATATATGATCGATATTATTTGCCCGACATGTAATGGAACACGGCTTAAAAAGGAAGTCTTGAGCGTAACTATTGATTCCAAATCTATAAATAACATCACTGATATGACTGTTGAGAAAATGTATGAATGGATAGAAAACTTAAAAACAAGTAAAAATTTATCATTAAGAGAAAAACAGATAGGAAATATAATATTTAACGAGATTTCCAACAGACTTAAATTCTTAATCGATGTAGGCCTTACTTATTTGACGCTTTCAAGAGAAGCTGACAGTTTATCAGGCGGCGAATCACAAAGGATTAGGCTTGCATCACAAATAGGATCGGGCCTTTCGGGAGTTCTTTATGTTTTGGACGAACCAACAATAGGGCTTCATGCAAGGGATAATAAAAAACTTATAGACACTCTTAAAAGGCTAAGAGATTTGGGTAACAGTGTAATAATAGTTGAGCACGACAGAGATGTAATGATGAATTGTGACTTGATCGCTGATTTCGGTCCCGGTGCGGGGAAAAACGGAGGAAGTTTGGTGGCTTTTGGAAAACCAGATGAAATAATGAAAAACAATAAATCTCTGACAGGAAAGTATTTGTCTTTAAAAAAGCGTATTTCTTTCCCTTCGACAGGACAAGCGCGCAATCAAGGTGAGTTGATCGTTAAAGGCGCAAGGCAATTTAATTTAAAAAATATAGACGTTGCCTTTCCTCTTGGCAAATTAATATCCGTTACCGGAGTTTCAGGAAGCGGTAAATCAACTCTCGTTGTTGAAACTCTCTATCATGCACTTTCCAAAAAATTGAATCCATATCACAAGCACGGAAATACGCTTTATGATGATATTTACGGATCAGAAAAAGTTGACAAGGTTATATTAATCGACCAATCGCCAATTGGAAGAACGCCCAGAAGCAATCCAGCAACTTACACAAAGGTTTTTGATTATATACGCGACGTCTATGCAAATACAAAAGAGGCAAAGGCAATGGGTTTTAAAAAGGGTAGATTTTCATTTAATATAAAAGGGGGCCGATGCGAAGCATGTGAGGGACAGGGAAAAGTAAAGATTGAAATGCAGTTTATGCCTGATATATGGGTTGACTGTGATGTCTGCCATGGTGCCAGATATAACCAACAAACTCTTGACATTTATTATAAGGGCAAGTCTATTGCAGATATTTTGTCAATGAGCGTTGATGAAGCTATTGAGTTTTTTCATGTATACCCAAGGATTACGAAAAAACTTGAAACTCTTATGTCAATAGGCTTGGACTACATGGAGCTTGGACAAAGTGCTACAACTTTGTCCGGTGGAGAGGCACAAAGAATAAAGCTAGCAAGCGAGTTGTCTAAAAAAGATACAGGTTCTACTGTTTATATATTGGACGAGCCTACCACCGGACTTCATTTCTCCGATTTGGAAAAACTTATGAAAGTCTTAAAACTTTTGGTACAAAAGGGAAATACAGTAATTGTTGTGGAACATAATCTTGATGTAATTAAAAATTCCGATTGGATTATTGACTTGGGTCCTGAAGGCGGAGAAGGTGGAGGTTATGTTGTAGCCGCGGGAACCCCCAACGAAGTAGCTAAAAACAAAATTTCCTATACTGCCAGATATTTACGAAATGAATAAATTTATAAAGGCAATTTTAATAACAATTTTGTTTTTATTTTTTGCAAAAAATGATGCATATTCTTCGGAGAATTTTTTTGAAACTAGCTTTTCAGTATTTTATAAAGCAGATGAGGAAGGATTTTTGGAAGCAAGCTATGAAATCGAAACTAAAAACTTAACTACTGAAAAGTACGCACAGAGCTACTTCCTTAAACTTACCGGAATAAAACCGGAAAACTTAAAAGCCTTTGAATCCAATAAAGAACTGAGTGTTGAAACCAGAAATGAATCAGACGGCTTTGGTATAAAGGTATATTTTGATCAAAATGCGGTGGGAAAGGGAAATGGGCATAAATTTAAAATAAGCTTTATTGAAAGAAGCGTAATTAGAAAAACAGGATCTGTTTGGGAAATTGTCCTTCCAAGGATTTCAACCGAGACGACGATTAATGATATAAAGACCGAGATTGTTGTTCCGAAAAGTTTTGGAGAGCTTGCTTATGTTTCCCCAGACCCGCATGAACAAATTCAAGGAAACGAAAGCTATTATTTTTATTTTTCAGGTGAAAATTTGACTTCCGAAAGCATTAACTTAGCATTTGGCGATTTTCAAGTATTTAGCTTTTCTATTACTTACCATCTTGATAATCCCTTAAATTCTGTTTCAGATATAGAGCTCGCGATTCCTCCTGATACCAGTTTCCAAAAAGTTATTTATGAATCAATTGACCCTGTTCCCCTGGATATACACTCGGACGAAGATGGTAATTGGATAGCCAAATATACTCTAGCCTCCCGCCAGAGATTGGATGTAAAAGCCACAGGATATATACAGCTTTTTTCAACTCCACGAAAATTGCGCGAGGAGAGCGAGGATTATTTAAAAAAAACAACAATGCCGGATCTATATTGGGAATCTGATGACGAGAAGATAAAGCTACTTGCAGACAAATTGCAGAATGCTTATGAAATATATAAATTTGTAAGCCGCGAATTTGAGTATAATTACGACAGGGTAAGGCCTGAAAGTAAAAGAAAAGGCGCTCTCAAGGCTATTTCTGAGGCACCAGATTCGATATGTACAGAATTTACGGATACTTTTATAGCTATTGCCAGAGCTGCCGGTATTCCCGCAAGGGAAATTAATGGATATGCTTATACGGAGAATACACAACTACAACCATTGTCTCTTGTAGCCGATGTACTTCATTCATGGCCTGAGTATTGGGATAAGAACAAACAGATTTGGGTGCCGATTGACCCTACTTGGGAGAAAACTACTAATGGCGTTGATTATTTTAATAAATTTGACCTTCGCCACATCACCTTTGTGATTCACGGATTGGACTCCGAAAAGCCTTATCCGCCTGGTTCATACAAACTTGGACCAAATCCCGAAAAGGACGTTTTTATTGCATTTTCCAACCTCCCCTCCGAGAGAAATCCAGAAATTTCTCTTTATTCCGATAAAATCGATCTTAAATCGTTAACAAAAGCTAAGTACAAAATAAAAATCATAAATACAGGCTACTCGGCGGCTTATAACAAAGAAATGAAAGTTTATTTTGACGGCGAAGAAAGGGATGTTGTGCATCTTAAACCTATTTTCCCATTTTCACAAGAAGAGTATTCGATATCTTTCTCAAGTGGACTTTTTGGGAGTAAAATGCCTAAAAAAATTACAGTAAGCGTCGATTCTACTCAGATAAATATAGATACCAACAAAAACATGGCCATGCTTCGAGGCGTTGTATCAATATTTTTGTTGCTTTTCATCATAGTATTTGGTGTTTTTCTGAAATATCGCTTATGAAAAGACAGGATCTTCCAGATAAATTGCCGGAATCTCCGGGTGTATATATGTTTTTGCTTGACAACGAAATTTTGTATATTGGTATGTCTAAAAATTTAAAAAGCAGGATAAATTCATATTTTTCAAAGACTTTGGTATTAAAAACAAAAAAAATGGTAGCCGAGTCAAACTCTATAAAAATCAAAAAAACGGGGTCTGATTTTGAGGCATTGATACTCGAGGCAAAACTGGTAAGAAAGTACATGCCAAAATACAATTCAGAACTTAAGGATGACAAAAGCCCGTTGTATATTGGCATAACAAAAGAGGAGTTCCCAAGGATAATTACGCTTAGACAAAGTGATCTCACCGTTCAAAATTTTTCTGCTATTTATGGGCCTTTTATTAATTCCGGATCGGTAAAAAAACTTCTTAGGATTATTAGGAAAATCATTCCATACAGCCAACACAAAATTACTAATAAGCCGTGTATTTACAGTCAGATGGGGCTTTGTGATCCTTGTCCGTCGGTTGTTTCAAAGATGAAAGGCAAGGAACGTAATCTTTATAAATCTCTTTACTTGAAAAATATTTTACAGATAAAGCGTATTTTAAACGGAAACATATCTTTGCTTGAGCGGATATTGGTAAAAAAAATTAAAGATTTTTCTAAAAATGCAGAATATGAAAAAGCTCAAAAAATATATAACTTTTATACATCGTTAGTTAATTTGACTGATAAATCCATGTATGCATCGCCTTTTTTAAGCAATCCTAATTTTAGTGAGGATATAAGAGCACTTGAGCTTAAAGAGCTGTCAAAACTTCTTTTTCCTTATTTCGGTAGTCTTAAGCTTAAAAGAATAGAGTGTTTTGATGTCGCCCATATTTCAGGAGCATATCCTACTGCTTCGATGGTTACTTTTGTGGATGGTGAACCTGAAAAGAGTTTTTATAGACATTTTAAAATTGAAAAAGAAAAGGGCGGTAAAGACACGGATTCGCTAAAAAGCGCAATTTTAAGAAGGAGGAAGCATTTTGATGATTGGGGCAAGGCAGATCTTACAATTGTTGATGGAGGACGTGGCCAAGTTTCCGTTGCGATTGAGATACTGGGCGAATCTGTCCCTGTGATAGGAATTGCAAAAAAGCGCGAAAATATTGTCATAAAACATAATAATAAATTTGTATCGCTTGAAATTGGCAACTCTCATGCTTTAAGGCTTATTCAAAGAATTAGAGATGAATCGCATAGATTTGCAAGACGCTACCACCATAAGCTAATAAAAAAGGCGCTTGCCGTATAAAAGTATGCTAAGATAAGTGTTATGAGAAAACTTGCAAAAATATATTTTATTGAACTTTTTTCTTTATACATTATTAACCAATATGTAAGCGGTATGGTTTTTAATGACCAAACTATGGGAATTTTACTAACTTCACTTGCCCTTTCTATTGCGTCAATACTTATAAAGCCTGTTGTTAATATTTTAATTTTGCCATTGACTTTGGCTACACTCGGACTTTTTAGATTTTTGAGCCATGCAATTACTTTGTATATTGTAGATCTTGCGCTTGAGGAATTCACAATATCCAATTTTTACTTTCCGGGTTTTAGCTCGACTTATTTTGAGCTTCCCCAAGTTTCCTTTAGTAGCTCTATTGCCGCATACGTAGCTTTTTCCATACTTCTTTCTTTAATTGGAGGCGTTGTTCATTGGATTACCAAGTAGTTTGAGTTATAATTGGGTATGAATGAAATATTGCTTGTCGTACAAATTATTGTTGCTGTATTTCTATCTTTTTTAATACTTATCCAAGTTAAAGGTACAGGCTTTGGCCGAGTTTGGGGGGGTATGTCAAATTCTTTTTCTCGAAGGGGACTTGAGGGACTTGTGTTTAAGCTAACTTTCATAATAGCTTTTTTGTTTTTGCTAATATCTACAATCACCATTATTGTTTAATGCGAAAACTTCGATATTGGATTAGGTTTATTACAACTTTTATATCAAGATTTAAAGGGCTTTTATTTCTTGGTTTAGTTTCGGGTTTGTTTATTTTTGTTGCTCTTCGAGTAATGATACCCTTGCTTTTCGGGGCAAATCCTACAAGAATCGGCATTACCGGCAGATATCATGTTGAAGAGCTTCCACAGTTTATTCTTGAATATTCAGGTGATGGTTTGACACGTGTTGATGATGGCGGAAATGTCAAACCGGCTTTGGCTGAAAAATGGGATACAAAGGACGGAGGGAAGACGTGGACTTTTTACCTTAAGAAAGGCGTTTACTGGCACGATGGTACGGAAGTTACTTCCGAAACAATAAATTACTCTTTTAACGATGTACAAATTGAAAGGACCGATTTGTACAGTATTGTTTTTAAGCTAAAAGAAAAATTTATTCCTTTTCCAAGTGTTGTTTCCAAGCCTGTATTCAAAAAGGGGCTTTTGGGAACAGGGGAGTGGAAAGTTAAAAAAATTTCTCTTGTAGGAGCGTACGTTGAAAAAATAATTTTTACAAAAAAGGACAGTAATGACTTGATCTTTAGGTTTTATCCAACTGAGGAGCACACAAAGCTTGCTTTTAAGCTTGGAGAGGTAGATAAGATTGTTGATATTATTGATCCTAAGCCTTTTGATGAATGGAATACGGCAGATGTCAGATCGGATGTAAATACAAATAGACATGTTTCGATTTTTTTGAACAATGAAAGTTCTGTGTTTAAGGACAACAAAAATTTAAGACAGGCTCTTTATTATGCTATAGACAAAAACTCGCTAGGACCAATGCGTGCTATTGGCCCTATAAGCCCTAAGTCTTGGGCTTTTAATCCACAAGTAAAAACTTATGATTACGATGTTGAGCATGCTAAGGAGCTACTTAAAGATATACCGGATGAGCTGCTTGAGAGCATTGATATTAAGCTTGTGACTACGCCGCTTCTTCTTGATGTTGCCGAAAAAGTCTCTTCGGACTGGCGAGTTATTGGAATAAATTCAAGTGTACTTGTTTCGTCTATACTCCCTAGTGAATATGACGCTTTTTTGGCAATATATGACATCCCAAAAGACCCAGATCAATATCTGATTTGGCATTCCACGCAAATGGGAACCAATATAAGTAAATTTAACGATCCAAGAATTGATAAACTTTTAGAAGACGGTAGGCTTGTGATAGACCAAGAGGAAAGGAAAAAAATATATTGGGATTTTCAGAGGTTTTTGCTTGAGGATGCTCCTACTTTATTTTTATACCACCCAATGTCGTATTCAATAACCAGAAAATAGTGCTATAATATTTTTTGATGAAAAGAGCTCTTATAGTGATGGGGGTTTCTTTGAGTATTATTGCTTTTTTATCTGTTTACTTAATTGATCCAATTAATAAAGGGCAATCTAAGAAAAGTAGTGTTCTTCCTTTATCCACAAATGCTCCGGTTACAAAACCTGAAATGATAATAGATCCTTCAAAAAGGTATACAGCAAGGCTTGTAACTACTGAGGGAGATATTAAAATATCATTAGATACAAAAAATACTCCGATAACAAGTAATAATTTTATTTATCTTTCGAAAAAAGATTTTTATGATAATACGATTTTTCACAGAGTAATTGAAGGTTTTATGATACAGGGAGGAGACCCTAATGGTGACGGCACTGGAGGCCCTGGATACAGATTTGACGATGAGGATTTTGAGGGCGAATATTTAAGGGGAACAGTTGCCATGGCAAACAGCGGACCAAACACTAACGGAAGCCAGTTTTTTATTATGCATAAGGATCGCACATTACCAAAAAACTACGTAATTTTCGGAAACGTTATTGAAGGAATTGACGTGGTAGACAAAATAGCTTCCCAAAAGGTAGAATCATCTCTTGACGGAGAACTTTCAAGACCTGTTGATCCCGTGACTATTAAGGACGTTGTAATAGAAGAGAATTAATATAACACTTTTTCGTATTTTTCAAGCATTTTTTTAGTTGAGAATTTTTTAGAAAGCTCTATTGATTTTTTCATCATAGAAACCCAATCTTGTGAATAGCCATATTCTACTCGATTGTAAAACATTGGAATAATTTCTTCCTCTAGCTTCTGATAAATACTTTCGGAAATATTTTTATCGTCAAGAGTCCAACCTACACCTTCCCAGTCAACTTCGGCTGCCCACCCGTCTGGTACTGTAAGGTTAAGGACTCCGTTTGCGAGTGCTTTCATCCCGCTTGTACCGCAAGCCTCTTTACCAAGTTCTGGTGTGTTTAACCACAAATCGACTCCAGATACCATATGGTAAGCTAGGGCTATGTCGTAATTAGGTATAAAAAGTGCATTACCGGATAAATAGTTGGTCATTATTTTCATTACGTCTTGGATGCACTTTTTACCTATATCATCGCCGGGGTGCGCTTTACCAGCCATAAGAATTTGTACCGGCCTTTCAGTATTTTTTAATATTTTTTGAAGCCTTTCAATATTTTTGAAAATTTTATCAATCTGCTTATAAGGGGTGATTCTTCTTGCCCATCCTATTACCAAAGAGTCCGGGCTATATGTAAATCCCGATCTTTTAGCAACTACTCTTGCAAGATCTGTTTTTGCGCTAAGATGCGCTTCCCAAAGTGCGTAATCAGTAATAGACGGATTTGCAAACTCGGATTTTTGCCAGCGTGGAATATATACTCCGTTTGTAATTACTTTCCAATCATAATCTGGCCAGAGTTTTTTGCATAGCTTTCCGTGTAATTTACTTACGGCAGATTGCTTCGAGCTCGTATTTAAAGCGTATTTTGTAATTGAAAAGCCGTTTTCTACTAATCCGGGCTCGATTAATTTTTGCGGATCTATCGGGATTTGGTTTTCAAAAGAGTAAGAAGATGCATAGGATTTAACCATTTCTTCCGGGTAGATTAAATTTCCATCCGGAACAAGTGTGTGGTTTGTATAAACAATGCTTTCTTTCGCTTTTTCGAGCGCATCGGAAAATTTCACTTTCATTGTTTCAATTATGTTTTTAGCAATTTCCCAATGTGCAAAAATTGGACGGCCTTCTTGAAAATGATAAATATCAGGCTTTATGTTTAGTTTATTAAGAACTTTGATTCCACCTAAACCTAGAATAAACTGCTGCTTGATTTGTGCATCATCGCCACAGCAGTATTCACAAGACATAACATCGCGCCAGGAGTCGGGATTTCCATTTAGATCAGATGTTAGAAGGTAAAGGACCGTATTGTCTCCGAGCCTTTGTTGATATGCAGCAATTTTTATTTCTTCACCAAAAAATTTTATTGAAACTACAAGCCTTTTCCCCATTATTTCTACGGGCAAAACGAGCTTTGTGTTCTCGGCCTGAAAGGGGGAGCTATCTTCTATCTGCATTCCGTCAGGTGTAAACTTCTGCAAAAAATATTTTCCTTGGTAGAGCAAACCTACACCATATATTGACCTGCCTTGATCTGCGGCTTCAAGAAGTGTATCGCCGGCAAGAACTCCTAATCCGCCTGCGTAGGTAGGTAGGTTTGTGTCAATTCCAAATTCTGCACAAAAATATGCAATTTTCTTTTTAGCTTCGGGCATTACTCTATTTATAACATTTTTAGAAGAACATGACTATTCTTTTTTTAGGGTCTATCTGACCATCATTTATTAATTTAGTAAGAACAACTGAAAGATCGGAAGATACTATACCTTTTTCTTCATCTCTATAATAAAATATTTGTCCATTGGGTGTTCTTACCATAAAACCGGCAATTTCCTCTTCGTTTGTTATGGTGCTATGGTCACCCGGGAATCTTTCTACAAAAAAAATTGCCGCATTTAAATCATTTATTTGATCAAATCTGTTTCCTGAGATGATCCTTTTTGATAGATATCCAGAATCAGCCATATGGCGGAGCAATCTATGGATTGTTACTTTTTCGGGTGGGATGCCTACATCAAAATTATCACCTCCATCCTGAAGTATGGATTTAATATTGCTTAAGTCATAATATACATCTGTGGGAAGGCCTAAATTAGCAAGAGTTTTTTGGATAAAAAATTTCGGGTTCTCGGCTCTTGATTTTTGGATTGCACTTTCTACATTATTGCCCTTTAGTTTTTTACTTAGGTCACCGGCAAGGCTAATAAATTCTCCCTTAACTACCTTTTCCCTGATGTAGTCTGGGTACTTCACCCTGTAATCTAAGAGAGCAGGTTTTCCGTCTTTAATTTCTTCCATCCTTACAACAAAAGATGTGTTTTCGTTTACTAAACCCGCTCCTTCTATTAGCTCTGTTGAGATCTCACAAACCCATGGCAACTGGACTTGTTCTCCTGATTGGTCTTGGAAATTCTCAAAAAAATTTGTTGAATACCGAAGTCCAGAGAATGTGCGAAGATTCGCAATATCAAGAACTATTGCTTTTTGTCTTTTGCTCCAAGATTCCGCAAGATTGTCCCAAATGCTGATCTCATAGACTCTCCCATGATCTGACGAAGGTCCTGACCCTGAGTAATTTATTGGTGGCATTTTAGCAGCCAAAACGCCATCTATACTGTATTCATTTAGTATTTCTTCAAAGCGGCTTGTGAATTCACCACTTTTGATCCCGTTAGATAAAATCAAATTGTTTAATTTCGGGTCTTCATGCATGGCTTTTCCTAATATCAAGAGAGTTTTTTGGTTATATGCTTTTTGATCGCTTTTAGCTGCTAATAAGTAATTATCGATTAATGCTTGGTAGCTAATAGCCGAAACGCCATAGATAGTAGCCCAGCCTTCTGTAATTGAGGGTGTAGGAACCAAACGATCCCTAAGATTTTGATTCTGCTCGTGAAGCATTTTTACAGGATGATTGTCTGATAATTCTTCCACACCTCTAATCCCAAGCAAGCCGTTTTGGCGATAGAAATTATAAACCGACCTACTATCTCTAATTTTTTCAACAGGTGGAATTAAAAAATTTGTGGCGGCGTATAACAATAATTGCCGTCTTGTAAGAAGAAATCTTTCTGACATAGCAAATTTTATAAAAAATGAAGTATATATGTTACCTTGTTACACGCTGGCCGTCAATTATACGCCCAGATAGCGGGGGAACTTTTTTATTACCTGAGAACCTTACAGGTCTGAGGGGATGTTTTTTTTCGTCAGGGTTCATGGCTCTTGCTATTGCAGTCCGTGGCCTTTCTTCTTCGCGAGAGCTATCTGCATTGATAATTTTTTCTAAAATTTCTGTTGCTTGTTCCCCTGTTGATTCTTCAGTCATAATTACATTTTACCATTTTTTTGTAAATTTTCCATAAGCAGTGAGTAGAAGCGAAGGTTGTGGATAGTTGAAAGCCTCATTGCTGAAAGTTCGTTTGTTTTCCATAAGTGTCTAAAGTATGCTTTTGAATAATTTTTACAAAGAGGGCAATCGCACGCTGTACTAACCGGTGAAAAATCATCTGAGTAAATTTTTTTATCAGGATTATAATATGAATAAAAATTTTTTTCTTTTATATTAATATCGTTTATATTTCTGGCATTAAATACATATAATCTTTTATGCCTTGCATCTCTTGTGGGCAGAACGCAATCAAAAATATGATAACCTATTGATGTGCAAAAAACTATATCTTCCGGCCTTCCTATGCCAAGTCCATATAGTAGATAGTTTTCAGGCGCTAGCTTTTTTATAGTTAACGCAATTTCCTTATCAAAACTTCCGTTTTTGTCCAGCGGCCAGCCCCCGTAGCCAAAGCCGTCAAAACCTATTTCTGATAATTTTTTAGCGCAATACTCCCGAAGATCTTTAAACTTCCCACCTTGTACAACGGCTATTAGGTAAGGTTTTTTAATAAGTTTTTTACGACTACAAATTCTTTCGAATTCTATTTTGCTTTTTTTTGCCCATAGAATTGTTCTAATTACAGAATCTTCCGCCTCACTTTTTTTTGCATTTGGTGGTGTAAAATCATCCAATACTACGACTAAATCTGTACCCAAATCCATTTGGATCCTTATTGATTCTTCGGGAGTAAGGCGAACCTCTTGCTTTTTAGACAATTGAAACACCACTCCGTCATCCGTCACTTTGGATAAGGAACCCCTAGACTTTATTAGACTCATAATCTGAAAACCGCCTGAGTCCGAGATAACAGCTTCCTGCCAATTCATGAATTTTTTAATACCACCAGCTTTATTTATTGTTTGGATACCCGGATTGACTTTAAGATGAAGCGTGTTTACAAGCACGCCCTTTGTTTTTGTATTGGCAACATCTGACATATCCAAAGATTTTATTGAGGCTGCTGTTGCATCTGGGAAAAAAAGAGGGAGCTTGAACCTAAGTTTATCTTGTGTATTAAAATGGGTTGGGGGTGTCATTTGGCAATAAATTATACAACAGCTACGAAAATTATATAAACATTTCTTAAAACCTATCATGCCCAGACGATTTATCTTCATATGGACTAGCTTTAAAGAGCTAATTTGTGGTAGAATAGTGTACTGCTTCTAACAGTATGAAAGATGTATCTAAATACCGAGTTGGTGATAAAATCGTTCATTTCGGGCGAATATACACGATATTTAAGATGTCTTTTGATAAATCATTAAACGAGCACATTCTTTATTACAAGCCATATTATAAAGGTAGGGGAGACGATACATTAATTTGCTCAATACCAACCAAAAATATCGCAAAAACAAATATTAGAAAGCCAATTAGCAGGAATAAAGCGAAAAAAATTTTCATAAACTTAAGCAAAAGGTGTGAATATCTAGACTCACTGGACTCTGATGTCGCAAAAAGCATAATAGGACAAAACAAACCAAGAAAACTCGCTGAAACCCTTAAGCATATGTGGTATTCAAAAAATACCCAAGAAGTGGAGTTTTCAAGAACAAAAGAAAAGGTATTTGAGCTTTTGGTATCCAGGCTTTCAGAAGAGTTGGCGTTTAGCGCTGGGATTACTCCAGAGGAGGCAAGCAAAAAAATTATCACAAACCTTAAAAAGGCTTATTAAAGAGCTCTTATTGTCAAGGAAATATGTTTATTTATTGTTTTATACTTAGTTTATGATGAGCGGTTATGGAAACTTAGGGCTGGGTGAGGGATTGACTCAATTGGGAGAAAGCGGTTTTTTGGTTCTTTTTGCTTGGTCGATATTTTGGAAGGGAGTAGTTCTATTTTAGAGATCATATATCTATTTTTATTTGCGAAAATTAAACCCTCAAAAATTTTTTTCTTCAATCGAACTTAGGTGGTATAATAATGCTACTTGGTGGGTGTAGCTCAATTGGTTAGAGCGCCGCTCTGTGGAAGCGGAGGTTGGCGGTTCAATCCCGCTCACTCACCCCAAATTTTTTCGATTTGTATCTTAGGCTAACAGTTCTTTGCCATAGGAGCCAAGCATTGTATTTATTAAAAGCCTTCTTAAGACTTCATTGAACCTAACTTTATATATAGTTAAAATAGAGGATATCGCGCTATCCGAAGGTGATAAATAGCAATTTGCATTTGAATCTATAAAATAATATCTTCCCGAAGAATCAAGCCTAATATCAAACTTGCCATAGTCAGCCATTTGAACAACGTCAAAAGCTTTTTTAACATATTCCCTTAAAACAGGATCTTCGAATTTTTGGTAATGAAATGTCAAGTCTTTATTAAGCCATTGATCCTCAAATGATAAGAAGCTGTATTTTTGGTCTTTTAATTCAGAAAAAACTTTTTCTGCCATATAAACTTTTTTGTTTAACCCTTCTAGAAGTATTGCATTTATTTCTCGGCCGACTATGAATTCCTGAACTAAAACTTGCTGTTTATACGTATAAATTAAGTACTTTATTCTTTCTCTTAGGTGTTTTTCGTTATCGGATACTGAATCTTTTGTAATTTCCACTCCGCCGTGAATTTCATTTAGCTTTGCAATTAACGGGTATCTTAGTGTGGGGTCAAGATAATCCGTGTGGTTTGTAAAGATCTGGTATCTCGGAACGGGGATGCCGTTTTGTTCAAGGAGCTTAAACGTCAAAAATTTCTGGAATGTAAGTGACAAACCGATTATACCTGCGCCAGTGTAGGGGATTTCTAAAAGTTCAAGCACTCCGGGTATGGTTGATGAGAGATATTCATTTCCTTTTACAGAATCGACAAGGTTAAATACCATATCCGGCATCTCTTTTCTGAGATTTTGTGGCAGGCTTGAATTTCCCGGAAAAAGCTTAGGTCTAATATTAAAATTTTCGAGATATTTTGCAATTATGACTGCGCTTTCTTTTGCGTCTTTTTCCGTTATGTATTGGGCTTCGGTGGGGAAGTATTCACGCTTAACATCCGAGTAAATAATTCCTACTTTTTTAGGAATTCTTGAGATGTGATTATTCGTAGGCATTATTTTTCTTCTTTGGAGTCTTCCTTAGAGACGGTCTATTTACCAAGTCGTTTTCGTCTTTTTCTATTTCTTCGGCAATGCTAAAGGGTTTTTTGGAATCAATGTCTCCACCCACAGTTTCTTCAAGCAATTCTTCGGTATCGTCGTAGACATCGTGGTCTCCTTCGCTATATGAGTCACCATATACCTCATCTTCCTGTTTTTTAAGTATTTCATCTATATCATCTCTTTTTACCATGGATACATTAAAACAATTATTGAAAAATAATGCAATGGGTTTTTGATCCTTAATTATAAATTCAATTAATAATTTAAGGCTCGCTCACTCGCGAATTTAAGCCTATTTGGAAAACAGTTTTTGTTTCTTTCACGCGCTTTATCATTAAAAACATGCACCAAAAAGCGTTGGCTTGAGTCACCCATGCATACATTAAACAAAATAACTCTGCTTCTCCAAGGAGCACTTCTAAGTGCTTTTGGGTTAACTTCAAAACCCATGGATTTCCGGTTTTGATCTATTGACCCGTAGGGAAAATCTACTTCTAGGCTTGCTGTTATATCTGATATTTCAATTCTTGAATGATTTTCTCCCGGATTGCCTTTGACCTGTGGAAGAAGCACAAAATATCTTGGGATACTTATAATATGAGGATAGGGCTTTTCTGCATACGGCAAGATGATGTATGAGAAAGTATGGGGGAGAAAAGCTCTTACAATACTGCCAAGGGTTTCTTGTAGCTTTTCTCTTTCCGAAAGGCCTTGATACCAATTCTTGTGTTCCTCATAGATTGATTGCACGATATAAGGCTCATTGTTTAGCATATCTGCTATTGAGCTTGCTTTGTAACTTCTTGCTTTATGGGCAGGAGCGGGTCCTATCTGGTCAAGCCGTTCCATACCAATTTTAAAATATATCTCCTAGATATTTATTGTTATATATTGGCTTTTGTTTAATTGGAGCGGGTGATGGGAATTGAACCCACGATCTCTTCCTTGGCAAGGAAGCGTTGTACCACTCAACTACACCCGCAGACAATTATGATTATACCAAATTTGAAAAAATCTTGAGAATTGATTCACAATGCATTATTTTATGGTTATTATGGAAAGAGAATGCGAATGGGTTAATGATGAAGATCTGATTAAAAAGGCAGCCGATCTTTCAATAAATAATGATATTAACTGGGCAGAATTTTGTGGGATATTTAATATTAATTTTGAAAGTCATTTAAATAATGAATACTTAACTTTAGAACTTTTTTTAAGAGACTGCCTGGGAGAGCCGCAAAAAGAAAATCGTTTAAAGTGTACGATTGAATGGCAATTGGGAAGCGAGCATGTATTACATTTAGTTTGGAACCCAAAAGCAAAGGTAAGCGACGGAACACTGAGGGTGTTTAGAAAAAAAACGGTGGAAGGCAGGCAACCGACTCTTTTTTAAAGATTATCAAGGCTGTGCCAGAGAGCTATTGAGCCATAGGTTCTAAAAGGAATCCATTTGGAAATAATTTTATTTATTGTTTTTTCAGATAAATCTTTTGGCTTATATATATTTTTGATTGCTTTTTTTAAGCCTTGGTCGCCGAATGAAAAAACATTTTCTCTACCCAGATCAAATATAAGAAACATCTCAGCGCTCCAGCGGCCAATGCCTTTAACTTTTATAAGCTCGTTAATTATCTCCTCGTCTTTGAGGTCTTTAATGTTTTTTAGATTTAATTCTTTATTGAGAAATTTTTGAGATAAATCAAAAAGATAGCTTGTTTTTTGTTGTGACACACCCACTTCACGAAATTTTTCTGTTTTGGTTTTTAAAATTGAGTGAGGCGTAACTTTACCATTAAGAGCTTTTTCAAATCTGTAGTAGATTGTAGAAGCTGCTTTATTTGAAAGCTGCTGGTAAATTATTTTTTTGGTAAGGCTTATGAAATAGTCATGCTCAGATGCGTTTTTGTTAACTGATATCCAATCTAGAATTTTTACTTCGCTTAAATATTTATAGATTATTGGATCACTTTTTTGAAAATGATTTAGAATAGATTTTTTCATGTATGAAAGTTAACCATAGAGGCTGACAAGCTTGTCTCTGGAAATAAATGCCTCTTTTGCCGGCTTGAAATTTCCTTTAAAGGCTTGCCAAGCCTTATTTTCCTTATTTCTTTTTTCTACTATTTGTTTATTAAGATGTGTATAAAATGCCTGTTTTAAGGGATTTTTAATATCAAAAACATTAAATCCAAGTTTTCGGGCCAATGACCTTACAAGATGCGAGTATCCATAAAAAAAGCTAATTTCTTCTAAAAATTCATTGTGTTTGCATTCATAAGCTAATATTTTCAAATCAAGCAGTACTTCATTATATAAAGATCTTGAAGCCGCCACGAGATTAGCTTCCTCGCCTAACTGAGGTATGTTTCTTACTAAATCCAGTCTACCTCCCATCTGTCCAGGCGCTATAACTATTCCGTCAGAAAGAACTTTTTTAGATACACCTCTATAGCGTGCTCGACAGACGCTTAGGTGTGTACCTATATCTAGCTTGTTTTTTTCTTCTACAAATGTTTGTCCAAGACAGATACCGGCCCTTATCCATTCAAGTATTAGTGCTGTTTCTATTGAATCCGGTACGGATGTGTAAGAACTTGCAGCGACATAGCCGGAGGAGGCTAGAATTGATATAAGCATGTGCCATTCCAGTTCTTTAGCGTAGAGAGCTTTGTTAATTACTTCATCTCTATCAATTTCCTTCATATTAAAAAAAGATTAAGCATAAAACTGCTTCTTCAAAAATAGTTGAATTATTAAAGAAACAATTCTAGTAGGTTACCAGATTGCTGTGTCGGGGATGCCAGATTCGAACTGGCGACCTCACGGTCCCAAACCGTGCACTCTACCGACTGAGCTAATCCCCGTTAAATTAAGTGTAATTTTGTGCGAGACATATTGCCAAATTCGAACTTTGTTTAAGCGGAACGGCGGCTTGCCGCCATTCAAGCCGCCGTGCTATTTCTAGCTCGGCCTGACGGCCTCGCTATTTTTTCTGCGCACAATTTAGCTGGCTTCGCCAGCCTTTGCCCGCTTCGTGGGCACTTCTTCCTCTCCAAGTTTTGATACTATATCACATTTGTATGCATCCTCGTCCAAAATTGGATCCCAAAGATGATCTTTATCGGGAACAATATGAATGTGGAAATGGTCCGGCCTTACTGTTCCAGAAACAGGATCAAACCGATCGGCTCTAAACCTCCAGAAATGAACTATCTTTTTAACATCAGAGCCATCTGACCTTTTTAATTTTGCATCAAGCATTTTTCTTTTGACATGAGACAAGACATCTAAAAGTTCTGCGTTTTCCTTATATGTTTGCTCGTCAAACTCCACAAAATGGCGTTTAGAAATTACCATTGTGTGCCACCACCAATAGGGAGCAAGGTTGGCTATCCAAACCCAATGCTGAAACTCCTTCAATACAATCTGGTATTTATCCCAATGACAAAAGGTGCAAACATCCTTAGGGATACCAGGAATGAAGACTTTATCATATTCCTCACGATTGAGAAGTCTCGTGGGCGGAGTTTCTATTTTTTCCAGTAATTTTGGATTGTTCTTTTGCATATCTGACCATATTTTAGCACGAAGTGCCAAGCTTCGCTTATATCTCAACCTCTACTACTTGTAAATTATCCCATTTTAGTTTTCTTAAAACATCAAAAATCAGTTGAGGATATTTGGTCCAAGGAACATCCGCAACTCTTAGAAGGAAATGCCTAAAAAAGGTGCCGTGCCCAACAATAGCAATTTTTTGATGTTTCTTGGTTTTTTTCTCCTTGAGCAAAAATTGATACAACCTTTCAACTCTATCGGCAACTGAGGCAAAGGATTCTCCTCCCGCGGGCGTCCAATTTATGTCCATTTTGTCTTTTTTGTGTTTTACTTCCCAAAAATCTGTTGCAAACTTTCTTGGCTTACCAATGATTTCTTTTGGTGTTCCGTATTCTTTTATAAAATCAAGAACTTTATAATTTCCTTTTCCAAAAACCAAATCTGCTGTTTCCCTAGCCCTTTGTAGAGGAGAACAAAAAACCACGTCTACTTCTCCTATCTTATTCTTAGCCTGTTCAACCTTATCTAAGGTCTCGGAGTCTATAACAATTGGAGTTACATGTCGTTGCGTCAATAAATCTTCAGCGTCCCTTGTTCTTGCATGCCTGATTAGATAAACTTTCATTAGCCGCTTTGTCCTAATCTTGGCCTTCTGCCAGCGCTACCAAGATAGCTAAAATCTCGATAAAACCTTCTTAGGCTACCTCCTTCGTCTCTTATGCCAGGTCTTACATTTCTTAGTAATTCCGCCACTTCTGGCTTTTGAGAATATTCTACAATTTCATCCCAACTAACTGGAGTACTAATTATTGGGTATTTAGGATCCACTCCATCTACAAAAATAACAGAGACAAGCTTTCCAAGATTCCGTGCAAGAGTACATCTGTGTAGACCGTCTACTATAGCAGGCACTCCATCACTCATTTCAACAACAGGTGGTGCAACAATATATATCGAGTTAACATAAATCTGGTCAAGCATAAAGATATCAACACTATCAGTTGACAGTATTTCATCTCGCATTGAAGCTACAAATTGGAGATTGTTTTTCAGGACATATTTAGCAGTAGGATATAAATCATTTGGATCAAATACTCTGATTGATATCTCTGCGTTTTCATATAGAGGAAATCCACCGTCCAAGGTTCTAGTATTACGGACCGCTTCTATTAATTGTAATTTGGGCTCGATTTCTAAATCAGTTGTAGCTTCGCTCATTCTTTCTACCGCAGTCATAGAAAATATTTAGATATATCTTTCCAATTTGTAAATCTCAAAGCTCTATCATCAATGTAGATTCCTGCAATTGGTTTCACTGCAGTTATGTCATGATAATGCACCCCTCTTTGAAAGCCATTATCAGAAAGCCATTTACTTATCTTGTTTTTTTCGAGGTTTATATCATCGTTCACTTCTGGATTTAATCGTGTAGTGAGGATAATAACTTTATAATCTTTTGATACCAGCCTTTCTAGCTCTTCTTTAGCACCTTCCATTGGGGGATCATAAATCGTCCCATCTTGCCATCCTTTACTGTATTGGTGTATAACTCCATCAAAATCTATACAAATAACTTTTTGTTTCATCTTAACTGAAGTATATCAAAAACCTGCGAAAATTGGCAATTTACGATGCTTATCACTGAAGTGATCCTTCGATTTTCTCTTTCAGTTCCTCTGGAGACATGCGGACATTTTGAATCCCTGCGATAAAACCGGCAAAGCCGTTTATCGGTTGGTGATTTACTCGCGGTATTATTTGCCAATGAAGATGTTTCACAGATGATCCAGAGTCAGGGCCGATATTGAAGCCAATATTGAAAGATTTAGTGTCAAAGATTTTTGAGAGAATGGTTTTTGTCTGCTCAATTTTTTCTTGCAATTCCACCCACTCATTTTTATTCAATTCTGAAGTATCTTCGACATGACGTTTTAGCACCAACATTACATTTCCATCAAGTATCGGATATTGATTAACAAAAACCATCCAATTTTCGCCCTCAAGTGATTCGATGTTTTGCTTTTTTACTACTTCATTATTACAAAAAGGGCACTTTTTGTTATGGTAACTGTGGTTGTATTTTGATCTATATGGATTGTGGACTTTCATAACAACAATAATGTTTAAGGATATCATAATTTGGTATACTGAAAACATATTAAAAATTTTTGCGTTTTTATTTTTCGCCTTAACAGGCGTGTTCGAGCCGACTTTTTGCGAGGCCGAAAGCCGAGCTAGGAATAAGCAGAGCTTGTCTCTGCGAGATAGCGCGGCGATTGGGTGGGGGCAATCGCCGCACCTTTGAAATACGTTCGAATTTGAATATATACAGAGCACACAAAATGATCAGATGGATATGCGCGAGCCGCGAATGGCCGCGCGGCGAGCGCATTATGCGGAGGAATCGGGCAAAATTCAATTCGTTTACATATGAGTAAGAAAAAATAAAAACACAAAAATTTAATCAAAGCCAGTTACTTTGATTGATTAAACTGCCATGAAATACATAGCCTATTGCAGAAAATCAACAGATGAGAAGGAGAAACAAATTCTCTCCATTGATCAGCAAATCTATGAGTTAAAGCAGTTTGCGCAGAGAGAAAACTTGGAGATAGTTGAATTTTTGACAGAGGCGCAAACTGCCAAAGTTCCTGGACGGAAAGTATTTTCAAACTTTATTAGCCTAGTTGAAAAAGGTGTTGCACAAGGAATTATTGCTTGGCACCCCGACAGACTTGCCAGGAACTCGATAGGTGGTGGAAAAATTATTTATCTTCTCGATGAAGGAAAACTTCAATCTCTAAAATTTCCCACTTTCTGGTTTGAAAATACTCCCCAGGGCAGATTTATGCTTAATATCGCTTTTGGCCAAGCTAAGTATTATGTTGATAATCTAAGTGAGAATGTAAAACGAGGTTTATACCACAAATTAAGACATGGTGGCTGGCCATCGCTTGCCCCTATCGGCTACTTAAATGACAGAAACTTGCGTTCTGTCATTGTTCACCCCAAAGAGGGAAAGTTGGTAAAACTTGCTTTTCTGAAATTCTCCTCCGGCGAATTTAGCAGTATGAAAGATATTCAAACTTTCTTTTTCAAAAACAAGTTGTTTAAAGCTGGCGAAAAACCCATGCACTACAATCAAATTCGTGCAATTCTCACAAACAGCTTTTATTATGGCCTCATGCTTTACCATGGCGAAACGTATGAGGGTAGTCACAAGCCTTTAATTAGCAAAAAGACTTTTGACAAAGCTCAAGAAATTTTGGAGAAAAAGTACAGCAAGAAACCCCACAAGCACGAATTTGATTTCACTGGTTTTATTACGTGCAAAGAATGCGGTTCGTTTGTAACTGCCGAGACACACAAAAAGTTCTATCGAAAAACGAACCGCAATGCTACCTATATTTACTACCGCTGTGTCAAGAAAAAGGGAATTTGTTCGCAAAAGTACCTTCGTGAAGAAAAAGTTGAAAAACAGCTCAGAGAAATTGTGGAGAGTGTTTCTTTAAATGAAAAATGGCAAGCCAAAATGCTTGAACTTTTGGCGAAAGATGAGATTAAAGAAAAGGAAACAATTAAAAGTGAGCTTCGCTCACTCACAGTTTCTCTGGAAGCTGTCGAGGAAAAACTAGACAAACTACTTGAAGGCTACTTAGAAGAAATAGTTGACACCGAAGATTATCAAGCTAAGAAAAAAGATTTTCTCGACAAAAAGAAAGTTTTGAAAGAGAAAATATCAGAAGTTAAGCAAAAAGGAAGTGCTTGGCTCGAACCGATGAGAGAATTCATCAATGAGGCCGCAGAAGCGGCCAAAATCGCGCGCAAAAAAAATAATTGCGATGAACTTTCAGTCATCGCAAAAAAAGTCGGCTCGAACTTCTATATGATGAATAAACGGATTTATTTTGAGCCCTGCGCACCGCATATTGCGCTCGCCGCGCGGCCTGTCGCGGCTCGCGCATACCCCACCGCTACCATTTTGTGCCGAGGGTGGGACTCGAACCCACACGTCCGATTATCGAACACAGGATTTTAAGTCCTGAGCGTCTACCATTCCGCCACCTCGGCTTTAATTATATAAGTGAGAGTAGGCTAATTTTACTATATTGTGCTAAAATTTGGAAACTAAGTCACAATTATGTCCGAAAGATCGAAAAAACTACCAATGGGATGCCTACCCTTTTTTATACCTCCACTTCTTCTTTTGGGTACATCGGGCTGTAAAAATTTTGAAATAATTGACGTTTCATCCCCAAAAACCGAAAATCAAGGCGATAATGAATTGAATTTTCGGCTTGATCCGAAAATCTTAGATTTTGAAGAAAAAATTGCACAATCTCTTGCTATTAAAATTGAAACTTCAGAAGCTAAGCCGCCGGATGTTTTATACCAAGTAACACCTCTTAATAATACTCCCGGGTGGTATGTTTGCACATTTAATATGCTTCGCGAAAACGATGACGGGCCTCAAAGAGTAGGGCTTCAGGTTGGAAAGATTGTATTATATGCCGATAGAGATGTAATTGATTTTGTGGGACAATTTGTTGATTTACCCGATACAGGACACACAGGAGACAGCGAGTCTATACGTTTTTTTACAAAAGTAGGTGAGGACGGAAAAATAAGAATTTATCTTATTCAAATTTGGCAACACAATAATGGTTTTTGGACTAATTATTCACCAGACGAATTTGAATTAGATGATGGTGCTTTGGTTTTTTATGAAAGCGAGGGGAAGCATACGCTCTATTCAAGCCGTGAAGAATGCAATAGTGAGCATATAATCCGCCTTGCCGATGGGGTGTCTATCACTCGCGATTACTGCCACGAGGCTTCCTCACGGATAAGTATCGACATAAACGGGCTTAATAATGTCGGAGAAAGAAATACTCCCCTAAACCCGTTTAAGACTAATCCGGAGCTTTCTGAAAGGTATCCTGATGAGTCGCCCTTTGGAATTAACGGACAAGATGGAAAGTTTTGCGGCGGAGCAGAAAATAATGGTAGATGCAAAGCGAGCATTAAGCTCTGGCCGCCTGACGGCGAACACTAGCTTTTATAAATTCAATAAATATCGGATGAGGAGATAGAGGCCTTGATAAATACTCGGGGTGGAATTGAGTTCCGATAAAAAACGGATGATTTTTGATCTCGATTGCTTCTACTAATTTATTATCAGGAGAGATTCCAGAAATCGTTAACCCTTCTTTTTCAAAGAGTTTTTTATATTTCATGTTAAATTCATATCTGTGTCTGTGTCGCTCATGGATTAATGGCTGATGATTAATGGCTAATGGCTGATTTTTCTGTAACGGATTGGGGTGGTGCCAGGGGGAGGAAGCATCTGAATGCATATTATAAATATTTTTAAGCTTGGTGTCTTTAATCAAAACACAAGGCCATGCTCCGAGCCTAATTGTACCGCCGAACTGGTTTTTTTCAAGATATTTCTTTTGATCCGGCATAAGGTGTATTACGGGATGGGGTGTTTTAGGATCGATTTCAACCGAATTTGCGCCTTTTAAGTTCAGAATGTTCCTTGCGTATTCTATCACCGCCATTTGCATCCCAAAGCATAGTCCTAAAAATGGAACGGCATTTTCTCTTGCGAATTTAACCGCTTTGATTTTCCCTTCTGATCCACGGCTGCCCCAGCCTTGCGGAACGATTAACGAATCTGCCTGGGAAAGATATTTTTTAATTTCATCAGAGGACTTTTTTTCCAAACTTTCAGCGTTTATCCAGATTACCTCCGGCTTGACACCAACGCTTGTAGACGCATGCTTTATGGCTTCATTAACGCAAACATAGCTATCCTCAAGAACATAGTCGCCTGTATTTTGGTATTTTCCAACTATAGCTATTTTTATTTTACTTTTTGATTTTTCGGATTTTTTAATATAATCATTCCAGCTTTTAAGATCTTTTGACTTAAATTTAAGATCTAAACTATTTGCTATCATCGCACTTAGGTTTTGTTTTTCTAAATAAGGGGGAAGCTTATAAACACAATCCAGATCGGGATTGGCAATAATGTGCTTTACTGGAACACCTGATGCAAGAAAAATTTTTTCTTTTCGCTTACTGTCTATTGCTTTTTCAGATCTTGCTACTATGAAATCCGGCTGTATCCCTAGTGAGTTTAGAAGAGAAATTGATTGCTGTAGAGGCTTTGACTTCAGCTCCCCAATTGAAGGCGGAGTGGGGAGATAACCTACTAAAATAAAGATGATGTCTTTTGGCTTTTTGAGTTTGATTCTTCTAGCCGCTTCGAAGAAAAGCAGTCCTTCATATTCCCCTACAGTGCCACCTAATTCAACTATTACCACCTCTGCTCGGTTTTTTCTTCCTGCTTCTTCCCATCTTTTGATGATTTCCGGGGGTATATGGTGGTAAGGTTCGACGCATTTTCCCTGATAATAAAGTGCTCTTTCTTTTTCAAGAACATCTTTGTATATTTGACCGTTAGTCATATAATTTGACCTGTTTAAATTTTTCCCCAGAAACCGTTCGTAGTGACCCAGATCCTGGTCTGTTTCAATGCCATCGTGCGTAACAAAGACTTCTCCATGCTCTATAGGGTTCATGGTGCCTGCGTCAATATTCAGATACATATCGCATTTAACCAGAGTTGTTTTGATACCTTTTGAAGAGAGCAGAAGACCGATTGAAGCACTTGTTATGCCTTTTCCTAGACCGGACAATACACCTCCTGCGACTATAATATATTTCATTAAGTTTAGCCCAGATCAGATTAACAAAAGAGGAGTATTGTTGTCAAAAGTTTTTTGATCTTTTGAATAAAAGCATAAAAAGACTGATCATTACAAAAGCCGTTGCTGCCATTAGAGGTATTGTAATGTAACCAAAATTCATTACGAATTTTTCTGCACATGAGATCGAAAAGCCGACTGCTGAGCATGAAATATTCGGTACTAAACCTAATTGAAGCAAATAATGGTATATTGACAGCGGCGCACCAAGGAGCGAAAGAGTAAGAATATAATCCGTGATTATCTTTTCGTTTTTCCAGAGGGCGACGGCAAGCAAAGGCACTTGGGGATACATCAGAATTCTTTGATACCAGCAGAGAATGCACGGCGTAAAACCTGCAATCTCGGAATAATACAGGCTCCCTGATGTTGCCATAAGAGCAACGATAAAGGAAAAGATATATGAATTTTTTGAAAAAAAGCTAAAGATAAAAGATCTTTTTTTAAACGGTAAAAAGATAAGAAGAAGCAAAAAAATAATAGTTAGTTGGCCTAAAATCGTAAGATAAGATAAAAATCGGCTTATGTGTGCAGGATCCATATTCAATTGAGTTCTTTGTCGATTAGAATTCTAAAACCTTCTATATCTTTTGGATTCGGTACTATCCTACCATTTAGGGCAAAGGTTGGTGTTCCTCTGACACCTATTTCGAGGGAATTTTTTCTACTTTCTTCTACTTTCTCTATTAGTTGAGAATCTTCGTAGTCAGATAAAAACTTGTCTTTATCAATACCGATTTCTTCTGCGTATTGGGCAAAGAGATTTTTTGGGTCGCTTTCTGATGCCCATTCAGTTTGTTTTTCAAATAAAATGTCGTACATTTCCCAGAATTTATCCTGCCTCCCTGCGGCTTCTGCCGAAACAGCCGCGTTGAATGCATTTTTGTGTATATTTGTCAGCGGAAAGTGTCTTACTACAAACAAAATCCTATCTTGATACTCGTCAAGAACAGACTTTACTATTGGATAGTATGATCTGCACGCTGGACATTGGAAATCAAGATATTCTATAAGAACTACACTTGAATCTCTTTTTCCTATTGTCCAATCCTCCTCATATGTACCAAGAGAATTATCCGACAAATTTTCATTGCCGGTAGCAGGGCGTGAAAGCTTAAAAAGTGCAAACCCTAAAACAAAGATTGCAAGCAAAACGAATATTTTAACCAAAATATTGCTATTTTTCATTTTTTCCTCTTTTTTGATTATTTATATCTCAGTGCCCCCGGAGGGATTCGAACCCCCACCCCATGGTCCGAAGCCACGTATTCTATCCGTTAAACTACGGAGGCTTTAATTGTAATAATAAATAGTATAACAGATTTGTTGTAAAATAGGCTCATGGCAAATCTACAAAAAGAGGATATTACCAAAATGCAAATCAAGCGTATCGAAAACGAAATTCGCGATACGCCAAAGCATAAAGCTACAGAGCATTATGTAGGACGGCTTAGAGCAAAATTAGCAAAACTCAAAGAAAGAATAGAAGAGCAGGAATCTAAAAAGACAGGCGGAGGCGGCGGATATGCAATTCGAAAACAAGGGGATGCAACCGTGATTTTAATCGGTCCGCCATCCACTGGCAAATCTACCCTTTTAAATAGATTGACAAATGCCCATTCAAAAGTTGCACCTTATTTATTTACAACGGTAAGCGTAATTCCGGGGATGATGCAATACAAAAATACAGATATACAAATACTTGATGTTCCGGGACTAATTGAAGGTGCAGATATAGGAAAGGGGAGAAGCAGGGAAGTGTTATCTGTTGTAAGAGGAGCGGATTTAATTATTATCATGTCTGACATTGATAGGGTTCAAGCGATTAAACATATTGCCAAAACACTTGAATCTAGTGGCATAAGGATCAATAAGAAAAAGCCGGAGGTAAAGATTGAGAAAAAAAATTCAGGCGGATTAATAATCCATTCAAATATTAAACAAGGAGTTGACAAAGAAACTATCAAAGAAATTGCCCGTGAAATGGGGATTAAAAATGCTGAGATAACGATTAAAGAGAGTCTTGATGTTGAAGAGCTGATTGATGCTTTTTCAAAAAACAGAGTCTATGTGCCGGCAATATTTGTAATTAATAAGATTGATGTCGGCAATTTTCAAAATCACGAAAAATTTATTTTGATTAGCGCTGAAAAGGGTAGTGGAATTAAAAAGCTTAAAAAAGCGATATGGAGAAAGCTTGGGTTTGTAAGAGTTTATCTGGTGAATCCCGATGCCGAGCCTGATTTCAGCAACCCTATTGTTGTTAAGAGCGGATATTCATTAGCGGACGTTGCCAAAAAAATTGGGGGCGAATTTTTTGAAAATAAAAAAGGGGCAAAGATATGGGGAAATGGAGCTAAATTTCCCGGGCAGGAGGTTTCGCTTGGAAAAGAAGTTGTTGAGGGGATGATGATAAGGTTTTTTTGATATAATATCATATGCCCTCATGGCGGAATTGGCAGACGCGCAGCGTTCAGGACGCTGTTCCCGTTAATGGGAGTAGAGGTTCAACTCCTCTTGAGGGCACTGATTTGATAAAATATAATTAGTTTGAGCCGAGGTGTTGGAACTGGTAGACAAGCACGCTTGAGGTGCGTGTGGGGAAACCCGTGCAGGTTCAAGTCCTGTCCTCGGCACAGAAAAGGAGCGATTGGGTGTGCGCGAGCCGCGACAGGCCGCGCGGCGAGCGCATCATGCGGTGCAATCGGGAAAAATTCAATTCGTTTATTTTCCAATAAGTAGTTCGAGCTGGCCCTTATCCCAAGCCAGATTTGTTATTCAATAAAAGTTTTGATTCGGTTGTTTCGGATGTTTGTGATAAAATAGATGATACGGTCGGTTAGCTCAGTTGGCTAGAGCATTCGGCTTACATCCGAAAGGTCATAGGTTCGAGTCCTATACCGACCACTCATACGCGCTGGGATAGCCAAGTTGGTCACGGCGGGCGCCTGAAGAGCGTCAGATGTGTGTTCGATTCACACTCCCAGCACAAATTTTAAAATGTTGAGAATGGCTTCTTAGCAAAAAGAACTCAAAAAAGTAAGTTTCAATAAAAAAAATTTGCTATAATTATTAAGTACTTGCGGGTATAGTTGAAAGGTCCAACGACTCCCTTCCAAGGAGTAAATCGGGGTTCGATTCCCTCACTGGGTACCATGGCCCGTGCTCAGTGGCTAGAGTGCTTCGTTTATATCGAAGAAGTCGTAGGTTCAAATTTTATCACCTTCACGAAGTAGAATGATGTAACCTCTGCACAGAATCCCGTTGAACGGACGAATACACAATGCAGTTTGACTTTTAAAGTATCCTGTAATATACTTTTTTGTACTTATGAGAATTTCATATGACGACCTATATTTATTGTATGTTGGCTTTTTTGGGATTGTGGTTTTAGCCAATATCGCCGCGATCCTTCTGAATAGACTTGTGGTTTTGTATTTTAAATTATTTGATCTACTTCTTAGGTTACCCAAAATTACTATAGCTTTATTTAACTTTAACAAATGAAACTAATTAAAAAATTAATTTCTTTATCCCTTGTTGGAGTAGTGCTAATTTTGTGCTTAATGATAAGCGTGGTTGTATATGCAAATAGCGCTGAAATTTTTTCTAAAAAGGATATAGTATTTGCTAATGCCTTGACTTCATACCCAGAGTTACCAATTGCAGAAAAACATCTTTTTGTTTTACCCAACAGCGATCCAAATTTATCTGGAAATTTGATTGGCGATTTTGGAAAACCAATCTCGCTTAATATTCCCTCAATAAGAAGAAAACTTGAGATAGTACCTGCAATAGTTAGAGAGAACACTCTTCTGGTTAGACCAAATAATGGACACTTTTTGGTTCGTTTTGATGAAAAAGCTGTAAAAGACTTTCTAATTTATTTAAATAAATCATGGAGAACATTGCCTTCTCCTGAGGATATAAAAAGGGATACAAATTTATATATCGATACGAACAGAAAGTGGAGATATGTATTTAAAATAGAAGAAATTGTCAGCCTTACGGAAGACAGTATTTTTGTGATCCCCGACAACAAAACTACAAATTTAATTTTAATAATTAATTATCCTCTTGATAGAAAATTTTTAATCGTTAGAGCGGGATATAGAACCGTTGTACCAATAGAAAAATAATAAAATGGAGTGGTTTATTACACTGAGAAATATAGCATTTTTATTTGCTACATTAATGCTTATAAAGTATTTTGTATTTTTGGTGATTGCTCCTTTTTATACTGTTAAGGAAAAAATTAGGTTTGAACGTATCAAGAGAAGAATGTCAGTTCCGTATAAGCCGTTGGTCTCAATTGTTATTCCTGCGTGGAACGAAGAGATTGGGATCAAAAAAAGCATTCTCTCACTTGTTACAAATACTTATAAGAAGATTGAAATAATCGTAATTAATGATGGCTCCACTGATAGGACCGAAGAAGCTGTTAAAAGTATTAAAGATAGAAGGTTAAGATACTTTAAAAAAGAAAATGGGGGCAAGGGGACTGCTCTTAACTTAGGGGTAAACAAAGCAAAGGGAGAAATAATTGTTACAATGGATGCTGATTCTGCTTTTGATAAACAAGCTATAGAAAATCTGATTAAATATTTTAGGGATGACTCAATCATGGCTGTGGTTGGTAATGTAAAAATAGCCGGAGGGAAAGGCCTAATTGCCTATATTCAAAAGTTAGAATATAAATTTGGATTCTATTTCAAGAGGGCTCATGCTGTAATGGGAGCCGAGTACATATTTGGTGGAGCTTGCAGTGCATTTCGGAGAGAAGTTTTTGAGAAATTAGGGGGATTTGATATAGACAATAAAACTGAAGACATAGAGATGTCGATGAGAATGCGATTCAATGGAATGAAGTGTACGTTTGCATCTGATGTTATCTGTTACACAGAAGGAGCTAGCAGTATTATGGGTCTAGCCAATCAAAGACTAAGGTGGAAAAAGGGAAGATTTGATACTTTTATAAAATACAGAAGACTATTTATGTCGCTTGACAGACGACATAATAAGTTTTTGAGTTGGTTTGTTCTTCCTTATGCATTACTATCTGAGCTACAACTTTTATTTGAGCCAATTGCCCTGACCTTGTTACTTGCATACAGTTTTATATCGGGAGACTATTTGTCTCTGGCTATTGGAAGTTTGTTTATTATGATAATTTATTTTGTTGAATCTTTTTGGGTTGATGGAATTAAACCTTGGTTTTGGTTAACTTTCTTTTTTACATGGCCGCTTTTTTATTTTTTGGTATGGATTGAATATTTAGCTTTAATAAAAGGATTTTTTATGATATTAAGGGGGGACGATATAAAATGGCAAAGATGGAATAGAGTAGGAGTATCAATATGAAAAAAATATCTATAATTATTATTACTATTGTTCTACTTTTGATGTGTCTGGCTACTGTTGATGTTACCTATAATGCATTAACTGGGGATAGTTTATATCTTAAGTTAAAAAGCAGGATCGATGAGCCGAGGGAAATCGAAAGAATTGGCAATTTTATAATTGGAGATAAGTGTAGCAATGAAAAGGCTATTGAATTTCCAAAAGACTTAGCTGAGCCGCATCTTAAGAAACTTAGTCAATATCAAGATATTTGTGGTTCAAAAGTAACAAACTCCATGATGGTTTTTACTGACATGCCAAAGGACGCTATTATTGCTCGGGAAAATGCCAAGAAACTTGCAGAAACTTTAAAACAATTTAACAAGTATGGGATAAAACCGACTGTGATTGTTGAACCTATTTCTGAATGGGGTTTAATTGATTTTCAAGAATTTGGAACAGGTTTTTATGATAACTGGATTTTCACCTATTTTAATGAACTCAAAAGACAGGGGGTAACTGATGAGATGATGGGGACTTGGGTTCCATTTCCAGAAGCAAATTTACCTTATTGGAATCACGCAAATGCGCAACCTGCTGACTTTGCTGGAATTGTTAATAGATATCTAAAAATTTTAAAGCAGCAGTTTCCTGCTGCAGAAGGTAGCATACTACTTAACTCTGCTACCTATGAAACTGACGACTTTGAATGGACAAACGGAGAATATGTAAGCCTGAGACAGTATGTTGTTGGACTTGATAAAAATTTAATAGATTCTGTTGGGCTTCAAGGATTTCCTTGGGTTTCCCCCAAAGAGGCTACAAGTAATGCTGTGTTTAACCCAAGCGAATTTTTGAACCACTCATTGATAGCTGAAGCAGCTGACATTCTTGGGGTTAAAGACATTTGGCTTAATACTGGAACCTTTGGGGCTAAATATACTATTGATCCAGAAAATACGGTATATATATCAGCTGATAAACGAAAGGATTTACTTAATGGGATATTGTCGGAGGCATTTAATTTAAAAAACCTTGGATATAATGTAACTATCAATATTTTCGCTCAAGACAAGTCTCTTCTTCCTGAAGCAACAGACTGGAGTTATTTGCCTAATAGTTTTTCAAGAGATGAGCAAGCCCAAGTTGTCTTTGTTGAATTCGCTTCAAAAGCAAATAACAACAAGATAGGCTTATCATTGTTTGATAGACAAGAGTAGGTGTTTAAGAGCATGAGCTTCGTGTAAGAATGGCTTCTTAGCAAAAAGAACTCAAAAAAATAAGTTTCAATAAAGAAAATTTGCTATAATTATTAAGTACTTGCGGGTATAGTTGAAAGGTCCAACGACTCCCTTCCAAGGAGTAAATCGGGGTTCGATTCCCCGTACCCGCTCCCAAAGTGGAAATCTATCTATAAATTGTTAGCCTAGCTAGATAGTATTGAAAAATCGCTCAAAGATAAATTTTCAAAAAATGGTGTTATGATGATAAAAAAGAGTTTTTGTGTTTGATGGGAAAAATAACCCTTAAAATTTTATTTGTTTCTCTCTTAATTTCCTCTTGGCTTTTTGCTGGATGGCCGAGAATTTGGCAAAAGCCACCAATTCCACCGGCTATTCGTAAAGCTAAGGCAGCGCAGGTAACGATTGATAATTCGATACACACCACTTCTACAAGTCACCTCGATAGTTCACCATCTACAGTGTTTATTTCAGAAACTAATGGTTATACTTTTTATCGCGATAGCGGAGGTCAATGTGTTTACAGCAAAACCACAAATGGCGGGACAAGCTGGGGAACAGCAGTGACTGTTGATTCTCAGACTGACTGTTTGCAAATTGCTGTCTGGTATGATCGCTGGACACCGGGGGATAATACTGGAACGTTAATCCATTTTGTGACTTTTGATTCTGGTGATGATGATATTTGGTATGGCTATTTAGATATCTCAAACAATGACTCACTTGCAACTCCAATTAATATCACATCTGGATTAGGTTATTCGGGCACTCTAGCTGTTGGCACAAACCACACTACCATCACCAAAGGCACGGACGGCGTGCTCTATGCGGCTGTGTCGGATGCTAATGGTACGGGCAATATAATGGCCCGTTGTAGCTCAACCTGCACCACAGCAACCAACTGGGCAGTGTCTCAACCAGCATCATGGACTGCTGGTAATGACTATTTAATCTTGGTACCTATGCTCTCTGACAAAATAATGCTTCTCTGGTGGGATATTTCATTAGGATCAAATGATATTAAATATTCTATCTGGGATGGTTCTTCTTGGTCGACTTTTGCTGCCATTGATACAGCTTTAGATAATGCTATTTATGACGCATCATGGGGTGCTGCGATTGACCCATCAACTGGAGATGTGTATTTGGCTTACGCTGCAAACGCGACTACTTTAGGAACGGACGACAGTATTCGGGTAAAAAAATACACGAGTAGCTGGTCATCCTTGACCGATGTAGTAACCAATAGCGCCTGTGCCGGCGTTTCAAACTGCGGCATTACCGGAGTTAAAATAGCGATGGACACGACGAGCGGCGACTTGTATGTCCTTTATTCGGCACAGTCAACTCCTGGCACCGCCACAACTGCTAATGTCTATTTCAAAAAATCAACCGACGGCGGCTCAACCTGGAGTTCAGAATTGGGTCCGGTCTATTCCACAAACGACGATATTTACGGCGCGCGCTTGAGCTTGTCCGATTCCGCGGGCATCCAGAGAATTTACGCTACTTGGTACGCGGCAACACCGGACGATTTATTCGGCCGGCCGATTGCGCCCTTAACGTTCAACCAATCTGCGTATCGGTTTTTTAATAATTCAGACTCAACTGATGTTGGTACACCTTTGGCGGTACAGAACACAGAGGCAACTTTGGGCTCGACCAACGCGGCGTTTCGCTTGAGGATTCTCTTGCATGTCGGAGTTTCTGACTTGTTTACGAGTGAACAGAGTTTCAAACTCCAATTTGCTCAACAATCGGGAACGTGCGACACCGGATTTTCCGGAGAGACCTACGCTGATGTTACGACCTCAACCGTGATTGCCTACAACGACAACGCCACGCCTGATGACGGCGACAACTTGACTACGAACACCAACGACCCGACACACGACGTTGATACCATTGTCAATCAAACTTACGAAGAATTAAATAATTTTACCAACTCCGTGGCGGCTATTAACTCGGGTCAGGACGGCAAATGGGATTTTTCTCTCAAAGACAATAACGCTCCAGCCGAAACCACTTATTGTTTGCGGGTGGTCAAATCCGACGGCACGGTTCTGGATACTTACACCGTAATTCCGCAAGTTACCACCGCTAGTTCGGCAACAATTTCTGTTTCTGTTTCCGATGGAAACGTTGCTTATGGGATTATTCCTAAGGACACCTCAAAAACTACTCTTGCTTCTGATATGCCACCTTCAGGGGATATGCAAACGGTTAGTTATGATACCAATGTAACGGTTAATATCAACATTAAGGGTAGCGACGCTTCGGGTGGGGGTTGTACTTGGGTATTGGCGGGTACCAATGGTAACGATCAATATGTTCATCAATTTTGCAACGCCACCGATAATAATTGTTCAAGTCCGCCAACAAATTATACCGCTTTAACAAGCGGTTATCAGACATTAAAAAGCGGAGTTTCTGGTCAGGGAACAGTGGATTTCCATTTGCGAATAACTATGCCCACCGAATCAAGTTGTTATGGCGAACAATCAATTAATGTGACTATTCAAGCAGCTCAATAAATTTTTTATGACTTGACATGCACAGGATCAGATACATATTCGACATTGAGTAAGCATGGCAAGATCCACTGGGGTAAGCATGAAATCTGAGTTTGTAATGGGTAAAATCAAGAATTCCAAGGAGGTGATGAACTTGATTTCCCATCTGAGAAGATTTGATCAAAGTGAGGTGGCCCAGGAAAGACTAAGAATAATTAAGTATTATGCCAAACATGGAGAGGTTGCCACAAAAGAGGCCTTTGGAGTAGATCGCAAGCTTATCTTCACCTGGAAGAAAAGAGTACTAGAGAGAAAGAGTATCCAGGGGTTAGTTCCAGACTCCACAGCTCCAAGGGGGGTAAGAAGGTCAGTAGTGGATCCTAAAATTGTTGATTATATTAAATCCCAAAGAGAGTTTGTCCCCAGAATGAGCAAGAAGAAGCTTAAACCCTTACTTGATGCATACTGCAGAGAAAATAATCTCCTAACAGTATCAGAGGCTACCATTGGGAGGATTATCTCAAGAAACAATCTATTTTATTACAAAACAGGCAGAGTATACCACAATCCAGCCTCTAAATGGGCTCAAAACAAGACTAAGAGCAAGAAGAACAGAATTAAATATGCACCCAAACCAGAAACTCTGGGATACATCCAAGCTGATACTGTGGAGAAAATCATTGATGGCATTAGGTGGTATATGTACCAGGCAATTGATGTGAAGGGAAAGTCTGCCCTTTCCCTGACCTACAAACACTTAAATTCAGTTAACACTGTGGACTTCTTCAAGAAATTCCAAACACTTATTCCCTACAAAATCCACACAGTCCAGACTGACAATGGTAAAGAGTTTCTCAAACAATTCAGGGTTTACCTAGAAAAACAAAACATCAAACACATTTTTATATACCCCAGAATGTCCAAGATCCAGGGGGTGGTAGAGCGCTTCAACAGGACCATCCAGGAAGATTTTATTGACCCCAACCTCCACCTTATCTACAACCAGAAAGCTTACAATCAACGTCTTGCAAAGTACCTGATATACTACAACTGCCAGAGAGTACATGAATCCCTAGGTAATATGACACCAACAGACTATCTCATCCAGGAAGGAGGTATGTCGAATATGTTACGATCCTGTACATGACAATGAAAAAAATATTTTAGTAAAGTTAAAAATAGCTAATATGAATAAAAATATGGATACCAAGGAAGCAAAATATTTTGAGAGGGGGTGAAGATGTGTTTAAAAGAATTTTAATATCTTTTGCTTTGATGATTCTTTTGGGTGGTAATTTTTGGTTTGAAGTAATGGCAGCTGACACCGGCGATGTGACGGCAACGGTAACAGTACAAAATGTAGCAATTACAGTTTCCGACGGTGCCATTGCCTATGGCACTTTAGCTGCTGGAGGAACCAGAAGTACATTACCAAGCGAGGCTAATGACATGCAAGTTGCCACCAATACCGGTAATGTTCAAGAGGATTTTAACATTAAAGGATATAACGTTTCTTCTGGCTGTAGTTGGACACTTGGCGCAACCCAAGACTCTGAACAGTATTTTCATAAATTTTGTAATGATACGGCCAATGATTGTTCAACACCACCAACTAATTATAATGCCTTAACTACAAATTACCAAACTCTAAGTTCAGCTGTACCGACTAGTGGTGCTAGAGATTTTCAATTACAGATTGGTGTTCCATCTTCAACTTCTTGTACATCTGAAGCAACCATAACAGTTACAGTTCAAGCTGTTGCTAGTTAAGATTATTGCCAAGATTTTATATGAGTGATAGAGTTTTATTATGAGAAAGACTTTATTTTTTGTGATTTTTTTAACTTTTTTCGTTTTTCCACTTCCGGTTTTTTCCAATCTTGGAGTAGGTGTTGCTACCGGAAAAATTGTGGTTGAAGACAAACTCAGACCAGGGATGATTTATAATCTTCCTCCGTTGACAGTATTAAACACAGGCGACGAGGAAGCAGAATATGAGGCGGGTGTGGCTTATCACGAGAAGCAATCAGAACTTCAGCCGAATGAAAAATGGTTTGATTTTTCTCCAAAAAAATTCTTTCTTAAACCAGGTGAAAGTCAGAAAGTAGAAATCAAATTAAATTTACCAGTTAGAGCTGAACCCGGCGATTATTTCGCTTATTTGGAGGGTAAACCATTGAAAAAATCAGAATCAGGTAAATCAACAATAGGAATAGCTGCAGCGGCTAAGCTTTACTTTACTGTTTTACCGGCTAACCCAATTTTGGGAGCTTATTATAAAGCAGTGTCTCTTTGGAAAATTAACCAGCCCTGGTCCGCACGTTTTGCGATAATTATCGGAGTAGCTATTCTTTATTCCTTACTAAATAGATTCTTAGGATTTCAAATCAGCTTTGGCAAAAAAAAAGAAAAAAAGAATGAATGAAATGGGTAGGATCATTTTTTTTTATACTTATTCTCGCCTTGCTTTTTAAAGGTTTTACCTTTGTTCAGGGGATTTCTTTTCAAGATTTAGAGGCAACCATTAAAATTAGTGTTTGTGGCGACGGAAAAATTGAAGGCGATGAGAATTGCGAGGGAGATAATTTAAATAACCAAACTTGTGAAAGTTTAGGCTATGGTTCTGGTACCTTAACTTGCGATATTGCCTGCAGTTTTGATACTTACGGCTGCTTACCCGCTCCAACAACTACTCCTACACCATTTTCTTCTACCCATCAAACTATTCCCCAATCTGACACAACCACGTCTAGTTTAATTTCAAGTCTGGCACCAACACCCTTTTTTTATTCTACTCCGAAACGAACCGTCTCCCTTCCGCAGGCAATAATTCCTTTTGACACTAATTGTGATAATATAATTGAAATAAGTGAACTTTTTGAAAGCGTCAGAGATTGGGTTGATAGCTGGATAATTAAAACGAGTAAATCAATTATTCGAAGAGAAACCAGCAAAAAAACAAGATGTGGTTTAATTCAAGATTGTGATTTAAACCGTGATAATGAGTGTAATATAGTCGATTTTTCAATACTTATGTATTACGTAAAGATATAAAATGAAAAAACTCGCTATTTTCACTTTTCTTCTAAAGATTATTGGCTTTATTATTGCCTCTTGGTTTTTGGTTCATATCTTGTCTATTTTTGGAGTCTTTTTGGCATTAGCTTACCCTCTTTGGTATCTTTTTGGATTTAAGAGAATTCCTTGTTTATGGTGTCAAATTAAAAAGGCGCAATTTTGTACTTTTTCTCATAGTATTTTCGATTCTGGCTTGATTTTGGTTTTTACTTTGTTTTCTCTTGGCTTAGTTTTTGCTGAAGCAAAAATTATTTTCAAAATGGGTTTTCCACCAACAGCTAAAACAGTTTCTTTTGTTATTCCCACTAAGGGTCAATACCGATTAGGTGAAATCTTTCCAATGAAGATCGAAATATCTGGGGTTAAAACCCCTATTAATGCCGTTCAAGCTGATTTGGGTTTTGACTCTAAAAAAATTCAGATTGTTGACATATCAACCAATGAATCGTTTGCAAATATATTTATTCAGAAAGAAATCAATAATGAAGTTGGTTATGCCCGATTGACCGGTGGTTTGCCAAATCCTGGTTTTTTTTCAGAACATGGAGTTTTTGGTTCTGTTTTTTTTAAGGGCATAACACCAGGAATTGTACAAATTAAGTTTCTGCCCTCTTCAATGGTTTTAGCAAATGACGGTCGAGGCAGTAATGTATTAAAGGATTTGGCATCTGCTTCTTATTTGATTTTACCTGAAAAATTGTCTCAAGAGGAAGAAGAGATTCAAAAAAGTATTATTTTGAAACCAAATGTTTTGGGGGAAAGTAACGAAAACACTAAAATGAAGTTTTATGAAGAGAAAGGAGTTTTAGGAACGCAGGTTGTAAAAGACATCGAAAAAGTGAAAAAATTTGACTTAGGTAAAAAAATATTAGAAATTTTGGAAAAAATTGATCGGTTTATTTTATCTTTGTGGGCAAGGTTAACTGGATTAACGTCATCTTTTTTTACTTCGCGTTTCTACCGGGCATAACTACAACAAACGGCGAACAAGAAGTTTTTTTAGTTTTTATCGCAAATATATAACAATTTTAAATAATTTTTGATAAAATAAGGTTTAGCAGTTTTTTCAGATATACTCAAAATGCCCCGTTAGTTCAACGGATAGAACAAATCCCTTCTAAGGATTAGATGGGGGTTCGATTCCCTCACGGGGCACCAGGGCCCGTAGCTCAGTGGCCAGAGCAGTCGGCTCTTAACCGAATGGTCGGAGGTTCGAATCCTCCCGGGCTCACCATTTGGGAAATCGCGAAATCGTTGGATGCGGTGCCCCGACCCGCCGCGTTTCCGAAAAAGTCGGCTTGAACATTCCGCTGAAAGCGTAACAAAGAAAAACGCAAAAATTTTAAAGAACTTTTATTAAATTCAAATGGCCACCCCGGTCGTACTCAAACCCTTTCAGATCTGCCCAAGGTGGCCATTAAAAAATCCGAAAGATAATTAGAGTACAGTTTTAATATACAAATTTTTCAAAGAAAAAAACAATAATTACTCTTCTCAAAAACTTTTGAAAAAAATATAATACACTTAAAATTATTGAAAAACATATATGAATACGCAACAAAAACAATTGCTTAACTTTGTCCGCAAACTCAATCTGGATGTCCTTATGTTTGAGGAGTTGGAAGACCAAGATAGTCCACTAGTGAGTTTTATTAACTCATTTACTCTTAATTACATTGTTTCAGGACTTAATCAGTCAGAAAGACAAAAGTTTGTTGACTTGCTTGAACACGAGGCTGATGACGACAATGTATGGCAGTTTGTGAGAAAACACATTAAAAACTTTGATGAGAATTACGAAAAAGAGTTGGAAGGTAAATTAAAAGAAATAAAAATTCAGGCACTAAATAACAAGAAGTAACAACGAAAACATTATGATAGACAATAACGAACAACTAGGTTTCTCTGAACAAGAAGTATTAAAAGAAAAGGCTTTAAAACTTTCTTCAAAATATACAGAGGTCATTAAGCGGATAACCGATACATCGGTTTACAAAGACGAAAATACTGGGCATTTCAGATTAACAACCGATGGTAGGCAAAATGCACACGAAATCTTTGATGACTTTTTTAAGCAGGCAGGTGGAAATCACCAACTTCTAAGACTAGCGGTGGACAGTGCTTATAAAACAGTTAAGTCTGATATTCAACAAAGCAGAGAAGAAGAAAAGCTTGATGAGCGTGGGTGGGCGTTATTAAGAACCGTACAAAGCATACAAGGAGTGAATACTTGGCAGGAAGCAAATGAAGTTTACTCAAGGATGGTTGGTCAAGCCGCCAAAGAGCAGGGCCTTTCCGCCGCTCGGCTATATCAAAAAGCAAAGGAAATAAGAGAACGACTTGAATCTGAGGGTATATCGGTTGATGAATATTTAAGAAAAGATAAAGAAAAATTTGATAATGTTCTCATAACCGAAACTGAAAAACTTGATAACGAAACAGTAACACTGCTAGGCAAAGCAAGAAAAAAGTTAGAGGAATTTAAACAAAAAGTTAGCGGTTGGCTTCCCAAAAAGCAGAAAGACAGACAACCCCAGATAGAAACCCGTGATATTACTCCAGAGGAAGAAGTTCCAGCTTTGCTTAGAAAAAAAATGACTCGCAGGCAATTCTTGAAATTTGCGGGGGCAACGGGAGCAGTAATTGTGCTGGAGCCTATCATTAGGGTGGGATTAGACCCTGAATTTCAAGCGGGACTTAGAGCTGCTTCTACCCGCCCTGAAATGCCAGGTAGTGGAGAGAGACACGAGGTTTCCTTGTCAACTTTACTTGAAGTTTACAGAAAACATTTTAAGGGAAGGGAACATTTGCTCCCAGAAAGGGTTTGGGTAAGGACAGAAGGAGAAGGTGCAGATGAAAAACTAAGAGGGACAGGCACGCATCTTGGCATTCTTGCCAACCAATATTACGAGTCTGAAAAAAGAGGGGGGGAAGATTTTGACACCTACTACAAACGCTTCGTAGACAGCTTTCACGATTTGTCAGATACTGCTGGGCTTGACTTCATCACCCTAGTAACCAGTTTGCAAATTAGTGCTGAAAATATTGCTGGTTATGAAGAGCCCAAAGGCCCATCGAATATTGATGTTAATGTATCTCGTATTCAAGAAGTGGGAATAACTGCTGCACGAGCACTGGGACTAGAGTCTGCTATGGTTGAATCATTAGGTATAGGTGGACTTGCGTCTCAAATTAGAAACGAAGCTGAAAGGAGGGGTATTACAACGCCTCTGGAGGGTGCTATACCTAAGGAAGGCATAAGGCATTACGATTTAATAAGATTAAGAGAACAGCCAACCACGGGTTTAATGGACTTCGAGCCAGGTGGTCGTGCAGAGGCTTTTATTTCGTTCCAAAACAATCCTTTAAGCGAAATGCTACGAAGAGAATATCCTCAAGTTTGCGAAAAATACGATAGAGCACACGAAAGGCGTGAGGAAGTTTCAGCAATAAGGGGAGAAATGGAGTCAGCTGCAAACGACTTTATTGAAAGACACGAAGACACTCTTAGACCATTTGCGGAAGGAAATGAAGAGGCTCTTAATGCAATCGGAATTTCACCCAATATGGATTTGTGGCAACTAATAAACTATACAGATGTTTGGTATAAGGTCTCTGAAATACCAACTAACCCTGAATTTGCCTACCAACGAACAGTTGAATATATAAAAAAAGAAGCGACTAAAGACCCACGAGCTTTCTATAAAAGATTATTTTCTCAGCAAATTAGAAATCCAAGATTTCTAAACTATTTAATGGATCACTCAATCTCAAACAACGACCAAGAAGAAGGCTCGGCTGTATCCAATATCCAAAACCTTGTAACAGAATACGAGCAGAAGGCAAAGAATTTAAGGATTGCCCATCTTAATATTTTAGAAGCAGAAGGAAGGTTTGAATACGACAGCAGATTTCAACAAGCAACAAGTGTTTTAGTAACCAAAAAACTCTCTGATACAGCGGGAAAGTTTAACCCAAACAGCAGAGACAGCCTTGGCTGGCATATCTATAAAACTTGTGCAGCCAGAGAAATAGCCCCTATCCCCTTTTTGGTAGACGAACAGCCATTCGCTTGCGACATAACAATTGACCCACCTTATGCACCAGAGGCAACCATAGAATCATTAGATACTTTTGCAAGGATGTTACAAGAAGCTGGGATACTTGAAACAGCTCCAGACAGAAATATAAATGCGTTCTATAGCACTATGGAGAAAATGTTCTGGCGAGATGGGGGTGTGTGGTTTGGAGCAGAACCCACAGAAGAAGAACAAACAAAATGGAAAAAAATATTAAACCACTTTAATGAAAAGTTGGCTAACCGTTTATTTTATGACTTTGCAGGACTACTTCACGATGAGCAAAAAATGAGTGAGTTAAATAAAATAATGATGAACAAAGGACTTATTTCCGAACCCGCCAATAAAGACCCTTATAATTTTTTCACCCAGTTTGTTTATTTAGCATTAAATAGTAGACATATGCGCCGAAATATTTCAGATGCTGATTGGAATGAAGCAGAGAGGTATTTTCAAGATAATATAATGCCCATGGTCATTACCAGAGAAGAAGTTTCACCTGGGGTTTTTAGGGAAAAATGGAACATAGGCTCTGCTGACTATCCTCCAATATTCCGTTCACAAGCAGTAATGTATAATTTCCTTATTGACCAAAACCCAGAATCACCATCATCAACACCATCAAGTGAGGTGCTAGGACACCATTAGGTTGAATTAACAGAAATTAAAATATAATCATAAATATGAATAAGGACAAAAAAACAAAAGTAGACAAAACAGCTCTGACTACTGCTATGACCAAAATGAATATTTTTAGAGGAATAGAAGAAATCAAAAAAGTTTCCCGTTCAACATTAAGACTAGACAATAAAGATATAATTTATACTTTTATTGATATGGAGGGGGTAAATTTTAAGTTGAAAGAATAGTTAGACATAGAATTTGAACCCGAAAGAGTTAAACTGAAAATCACAAAACAGAGTTTTGTGGCTACAACAAAAATACCAAAGGAAAGATGGGCTATATTCAATATGATAAGCCGTTGTATTCTGCTAGATATGTTGACCCCAAGGAAAAGCCTTTCGTGGGCGAGGTCAGCATATTTGGTGATAATGTAGCATTTATCAACTTTTCGTCAAAACAAAAAATGTATGCCGTTGTCATTGAAGACGCTTCTTTTGCCCAAACAATGAAGTCTTTTTATCTTCACTATGTTTGGAAATTGTAAAAAAAATAAGAGCTACAACTAGACACTCCCTATGGAGATCTTACTGCGAAACTGATAAAATATCTAGAAATATTCGCTCGTGAGAGCAGTACAGAAATTGAGGATTGGGAGTTTCAGTGTCCACGCACGGGCGGGTGGGGCAAGGACATTATAAAATCCTTTCCTTGCTCGAGCGAAGCAGAGAAAAAATGCGTTCGAATTTTTCCAAAAACGTGCACCGTGTTTAATGTGGTGATAGGTGCGTTCAACTTACCACCACATGGGCCCATAGCTTAATAGTAGAACAACACCCTCTTAATGTGATGGTCGGAGGTTCGAATCCTCCCGGGCTCACAGCGGCGAGCAATGTTGCTTTTTTGATCTGTTTATGTCATTCTTTAGAGTGTAGGTTTAACTTATGAAGTCTGAACCGCTGAGTAAAAGCATTATATTTGTAATTACTTTTTTTGCCCTTACACCAATTGCTCTTATTACGAGTTTATTTGCGCTTCTTTCAGTTTCTGACAAAGACAATTCCGAGGCAAATGTCTTGTCGTACGAAACACAAAACTTAATTAAAGTACCCCAAAATGGAGTACAGGTTTATGCATCGCTTCCGGATAATTCACCTGTTATTTATGCGATCCCTCAAACCGTAGATGCAAGAGGTGAATTGATAAGGCAGTATCTTATGCGGTATAATTCCCCGCTTATTCCTTATGCAAATTATTTGGTGGAGATCTCTGATAAATACGGGCTTGATTTTAGACTTTTGACTGCTATTGCTCAGCAAGAATCTAATCTTTGCAAAAAGATACCCGCCGAAAGTTATAACTGCTGGGGCTGGGGGATTCATAGCGAAGGAACTCTTCGTTTTGAGTCTTTTGAACACGCTATTGAAACAGTCGCCCGGGGCATTAAAAGCGAATATATAGACAAGGGATTAATTAGCGTTGAGGAGATTATGTCCAAATGGATACCCCATTCACCCGAAGGCTCCTGGGCAAAGGGCGTTGCTGCTTTTATGGAGGAAATGGAATAGAAAGAGATTTTTTGTTATGTCTGCACATTATGACAAATTTGATTATCCTGCGTATTGGAAAGGACGCGATTATGAGCATGAGAGCGAGGTCGTTGCCATTAGAGAATTTTTAAACAAGATTGAAAAAATTGAAAGGATTCTTGATCTTGGGTGTGGATTTGGTAGGCTTACCCCTTATTACTTTTACAGAGCAAAAAAAGTTTATCTTATAGATCCTTCATCTTCCCTCCTTAAAAAAGCTAAGAGCTTGTTAAAAAGCGAAAAAAAACGCATAAAGTTTGTCCAATCCAAGCTTGAAAACGCTACAAAAAAAGTAAAACCTAAAAGTTTTGATCTTGTTATTTTTGTTCGTGTAATGCACCATATTGAGGATCCGGACCGAGCATTTAGCGTATTATCAAAATTAATTAAGCCCGGTGGATACTTAATACTTGAATTTCCCAACAAGCTTCACTCAAAAGCACTTTTTAAAAATATCTGCAAAGGCAATATTACATTTCCGTTTGATATTTTCCCCGATGATAAAAGAAGTGAAAAAAATAAAAAAAATCATTCAATACCATTTCTTAATTTTCATCCGGATGATATTGGCGAGCTACTTAAGAAATATAAATTTAGAGTAGTTGAAAAACGATCGGTATCTAATATCAGAAATGAAAAGGCTAAAAAAAATTTGCCAAAATCTTTTTTGCTATTTATAGAAAAACTTCTTCAAAAGCCCTTTTCTCATATTAATTTTGGTCCCTCTATTTTTATTCTTGCTCAGAAAAAGGGATAAATTTTTAGATTTAGAATTTACCCTTTTACACGTCAAATTGAGTAGTGATTTTATTTCTTGACAATCCTATAATAATATGTTATTATTCTTTTACATTCTGAGGTGACCCCCGCTTTGCGGGGCAAACGTTAGGATTTGCTGGAGAGGTCCGATTTTTATCGGGCCTTTCTTTTTGGATAAAAATACCCGATTGAATGATATAATAAGAATGGTTTTTACGCAGGTATGGCGGAATTGGCAGACGCGTACCGTTTAGGACGGTATAGGATAGTATCCTGTAGAGGTTCGAGTCCTCTTACCTGCACAAAAGAAAATGTATAATAGCACCATGAGGATTTTGTTTCTTCACGGTTGGGGACAGGATAAAAATGTTTGGAATAATTTAGTTCCCAAATTCGGACGAGAAGCCAGTGCGATTGATCTTCCTGGTTTTGGTAAAGAAAAGCTTGTTTCCAAGAACTGGACTATTTCTAATTATGCAAAATGGGTAATTTCAAAAATTAATAAAGATAAAAAGTATGTTATTGTTGGACATTCGTTTGGCGGCAGGGTGGCTGCCGAAATTGCATCCAAAAACCCAGAGTGGCTTTCCGGTCTTGTACTTTCAGCGGCACCGTGTGTTTATAAACCAAGTAATAGAACAAAACTAAAAATTTTTATATATAAATTTCTAAAAAATTTTGTACCGTCTAGATTTCACGATTTGTTTTATTCGATTGATCAAAAAAATGCCAAGAAATTAGGACTGTATAATATTTTTAAAAATAGTGTGGTTTATGACCAGAAAAATTCTCTTTCTAAGATCAAAGTGCCAACTCTTTTAATATGGGGAGATATTGATAACACCGTTCCGCTTAGAATTGCGCTTGATATTAATAGACTGATTAAAAATTCACAACTTAGAATAATTGAAGGAGCGACGCATAACAGTTTTGCAGATAACCCTAATTTATTTTACGGATATGTTAAAACATTTATTAAGAGCATATAGTTTTGTTTTTCCGTTTTCGGATTTTTTGTATATTCTTCAGCTCGAAGAATATGATACCTTACGATACTTTAATCGATTAAAGAGTTTTTTTCTACGACGAAATCTTCAAAAAAGAGGAAAACTTATTTACACAAGACGAGTAAAAATAACTTTTGCGTTTTCATTTTTACCCGGTTTGGTTTTGCCTATTTTAATTCCATTTTTTGTAGGACTTTCGAATATTTTTGTAAGCCCTTACTTTTCTTTTTTAAAAAACAAAATTCAGAATGATGCAAAAAGAAAATTTCAAAAGATGGGGAAAAATACAAAAGTGATAGCGATTGCCGGATCCTACGGAAAAACAACAACCAAAAATTATATATATGAGTTCATCCGATATAATTACAAAACCCAGATGATTCCCGGAAATATTAATACGCCCACGGGAATTGCTATGTGGATCTTAAAAAATTTTAGAGAAGAAACCGAAATTCTCATAGTTGAAGTAGATACTTATTTTGTTGGAGAGATTAAAAAAAGCCTAGCGATTACACCACCCGATGTTTGTATTCTTACTAACATAGGAGATCAGCATCTAGAGCGGTTCAAAAACAAAGCCGAGCTATCAAGAGCGCTTAATGAAGTTTTTGTTTATGCAAAAAATAAAGCGATAAAAATAAAAAACCTTTCCTCAAGCCTTGAATATGCTTTGCGAGTTGCTAGATTGTTTAAAATTCCCGAAGATATTGTTAATGACACAATCCTTAAACTTTCACCGCCCGATCGTAGAAGAAATTTAACCAAAATCGGAGATTTTGAAGTGATTGATGACTCATATAATATTAGCGAGACGACTGCAAGAGAAGGTATTTTCTATGCTAAAAATTTGGCAAAGAAAAAGGGAAAAAGCCTCCTTGTAATTACCGCCGGCATTCCTGAGCTTGGGAAAGAGAACTGCGATGCAAATAAAAACTTGGGTAAGATTCTTTCAAATAGTGCATCTTACGTAATCTTACTTCGGTCAAAATTTTATAAAGAAATATCTGCTGAAATAAAAAATAAGAAAAAAATAACCTACACCGACAGTATGGAGGAGGCTTTAAATAAGCTTTTTAAGTTTGATAATAAAAAAACTCTTGTTCTTATGCAACCTGAGCTTAACGATCTTTACTATTAATAAACTTTTCAACTATGTCCGATTCATAAATTAATCTTTTTTCAATCCTTTCTTTGTGGAGCCTTATTGCTTCATTTATTAAGTTTGTAATTTGGTCTTTGAAACTAACCCCACTTGCCTCCCAAAGGTAATAAGCCATAGAGCCCGGGATGGGATTAACTTCAGTAACTAAAATTTTTTGACTTTTAACAAGCATCATGTCAATTCTTATTACCCCGCTTGCGCGCGTTAATTTATAGACCGTAACTGCAATTTCTTTAAGTGAGTGTGCCAATGAGGATTTGATTTTTGCCGGAAGTTCGCGATTTAGAGAAGCCATGCCGGAAGTTTTTTTACCTCCTTTTTGGTATTTATCTTTAAATGAGAGGATTTCGTCTCCGGAAATCGGACGTTCAATCTCGCTTACTTCAATTTTACCATTTACCGATCTTACAGAGACGTTGTACTCGATGGGGTTTTTAAAAAATTTTTCCACAAGAATTTCCGAGTCCATAAAACTCGCTTCGAGCAAAGCTTTTTTAAGCTCAACTCTAGTATTTACAACTTTTACCCCAATGCTTGATCCTAAATGTACAGGCTTTACAATTAAAGGAAATTTAAGGATTTTTAATATTTCGGATACTGGCTTATCCGGATCTTTCTGTAATTGATTACTAAATACTCTTGCCCAAGCGGCGGTGGCAATTCCATGGCGCTCAAGAACTTCTTTTGTAAGAGCCTTATTCATCGAAATTGCTGATGATTCTACTACGGGTGAAGTGTAGGGGAGATCAAGAACCTCAAAAAATCCCTGTATCTGGCCCGATTCGCCCAATCCTCCGTGAAAAGCCAAATACGCCGCGTCCAAATAAATTTTTTTCCTGATTAAGCCTTTTAGCGGCACAAAAAAAGTGCCTTTTTCGTCCTTGCCAAAATTTATTTTTTTGGGTTTAATTTTAAGAAAATCTTTTTTCTTTGCCAGTGCAGGATAGTAGTAGAAATCTCCTTCCTGACTTAACTTTATAGGATATGGGGAAAAGCACTTTCTATCAATTTTTTCAATTACTTGTAACCCCGTAATTATCGAGACTTCGTGCTCTGGTGCAACTCCGCCGAAAAGAACAGCGATATTTTTCATTTTTTTAATTTTAACACCGTTTATCAAGATGGTCTTTAAAGCTGATAAAAGTTGATGTAGAATATGTTAAATGGAGAGTGAGAAAATCCATATCCATACCGAAAAAAGTAAAAACCGCCTTTATCTTTTTTTGCTTTTGATTCCGTCGCTTATTTTTGTAGGAGTATTGGTTTTTTATTACAGTACGATAAACCGTAAAGAGGCCGCTCTTATCGAAAAAGAAAATACTAATGTTCCATCAGAAGTGGAATTCAAAAATACAATAACAATAGGAGACACTGAAGTTTTAGTTGAGGTTGCCGATACTGAAATTGAACGAAAAAAAGGCCTTTCAGGAAGACAAATTCTTGAGGCTAAAACAGGTATGCTTTTTGTTTTTGAAAACCAAGATATTCAACCCGCTTTTTGGATGAAAAATATGAATGTGCCTATTGACATCATTTGGATTAATGACTCAGAGGTTGTGCAGATTCATAAAAATGTTACACCTCCAGAACCTGGCACGCCGGATAGCCAGCTTAAGCTTTATATTTCTGATAGTCCGATTGACTATGTACTTGAAATGCCGGCAGGATTTGCCGACACTTACAATGTGACTGTTGGATCTAAGGTTGATCTGTCTAAAGCTCTCTAACTCCTCCAAATGAAATTCTGTCTTTAATTTTATTTTTTGTCAAAATAAAACGGGCGGGTGTAATGGAAAAAATACCCCATTTTTTATTGATCTCATCCAAGGCTTTTGTCAAATTTTTCTTTTTTGGAATATTTTCAAATATATCAAGCTGGAGTGATTTATAAGAAGTTAAAAAAAAACAGCTTTCAGCCAAGGTGTGGACTGGCTTTGTGTGTGGAGAAGAATATAAAAGATTTATTGATTCCCGATAGATTTCTCTTGAATCAAACACCGCTTTTTTAAGAATTTTGCTTTTGTACCAGAATGAGCGGTCTTTATAAACAACCGAAACCGTTATGCCTTGGGCCTTAAAACCTGCTTTTCTCATCCTAAAGGCAGTCTTTTCAATAAGCTTTTGGAGAAGAGGAATAAGCTCTTTAATCCCGCCATTGGAATTGGGCAGGGCGTACGAATTGCCGAAGCTTTTACGTTTCAGATCAAGCTTATCCACCTCCCAGCCTCTAAGACGCAGGAACCAGTAATCGGCAAGAACTGAGCGAAAGGCCGCTTTAAGAACTAATCTATCGGCTTTGTAGAAATCGGGAACTCTTTTAATCCCCACGGAAAGAAGCCTTTTTTCGTTGCCCACGTTTATTCCGCAGAGGTCTTTGAGAGAAAGTTTCTGGTATATTTTAAAAAAGTTATTTTTGTTTATCTCTTCCAGTCCATCAGGCTTTTGGAGGTTTGAAGCGGTTTTGGCAAGAAATCTATTGGGAGCAACGCCTATTGAGACTGTAAGATAATCTCCTATTTCTTTTTTGATGCGCGACTTAATCTCGAGAGCAATAGAGAAAAGGTTCTTTTGCCGATTGGGAAAATTATCAAAATGCAATACGAATTCGTCTATTGATTTTGGATAAAGCTCGTTTGTGTAGTGAGAAAGCAATTTTTTCAGGCTTTTGTGTACAAATCTATATTTATCAGGATCCGGTTCAAGAACAATTATACGCGGAAAAATATTTTTTGCCTCTTTTACTCTCATGCCCGTTTTTATACCAAGTCTCTTTGCCTCGATTGAAGAAGCTAGAATGCAACCGCCGGGAGAATCGTATGCTGCGACTACAAGCGGCTTTCCGCGGAAAAGGGGGTTTGCCTGCTGCTCAATAGACGCGAAGGCAGAATTTAAATCTATGTGCATTACAGATGAGGCGGCCGGATTAAAATCCATTTGAAATTTCCTCGATTTTCCAGGAAAGATTTTTAGTATCAAGAATTAGCCTAAAAAAAAGGTTTTCGCTTGAAACCGAAAAGACATGAAAAAGCGTGCTACCCTTTTTAAACACATGATGAAAACCTACTTGGCGAATGCTATACAATCGGCCTTTCCAAAGAAGTTTTTTGGGGTAAACTTTATTGTTATCCGAATCGTAGATGAAGGACACTGAAACGGGTTCTTTTATTTTCATTGTAATTTAAAATTACCCGAAGAAAATACGAAAGTCAAGGAGAAAAACAGTTATAAATCCAGAATATAAACACCCACTCTTCCTAATTGGTCCTTTTCATTGCTAATAATAATGTTTTCCGTGTGCCAATCTGGAGCGATTTTTCTGACAGCAGAGAGTAAATTTGGATTGTTTTGAGGCGATGGATGTTTTCCATCAACAAATGGCATTACTATTCCAAGAAGATTAGAATTCTCTAAATAGGCAGATGATGCCGGTACTGTTTTTAGCAAGAATAATTCTCCTTTGTCATTAATAACAAAACCTTCTTCTTCTAAATTTTTTAGTTCCCGCAATAAAAGATTTTGTTTTTTAATTCTGGATTCAATATTCGCTTGGATAGATTTTAGCTTCTGAATAATTTCACTATCTGTCATCTGGAATATTTCTTCTTTTTTTAACGTTAATCTATCTTTTTGTTCCTGTGGCACTTCATCTGATGCGATCAGATCATTAATTATTCCTTTTGTAACATCTCTCCCTAATGCATTAATGTAGGGAACGAGGATAACTAAGTTGCCTTCGTATCTAAAGCACATCATAAAATCTCCACAATTCACGAATTTTTCAGGTCTGAGATTTTTAACCAAAATCTCTTTATCGAACACTTGATTTTCAGCCTCGGAAATTTCGGCATCCATGAATTTATTATACAGCTATGGTTGAAATGACAGGCAGCATTCTGATTTAATAAAGTGTGAGGATTAAAGAATTTGAAAAACGAGATTTGCCAAAGCCTCTGCCTATTTTTAAGCTTATTGGTCCTAGCTTTATACTTCTTGGATTGGGATTGGGTAGCGGAGAACTAATCCTCTGGCCATATTTGTCCGCCAATTTCGGGCTTGGTATTATTTGGGGGGCCATACTGGGAATAACTTTTCAGTTTTTTATTAATATGGAAATCGAGCGATATACGCTTGCCACAGGGGAGAGCGTATTTGTGGGGCTAACCAGAAAGCTTGGTGTGTTTGCACCCATCTGGTTTATTTTTTCTACATTTGTTCCCTGGATATGGCCGGGAGTAATAGCCTCATCGGCGACCGTTTTAGCATCTTTATTGGGAATCGAATACAGCCCGATTTTGCCGATTATAATGCTTGTTTTTATCGGAGTTATTCTTACTCTTGGACCTTTGGTATATAAAACTCAAGAAAGTCTGCAAAAATTTGTGATAGTTTTGGGAGTGCCTTTTGTATTTGTGGTTACTTTTTTGATATCAAAATATTCCGACTGGATTGCTTTATCAAAGGGCGTTATTGGAAAAGGCGAATCTTACTGGTTTTTGCCTGCAGGCATACCGCTTGCAACCTTTTTGGGTGCTTTTGCATATGCCGGAGCCGGAGGCAACCTTAATTTGTCACAAAGCCTGTATGTAAAAGAAAAAGGCTACGGAATGGGAAAATTTTCAGGAAGGATCACCAGCTTGATTACAGGCAAAAAGGAAAATATCAGGCTTGAGGGATACCGATTCGATATCAATGAAAAAAATTTAAAAAATTTTAAGGTCTGGTGGAGACGAGTTAATTTGGAGCATGCTCTGGTCTTTTGGCTAACCGGAGCGCTTACTATGATTGTTCTTTCGTTACTTGCTTATAGTAGCGTCTATAAGCATCCGGACAATTCTATTGGAATTAATTTCGTGATCAACGAAGCCAAATTTATAGGTGCCAAGCTTGGAGGCACAATACGCGCTCTTTTCCTTATTACAGTATCTATTATGCTTTTTTTTACACAATTTTCGGTATTTGGTTCAACAAGCAGAATAATGAGCGAAAACTTGGCAATACTTAAACCTGACAAAATCAACAAGACCCCTTTGTTTTTTTATATATTTTTGTGGATACAGATAATTGCGGGGATTTTAATATTTTCTTTAGGTTTTTCAGAGCCTTTAAGCCTTGTTGTAACAAGTGCTGTTTTAAATGCGTTTAGCATGTTTGTTTATAGTGGATTTATTCTATGGCTAAATAGAACGCTTTTGCCTTCAGAGCTGAAACCCAGATTTTTTAGATTTGCTATGGTTTTTGCGGCCTTTATCTTCTACGGCGGTTTTAGCTTGTTTACGCTGATGGTAAAATAGTGTGTGGGTAAGTTATTCAGGTTTTTAGCACTTATTACCAGCCTTTTAACTTTCTTTTTTGCGGGATGGATAGCGCGGGATTTTTTTAACGAAAAAGACTTACTAAAAAGAGGTTTCCAAACAAATTTGCTCAGGGACAAAAACCCAATATTTAAACGCTACACAATACCCAATCTGGCAAAGGCAAATGTCCAAAGCGCAAACATCGAGCTTTCCGATGTAATCGAAGAAAAACAAAATTTTATTTCTTATAAATTTTTTATGGAATTTGACCCTACTCTTGAGACGGGAGAATTAAAAAGAGTGTCAGGGCTCATTAATATTCCAAAAGACGTAGAGGAAATCCCCCTTGTTGTTTTAATAAGAGGATATGTTGATCAAAATATTTACAGAACGGGTGTCGGCACTTATAGAGCAGGGGAGTACTTTGCTAATCGTGGGTTTTTGACAATCTCACCCGATTTTTTGGGATACGGCGAATCAAGCTCCGAGTCCGAAAACATTTTTGAGACAAGATTTCAAACATATACTACTATGCTTTCGCTTTTCTCGGCAATTAATAAGCCTTCTTTTGCGAGAGCTACAAAAAACAAGTGGGACGGGAAAAATATATTTATCTGGGCGCATTCAAACGGAGGGCAAATTGCCTTAACCACTTTGGTAATAACAAAGGCAGAAATACCCACTACTCTTTGGGCTCCTGTTACCAAACCGTTTCCCTACAGCGTACTTTACTACACGGATGAATCGAATGACAAAGGCAAATTTATAAGATCTGAGCTTGCAAAGCTTGAGGCTGATTACGATGCCGACCTATTTGCGTTTAATAATTATCTTTCGGATATAAACGCCAAAATCCAAATCCACCAAGGGACTGCGGACGATGCAGTTAATTATGTCTGGAACGACACTTTCAGCTCACAGCTTGAATCTTTAAATAAAGAGGTTAATTATTTTAAGCATAGTGGAGCGGATCATAATATGAATCCAAGCTGGGATGAGGCAATTGAGCTTGATTTAAAATTTTTTAATGAAAACAAAAAATGATTGACAAAATTCCTCCAGAGCTTCAAAATAAAATATGAAGCTTGTCGGTGAACTTATAATAAATACTGTAGCTCTTTTGGTCGTAGAATATGTAACTCCCGGATTTGAGCTTGAAACTCTTGAGTCGGCTATTGTTGCTGCAATCGGGATAGGGGTAGTTAATACCTTTATCAGGCCTGTCCTTCAGATTATTGCGCTTCCTATTTCCATACTTACGCTTGGAATTTTTGCGTTTTTTATAAATGTCACGCTTCTTTGGGGAGTCGCCGCTATTGTACCCGGATTTAATATCTCGAGCTTTTTTACTGCGGCTATTGCTTCTATCCTTCTTTCATTGGTCAACGCTTTTCTTCACAAGCTGGCAAAAAATTAATTTTTTTTGGATTTAGCGCATTTATCTTATATAATATAGGGTAAGGAATTTAACATGACAAAAAAAACCAATCCTTTTGAGATTACTAAAACCAAAAAGGGGAGTATTGAAATAGTTTTTCGTATCCCTTGGTCTCGTGTGGAAAAATCCATTGAACAGGTAGCTTTTGAGATGGGCAAGGATATAACTATTGCAGGATTTAGAAAAGGTAAAGCTCCTCTAAAAAAGGTGATTGAAAGTGTCTCGCAGGAGGTTCTTTTTGAAAAAGCTTTGCAAAAAATTCTTCCGGGACTTTACGGAGAAGCGATTAAGGAAGGAAAAATTAATCCGATAATGTATCCTAAATTCCAGATTTTAAATGTCAAAGAGGGCGAAGATTGGGAAATAAAGGCCGTAAGTGCCGAAGCACCTGAAATTAATCTTGGTGACTACAAAACAGTTGTACAAGGCGCACTAAGAGCTAAATCTATCTGGACACCAAAGAAGGGGAAAACAGATAGTGAAAGCAAGAAAATGTCCAAAGAGGAAGTCGAGCAAGAAGCTATTAGGGCTCTTCTTGATAACATTGAAGTTAAAATTCCCGAGATTCTAATAGAAGAAGAGGTAAACTCTAAGCTTTCTGGCTTACTTGAGAGAATAGAAAAACTCGGTCTTAGCCTTGAATCTTATCTTGCATCGATAAGAAAGACTCCCCAAAGCCTTAGAGAAGAGTATTCGAAACAAGCAGAAATTAATCTAAAGTTTGAGTTTATTCTTGGCAAAATAGCGGAGGTTGAAAAAGTGGGAGTGGAAGACAGCGAGCTAAACCAGTTCTTATCTGCCGCTGAGGGAGACAGGTCCCTTTCTAAAAAATTGTCCGATCCGAGCCAAAAGGCTATTTTGAAATCAATTATCAGGAAGCGCAAGGTGCTTGACTCTTTATCAAACTTAGGGTAATTTAATCGCAATGAATCAAAATAACAATAATAATAAAAGAAGCTCGAAAATAAATCCCCTTGAATTACTTCGTGAGGCGGGAAAAACAGGTATGAATACTCTAAACGACGAGCTTTTATCTCCCTTGAGTCAGGATGTAATTAATCAAATTTTCGTACGAAGACCGACTCAAAGAAAGGTAAGCGCAGAAATCCTCCCGGGAGAAAGTCTTGAGATGAGCGAGTTTTATTCCGAAGAAAGACAATTAATTGAAAAAAAGAAAAAGCAAATTGAGCTTCAAAGAAGCATGCAAGCTGCTGAGTCCGCTTTTATAGAAAAACGAATGAATGAGCTAAAATTAGAAATTAAAGCAATAAAGGAAGAGATTATAAAAATAGCAAATGCCACTCCAAAGCTTACTCGTGAACTTGAAGAGGCGTCTTTTGCCGAAACTGTTGATGCAAACACATACGAGCTTAATTTTTTGCAGCATATTTTCGATATGATTAAAAAATTCCGAGAGAATATCGAGAGCGCCAGCACCTGGCTTGCAGCTTTTAATCAGAGAAGCAAAAAACGAAATGTGTGGGGTGCAAATTATAAAAAAGGCGGTGCAAAATATTTGCTTTCTAACGAGCATTATCTAACAAGATCGGCGGGCTAAAATGAAAACTTACCTCTCACACATTAAGAGATTTCCCTTTATTGAGGGAGACTTTATGTGGGAGGTTAATTTAATCTAGTAAAGTATTTTTAGAAGATATTAAACCTCTCACAAGATGAGAGGTCTATTTGTTTATGGAAAGAATTAATAGGCCGCTTGAACAAACAGAGGCGACACAGATAAAAGCGCGGCACGTTGTCCGCATAATTGATTACGACTTCGAGCCCCTGGGGCATATGGAGATTGTTTATCAAGTTTTATCTCAACCGGAAAACGGGGAGGGGGCGATTCAGTGCAATAGTTGCTCTAAGCCTTCCATGTTTTGGCAGTGGAGTCGGGATCATTGGGGACAAATTTTTATAATCGGTGTTTGCCCAGACCATGCGCCCGAAAGATTTATTAATTTGGCTAACAACAAAGATTTGTAGTAGAATTGGTTAAAATGAACGATAAACATCTTAACGAACTATTTGAATTTTTATCCATACCATCTATTTCTGCCCAGAGTGAGTATAGAAAAGATATTAAACAAGCATGTTTATGGCTGGAAAAAAAGCTAAAAAAGATTGGTTTTGAAACAGATATCATTAAAACAAAAGGGCAACCTTTGATTTATGCAGAGCGCTTTGTAAATAAAAAATTTCCCACTGTACTTGTTTATGGCCACTATGATGTTCAATCACCCGATCCACTAGAAGAATGGTTCAGCGATCCTTTTAAACCCGAGATTAGAGGTGGAAACATATATGCGAGAGGGGCCTCAGATAATAAAGGGCAACTTTTTACTTGGATAGCAGCCGCAGAAGATTTGGGTAAAAAGTGTGAATTAAACCTTAAGTTTATTATTGAAGGCGAGGAGGAAATAGGGAGTGAGAATTTTGACGATTTTGTCAACGACAATAAGTCGCTATTGTCCGCTGATATTTGCGTAATATCAGATTCGCATGCAATTTCTCCAACTCAACCCCTTATATCTTACGGGCTTCGCGGAATCGCTTACTTTGAAATAAAAATTGAGACAATGCCAAAGGATGTTCATAGCGGAATCTATGGAGGAAATGTGGCAAACCCAGCAATTATTCTATCTCAAATTATTTCTAAGATGAAGTCAGAAGATGAAAAAATAAATATAGAAGGATTTTACAGAAACGTTCGGAAGCTTACCAAACAAGAAAGATCACTTCTTTCAAAACTTCCTTTTGGCGAGAAGGAAATTCTGGAAGAAACAGGAGCTATCAACGTTTTGGGAGAAAGCGGCTTTAGTGTGCATGAGCGGGCAGGAGCAAGACCAACGCTTGATGTAAATGGCGTTTGGGCAGGATACACTCTGGAAGGGCAAAAAACAATAATTCCTGGTGTCGCACATGCGAAAATTTCGATGAGGCTTGTGCCTAACCAAGATCCTTACGAAATAGAAAAAATCTTTAAAAAATTTGTTTCGGACAACACTCCAGTATATGCAAAAAGCGAGGTTAAGACACTTTCTTTGAACAAACCTGTAATTATGGATATAAAAAATCCATATTTTAAAAAAGCAGAAAAAGCATTAATAAAAGTTTTTGGCTCCAGGCCGATTTATGAATTATCTGGTGGCACAATTGGCGCCGCCAGCGCCATAAAAAATATTCTTAGAATAGATTCTATACTTATGGGCTATGGACTACCTGATGACGGAATTCACTCACCAAATGAAAAGATATCGCTTGAGATGTTTGAAAAAGGTATTAATGCAAATAAAATTTTTCTCTTTGGTTGATCGAAGTTGAGACAAAAAGGTATAATAGTATTCTGTGGTCGGTTAGCTCAGTTGGCTAGAGCATTCGCTTGACGTGCGAAGGGTCGCAGGTTCGAGTCCTGCACCGACCACATAATTACCTTATTTTTTTAGAGAACATAAGGGCAGCAAAGAAAGTAGCTAGAGGTGCAGCGAGAACAAGCCCGATACTTCCTACAAGCATTCTTACGATTTCCTCTGCTATTAATTCGTACTCAATTATATCGATAAACGTTTTTTGGCTATCAAAAAAAAGCAAAAGAAGCGGTAGAGCCGAACCGGAATACACAAGTACAAGGGTATTTACCATAGATGAAATATGATCTTGTCCCACCTTCATGCCTTTTATAAATAATTCCTGAACCGAAAGGCTTCCTTTGGAGGACTTGGTAATTTGCTCAACAACCGAGGACTGACCAACCGTTACATCATCAAGAATGCCTAGTGTACCAATTATTATTCCTGCAAGAAGAAGTCCTCTTATATCTATTGATCCTCTTCTTTCAACTTGGAGAAAGCCTGCTTCTTCTGATGCAAATCCGGTCAAATCTACCGCACCCACAAAGTAGGTAGCAAGAAAACCAGTGAAAACCAGAGACGTAAGTGTTGCTAAAACTCCTATGTGGGTTTTAAGGTTAAACCCGTGTGAAATATAAAACGTAGTAGGAATAATAATCAATGAGGAGACAACTGCTGCAAAAACCGGATGTATTCCCTTAATTATTGAGGGAATAAGAAATTTAAAAATAATCAGAAAGGAAGTTAAAAGCCCTAGTATAGATAAAGCTCCCCATACGCGTCCCACCACAATAACAGTTGCAATAAAGATTACAATAAGTAAAAAAATCCCCGGCCTTTTGAGCTTTCCGTTTATAAAAACCGAGGTTTCACCGCTCTCACGGGTAATAATTGAAAGCCTTAATCTGTCGCCTGGATAATATTTTCTAAACTCCAAAGAATTGGAAAAAACGACTGAACTTTCTGAGTTTTTGACTAACACGCTTTGGTTCTTTTTATCTCCTTTTGTTATTTTTATTTCCAACTCCTGGAAAGCAACTGGAGAGCCGGCGATTATTTCCTCACCTTCGTTTATAATTTTTGTAACTACACCTTCAAGGATTACCTCTTGGCCTTGAGCTTTTATTTTTTTTGCCGGAATTGAGAGAGAAAGAATTATAAAAAGCAGCAACGGTAAAAATTTTTTAAACATAAACCTGTTTCAGATTATACATCTTCTGTTATTTTGCAAACAAATTAGTGTGAAACACATTTTTTGTGCTATAATTTTTGAACGGGCCTGTAGCTCAGTTGGCTAGAGCGCTTCAATGGCATTGAAGAGGTCAGGGGTTCGACTCCCCTCGGGTCCACAAAAAATATGAACAAAATCAATAAAAGCATATTTTATTATATTAGAGTGGGTTTTTTGAAAGGCGTAGGATGGAGTTTCGGGGTAACCTTCGGATTTGTAATTATTTCTACACTGATTATATTCGTACTTAATAAGCTTGGTGGGCTTCCTGTTGTCGGCGGATTTATAGCCGATTTGGTTGAAGCGACGCAAGAATCACTCCTAAGGCGCGGCAAATTTTAAAAAGTGATAATATATGCATATGCGAATTGATGAATTAAGACACTCGGCAGCCCATCTTTTAGCCGCATCCGTTGTTGAACTTTACCCGAATGCCAAACTTGCCATAGGACCTTCTATTGAAAATGGCTTTTATTACGACTTTGATTTTGGAAAACAAAAAATATCAAATGAGGATCTTGACAAAATCGAGAAAAGAATGAAAAAAATTGTAAACAATTGGAGTGAATTTAAAAAAATTAAAATGGGGAAAAAGCAAGCTTTGGCCGAATTTGGCAAAAATCCATATAAAAGAGAGCTTATCGAAGAAATTTTAGCTGAAGGTAAAGAAATTACCGTTTATCAATCGGGTAAATTTCGGGATCTTTGCCGAGGCGGACACGTTGATTCACCAAATAAAAATCTAAAACATTTTAAGCTTTTATCCGTGGCTGGTGCTTATTGGAGGGGAAATAAGAAAAATCCAATGCTTACGAGGATATACGGAACAGCTTTCTTTACAAAAAAGGAGCTTGATAGCTATTTAAAAATGCTCGAAGAAGCTAAAGAAAGAGACCATAAAAAACTTGGGGTTGAGCTTGACCTCTTTACTTTCTCCAATCTTGTAGGAGGAGGTCTTCCTTTGTGGACTCCAAAAGGTACCCTGATGAGAAATATTCTTGATGAGTTTGTTTGGGAGCTTAGAAAAAAATACGGCTACGAAAAGGTTGAAATACCGCATATAACAAAAAAAGATTTATATGTTATAAGCGGGCACTGGGAAAAATTTAAAAACGAACTATTTAAAATAAGAACTAGAGAAAAACATTTTTTTGCTATAAAACCAATGAATTGTCCTCATCATACTCAAATTTATTCCAGAAAAATAAATTCCTATAAAGAATTGCCTGTTAGATATGCAAACACAACAATGGTTTACAGAGACGAACAAAGCGGCGAGCTTTCCGGATTATCCCGTGTAAGAAGCATTACTCAAGACGATGCCCATGTTTTTTGTCGAAAAAGTCAAATTACAGATGAGATTGATAAGATATGGAATATAATTGACGAGTTTTACGGAGCATGCGGATTCGATTTGGGACTACGATTATCTCTTTCGGATCCAAAAACTCCTGATAAATATTTGGGGGAAAGATCTAAGTGGGAAGAATCGGAAAACAGCTTGCGAAAGGTTATTTCAAAACGGGGTGTAAACAATTTTTTTGAAGTAACGGGAGAGGCTGCCTTTTACGGACCCAAGCTTGATTTTATGGCAAAAGACTCTCTGGGCAGAGAATGGCAGATTGCCACAATACAGCTTGATTTTAATATGCCTGAAAACTTTGATCTTTACTGCATAGATGAAAACGGCAAAAAAGAGAGAATTGTTATGATTCATGCAGCCGTAATGGGTTCTATTGAAAGATATATGTCAATATTAATTGAACATTTTGCGGGTAAATTCCCTGTTTGGTTATCTCCCGTACAGGTAAAAATTTTACCCATTAACGAAAGAAATCTTTCGTATTCAGAAAATATATTTAAATATTTGAAGGAAAAAAATTTTCGAGTAGAATTAGATTCCAGAAGCGAAACTTTGGATGCTAAAATACGAGACTCTCAGAAAGAGAGAGTTCCTTATATGCTTATTATTGGCGACAGAGAAGAAAAAAATAAAAGCCTATCTGTAAGGCAAAGAGATGGGAAAAATATCAATTGCATTAGTATTGATAAATTTATAAACAAATTAACTAAAAATATTGAGAATAAAAGTTTAGTATTGTAGATTTTTCAAGCTCATGCTAAAATTCATTTCAGGCTAAGTTGAATAAGAGAAATTTTAGAGTAAACAACGAGATCAGAGCTACCCAAGTAAGGGTAATAAACGACAAAGGTGAACAAATAGGCATTATGGATTTGGGGCAGGCGCTTAAAAAAAGCGCAGAAGAGGAAAAAGATTTGGTTGAAATTGCCCCCAAAGCCAAGCCACCAGTTGTCAAAATAATTGAGCTTGGTAAATACATGTACCTTGAGGAGAAAAGACTTAGAGCTCAGAAAAAATCTAAAGCATCCGAGCTTAAGGAAATACGATTCAGCCCTTTTATCGCCGAGGGTGATTATCAAACCAGAATAAAAAGGCTGAATGAATTTTTGAGCGACAATAATAAAGTAAGAGTTGTAGTAGTATTTAAGTCCAGACAGATTGGTAGCAAAAAGTTTGGATACCAACTACTTGAGCGTGTTTTGGGTGAGTTTAATAATACGATTTCTGTGGATATGGAACCTAAGTTTCTCGGTAGACACTTGGCCATGGTGATTTCACCTACAAAAAAATTTATAAAAAATGAAACAAAAAACTAAAAAATCGGCTGTTAAGAGATTTAAAGTAACAGGTACGGGCAAGCTTATGCGCGGGAGATCTTTTAATAGCCACTTGAGAGTGAAAAAATCAAGAAAACAAAAACGCAGGCTTTCGCGCAGTGTTGAAGTAAAAGGTGCTTATGCCAAAAAATTAAGAAAAAGAATGGGAATAAAAAGGAAAAAAAGTTAAAAATGGCAAGATCTAAAAGTATAGCAGCTAGAAAACACAGAAAAATATTAAAAGAGGCCAGAGGATTTAAACAGACAAGACGAAGACGTGTCAAAACCGCGAAAGAATCTTTGCTTCACGCCGGACAATATGCGTATCACGGCAGAAAACTCAGAAAGCGTGATTTAAGAAGGCTTTGGATTGTAAGACTTAATGCAGCATGCAGAGAAAACGGACTAAAATATAGCGAATTTATAGCGAAATTAAAAGAAGCAAAAGTAGAAATCGACCGAAAAATATTAGCAGACATCGCAATTAAAGAGCCGGAGATATTTTCTAAGATTGTTGCAAAAATCAATGGAGGAAGAAATTAATAATCTTCGAAACCAAGCTTTTTTTCAAATAAATGAGGCTAAAAATATAGATGATCTTGAAAAAATACGCGTGAATTACCTCGGAAGAAACGGCAAAATCTCAAAATACATTAAACACTTAAAAACAATTCCCAATGAAAAAAGAAAACAAATTGGAGCTTTGATTAACGAAACAAAGTACGTGATTACGTCTCAACTGACTGCCAAGCGGAATTTAATCAAAAACAAAGCACGCGAATGGATGGATCTCACTGTTCCGGGTGAAAAAATTGAAACCGGAAGCCTGCATATTTTAACTTATGCCATTGAAGAAATCTCAAGTCTGTTTGAAAAAATTGGGTTTATTAGAAAAAGATATCGTGAGGTTGAATGGGATTATTATGCCTTTGAGTCGCTTAATTTTGAAAAATGGCATCCTGCACGTGACGACTGGGAAACTTTTTTTGTAGATGCCAAAGATCATCCGAAATACGGTCCAATGCTTCTGACTCCCCACACTTCATCAGCACAAGTAAGGGAAATGCAAAACGCTATTAAATCAGGAGATAAAGCTGTAAAGATGATTAATATTTCTAAAACCTTTAGAAGACAATCCGACGCATCTCATGTACCGATGTTTCATCAATTTGAGGGGCTTTTTGTAGATAAAGAGGTAAGTTTATCAAATTTAAAAGGTACTATTGATTACTTTATACAAAACTTTTTCGAAGGTAAAAGAGAAGCAAGATTAAGGCCATATTATTTCCCTTTTACCGAACCGTCTTTTGAGATAGACATATCATGCGACATTTGTAACAAGCGAGGCTGTAAGGTATGTAAAGATGGATGGCTTGAACTTGGCGGAGCAGGTATGGTCCATCCTAATGTGCTTAAAAACGGAGGATTTGATCCCAAAGAATACCGCGGATTTGCCTTCGGGTGGGGAGTTGAACGCGTGTTTATGATGAAAAAAAATTTGGGTATAGACGATATCCGAACGGTCTACAGCACAGATTTAAGGTATTTAAAACAGTTTTAAGTATGAATATTAAAATTTCTGATAAATTTTTAAGAGAATACATAGTTACACAGGCAAGTGTCGACGAAATCGCCAAATATTTATCCTTATCCGGACCGAATGTCGAGAGTATACAAAAAAGGGGAGGAGATTTTATATATGATATTGAAGTAACGACAAATCGAGTAGATCTCATGAGTGCAGTCGGTATTGCAAGAGAATTATCTGCAATACTTCCAAGATTTGGTATTGAAGCAAAACTTAAATCTATTGATTTTTCAGATCAACCGAAGATAAAAAAGGGGGTAAAATTTGAGATTGAAGCTGATCCTAAATTAATAAATAGGGTAACAGGTGTAGTTATTGGAAATATTAAAAATTTTAAAACCCCAGACTGGATGAAAGAAAGGCTTTTGGCTTCTGACATCAGAAGCCTCGGAGCCCCTATAGATATTACAAACTATATCATGCTTGAGATGGGACAACCTCTACATGTTTTTGATTACGATCTCATCAAAACTCAAAAATTCAAAATCAGAGAATCAAAAAAAGGTGAACGGGTTGTAACCCTTGATGGCAAGGAATACAAACTTGCCGGAGGTGATGTGGTAATCGACGATACAACGGGAAGGATTATTGATCTTCCGGGTATAATCGGCGTCAAAAATTCCGTGGTTACATCTAACACAAAACGCGTTATTCTTTTTACAGAAAACAACAATCCTATTAAAATCAGGAAAACTTCGATGAACCTTGGTATAAGAACGTTGGCTGCTGTTATAAATGAAAAAGGGGTTGATCCCACACTAACCATAAAGGCGATTCTTCGTGGAATTTTGCTTTTCAAAAATATATGTAAAGCTTCACCGCTTTCTCTTATTATCGATAAAAATTTCATAAGTTACAAACAAAAATCAGTCAAGGTTAAACATTCTTATATTACTGAATCTCTAGGTGTTAACCTGACAAAAAAGGAAATCAAATCGTTTTTAACCCCCCTTGGATTCGATGGAAAATGGAATAAAGATATTCTAGAGTTAAAAGTTCCTTCTTTTCGAGCAAATGATATATCAAGAAGAGAAGATATTGTTGAGGAAGTTGCGCGAATTTATGGGTTTCATAATCTACCAAGCAAACTTATTAGCGGGGGTATTCTAAGTAAAAGACAAAATGATGATTATTTATTTTTTGAAAACAAGCTTAAGCGTCTCATATCCTGCCTTGGAGGCAATGAAGTTTACACTTCTTCTTTAATTGGCGTTCAGGGCGCTTATAAGCTTAAAAATCCACTTGGGACTGATTCTACTTATTTAAGAACAACTCTTTTATACGGCCTTGTTGAGGCCGCTCTTCAAAACCATTCCCAAGAAAAATTTCATATATTTGAGCTTTCTAATGTTTATTTACCAAACGGCAATGATTTACCGCTTGAAAAGCCAATGCTCTCGGGTGTTTTTTTTGGATACGATTACAGAAGAGCAAAGGGGGTAATCGAGACCTTTCTTGAAAAATTGCACATAGAAGCTCTTTTCAATCAGGTTGACAAATCGCCCTTTTTGCCTGGACGATGTCTTTTGATTAGAAATGGCGATGAAAGAATTGGCATGATGGGATATATTGACGAAAAGATCATTTATTATGAATTCGATCCAATTATTCTCAAACAAAAACACCGAGAATATCCGAAATACAAAAAACCTTCAAAATATCCAGCTCAAGTAGAGGACATTACTCTAACACTTCCAGAAAGAACGAAAGCTGGAGATATTCTTTCAGAAATAAAAAAGAGCAGTAAATTTATCGAGAACGTGAGGCTAGACGTAATCTACAACGACAATTATACTTTCAGAGTCTGGTATTTAGATCCCAGAAAAACAATGACAGATAAAGAAGTTAAGGAAATAAGAAATAATTTTTTGATGATTGTACAAAAAAAATTCGGTGTAAAAGTTAAAAATTAGCTTTTGGTGCGGGTAAAGTTTCTGATATTATTTTTGTCAAAAAAGTTATGCTACCTTCAAGCTCGGGGTATTCATCAAGAAAATTTTGAAGAGGACCTTTGCTAAATTCGCTAATAGATTTGAGGTCTTTTCGCCTTTCCTGTATTTCAACGCGAAGAATATAAAATTCATTTAAAACACCCATGGCGTCGTCGTTATCTTTTAATTTTAGATATTCATTTGAAGCTTCTGGGCTTGATAAAATAGCTGTCCAAAAAAGGTATCTATCTTGTGGAAAAATATCGTAACTCCAAGATATTATATTTCCAGCATCATCTCTGGTGAACACTAGAGGAACTTTTAATTCGGTTCTTCCCTCAAGTATGGATTTTTCATGACGAAGATTATTTATCAACAGTCTATTATCTTGTTCATCAATATCAGCTCTAGCATATAATTGCTTAAGAGATTGGTTGATATTTTTCAACAATTCTTTTATATATATTTCTTCTTTTGTATTAACAGGATTACTTAATATTGCTATACCAAACCTATCTGGATCGTCTTCATAAAAATAAGCAACCGGATTTACCAACGAACTTAATTCTGGTGTAGGTACATCCTCTCTATCAAGAGACATTTCTTGTTTTCTTTATATTTTATCAGATACTCACAAATTTAAGGTATTGGTCTCGGCGACACGAAAGGTGTAGGGGTGGCATCCCATGCAGAATTGACCCCAATAGTTATTCTTCTGTCTGATTCGTTTCCTTTTTTGTCTTTGGCTACAGCTCTAAGCTTATGAATTCCATCTTCCAAGGTTAGCTCGTGCTCATAGGGAGGAGCAGTAAAAGATCTTATCTTATTTTCATCTATTTCAAGGTAGGCGTTGTCCACTCCATAGATTGAATCTATTATAAACTTAATCTTGATGTTGTTTTCAAGATTAGAGTCTCGATCTCTTGGATATACGAATTCGACATTCAGAGGAGCTGAATTAATGCCGCTGCAATATTCCGTTGGTGGATTATAGAGAGGATTATTCTGGTTTGCGGTCCACTCAAGTATACCTTTTTGCCACATGTTTTCACCAGTTCCTCTTAGTGGATCTTCTTCTTTAAATACAAAATATTCTTTTTCTTCATAGTTTCCAGCTGCAATATCCGAGGGAGTTGCCAGTTTTCCTTCGTTTTTACAAATTTTTAGCTTAACATGGACAGGGTCATCTCCGGGCTCAGTGCCCTTTGCAAAAATTTCGGTACGGGATGGAAATCCGTCGTGTTCCCTGTAGCCTGAAATTTTATCTACAGAAAGTGTTACAATCCCATCCGGCCTTGTAAAGGATACTTTTGGTTTGCTATTTAACGCTTCCAGAATTATTCTTCTCCAAATGGGGGAAGCTCCTGTTATACCCGAGGCAACTTGTTTCATTTCGGAAAAGTCGTTGTTCCCGACCCAAACTCCTACAACTACATGAGGGTTGCCACCCACTGTCCAGTTGTCTCTTTTGTCGTTTGTTGTACCTGTTTTAACGGCTATTTCCCAGCCGGGAATATTAAGGAGCGAGTTTGTGCCAAAAACCTCGCTTCTTGCTTCATTGTCCGAGAGAATATTTGCAATGATGTAGCTTTCTTCAGGGGAGAGAACTGATTTACCCTTTTTAGGATCCACCTTTTCTATTACTTTGCCGTCTCTATCTTCAACCGAAAGAACGGCAACAGGATCTACCTTAAACCCCTGATTCATAAAAGGAGCGTAAGCCGTTGTTAGCTCAATTAATTTAAGCTCGCTTCCACCCAAAGCCAGGGAAAGCCCGACTTTTTTTAGAAGCTCATTTGTCGGTTTTAAGCTTTCAATCCCCATTTCATAAGCCAGCTCGAGAACATCTTTTATTCCAACCAAAGCTGTCATCTTTACGGCTGGAATATTTATAGAGTTTGCAAGTGCATATCTTACTTGTATGGGGCCTCTGAATTTGCCGTCATAGTTAACTGGTTTATAAGGCGGGTTTCCTTGGCCTCCGGGAAACTCTGTTGGAACATCCATAAGCAGGGTAGATGCCGAATAGCCTTTTTTCAGGGCAGCTGCATAAACAATTGGCTTAAGAGCCGAACCGGGCTGACGCATTCCTTGGGTGGCTACATTAAACTGCCCGTCGTTATCCGAGTCGTTGAAATCGGCAGATCCCACCATTGCCAGAATTTCTCCTGTTTCAGGATCCATAACAACAGCAGAGCCATTTGTAACATTTAGATACTCTATTTCTTTTATTTCTTCACGTACAATATCTTGAGCTGCTTCCTGAAGCTTAAGATCAAGTGTTGTAGTTACTTTTAAGCCGCCTTGTTCTACAATTCTTTCACCATACCTCTCTTCAAGAATTTTTTGAACATATTGAACAAAGTGGGGGGCTTTGAAACTATCGGTTCGATCCTGAAATCGGAGGTCTTTAAGATCGTTTTTAGCTTCTTCCTCCTGTTCTTTTGTGATGTAGCCATCTTCTCTCATTCTTCTTAGCACTTCTTCCGTTCTAAATTTATATGAATCGGGTGTACTTGAATAAGGTGAATAAACCGAGGGCCTTTGTGGAAGTCCGGCCAAAAAGGCAGACTCGATAAGATTTAGGTCTTTTACAGCTTTTCCAAAATAAACCTCTGCAGCTGCCTCAACTCCCCAGGCAGTGCCTCCATAAGGCGCTTCGTTAAGATACATTTGGAGAATTTCGTCTTTTGAATAGCGATTTTCAATCTGCACAGCTAAGACAAACTCTTTGATTTTTCTAGTTAGAGATCTTTCTGGCGTAAGAAGGACATTTTTGACAAGCTGCTGGGTTAGTGTTGAGCCACCTTGGGCCCGACCTCTTGTAAAAAGCCTTGAAAATCCTCTTATCATTCCTATCGGATCGAAACCGCTATGCTTATAAAAATTTTTGTCTTCTATGGCAACTGTTGCGTGTTTAAGATAATCGGGAACATTTTCTATATCTATGGGTGTTCTTCTTTGATCCGCGTATATATCATATAAAACCTCACCGTTTCTATCTAAAATTTTTGTAGAGAAACCCTCTCGCCTTACAATTTTATCCGGGGAGGGAAGATTAAAAGCAAGAAGAGGAAAAACCAGAAAAAGCCCTATAAAACCGATTAAAACCGCTATAAATGAATATTTTGCAACTTTTGCGATTTTTTTACTTTTCGGCAATCTTTTGGTAGAACTGGGGGGGGAAAATGAGTAGCGATACCTTCTTCTTCTTTGTTTCCAGCTGATCATACACGAATTTTATCACAAATTGGAATTGCATAAACAACACAATTGAATATACAATTGTGTTATGGATCCTATAGAAAATCTCTTAACGCGAGGCGTAGCCGAGATTGTCCCTACAAAACAAGGGCTTAAAGATATTCTTAAAAAAAGAAAGGTGATGATTTATCAAGGCTTTGACCCTACAGCCAAAAGCCTTCATATTGGTCATTTTATAGGAATTAGAAAACTTTCTGAATTTCAAAAACTCGGTCACAGAGTAATATTTCTGATAGGTGACTTTACCGGAATGATAGGAGACCCAACAGACAAATCGGCTGCCAGGATAAAGCTTACAAAAAACCAAGTTAAAAAAAATATGAGAGGGTATTTAAATCAAATAAAAAATATTATTAATCTCGAAGGGAATAATCCTGTTAAGATACTTTACAATTCCGAATGGCTTGCCAAGCTTACTTTTGAAGAAATTATCGAGCTAAGCAGCAATGTGACGGTCCAGCAAATGATCGAGCGGGACTTTTTCCAAGAACGATTAAAAAAGGGCAAACCAATTTATCTTCATGAGTTTCTTTACCCGCTTATGCAGGGATATGACAGCATCTATATGAACGTTGACATTGAACTTGGGGGGACGGATCAGCTTTTTAATATGCTTGTTGGAAGAAGCCTCATGAAATCTTTGAAAAACAAAGAAAAATATGTAATGTGTATGAAACTTTTAACAGACAACAGTGGGCGCAAGATGGGAAAAACTGAGGGTAATACTATTAATCTGACTGATAGCGCTCCGTCTATGTTTACTAAGATAATGGGTTTTCCTGATGAGTTTATTGCTCCATCTATCGAGCTTTTGACAGATTTACCCCTTGATTACGCAAAGGGTAAAAATCCGCTTGAAGTAAAGAAAAAAATTGCATATGAAGTGGTAAGGCAAATACACCAAGAAAAAGGCGCAAAAGCAGGACTTACCTATTTTGAAAATACAGTTCAAAAAGGAAATATTCCCAAAAATGCGAAAACAATTAAATTTTCTAAAAATAAAATTAATATTATTGATTTGCTTATACAAAGCGGGCAGGTAGAAAGCCGGTCAAAAGCAAAAAACCTTATAAAAGAAGGTGCTATTGATGTTGATGGAAAAAAAGTTGATGATACCGAATTCGATCTTAATTTGGAAAAACAAAGGACAATAAAAATCGGTAAGAAGAAATATATTGTTGCCGTAAAAACATGAAAAGAAAATTAAGAATATTCAAAAGAAAAAAGTTTTGGGCCAAGTTGCTTGTGATTATTGCAGGATTAGGGCTACTTTTAACCACGTTTCTTCCTTTTTTGTCGTTTATTATTTAACAGAGTATAAGAATGAAACTTTATATGTCTGATCCCATAAGCCGGCTTCCGCTTGTGGGGTCAGTTTATCAAAAAAGGCTTAAAAGGCTTGGAATCAGAACAATTGAAGATATCTTGCTTCATCTTCCGCACAGATACGAAGATTATAGGCACGAAAAAAGTGTATCTTATCTTAAAGAGGGCGAGAGTATAACTGTCCGGGGTAAAGTCGAGACGTTTAGGAACCAATACACAAAATCAAACAAAAAAATCCAGCTGTTGGTTGTCAAAAATAAAAAATCCCGTTTCAAAATCGTATGGTTTAACCAACCTTTTTTATCGAGAACTTTTAAAAAAGGCGAAGAATTTTACTTTTCCGGCAAGACAGGATGGTTTGGGCGAGAAATTGTGCTTATGTCCCCGGATTACGAAAAAATAGAAAAGGGCAAGTCACCGATTCACACATTAAGGCTTGTGCCCATTTATCCCGAAACAAGAGGAATTTCTTCAAAATGGTTGAGAAGGAGAATTTTTGATCTTTACTTAAACGAAATAGAATTTACTGATTATTTGGACAAAGATGATCTGTCTCGCATGAAGCTTATAACGCGGGAAAGCGCTTTTAAAAAAATACACTATCCAAAAGACTTCGACGATGTTTATGAAGGCAGACGAAGACTTGCTTTTGATGAGATTCTCACACTGGTTTTTGAAAATAGACAACGGGAAGGTGAATGGATTAGGAAAAAACCAAATTTTTCACTTAACATAAAGGATGATGAAATGAAAAAATTTTTTGATTCAATTCCGTTTAAGCTTACTGCTTCTCAGATAAGGTCTATTAACGAAATACTTAAAGACATGAGATCGGAACTGCCCATGAATAGACTTCTGCAAGGAGACGTCGGTAGCGGAAAAACTATTGTTGCTGCAGCTTCTTGTTTTGCTTCTTTTTCTTGCGGGTATCAATCGGTAGTTATGGCTCCAACTCTTGCGCTAGCACAACAGCACTACGAAACACTGGGCAATTTGTTTAAACCATTTGGCGCAAAGGTTTCTATTTTTACTTCATTTAGCGGCAAAAAAAAGGATATTGATGCAGATATAATAGTGGGGACTCATGCGCTGCTTTACAAATCCATATCCCAGCTTAAAGTGGCACTAGTTGTAATTGACGAGCAGCACAGATTTGGTGTTAAACAAAGAGCCGAAATTTCTGAAATAACAAAACAAGAAGACTGTGTACCACACGTCCTGACAATGACCGCGACTCCTATACCAAGAAGTATTGCGTTAACTTTTTACGGTGATCTTGATGTTTCTTTTATGAAAGACATACCAATGGGCAGAAAAAAAATAAAAACATGGATCGTTCCGGAGGAAAAAAGAGCTGCAGCTTACGAGTGGATTTCAAATGAGATTAAAAGAAACAAAGTACAAGTGTTTGTGATTTGCCCTTTGATAGAGGAGTCTAAGATTACAAGTATGAGTGAAGTAAAATCGGCTAAAAAGGAATATGAAAAAATTATAAAAATTTTTCCCGATTTAAGAATAGGGCTTTTGCACGGACGCTTAAAATCCGGGGAAAGAGAAGGTGTTATTGATAAATTAAGAAAAGGCGAAATAGATATTTTGGTTTCAACACCAGTTGTCGAAGTGGGGATTGATATTCCCAATGCTACCATCATTGTAATTGAAACAGCCGACAGATTCGGGCTCGCCCAACTTCATCAATTAAGAGGCAGGGTAGGTAGGAGCACAAAGCAAAGCTACTGTCTTTTATTTTCCGAATCAAAAGGAGAAAAAGCTCGAAAAAGGCTTGAAATACTTAGAGAAAACCACTCGGGGTTTGAGCTATCTGAAATGGATTTAAGAATGCGCGGGCCGGGTGAGATTTTCGGAATAAGACAGCACGGGATTCCGGAGCTAAAGATTGCATCGTGGAGTGATATTGATATTATCAAACAAGCTAAAAAATTTGTACAAGAAATTTACTCGAACAAGAATAAATACAAACGTGTATTTGAGTATTTTGATAGTAAAAAAATAGCTTTTAATTAATTTACTTGCAAAGGATGGGCTTTAGATATAAAATTCCATCATGACTGCATTACCAAAGAAAAAACACACCAGAGCAAGGTCTAATAAAAGAAGAGGGAAGAGTGCGCTATCGCTTAAAAGTGTCTATGATCAGTATTCAAAGGTAAAAGGAAGGGAAAAAAAGCTTTCTTCGAAATGAAATCTGCCAAAGACCCCAGACATAAAAAGAGGCGAAGAGTGGTAAAAGAACTTTTTGCAAATATTTTTCTGAAACAAGAAAGCAGTGAATTTGCGAACCAGATATTAAACAAAACTGAAATAATTGACGAATATATTAAAAAGGCGGCACCTCAATGGCCAATTGAGAAACTTAATAAAATTGATCTTGCCATACTAAGACTTGCAACTTACGAGATGTTAGAAAGCGATACACCAGAGAAAGTAATTATAGATGAGGCGGTAGAGCTGGCAAAAGAATACGGCGGAGAAAGCTCTCCTTCTTTTATAAACGGCGTGATGGGCAATATACTTAAACAGTTAACAAAAAAGGATGGTAAAAATTAAAGATAAATCCAGTTTAATAGAACTGAAAAAGTATTTTTCAGACAAGGAGATGTTTGAGCAAGCCTTGACTCATAGGTCCTGGGTAAACGAAAATCCAGGTATTAGACAATCGAATGAACGTCTTGAATTTTTGGGGGATGCAGTGCTTGAATTCGTGGTTTCAGATTATTTATTTAAGCGACTTAAGAATCGTGAAGAAGGATTTTTAACGGCTCTTAGGGCAAATATCGTAAACACCAAAAATTTATCCGAGCTAGCTAAAATGGGCAGTTTCGGAGATTTTCTTCATTTTTCAAAAGGCGAAAAAATAAGCGGCGGTTCGAGTAACCCGGCACTTTTAGCAAATGCCGTTGAAGCAATTATCGGAGCGCTTTATTTAGATAAAGGACTGGAAGCTGCTGAAAAGTTTATCGTGGACAATTTGCTTGGCGATCTTGAAAAAAAACTTAAACAACCATTGAAAGATTCTAAAAGCCTATTTCAAGAAAAAGTTCAGTCAATGGGTTTTGATACACCGAAGTACAAAGTCTTATCTGAATCCGGACCAGATCATGCAAAAAGATTCAAGGTTGAGGTAACGGTAAACGGCAAGGCTGTGGCACAGGGCCAAGGCAAAAGCAAAAATGAAGCAGAACAAGATGCCGCACGCAATGCACTGAATACTAATTTTCCCGCCCAGCCTTGCGTTTAGTGAATTTAGAGGTTAAAATCAACGATATGGTAAAAATAAGACTAACAAGAATCGGAAAGAGAAATGACCCTTTTTATAGAATTGTTGCTATTGATTCGCAGAAGAAAAGAGAAGGAAAATTTATAGAGGGATTAGGCTATTGGCATCCTCGCGAAAAAAACAAAAAAATCGATAAAGCAGCATTTGATAAATGGATCGGCAGGGGAGCCGTTATTTCAGACGGAGTCAGAAAATTACTAAAATGAAAAATCTTGTCTCTTATTTGATTGCAAGCATCACCGGATCTAAAGAATTTGAAGTTGAGGAAAAAACAGAAGGGGACCAAATAGAACTTAACGTTAAAACAAAAAAAGACATCATCGGTTTAATAATCGGCAAAGAAGGTAAAACTATCAAAAATATAAGAAAAATACTATCTATAAAAGCTACTCTTGAAAAGAAAATTGTAAATATTAATGTTACCGCAGAGAACTGAATGGATTAGGCCTATCCGTTATCTCCTGAGGTGCAAGTGCCGAGACGTCTACAAGCGATGCTTCTTTGTAGGTTGTAAGTAGCTGCAAGATCTGTTTTTCAGAAGAAGTAAGTGGTGAGACAGGCTTACTTATCGAAGGAAGCGTGGCCGGCAGAGAAGACCAGTGGGCTTTATAGGTAATTGCTGCTTCGTAAGTGTTATTGGATTTCTCTATGGTAAGTTCGTTTATGCTTATTAAAGGTTTGGAAGTTTTAAGGCCCTCAATCATTCTTGCAATTTGTGTGTAATCTCCCATTAGACCTACTGTTACATTAACTGAAGACATGGATTCTTCACCCGTTCTTGATTGGGAAAGACGATTGTCGATAATTAATTCAGTTATTAAAACCCCGTTTTCTTGCGCAATAGCTCTTATCTGTGAAGCAACAAAAAGCGCAGGATTTTTAGAGGGAAGTGCCAAGGATACATTTACTGCACTGTCTGAAACAGATTCTGTTTCTGCTTGTTTTAGCGACGTTAACCTTTCTTTTAAAAGATCTACTTCTTTTTGTGAAGATTTTATATCCTTTCTTAGAGTGGTAATTTTTTTATAAATGCTGCTAAATCCAATGACCGCTATAATAAGAGTTATAAGCAAAACACCCCCGGGAAGCGCTAATTTTTTAATTTTCAGATAACTAATTTTCATTTTACTAATTAATGATTAAATTCATGCTATAGCCGCTAAAAGGACTGAAAGTAATGTTTGATATGTTTATTTTTGAAAAATCGTTTTTACTCTCGATAATCTGAGTTATCAAGTTTGCCAAGCTTTGAGAGTTTGTTGTTTTAAGCTCGAGCCGTGAGCTGCCTTGTACAATTGAGGAATCTTCAACTGAAGTAGTTTCATCAAAAAAATCGACAATTATTTTTTGTTTGTTAAGTAAGGCTTCGTTTTGCTGAGAGTCAAGAATTGTTTGGATTTTTTGGATTCTGTCCTTAACAAGGACAAGGCCCTGTTCTGTTGATTCTAGACTTACAATGCTTTGTTTGTACGAAGCATTTTCTTGGTTTAATCTATCGAGCTTTTTTGTTAAATAAAAAGTATATGAAACAGCAAGTACTGCTACAAAAAAAGAGATAGCGGCGAGAATTCCTGTAACAATTTTTATAATGCCAGTTATTTTATCCAATTCTTCGCCAACTGCTAATTGTTCGGGTAGCAAATTAATTTTTGTGGCCATTTTAGTCTCCTCTTAACGCCAGTCCAAGAGCTACTGAGTAAAGCGGTGAATAGGGTGCTAAATTTTTTGCTGCTTCCGGCTCTACCTCAACTTTGGCAAACGGATTACCAATTACTACTTCCGTATTTAATGCTTTGGTTAAAGCAGATGCAACACCCGGCATCCCCGAAGTGCCTCCTGTGAGTATTATAGTTGCTGGAGCTTCTCCTTTTGTTTCCATTTGATAATAATGTATTGTTTTTCTAACGTCTTCTATAACTGCGCCAAATATCGGAAGAAGCGCTTTGCCAACCTTTCCTTCAAGTTGTTTTTCGGTAAGCCCATAGGTCCTCTTGTACTGATCCGCTTGTTCCATAGAAACACCTAAAGACTGTGCCACGGCCCTTGTAAATGCGTCGCCGGCCGTGGGGATTGAACGTGAGAAAAAAAGTTCCTCGTTTTTCGCGATTGCTATATTTGTCGATACTGAACCAATATCTAGGATAAGCACTGTCTTTTCTGGTACGGCAAGACTTCTGGCCATAGACATGAGTTCCGTTTCGACGCCGACGACCTCGAGATTTATTAAGCTTAGTATCTTTATGTATTTTTCTACTAGTTCCCTAAGTACTGCCACAAGAAGTACTATTACTTGTGGGGGATTTCCTACTTCTTGTCTTTCTAGTATCTTATGCTCTATTATCGCGTCTTTTACCGGTATGGGAATGTATTCTTCCGCTTCCCATTTGACGGCCGAGGCAATTTCCTGGTCGTTTAGAAGAGGAAACTTCATTATTCTTGTATAGGCTAATGATTCGGGTATTGATATGGAAATTTTTCTTGAGGAAATTTTTGAATCTTTAAGAAGCTTTCTTATGCTCTGTGCAAGATCTGCCAATTCCTTTTCATCTTGCATTTTGTCGATACTGGTTTTAAGCGTATATGATATGGCACCTGCTGATTTTAGCGCCGGTTTTTTGGCGTCTTTTGACAGCTCGACCACTTTTATTGTTTTTGTACCTATATCAAGTCCTACGCTCATTTTAAGATTGAATTTTGTGAAAATAATGCCGAGTCGAAAATTTCCGGTATATCTGAGAAAAGCTCATAAACTTCGACTTTTCTTTCCGCGCTTCCGGCTACTCCGGTTGACTGAATTTTTCTGCCTTGAGTTGGAAACGTGTTATTGGCAAGTACAGCAAGACTTTGTGTATCGGATATATAAAGCAGCCTTGCCCTTATTATTTTTAAACCTCCGGGGCTATTCCAAGGTGTACCGTGTGCATCAGGCAACAGATCGTTAAAATTAAGCTCTGCTTGGTAACGGAATCTTATCCCTTCTACTTCACAGGCACTGCAGGCTTGGGATGCTAAAAAATGATTACTATTCCTTCTTGATCCAATGGGATCAAAGCCTACTCTTGTTGAGTGAATCCTACCTAATCCATCTTGATAAACTATAGCCAGCTCCAAAGCGGGGGTGTCTTTGCCTTCTTCCGCAAAAAGCATTCTCAGATTTGTACCCGTAAAGCCGGAGTTTTGAAGAATTGATCCGTTAGAATCGTGGCCGACTAACCAAAAAGTAGCTGTTTCTCCGGAAGTAAGCTCGAAAGGATAAAGATAGGTTGAGGGGCTTTCTGATGGGAAACTTACAACTTCAGCTTGGTATTCGGAATCTTCACCAGATTCGCCAAGATTTTTTTCAATTGTTTCGCCATATTGCACCTGCTCTATTAGTGCCTCTTCAACACCTGCCTCAGCCGCAGAAAAGGCACGGAGAGATTCTTCTGTTTCGGTGGTTACCGCTACATCCGAAATTGACCTCGAAACGACCGATAGGGAAATGGTAATTATTGTCGTCATAGCAAGAAGAACTATCAGAAGAGCTTGTCCGTTTTGTGTTCTGGAAAAATAAATTTTTCTCATTAATTCAGTTTAGAGATTTCAACAAGTCACGTCAATACACCCTTAAATTGATTGTTGTTGATGAGGTAATAGGCGAGCGTTCTTCGGCGATACTACTTATACCCTCAGCCGAAAGCGAAACATCTACAGATTCAGGTACTCCTTCAGCGGCATTTTGACAAGAAATGCTGCAAGCTGTTATTCGGATTTCGTCGTTTGTGAGACGACCTTCTTCGTTTTCAACACGACCGTTGTTGCTGCCCACATTCAAGCAAACGAAATATGCTGCTTGATCGTTTTCTGTTGTGTAATCTATTCTTGTCGCCTGGCAATTTGTTATCTCCTTAGAATTTCTAAGACGCCGCTCCATAACGGAAATTGTATAATCTAAGGATTCACGAACTTTTATAATTGATTCGGATTTTCTGGAGGTAATTATTGAATTAACCAAAGCTTGAGTCATCACAACGGATATTATTGCAAAAACTACTATCACTACGAGCGTTTCTATTATTGAGAATCCTTTATTCATTTTATTCCGCTTTCCAGTTAGTAAACACAGTGGTTGCCCTTGATTCATGAATTTTATCCGATGAACCTCTCCACGAGGTAATAACTGTTGCCTCAACTCTGGGAGGAGGTCCAGGATTATAATCAAGTATGACCTGGCGCCAAAAATTATTTGTACCCAAAACATATTCTTCCGAACCACATGGACCCGGATTATTAAAGCTTGTAAGAGTTCTTAAGCACCACGTGCGACCACCCTGCGCTCTTGAGACAAAAGCGTTCCAGTCGTTATCTCTTTGGGATCTAAGCCATTCAATAGCCGACTGCGTATATCTTGATGCCAAGGTTCTATTTCTTGAAAAGCTTGAATTATCTATAGATTTTGTAGCAAGCCCGATTACAGCCAAAACAACAAGGCTTATAAAAGCCACTGCAACAATCAGCTCAAACAAGGATTGACCTTTGTTAGTTGCAATTAACATTATCCGTTTTTGTAATTTTACCCGCCGACGTAATTTCAATAGCATTTCCCACATTATTTTCACATATATTAATATTAACCGTTCCCGATATGTCCGTACCACCTGTCACAGATTTAAACAAAATACTTGTTGTACTTGGTAAAATCCTAAAACTTATGCCTGAGGTAAGTTCGGCTGTTCTAAAGAGGAAATTACGACCAGAAGAGCATCTGGCACTAATTGAATAGCGGTTTGAGGAAATAAAAGTAACAAGCACTCCTTCGTAATAATCGGGTCTTGGGCAATTAAAACCTTCTGGTTTGGTACCACTTAACGCGTATTCCTGGGCTATCCGGAGATCTGCTTCTACCAAGCGTACCGCACCTGCAACTTTTTGTCTTCTGGTAAATTCCTGATATCCTATATACCCCGCCTGCAAAAACAATGCAAAAATTCCCATTACAACCAAAAGCTCGATCAGTGAATATCCTTTTTGACTCATATATTTACGGGCTTGTTACTTTATAATTGCAGGTTCCCGAACCGCAGTTTGACGAACCCCCACAAGTTACGCTTGGGCGTTCATCCTCCAAACTTGCACAAAGCTCATATGAATTGGGAGAAATTCTTGAATAGCGATAGATTCTGCCTTGTTGAGGATCTTCGGGAACATCGGATATGTAAACGTTGGAGCTGGGACAATAGCTTGTTAATCCCGATCCACGAAGGGGGGAGGGGACTTTTCCAGACTGGGGCGCGGGATACTGCCCGCAATCGGCGCGATAAATTTCGAGCCCAGAGCGTATTGTTTCAAGATCGGATTTTCTTTTTGAATCTCTTCCTGTTTTGAGCGTTTCAATAATTGCAAACGTAGATATTGTAATTATTATGGCAATTATAGAAAGCGTTATCAAAAGCTCGATTAAAGTAAAACCTGTTTGAAATTTTTTAGTAATATTCATAATGGACAATTTGCCGAGTTTGGTTGAACCGTAGAATCTCCAACTTCTCCAGTTGAACACACGACGAAGTATGTTATCGGCGTATTGGGTTTTTCAAGACGCGCCCAAAGAACGTATGAATCTCCGTCAGAAAAAATGCGATAGCGAAAAGTCGGAGATCTAGGATCATCCGGGCATGAGAGATCTCCAAGGGGCCTTCCTGAACCACAAAGCGCTGTTAATTCGTTTCCGTTTGCAACGGGGTATACAAAATCGTTTTTAATAGCATAGTTTTCGAGAGCCACTTGATAATTTTTAATATCAGATCTTCTTTTTGTATCTCTTGCAGAATCTTGAGAACCAGACAATCTCACCAGAAAAAATGTGGCGATAATCATTAGCATTGCCGAAACAACAAGAAGCTCCAACAGGGTAAAGCCTTTATTTTGTTTTTTCCTCATCTAATTCATTTTCATATTCTTTAAGAGTTTTATCAAGTGGTGTCCTTCCATCCGAACGACCGAAGTTGCATATTTTTGTACCACAAGGCAAATTTCTAGCAAGAATTGCAGGATCGAATTCGTCTTCTTTATCGCTTTCCAAGCTTGCAAAAATTTGATAATGATACCCTGTAGAAACGTAATAGTAGGAATAGCCCTCGAACCACTTTGGATCAATCGGCAAAAGCTTAAGATAGGGCGAGATACCGTCTTTCCCCCATTCGCAGGGAAGTAATATTGGCTTTCCTTCTTTGTCGAACTTACCACTTTCACAAGCAATAATTTTTCCATCCGTGCTTGAGAGCGGGAATAAGCCAAAATCTTCTTTGTAAACGTTTAGCGAATCGTAGATGCTTCTTATATCGTTTTTTCTTTGGACATCACGGCTTTTTCTAAGAGAAATTTTAAGATTTATTAAACTTACTGTAACTAAAGACAGTATAATTATCGAAACTGCCAAAAACTCATTTTTTGTAAATCCAAATATTTTTTGGGGCATTTTAAAAATTTATAAAAGGAAAAAATATTAAATTAAACCCCTCTCCAAAAAAAAGGCAGAGGAAAAAAGAAACTACCATAAAAGGACCAAATGCCACCTTGTCTTTAAGATCTTTTTGTGAAGTAGCTAAAAGTACAATACCGGCTAAAGCACCTATCACAAACGAAAGGAAAAGAAAGCTTACAACAGTTGGAAAACCGAGAAAGCTACCAAGAAAGAGTGCTAATTTTACGTCCCCCAAGCCCATCCCATAGCCTTTTGTAGCGATATTTAAAAAAAGAAGAAATAAACCTGCTAAAAATCCTGGTAGAAATAAAACAAATGGAGAAACGCGAAAGCTAAAAAATAGGGTGAAAAGAAGCGCTACAAGACCAATCCAGACAAGCTCATCAAGAATAATTTGATGCTCTAGATCGATTACAAAAACAGCTATTAGGACGGATGTCGTCAACAGCAATAGTAAGACTGAAAATAGTGTAGGAAATTCGTTAAGCCAAGAAACGTTTGAAAAAATTCTAGCACGGCTTAAAAATACCAGCAGAAAAAGAGAGGCTGTTGAAGCTTCGATTAAGGGAGATCTCAACGGAATTGCTTTTTTGCAATTTCTACACCTGCCTTTTAAATAAAGATATGAAAAAAGAGGAATATTGTCATACCAAGCTATTTTTGTTTTGCAATTTATGCAGAAAGAGCGTCCTTTAGTCAGATTTATTTTTCTAGGATAGCGATAGGTAAATACCTCTAGAAAAGAGCCTATAATGGCGCCTGTTAAAAAAATAAATATCGGCAAAATAATCTTGTCCATCCTAATCTCTATTAGAATAATAAGACATCAGCTTGAAAAACGCACCTTTATTTCTAAGCTGATGTCTTATTTTAGTCTTCAACGAAAGTTTGGTTGCCCGGTGATGGAGTGCCACAAACCAAACCCCCTCTTCCGTCTGCCGTTGAATATACAAAGAATGCATTATCTGCCGGGCACTTGCTGGTATTGTTTTTTGCCTCTGCGCCCGCATAAATAACTGCCTCATCTCGGGCACTGTTTACGGCATAACACCAATTATCCTGCCCGCCACATCTGTTAGCGTTGTTTGCGGAATAACCAACCTCTTTAGGTGCTGATGAAATTTCACCAGTATCTACCAAGCAAGTATCTATCCAATTAGCACCGCAAGTTGCGGTGGTGGGATAAAGCCCGCCATGGGTTGTTGCGTATGCTTCCATTGCATGCCCAAGTTGAGCTACAGTTGAGGCCCGTCCCGCATCCCTTGTTCTAGCAAGTTGCTGTACAGGATTAAGAGCCAAAAGAATAACAACAGCGAGCGTACCCAATATAGCGATAACAATTAAAAGTTCTATAAGCGTAAAGCCTTTGTTTTGTTTTTTTAACACATTATCACCTCCTTTTGATTTATTAACTAATCTATAATCAAACAAGTTAAAACCTATTGTCAATACCTAGAGCACAGTTGTTAGATTGTAAATCGGCAATATTACGGAAATTACAAGAAATGCTACACCAATACCCAGTATTATCATTACCACAGGCTCTATTGTGGAGGTGAGTGCTTTTACTTTTTGTTCGCTATCTACCTCGAAGACGTGGCCTACTTTCATTAGTACTTCTTCCATTTTTCCTGTTTCTTCTCCTACAGCGATCATTTGAGATAGGATGTAGGGAAAAGCATCGGGGTGTTTTGCAAAAGAGTACGCTATAGGAAAGCCCTTTTCGATTTGCTTGGCTGCGTCTTGGAGTGATTCTGAAATTATAATGTTTCCGATTACTTCCGAGGTAACCTGAAGCCCCTCAAGAATGGGAACGCCTGAACCAACCATTAAAGAAAGAGTACGGGCAAGTTCGGTTAAAATTATTTCTTTTTGCAGCTCTCCAATTATGGGAATATTAAAGATTATTTCACTTATTTTTCTTTTGCCAGCGGGCGTTTTTTTATAAAAAGAAAAAAACCATCCGCCAACACCAAGAAGGATCAAGATAACAGGCCAAAAGCGTACCGAAGCATCCGAAACAGTTATAAGAATTTTTGTAGTTATGGGAAGCTCTGCGTCAAATTGCATATAAAGTGATGTAAGCTTGGGAATAACAAAAATCATCATAATAAAACTGACAATTATCATACCTATTACAATAATTGCTGGATAAATAAGCGCTCCTTTTACTTTGGCTCGAAATTCCTGTTCCCGCTCCATATTGTCTGCAAGCCTATTTAAAACTTTATCGAGCACTCCGCCTGTTTCGCCGGCTTTTATAAGAGCTATATAAGTGGGACCAAAAACTTTAGGGTGGTTTTTAAGAGACTCCGAGAGACTTTCTCCACCTTCGACATCGGCTAGAATTTGGGATATTACATTTTGGAAGCTTGATTTTGATTGCATTTGAAGAATTGAGAGGGATTCTACAATAGGTAGGCCTGCGTTGACCATAGTTGCGAGCTGACGGGTGAAGATTGCCACATCTCCTCTTGTTATACGGGAACTGAATAACCCAAAAAGAGAAGAAAGATTTATTTTTGATTCGTCTATACTAATTACCGTATAGCCTCTTTTTCTTACAAGCTTTGCCGCTTGATCAGAACTCGCTGCTTCTACTTTGCCCGTGATAGTTTTGCCTTGCGCATCTTTCGCTTTGTAAGTAAATTTTTTCATATCTGCCTATGAATCAGCCTGCTAAGCTGTTCCGGCCTTATTGCATATGATTTGGCCGCATCTACGCTAATTTTCCCTGAAAGAACGAGCTCGGCAAGAGAGGCTTCTAGCGTATTCATGCCAACTTCGCTTGAAGTCTGAATAATTGAATCGATTTGATGGGTCTTGCCTTCACGGATGGCTGTTTTAATAGCTGTTGTTGCGAGCATTATTTCGTGAGAAACAACCCTTCCTCCCTTAAGTGCTGGAATAAGCCTTTGGGAGATTACGGCTTCAAGCACATTTGAAAGTTGAAGCTTTACCTGATCTTGCTGTTCTTCGGGAAAGACATCTACCACCCGATCGATTGTTTGAGCTGCTGAATTTGTATGCAGCGTTGCGAACACAAGATGACCTGTCTCCGCAATTGTTAGAGCTGCCGCTATTGTTTCATAATCCCGCATTTCTCCTACAAGCACCACATCCGGGTCTTCTCTAAGAGCAGAGCGCAGTGCAATAGACCAAGAGTGGGTATCAAGACCCATTTCTCTTTGTGAAATAATTGACTGGCGGGAATTGAAAACAAATTCTATAGGATCTTCAATTGTAACTATGTGGCACTTTCTGTTTGCGTTGATTTCATCCAGGATCGCTGCCAGGGTCGTTGATTTACCATGCCCCGTAGGACCCGTAATAAGGATAAAACCCTGTCTTAGCGTGGTAAAAGTGTGCATTATTGGAGGAAGTCCAAGAGAGTCAATTGACGGAATATTAAGAGGGATTGTTCTGAATGCACCAGCCCAAGTTCTTTTTTGGGTATAGGTATTAACCCTGAATCTTGCTTTTTCGGAAAAGGGAAGTGAAAAATCCAACTCTTTATTAACTGAGAGCCTTTCCAGCTGCTCTGCTGTAAGCACTTCTTTTAGAAGTCTTTCTGTTGCTTCGGGGGTAAGAACTGGTTCGTTTGGAATAGGCACAAGCTGCCCATCTACCCTAAGTGTTGGAGGTACACCAACTATCAAATGCAAATCCGAGGCATTTCGTTCTATTGCTAACTCTAGATATTCTTTTATTTTATCCATATTATTCCTGTGCTACTCTTAGTACTTCTTCTATAGTAGTAATTCCTTCAAGAACCTTCAAGTACCCATCTTGTTTCATGGTGATCATACCCTCGGATATGGCTTCTTTTTCAATTTCCGATGCCGGTGCTCTCTGCAGAATAAGGTGCGAAATTTTTTCGGATACGGGAAGGACTTCAAACACACCTATTCTTCCTTTATAGCCTGAATTATTGTTATCCGAAGTGGGTTTTCCGCGATAGAGAACTTTAACTCCCTCTCTCGGCCAAAGAGGGCCTAAAACGTTTTTCATATCTTCCAAAACTTTCGGATCCGGCTCATAGGGCTCTTTCGTAGATTCGTCTATTCTTCTTAACACGCGCTGGGCCACAATAGCTGTCATAGAGGACGCAAGAAGAAAAGGTTCAGCACCCATATCCAAAAGCCTAGGAAGAGCGCCTGCCGCGTCGTTTGTGTGAAGAGTCGAAAAAACCAAATGACCTGTAAGAGATGCTTGTATAGCAAGGTCTGTTGTTTCCCTGTCGCGTATTTCACCGACTAATATAATATTAGGATCCTGCCTTAGAAACGAGCGAAGACCAGATGCGAAAGTAAGCCCTATGGCCGGATTGATCTGTACTTGATTTACTCCGTGGATTTTGTATTCAATAGGATCCTCAAGAGTCATAATATTAACCTTTGGGGTATTGAGTTTTTGGATAACTGAATAAAGGGTGGTTGTTTTACCCGAACCAGTAGGACCGCATATTGTAATAATGCCGTGAGGCCTTAAAATTGCGTCTTCCAGGTTTTTAAGGGCTCTCCCTCGAAGCCCGAGATCAGGAAGCTCGGGAATTCCTCCTGTTTTTTTCAGAAGCCTAAGGACTACTTTCTCACCCCAACTAGTCGGAAGGGTGGAAACACGAAGATCAACTTCTTGTTCCGGGTTTTTGAAGTTAAAGCGTCCGTCCTGCGGGATTCTTTTTTCGTCTATTTTCATCCCCGAAAGAATTTTTATCCTTGATATAAGAGCATCATGAAGCTCTCTTGGAATTGTGAGTTTTTCTTGGAGAATTCCATCTATTCTATAGCGTACTCTGGTTTGACGCTCCATTGGTTCTACGTGCACGTCAGAGGCTCTTGCTCTTACTGCAAAATCAAGAATGTGTGTAACTATTTCACTAATTTTTTCCTGCCTTATTATCCCTGTTTGTTTTGTTGCATCCAAGGTTTTAACAATTTTTCCCTCTGAGGTTACTTCTTTTAGTGCTGCTGTTACTTCCTGTGAAAGGGTTGTAGAATATCTTTTCGCAATAAATTCATCTACCAAAGCAGGAGAGGCTGCCTGAGGTTTAACTCGATAGTCTGTTTTTTGTTCTATAAACTCAATAGCAGCAAGATCAAAAGGCTCTGCCATTGCAAGCACGAGCTCTTTATTTTGCTGATCAATGGATATGGGAAAAACCCGAAATTTTTTAGCTATTTCTTGAGACAAAACTGATAAGGCTGCAGGGCTTACAGGCGTAGCCCCCAAGTCTACAAACGGGATATTGTAATACTTGGCTTTTGCTTTGATAAGATCTTCCTCTTTTACGAGATTTTGCTCTTTGATAATGTCTTCTTGGGGCTTACCAGTTTGTATTTCAGCAAGCTTAATCTGTTCGGCGATTGATGGATTCAGCACTTTTTGGGAAACAAGAATATCGGCAAGCGTGGCAGTAGACATATAAATACATTATTGTATAACCCACTTGCAACTTCAAGTTGCAGCTTAGCTGGCTAATGAATAGAATAAATCTAATGCATGCATTTCTTATAACAGGCCCTGAAAGAGAAAAAGAGGCTAAAAAATTAATTGCCGAATTTAAGGGAAGATTGATAGAGTTTAGTCTTAATCACATTGATCAGGTTAGACAAATGCAAGAAATGGTAAAATTCTCAGTTTCCGGGGAGGATACTATTTACTTAATCAAAAATTTTGATTTTTCTTCTATCGAAGCCCAGAATGCTTTTTTGAAAATACTTGAAGAAAAAAGCGAAAACACTAAGTTTATTATTACTGCCAATTCAAAAGAAAGCCTTCTTCAAACTATTGTATCAAGATGCCAGGCTATCCAAACATTTAACTACAAACAAAAAACGGTTGATCCAAATGCGAAAGAATTTATTTCGACAACGGCAGCAAAGAAAATCGAAATCTTAGGTCGCATAAAAAGCAGAGATGAGGCTCTTTTGTTTCTTGAAAACCTGCTTGAGGCAATATATAAAAATTTAAGGAAAAGCCCCGATTTTTCAAGAAAAGCAAATGAAGCTATTTATGTTTATTCCGCTATTAACGCGAATGCGAATATTCATCTTCAATTAACACGGCTTTTTGTTAATTTTGAATCTATGGAAACAAACAATTAAACTCTGCTATAATAGATTATAGCCTTAAGAAAACAGGCTATAATTTTTTTATGACGGGTGATAAATACACAGCGGAACAAATCCAAGTTTTAGAAGGACTTGAGCCTGTAAGAAAAAGGCCGGGAATGTATATCGGCTCAACCGATTCAAGAGGTCTTCATGAATGCCTTCGTGAAATAGTTGATAACTCAGTAGATGAATGTCTGGCCGGAGTTGCTACCGATATCTGGGTATATCTTGGTCAAAACGGTAAAGCATATATTAAAGACAATGGACGGGGTATACCTGTTGATAAACACTCATCTGGAGTATCTGCACTCGAGCTTACAATGACCAAACTTCATGCAGGCGGCAAATTTAGCGGTGATGCCTATAAAATTTCTGGAGGATTGCATGGCGTGGGTGCTTCTGTAGTAAACGCACTCTCCAGCTACTTTTTGGTAATTGTCTTAAGAGACGGACATGCTTACTACCAAGAGTACTCAAGAGGTGTGCCCAAAAAGGCAGTATCTATTGCAACACAAAAGCAAATTGATGAATGGCTTCCTTCGCAGTGGATGACAAAAATCCAAAATGGGGCAAGCGGAACCATAACTGTTTTTGAGCCAGACAAAGCCATTTTTAGTGAAGTTGGCTTTGACAAATCAAAAGTCAAATCTCTGCTTCGAGACCGAGCCTATCTGGTAGGAGGGCTTTCTTTTCATTTTTACGATGAGAAAAGCGACGAGGAAGCAAATTTTTATTTTGAGGGCGGGATAAAAACAATGGTAAAGCACGCAAATCGCGATAAAAATCCCATTTCTGACGTAATTTATTTAAAACAAGAAAATGCACCTGTTTCCGTAGAGGTAGCGATTCAATATACGGATACATATTCAGAAAACGTAAAAGGGTATGTAAACGGAATTTATACTACAGATGGCGGTACTCATGTGACGGGTTTTAGGATGGCTTTAACCAGATCGATTGTGGACTATGGAAAGAAAAACGAAATTTTTAAAGAAGAGAATGGAAAAAAGAATTACAACTTAACAGGCGAAGATCTTAAAGAAGGGCTTTCTGCGATTATTTATGTAAAAATGCCTTCGGAATCTTTACAATTTGAATCCCAGACAAAAGCAAAACTTAATAATCCCGAAATTCAGGGTATTGTTCATTCTACAGTCAAGTCCGGACTTGATACGTATTTTGAAGAGCATCCGCAAGAAGCAAGAAAAATTTTAGACAAGGTTCTTCTTGCCGCCAAGGCCAGAATCGCTGCAAGAGCAGCCAAAGAAAGCGTTATAAGAAAAAGCGCTCTTGAGGGCTCTTCGCTACCCGGGAAATTGGCCGATTGTCAGTCAACAAACCCTGAAAATTCCGAGATTTACATAGTTGAGGGAGATTCAGCAGGAGGATCTGCAAAACAGGGTAGAGACAGAAAATTTCAAGCAATTCTTCCGCTTTTTGGAAAAGTACTTAATACCGAGCGGGCAAGGCTTGATCAGATTATCAAATCCGACAAATTCAAAAGTTTAATTATAGCTTTGGGGACAGGGATTGATGACCAGTTTGATATTAAAAAGCTTAGATACCATAAAATTATAATTATGGCTGACGCAGATGTTGACGGAGCCCACATAAAAAGTCTTTATTTGACATTTTTTTACAGACATTTACCGGAACTTGTTAAAAAAGGACATTTGTATATTGCCATGCCACCTTTATATAAGATCGAACATGGCAAAAACAAAAAGTATGTATTTACAGAAGAAGAAAAAGAGGCGTATTTAAGGGAAATAAATCATAAAGCAACAGTACAAAGATTCAAGGGACTGGGGGAGATGAATGCAACCGAACTTTGGGAGACAACTATGAATCCAGAAACAAGGATCTTGAAACAAATTACGGTTAATGATCTTGAAGAGGCAGATCGAATGTTTACGACACTAATGGGCGAGGATGTGCCACCAAGAAAAAAGTTTATCCAATCACATGCAACAATGGCTTTTTTGGATATTTAGTATTTTGAAATTTACGGTTTATTAGTATAATAGTTGTCATGAATGAATTTAGTGTATTTATTGAGATACCTGCGGGAGGATCAGTAAAATACGAGGTGGATGAAAAAAGCGGAGAAATGATAGTAGATAGGTTTTTACATACTGCTTTTTACTATCCTTTTAACTACGGGTATATCAAAAATACAAAAGGAGAAGACGGAGACCCTTTAGACGTAATAGTTCTTTCGTCTCAGGCAGTTATGCCTGGAGTTACCATGAAATGTAAAGCCATCGGCATGCTTGAAATGGAGGACGAAGAAGGGGTCGATACAAAAATTCTGGCAGTTCCTACAGAAAAAATAGATCCTCTTTACGGTGCTTTTAGAGATATTACCGACGTTGCCGAACCAATAAAAAATAAAATTAAACATTTTTTTGAAAACTATAAGACACTTGAGCCTGATAAATGGGTAAAGGTAAGGGATTTTAAGAATAAATCCAATGCAATTGAGGCTATAGAGAAAGCGTCCGCATAAACGTTGATGCTTGAGGTTTACAAACTTACTCTCGGACAACTTAATACTAATTGTTATATTTTATATTCAAAAGTAAGCAAGCATTGTGTAATTATTGACCCTGCCGATGAAGCAAGCTTGATATATGAAAAAATATATCTTCTTAACTTAAAGCCCAAATTGATTGTTGCGACACACGGGCATTTTGACCACATCCAGGCTGCAGCCGAGCTCAAGCTTTTTTACAAAATACCTTTTTATTTACACAAAAAAGATTTGTTTCTTCTTAGGCATTTTAGAAAATCAGCTATCAGATTTACCCAAATCGATCCAGGACCCGCACCAGAAGTTGACGCTTACCTCGATAAAAAAATAGCCTTTGGAGAAATAGAGCTTTCAGTTATTGAAACGCCTGGACACACCCCTGGATCCGTATCTTTTTATTCAAAGAGAGCAGGTATAATTTTTGCAGGAGATCTGCTTTTTTACGGGGGAGGAGTAGGGAGGTACGACTTTTCTTACTGCGATAAAAACAAACTTTTCCGATCGATAAGAAAAGTATTAAAGCTCCCCAAGGAAACTTTAATTTACCCAGGGCATGGCGAAGAAACAAATGTGGAATTTGAACAAGTGTGTCACAAACACGGTCTATTGCGAGACATAACCGAAGGATAAAAGTAGCCCCGGGATATTATTTTTTTGAAAAACATTCTTACCTCTTCTTCTGTAAAAGAATTGGTCATTTTTATTAACTCTTGTGGGAGAATTATCCTTTGTTCATAAAAAAGCATTTCAGAAAGCTCACTTGCAATACCATTTACAGAATCGTATCTTAAAAGCGTTGATTTATTTAGATAATTTATTGCTCTTTTGAAATCTTGGTTGTTAATTTTTTTATCGGAAAATTCTTTTATTATTTCAAGCATAATTTTGTAAACTCTTTGAGAAAACTTTGGACGGGTATAAGAGTACGCTTCAAACCAAACACATGTAGGATAGAAACTTTTTTCTGACCCGGTAGAATAAACCAATCCCTCTTCCATTCTGAGCTTTTTGAAAAGAAGTGACCTTGCCGAACCGCCTATAATATAGTTTGCTACATTTAAAAGCATTTTCTCGCGCAAATTGAAACGTTTATTTGTTATCCAAGAAAGCGAAATTACAAATTGATCAACATCCTCTTTGTGCCAAAATAAATCTCCAGATGATGTTATAGGCGGAGGGGAAATCAATTCTTTTTTCCCAATATTTCTTTTTTTTAATATTTGAATCAATTTTTTGGGAAGATCGGGAATAATTTTTCCTGCTACCACCACTGTCGTATTTTCGTTTGTAAAATGTTTTTTGTGGATTTTTTCAAGATCGTCTATTTTCAGATTATCAACTGTTTTTGGAGTACCGATTGGATAACGGCTGTACGGATGGTTTATCCCAAATATATTTTCGTGAATCGAGCGCATAAAACGACCATGGGGAGTACTGAATCTGTCTATATACTCCTGATTGACAATTTTTTTCTCGCGCACGAAATCCTTTTCCTTTAATGCTGGATTGTAGATAATTTCTTCCAGAAGAAAAAGCGCTTCTTTTGCAGAATTAGAAGGAAATTTAAACCAGTACTCGATATATTCTCCGCTTGTTACAGCGTCTGCATGTATACAGTAGTTTTCTTTAAAAAGCTCGATATCTATTTCTTTGCTAAAACTTTTAGTTGCGTCAAAAGTCAGATGCTCAAGAAGATGTGAAGCTCCCCAATTTTTTTCGTTCTCATAAAAAGAACCTGCTCTAATATTTACTATTATCGCAGTAGCTCCAACACCAGACATCGAATAAAGAGCCAATCTTGATTTATTTGGTCTATAAAAACTGTATTTTTTAGTCACAAAAAATTTATCTACAATTATATAATAATTATAGAGTGATAAGGAAAGGCAGAAATATAAACTTCAGGCAAACAGCCCAGTCTTTTAGTGCAGAAAGGCAGGTTAAGATTTTTTCAAGGCTGAAAAGAAATATCCCTTATGCAATCTATAAATTTTCAAAAAGCCTTTTTTACGAGCGTTTGCGAAAAATTAAACAAGAAAAATTTATTCAGAACAAAAAAATCCCCCCACAGGTGAGATCTCAGAAAGGCTAATACTGCCGTTAAAAAAAGCCGATGCTGAGCCACCATCCAGATTAATAGCGTCTGCAATGCCCAGATTCGCTTCTTTAGAAATTAAATCAACAATCTGGGGAAGATCAGCGAGCATCGGGCCTGAAAATGCCGACTCTTTTGCATAAATCGCAATAAAAACTGCCTTATTTTCTCCGGTAACGGCAGCTACTATTCTTCTTGAAGGTTTATCATTTTTAATTGACAAAGATAACAAATCCGCATTCTCAATAAGCATTGGGCCGGACTGGAGTGCAATCCTTAAAGGGTCTTTTGGCAATGTTCTGCTTATCCTTGGAGTATCAAAATAGTTTATTGTAAAAAACGAGTCAAAGAGCTCGCTTTTAATCCTTGGGCTTATTTGCTCCCCCTCGGAAATAAAAATTCCAAGATGATTTGAATCTTTTGAATAGAAACCAGCACTTGCTAGAAACTTACACCTTAAACTTTCCCTAGCTTCTTTTGCAGATACCGAAGCAGCAAGATTTGATATTAGTTTTATTTTTGAAGGATCTTCAGCCAAAAACCAAGCTACTTTAAAATTTTTGTTATTTAAGCTAACTTCTATAGTGTTTTGATCCAGCTCGGGAGAAGCACTTAGAACCTTTGATAAAGGGGTTGGGTCTGCATTACCACCAAGTTTATACCGGCTAACTACGGATATCATTGCAACAAGAAAAACAAGGCCAAAAAGAGAGTAAACTATTTTGAGCGATTTATTATGCATAACCTATTTTAACTTAACTACTCAAGTACACGACACAAAGGCTCTTGATATAATCAAAACTAAACTCTTGGGAAATGGAAAATATAAAAATAACATTTGATCGAATACACAATTTTATTTACGCTAATGAGGGCTATTCGAGACAACAGGCTTTTGATGAATTTATAAAAATACTTTTTATCGGTTTTGTTGATAAAAACATAAGACTCGGGCATTTTTTTATTTCCGATAGAGAATACCGAATGCTTAATCTTGGAAAAAATTCCACTTCTTTTTCAAAAAGAATAAATGATCTTTATAAAGAAACTAAAAGAATTTATCCTGATGTTTTCGAAAAAGATAGCGAAATCAAGCTTAAATCGCTAACGCTTGGATATTCAATTCGCCTTTTGTCCCGGGTTAAATTCGAAAAAATTATGACGCAAATGCCTGGAGCTGCTTTTCAGAGTTACGTAAATGAAAAACAACGTAGCGAACGCGGACAATTTTTTACCCCGCAAAGCGTTGTTTCAATCTGTGTAGAAAAGATTAAACCAAAAGCCGGGGAAAGGATTCTCGATCCGGCGTGCGGATCGGGTAGTTTTTTGATTGAGGCAAAAAAATACCTAGGGGAAATGTCAAACGGCAATATATTCGGAATTGAAATAAATCCAACTATTGCCAGAATAGCTAAAATGAGCGTTATTTTATCGCAATTTGATCCTTCATCAATTATTGTTGCTGATTCTCTAAACAAACAGAAGACAAAAAAATTCGATGGCTTTGCCGATATTGTTTTTACGAATCCCCCCTTTGGAAAACAGGCCAAAATATCTAACAAAGCCGTACTTTCCGAATACGATCTTTATAACGGTAAAGTTAAAAGTGTTGTACCCGAGATACTTTTTGTAGAAAGATCTATTGAAATGGCCCGTGAGGGAGGTGCCATTGTTATTATCCTGCCAAACGGAAATCTTGAAAATAAAAGCCTTGGCTATGTAAGAGACTATATTAAAGAAAAAACAAAAATAACCGATGTTATTGATCTACCCAAAAGCACTTTTCAGCCCTTTGGAACTACGGTTAAAACTTCCGTTCTTATTTTAAGAAAAATAAGCAAAGTTTCTCAAAATTACCGGATAGAATTTAAAAAATACATAGACGGGATAGGCGTTACTGAAAAATATAATTTAGCCGTAAAGAGAGCTGTCCTTGACAGGTTTGACTATGAGCACAACAAAAATCCTACTAGGAAAAATAAAAAAGTAACCTACAAAAAAATTTCTGAGATATCTACAATTATATCCGAAAAAGTTGACACCTCGAAACTGTCGGGACAGATAAAATATATTTCTATTTCTGATATTGATGCTAAAAGGTTTCAAATAGGAAATTCGCGCGAATATCTTTCGTCAAGCCTTCCAAAAAGAGCTTCGTATTGTATCAAACAAGGAGATTTGCTTGTTTCACTTGCGGGTGAGTATCTTGGCAGTAAAAGACAGGCGGTTGCTGTTGTTGACAAAAATCATAGCGGAGCTATTGTAAGTAATGGTTTTTGCGTTTTAAGAAAAGTTAAGATCAATCCGTTTTATTTGCTCTATTTTTTAAAAAGCGAGGATTATTTGTCTCAGATCAAAGCCTTGAAAAAGGGGAGCTTGATTCCGAGCGTGTCTTTAAATGACTTTAAAAAAATTGAGGTTGCAATACTACCCGAAAAACAAATCAAATCAATATCGAAACGTGTTAAGTACTATTTAGAAGCCGTAGATAATGAAAAAAAGATTAGAGAAAGTATTTTTGGGGATTTTTAGCTTGGCAGGAAATTGAATGAAGGAATGGCAATTTGGCCAAGATAGGAAAGAATGAGAAGAATTATTGCAAATGCTATAACTATGGTTAAAAGAAATTTACCCATTGAAAAATAATATCACAATTTCTCTCATGATAAAATAAGTTTTATGCAAAAGGATAAATTTAAAGCGCTTTGGGTATCACACAGCTCAATAGGAGACTTTCTTAAATGCCCGCGGCTTTATTACTTTCGTAATATTTATAAAGATCCTTTAAGTGGGCATAAAATAACTTTGATGAATCCTCCGCTTGCTTTGGGCCAAGCAGTACATGACACCATAGAATCACTATCTAGAATTCCTTGTTCTGAACGCTTTAGAACCGATCTTGAGAAAAAATTCGCACAGTCTTGGCAAAAAGTGACTGGAAAAAAGGGCGGCTTTAAAAGCAAGGAAGAAGAAAGCCGTGAATATGAGCGCGGCATTGAAATGATTAGAAAAATAAAATCAAATCCAGGCCCTCTTTTGAACAAGGCGATCAAGATAAAATCCCAACTTCCGTGGTATTGGCTATCGTTGGAAGAAGAAATTATTCTCTGCGGGAAGATCGACTGGATAGAATACAATGAAGAAACTAATAACGTTCATATTATTGACTTTAAAACGGGACGAGTTGAAGAAGACGATAACTCTTTGCAACTTCCGATTTATTTGCTACTTGCCAGCAACACACAAAAAAGAGCTGTTGAGAAAGCAAGCTACTGGTATCTTGAGCGAAACGATTCTCCAACGACGATGAAGTTGCCTGATATTGCAAGCTCTTACGATGCTGTTTATAAAGAAGCAAAAAGGATTAAACTCGCAAGACAGCTTGAGCACTTTAAATGCCCCAAAGGAGGATGTAAATACTGTACGCCAATCGAGCATGTTGCGAACGGCAAGGGAGAGCTTGTCGGGCTTAGTGAATATAATCAAGACATTTATATTCTTTAGAGAATATTTTAAAATAAACAAACTATGAGTGAAAAAGTAGTAGGGTATATTTTTCTGGTTTTGGGTGTTTTAATTATTTTGTATTCCGGCATAAATGTCTATCGGGTATATACAAGAAAAATATCTGCAATTTCTCTATTTCATTTTGAACCGGTTTCTATTGAAATGCCGGTTGAGGGAAGCAGGGAGAGGTTAAGGATCGAGATTCTTTCTGAAAGAGAATTAAACGAGACATCAAATGTAATTGCGCATACCATACTCATGGGTTTTATAGGTGGGGTAGGGTATAAAATATCTAAAATCGGAGTATATATCTTAAGACCTATAGTTGTAAATCTAAAAGAAAAAGGGGAGGGAGTTAGTGAAGAAAAAAAAATTTAAAAAAAGCAAAAAGGATAAAATGATTTTTGGAATTATCGGAGGTATGGCAGAATACTTTCAAATAGACAGCACAGTACTTAGGATTATATTTCTTGTAATTGCCTCTTTGAGCGGTTTTGTGCCCGGTATAATGGCTTATTTTCTATCTTTTTTTATAGTTCCAAACAAGTAAAATAGGTAATATATGTTAAGCCGAATATATATTGGCAATATTAATTTCGATGCCACAAATAAGGATTTGATAAATCTTTTTTCAAAATACGGCGAAATAGTAGAATTAATGGTAATTCCCGACAAAAGCTTGAAAAATAAAAATAAAGGATATGGGTTTGTGACATTTTTCGAGAACGAGTCTGCAAAAAAAGCTGTTTTGGAATTAAACGGAACGCTTTTTATGGGCAGAAGGCTCGTTGTTGACTACGCAAAAAACAGCAAAGAAGACAAGCCCGACGATGTTTTTAGCGGGACAGTTTATGAAAATAAGTAAAAATGAATACTTGGTATAAGAAATTATTAAAACAGTATGGGCCTATTTTTTTAATAGTCTTTGTGGTAAGTTTTTTTGCGCTTATAACACTGTCTTCTAGGATTGACTTTCCTACATTTCCTGGGGACATATCGATTGAAGTTTTGGGAATAAGAATTTATCTCCCAATTACTAGTGCATCTGCTTTTTCTTTTTTTGTGATCGCTTTGATAGAAATGTATAGATTTATGAAAAAATTTTAAACTTCTCAGCCTCAAAACATCCTTGCTTAGGAGGAGTCTTAGAGGTAAAATATTAATAGGCGTATTATAGCGCCTACTTTTTTTTCAAATTAATATGACAGTTAGGAAAGCAGACATAATACCCACGGCAATTTCCGAGGAACTTTCCAAAAGCTACCTGGATTACGCAATGAGCGTAATCGTAGCTCGTGCGCTTCCCGATATAAGAGATGGGCTCAAACCAGTCCACAGAAGGATCCTTTATGCCATGCATCAGATGGGTCTTGGGCCTAAATCTAGTTATTCAAAAAGCGCGAAAGTTGTGGGTGAGGTGCTTGGAAAATACCATCCGCACGGAGATTCTTCGGTATATGACGCAATGGTCAGGATGGCACAGGAATTTTCTATGAGATACCCTCTTGTTGACGGACAGGGAAACTTCGGATCCGTTGACGGGGATCCTCCGGCGGCCATGCGTTATACAGAAGCGAGACTTGCCCCAATTTCCACCCCCATGCTTTCTGATATCGAAAAGGATACCGTTGAATTTATGGATAATTTTGACGCAACATTAAAGGAGCCTGTTTATCTACCGGCCTTACTTCCAAATCTGCTTCTTATGGGATCCGAAGGTATAGCTGTGGGAATGGCTACGAAAATTCCGCCCCACAACCTTACCGAGGTAGCAAACGCAATTGTTGCCATGATTAAAAGAGGCAAGGCGATTTATGAAAATGCCGGCAAAAAAAATGAAAAAAACGAAGCCGACTTTTTTATAAAAAAAATAAGCTTAATAGCTTCCGGAAAAGAAGCGGGTTTTGAAGAAGATGAACTTAAGGTAGAAGATATAAGTTTTGAGACTGATATTACCGTTGAAGAATTGCTTATGCACATTCAAGGGCCTGATTTTCCAACCGGAGGAGCAATTTACGGGGCCAGAAATCTTGTAGACATGTATGCAACAGGAAGAGGAAAAGTCACTGTAAGAGGAATTGCAGAAATAAAAGAATCAAGCCAAGGTAAATCAATAATTGAAATAACAGAACTTCCATATCAGGTAAATAAGGCTCTTTTTGTTGAACAGATAGCCGATCTTGTCAGAGACAAAAAGCTTGGCGGGATATCTACTCTTCGGGATGAATCGGACAAAGAAGGGATGAGCATTATTATTGAGCTTAAAAGGGATGCTAAGCCAAAGAATATTCTTAACAACATCTATAAACACACAAGGCTTCAGACGAGCTTTCCGTCAAATTTTGTAGCCTTGGTAAATGGCACACCCCATACCGTAAATCTTAAACAGATTCTTGTCGAATATGTAAAGCACAGGCAAAAGGTAGTTACCCGAAGGACAATTTTCGAGCTAACTGCGGCAAAAAGAAGGGTTCATATATTAGAGGGACTAAAAATTGCTTTGGATAATCTTGACGATGTGATTGCTACTATCAGAAAAAGCAGAACCCAGGATGATGCCAAAACGAACCTTATAAAAAAGTTTTCTTTTACGGAAATTCAAGCTACTGCGATACTTGATATGCAGCTTAGACGCTTAGCCGCTCTTGAACGCGAAAAAATCGAAAAAGAGTATGAAGAAGTAAAAAAGCTTGTTGATAAGCTGACTGCGATATTAAGAGACCCACAAAAAGTGCTTGACGTTGTTTCCGAAGAGGTAGAACAGTTAAAGAAAGCTTACGGAGACAAAAGAAGGACTAGAATTTATAAACAAAAAATAGGTGATTTCTCAGAAGAGGATCTAATAGCCAAGGAAGATATTCTTATTACGGTAACAAAAACGGGATATGTTAAAAGGGTGCCGAGAGGTATATACAAAGCCCAAAGAAGAGGCGGAAAGGGAGTTCTTGGCATGACCACTAAAGAAGAGGATGAGATAGAACATCTTGTTTCGGCAACCACTCATGATACTATTCTTTTCTTTACGAATCTTGGCAAGGTGTACGGCACAAAAGCTTGGGAAATTCCCGAAACAAGCAGACAATCAAAGGGACAGGCGCTGGTAAATATAATAGATCTTGATCAGAACGAGCTTGTAATGTCTCTTGTCACAGTAAACGGAGATCCCGGATCCAACAATCTTATTATGTGTACCTCGAGAGGTGTTGTTAAAAAAACATCTATGAAGCATTTTACAAACCTTCGCTCCAACGGGCTTATTGCTATTAGGCTTACCGAGGGAGATAGTTTGGTAAGGGTCGCCGCAAGTAGCGGAGATGACCATGTAATGCTTTTTTCTGCCGAGGGAAAGACGATTCGTTTTTCTGAAAAAAATGTACGCAACATGGGAAGAGCAACTACGGGTGTAAAGGGAATCGATTTATCGCATACCGACAGGGTTATTAGTATGGAGGTTTTCCCGGAAAAAATTAAAAAATCAAACGACAAAAGGATAAAGTACTTTAGAGACATTCTGACCTTAAGCGAGCGGGGTTACGGTAAAAGAACCAAGGTGGAGCTTTTTCCTGTACAAAAAAGGGCCGGTAAGGGTGTACGAGCGGCTATTGTAAACCAAAAAACAGGAAAAGTAGCTGCCGTGACATTGGTAACACAAAAAAGCGAACAAGTGGTTATTACAAGTACGCATGGACAAATAATTAAACTGCCAGTAAGAAATATCCCTCAAATGGGCAGGGCTACTCAAGGAGTTATTTTAATGAGATTTGCGAAAAAAGACGATAGGGTGGCTGCGATAACAACTCTTAACAAATCTCAAAATGTAAAGCTTGAAAAGAAAGTTATATAAAATTTTACCTTCCTTTGGCGTGGAAGGTTTCATGAATATCTTTTAGGTGTTTGTCTGTTACGTGAGTATAAACTTGGGTCGTAACGATATTTTTGTGGCCGAGCATTTCTTGGACCGAGCGGAGATCAGCTCCTGCTATCAAGAGATCCGTAGCGAATGAATGTCTAAGAACGTGCGGTGTAACATCTACTGCTATTTTTACTTTTCTTGCGTATTTTTTGACCATTCTTTGAACAGATCTCGGAGTAAGGCGCATTTTCTCGTCTGGGTGTGAAACGTCCATTTTACCTTTATGGCGTATAAAAAGCGGCCTTAAACGATCAGATCTTGCTTTAAGATAGTTTTCTACCCAATCTGCAGCTCTTTTGGAAAGAAACACAACCCTTGACCTGCCGCCTTTTCCTATTACATTAAACTCACGCCTTTGGAGATCAAGCCTCTCTCGATCAAGCTTAACTAGCTCTGAAACCCTAAGCCCCGTTGAAAAAAGAACCTCAAGGATTGCTTTATCTCTTTTTCCAGTAATTTTGCTAAGCGAAGGTGCGCTTAGCAACCTGTCAATCTGATCTCCTGTGAGAAATTTGATTTGTCTATCTTCAATTTTGGGAAGATCAATTTTATCCGGGGACATTACTTTGTAATCATTTTTTATAAGCCATTTGAGAAACGACCTTATAGCAATTGCGTGATATCCTTGCGTGCGTTTGGTGAGGGGATTTCCCTTGGCGTCTAATAGTCTCGACAGATATATTCTATAATCTCGCATTGTTTGGGGGTTTATATTTGACAAAGTTTTCTTTAAGTTTTGTTCTTCAAGCCAGTTTGTAAATCTATTTAAGTAGTGATTGTAATTTCTAATTGTCAGGGGAGAGGCCCCCTTTTCCACCTCAAGATATTGAAGATAAGAATAGATCTTCATTTCAAGCTCAGAGTCTTTTTTAACTTTTTGGGCAGTCATTTTTTTAAATTGGAAAAAGTGCTTTTAATAGAGCAGGGTAGAGACGCTTATTATAATAAAGTTAAGCATAAATTGCTTTTGATGTCAACATATTGTGCGACAATGATTTTTATTATTCTTTTGGAAAAAATACATTTTCTTTTAAAATAGCATTATATATCTCCCACATATATGTCGGATAGCGTCTGTTTATGTGAATAAGCATTGGATGCTTACCCAATCTATTTGGTGTTTTGCCATAGGTTAGAAAGACTACTGTTGTATCAGGACACTCTTTAAGAATCGTTTTTGCTTGGTGTTCTGAGTCTTCAAAATGCAAGCAAGAACCTAATTCTCTAACTCTTTTGGCCTTAAAAATTCCACCTTCTAGGCTTAAATTTTCCCTTATAAAGATGTTTTCTTTTGGGAAAAAAGGAGCGTATTCTTTAAACCAATCGACTGTTGAGTCATTAAAAGCCGGATCTCTTGAGGTAATTACATAGACTGCAGAATCTTTTCTATCTAAAGAGTGTGTATAGATCCGCTTTAAAAAATGGATAGCCCCCGGGATTGGAAGCGACTGCCTTAACACTTCCGGATTAGACCAAAGATCCTCGATTTCATTGGCACTTTCTTCACTCAACCCAGCTTGAAGAGCGATTGATCTTAGGGCTCCCCAGTCATCTATTTCGTTTGGATCAAAATAAACATTGTACCTATCTGAGGCTATGGCAGTTACTATCGCAGCTGAGTGTGCAAGAACTCCGTCTATGTCGAAAGTGATAACTGGATATCTTGAAAATAGGCGATCAAGGCGGGTGTCAATTCGATTATTTAATTCCAAAGCCCTTTCTTTATTCATAATCAGCTGTATAACAGAGTAGGGGAAAATGATCAAGTAGAAAATATATTGTGCGACTAATAATTAAATTGTCAATATTTAGACGTCAAATGTCAAATAGCAAATGTCAGATGCAGAAAAAAATTTTTAGTAGTTTATTTTAGTCATTAAATCTATAATCATCAATTTATTTTATCGTTTTTTAAAAGTCATTAATAACAAAAGCCTGTTAAAATGGCTTTACCAGATCGATTCTAAGGCCTGTCTAAACATAAAGACGATACTTATATCATCTTTTTTATTTATGTGTGTATTGTTAATCCCGTAAAATTGGAATTTTCACACTATCTTTATACACGTTTTTAAATAAAAATATTTCGTATAAAGTTTGTGAATAAAAAATATAAAAGTTTTTGGAAATAGGGTTTTTTAGGTAATATTAATTAGTTTATTAATTGATAGAGACACGCCGCGGTAGTTGATTACAAATGATGTTTATTCTCCACTCTTATTTTTATATATGTCGTAAAAGTTATATTGTACGACTATGTATTTAAGAGACAGTTTTTAGGGAAAGTAGCAGTATTTTAAAAAAGTAGTAATAACTTTAGTGTTGTGAAGTTGTCATTTGATGTTAAAAAACAAATGCTCTTGTCTGTCTATCAAGAGTAAATTGAATTTAATAACTATATCAAATGATATCATTTGTGAAAAAACCTATAATTTTTTGTGAAAAATAATGAATAAAATAATTAAACTATAGGACTATAGGACATTTGTTTACCCCTCTCCCCTATCTCCTGCTGACGATATTTATTAAAAAATCTAAGCTTAATTAACCTCGCCAATTTGTAACAATTATCATCGTCAGAAAGACTAGTATTCCCACAAGTGCATATTCCCGAAGAGTTTGGCGAAAGAGTCTCCCCTCTACCCTAGCTTGACCTAAACCGAGGTAAACGTAGACTTCAACCGTAAGAAATATTGAGCCTACAACAAGTGTGACAGGCCAAAAATATAAAAATATTGCAGAGGTTGTTACAAGATATGAGAGTATGGAAGAAAAAATAAAAAGTTCTTTGTCGATATTTTTTGTTATTTTGCTCATCCAAAGTCCTTGAAGAAAAAGCGGAAAGGATACAAGGTAAATTAGTAAGGCATTGATAAATATTTGCGCTTTTAAAGACAATACTGCATCGTACAAAAGAAAGGCCGTAAAAAGTGTAAGAACAAAGCCCACTCCCTTTGCCGCTCTTGAAAGAGCTATTGTGCGCACAGCAGAAACTGTAAATATATTATTTGTAAGAGCAAGTGAGTAAATTCCTATGCTATAGAGAAGAATTACCGGTACTCTTGCAATTAAAGACGCAGGCAAAAGAAACCAAAATATACCAACTCCTAGCGTGTAAAGCGTGGGAAGCACTAAAACAAGCGCGGTCGCATTAAAACCAATCCCCTCTTTAAGAGACCACGTAAAAAGAAGGAGCGTAGCCAAGGAAAGACCAAGTATTCCTGCTGTTTTAAATTCGTTTTCTATTAAATTTATTCCGACGAATCCTACAGCAAGAAGTATTGTCGTAATAATAATCTTTGCTCTTTTGGACATTCAGCGATTGATATTTGAATCCGATAGATTCGAATAAACTCTTTGTACATCGGAGTGATCTTCAAGTTTTTTAATAAGAGAAGCTATTTTTTGGGCATCGGCTTTTTCCGGAACAACAAAATTTAAAGGTTTTTGGACAAGCTGCGCTTTCTGGACATTAAATCCCTTTTTTTCCAAAAGCTCTTTGTAATCAAAAAGCTCTTTGGGCGGAACAAAGACGACAGCCAAAGACTCAGCCTCCTCTATCTCTTCCACTCCTGTATCTATCAAAGAAAGAATAAGATCTTGAAGCGATTCATTATCTTTTTTGGATACCAAAATCATTCCTTTTGAAACGAAGTTAAAAGACACCGATCCCGGACCGGCAAACCTACCTCCCGATTTCTCAAAGATATTTTTAATTTCCTGGCCGGTTCTGTTTTTATTGTCTGAAGCCGCTTCGACCATTAAGCTGACTCCGCCCGGGCCAAATCCTTCATATGTTATTTCTTCCAAATTCGCATCTTGGCTTTGCCCTCTTGCAATCGCACGCTCAATGTTTTCTTTTGGCATATTTGCCTGCCTAGCCGCATCCACGGCAATTCTTAATTTGTAGTTTGTATGCGGGTTATCCCCTCCCCCGGTTTTTACAGCTATTGATATAGCGCGAGAGAGTTTAGAAAAAAGATTTCCTTTTGCTGCGTCGTTTGCCGCTTTTTGTCTCTTTATTGTTGACCACTTGCTATGACCACTCATTTTGGCTTTATTATATCACTAAAACACCCTTGACATAGAGAATCTTACATTTATACTCATAAGGAAACAGGATGCAAGACCTTGCCCGAAAAGCGATAGATTACGCACTTCAGAATAACTGGAGAGAGGCTATTAAAATAAACAAAAAAATACTCAGTCTTGCGCCTGAAAATGTGGATGCACTAAATAGATTGTCCAGAGCGTATTTTGAATTGGGAGATATCCAAAGCGCAATAGAATGGGCAAACAAAGCTATTTCTGTGGATTCGCTTGATCCAATTGCGCAAAGAAATCTTGAAAGGTATAGTCTTTTTTCTTCATCATCGCCTGCGGAAAAAATTGAAAAGCGAATATCTATTTCTACAACTTTTCATAAAACATTTTTGGAAGAACCGGGCAAGACTAAGGTCATAAATTTACTGCATGTCGGAGATAAGAGAATTATATGCTCGATGGGGTGCGGGGAGCCTGTAAAAATACTTGCCAGCGAACACAGAGTAAGTATTTCAAGTTTTGACGGTAAATATATAGGCAGATTTCCAGATGACATTGCCCGTCATGTTATCAATCTTATGAATAAGGGTGAAAAATACAAAGCTTATCTTAAATCATGGTCTGAGGGGGAAGTTAAGGTAATAATTAGACTAGAATCTTCGGGCAAATTCACTGCCGAGCACTAACTCTAAATCAACATCCGTGTTTTCTTTTCCTAAGCTACAGCCCAGAATATTAGAGACTTTCTGAGAAAAAGACTTATTGCCAGCGTAGTTTACGATACAATTAACACTTGAATATTCTTTTTTTTCGATTCCTATTACTTTTGCGCCCAGCGCTTCCAAAATAGCGGTCAAGTTTTGTATGTCTAATTTAGATAAAGACGAATCGCTTTTATCGACGAGCTTAATTTTTGGGGGCTGTTGTTTGAAAAGTTCGTTAACTACAAAAAGCTTTGTTAATGATGGAGGTGGGTTGTTTTTTGCAATAAAGCCATCTTCCCCGCTTGCAAGACGAACTTTTTCAAAAAACATTGTCTCAGCCAGATTTATATTATATGTATTTGACGGCTGAATTTTTAAACTAAAAAGATAAATTATTATTTTGTCTTTAAAAGAAAGGTTTGTTTGGTAAAAGTTGACAAAAGAGCGAGTTTTGGACAAAAGACTTCCTTGCCAAAAACCAAGAAAGTCACTGTCTGCCCATGCATCTATTGGCATTTTAAGAGATTTTGTAAGACTCTTCGAAAGAAGCTCACCTTCCAACCCCTCTTGCTTTCCCAGATCCCATACAGAACCCACCTGCCACTTGCCTAGTCCGTAGGACAAATCAATCTGTGTATTTTTAGGAACATTGATTTTTGTAACTGAATTTGTATTTCTATCTATTACTACGATAGAGGCACTTTTGTCTCTTTCGTTGACAGCGACAACCAGCCTTGTTCCTCCGATCCAAAGTGACTTTTGAAGAACAATTTTTAAGATTATGAAAATTACCAAAGCAAGAGGGACGAAAAACAAGAGTCGAGCTTTATTTTTTTTGCTTTTATTTTTTCTGCGGGCAGGCATAGTAGTTAAAAATTTTCTTTATTTAATCTAGCCAAACTTTTAAATTTTGACTTTTTCTTTAAATAAATTACAATAAGATGCTTTATAAAGTCCGCTGCTACGAAATCCGGAATTACCGCGTAGTCGGCAGCGTTTTCGTAGAGCTTTTTCCCCTCCTCCTTCCCCATTGCGGTAAAAATTGTAAAAGGCTTTTTAGGAAAACTTTTTATTATGTCCAGAAAAGCAAGATTGTCGTTTAGATTATTTATTGTGGAAATAACAAGGCTTGCTTCAGAAATATTTGCCGCCTTAACAATCTCCTCATCGGCAATATCGCCAAAGATTACCTCTACTCCATCGCTCAAGAGACGCGAGAAAACTTTTGGATCATAATCAATTACATTAAATTTAATTTTTTTGCTCGTTAAGTATTTGACTAGTCTAGAACCCGTTTTGTCGCAGCCTATTATAACAATATGATTTTTGTTTTCACTTTGCTTACCAAATTTTTTTTCGTTTGGAAAACGTTTTTCAAAAATAGATAGCATTTTTTCGACTTTTTTATAAATTTTGTCCGCACCCAATATTAAATAAGTAGAAGTAACCATTGTAATTATTCCAACAATTACGACTGTTGCTACATCGGCTTCGGTAACGTGACTAAAACCCAAGCCAACAGACATCAATATAAATGAAAATTCAGAAATTTGAGCTACAGTAAGACCTGCCAAAAAGGATGTTTTTTTTCTATAACCCATTAGACCCATTATTATCATTACTATAAGAGGGTTACCTAAAAGTACAAAAAGAGAAAAGACGCTTGCGTTAAGTAAAAGCGGAAATATGGGTTCTGAAACTAAAAGTTCTTTACCAAGAAGTAGGAAAAAAATTGTTAGGAAAAAATCTCGAAGGGGCCGTGTCTTTGAAGCAATCTGAATATGCTCCGGAAGAGTTGAGAGCGTTATACCAGCCAAAAATCCACCAATTTCTAGTGTAAGACCAAATGGTCCGGCTACTAGGCTTGCAAAGCCCAGAGCCCAGGCTATACTTGAAATAAACAAAAGCTCAGATGAACTGGCTATGGTTTTCTCAATAATACCAGGGATAATTTTTTTGGATAGAATAGAGACTATAAATATTAAAATTCCTGCTTTTATAAGAAGAGTAAGCGCTTCTTCTCCAGCAAAACCGCCCTTTCCAAGCGACGAAAGCGCAAGCAGTATCCCTACGGCAACAAAATCCTGAACCAACAAGAAACTTATTGAAATCTTGCCATATAGGCTATCTAAGTCCTGTTTTTCAGAAAGAAGCTTTACCATAATTATCGTGGATGAAAAAGTAAGCGATATCGCGATATAAATTGACGTTATTGCACCGAAACCGAGCAATCCCGCTAAAATAAATCCCAATAGTGAAGTGAAAACTATCTGGCCGACACCCGTCAAAAGCGCTATTTTTCCAAGGAACGGAAATTGCCTTATATCCATCTCAAGTCCAAGTAAAAAAAGAAGAAGGGTGACTCCAATCTTGCCTAATGATGATAAAGCCTCGCTCTCCTTTATCAAGCCTGCTGCTGCAAGAATAAAGCCCGCTAAGAGATAGCCTACAATTATGGGTTGCTTGAGGATTTTTGCCAGCAAACCAAAAGTGGCCGCTACAGCTATAATTATCGAAACAGATGTGAAGTCCATATCTAATAAGAGTCTATCTGAGCCTTATTGCTCTTGTAAAGAAGAAAGGACGCTTGCTAAGTCTTTCGGAAGAGGGGATTTGAAAAGTAATTTTTTTTGAGTTTTGGGGTGAACAAAGCAGATTTCACCGGCATGAAGAAAAAGCCTTGGACACCACATTTTATCTTTTCTTGAAGTTTTTCTGCCTGCATAGAAATCATCTGATACGATAGGATGTCCTAGATATTTCATATGAACTCTGATTTGGTGTGTACGGCCGGATTTGGGGAAAAGTTTAAGAAAGCTATAAGTAAGCTTTTCTTTCTGATTTGTATAAAACTTAACTAGTTCATAATCTGTTTGTGCCTCTTTTCCGCCGGGAAATACGCCAAAGCGCTCTCTATTCCAAGGAAGCCTGCCTATAGGAGCGAGGACTTTCCCTTTTGGGGGATCTACTCGACCATGGACAAGAGCATAATAAATTTTTTGGGTTGTTCTTTTTTTAAATTGACTTTGGAGAATTTGCAGAGAGCTTGTGTTTTTGGCAACAAGCAATATTCCGCTTGTGTTTTTGTCCAATCTATGAGCTATACCACTTCTTGCTTTTTTGTCTTTTGCCAGGGGATAATTTTTTTTCTCAAGCCATGACTGCAAAGTGGGCGTTTTTACCGTTTCGGCTTCGTTTACCACCCAACCTGAGGGCTTATCAATAACAATAATTTCTTGGTCTTCATAAATAATTCTGGGGTTTTTCACTTACTTTTTTCTTTTTTGGATTCACATTTGACGCAGAGCGTGGCTTCCGGATATATCATAAGCCTATCCGTGTCTATCATCTCACCGCACGACTCACATATGCCGTATTTGCCAATTTTAATCCTTGTAAGGGCGCGTCTTGTTTGAATTATTTTTCTTTCCAAGTTATTAACAATTGCCCTGCTTTTTGCATGCCCAAATTGCTCTTCTGCATCCGCATCTGGGGCTGCGTTATCTAATATTCTATCCACATTTTTGAAAGGATCCGAATCTTCGACATCCTTTTTTCTTTTTTTTAGGTATTTGATCTGATCGTTTAAGAAATATGCAACTGGAATAACCAGCTTTGCCGGATACCTAACGGGTGCTATTACTACCTTTCCAATTTTTTTAGCTTTGCTTGCTTTTTTATCAACCATGGCTTTCAGATAAATTATACACCAAAAAAAACATAAGAAAAGAAATTATAGCAGATGGAATAAGATCGACTCTTCCTGCAACAAGAAAGCTCTGAGGAAGTTTTATTGCCAAAACAACTCGAATTAGAAAAAATGCTCCCAACGTAAATATTCCAGACAAACCTATCTTTCCCGATTTATACCAAGAAAACGATTTGTATTTTGATTTAAGAAAAGTAAACAAAATACCGAGAAAAAAAATAATTGCCAGAAATAGTAAAAAATGATTATCTCTTGTAAGCAAATAGCTTGTTAAAGAATAAAGAGATGCGATTATAAAAATTCCCGGCACTAGGGATTCGATAGCCTCATACGGCTTGATTTTCAATTTTTTAGCTGAATATAAAAGTGCTAAAAAAAAACCCAATAGACTTCCCCAAAACCAAAACCCCTTGGGATTAATAATAACGTTTGTGGAACTGTCTTTAGCGGGCAAATAAATTGTCAATAAGCCTAGAAACATTCCGATTAGCATGATTAGTCCACTCGAAAAGATTTTTTCTTTTTCGTAATCTTCTTTTAGAGCCCTCCAATAAATGAAAAGTGTTGCGATAGAACCTAGAAATAGAGCTAATAATTTAATAAAGTTTGACATCTTGCGAGTACAAAGTATATTATACTTTAAACATTCATTCCATGCTTGAAACACCACACGCAATAATCGGGGCTTCTCTTGCCACAAAAATTCCCAATCCACTAATATCCCTACCTCTTGCGTTGGGAAGTCATTTTGTTCTTGACAAAATACCCCATTGGAATCCACACCTAAATACCGAAACGAAAAGGTACGGAAAAGTGACCAGAAAAACCACTGCAATTGTGGCTTTAGATATAAGTTTCGCATTTGTTTCAATCTTGTTTATCGCATCAAGAGCTACCAGTGAGCACCAGTTTGTAATAATAATTCTTGGGGCTTTTTTGGGCATACTGCCAGACCTGGTAGAGGGACCTTATTTTTTTCTTAATTGGAAGTCAAAATTAGTTGAAAGGTGGATACGTTTTCAAAAATCTATACAGGTAGATACGAGTTTGATCCCCGGTCTTCTAACTCAGCTTGTTACAATTGCTGCCTCGCTGTTGTGGATTTATTTTTAATTTACTCTTTCGACGTAGGTAATTGATCTTGTATCAACTCTGATTTTATCCCCATTATTAATAAAAAGCGGAACTTTTATTTTTAGTCCATTTTCCAAAACTGCCGGTTTGTAGATATTTGTAGCCGAATTGCCCTTTACTCCTGGTACTGTGTCAACTACTTTTAAGTTGACTTTGGGTTTTATTTCAACAGATAATGGTTTGTCCCCCCAAAAAAGCACGTTTATGTCCTCACCTTCTTTGCAAAAATAAATATCATCTCCGATTGTCGAAAGAGGTATTGAAATCTGCTCAAAGGTTTTGGGATTTATAAAATACGCTTCTTTGTCGTCTTTATAAAGATATTGGAGTTTATCTTTAACCGTTGATATTTCTTCAAATTTTTCCGAAGAATTAAAAGTTTTTTCCTCCAGCGCGCCTGTTGTCAAATTTCTTATAGATACTTTGACATTTGCTCCTCCCCTGCCGATTTTTTGGTGTGTATATTTAACCACCTTACAGGGTTTACCTGAAAGCAGAAATGTAGTGCCGTTTTTAAGCTCAGTTGCTTCTATCATGAATGATATTTTAACTCATTTTTGGTAAAATAGCTATATCGGCCGGGTGCTGGAATTGGCAGACAGGCTGGTCTCAAAAACCAGTGGGTGTAACAGCCCGTGTGGGTTCGAGTCCCTCCCCGGCCACATTAGTCCCTTTTAGTTTCTCTGCCGTAAAATCTTATTCTATCTCCTTTGAAGTAAAAGCTTACTTGGCCTAAGGGGCCATTTCTGTGTTTGGAGATTGTAAGGTTTATATTTTCCATATTTTCATCATCCTCACGCCAAAGAAACATTACTACATCCGCATCCTGCTCAATTGATCCTGATTCTCTAAGATCTGCAAGATGCGGCTGTTTTGTCCCCCTTTGCTCTACCGCCCGCGAAAGCTGTGAAAGCGCCAACACCGGAACTTTTAACTCCCTTGCCAAGTTTTTGAGTCCTTGAGAGATCTCTGAAACTTCTTGAACTCTGTTTTCAAGATTTCTGCTTCTGGCAAGCTGAAGATAGTCAACTATCAGCAGATCTATCCCAAAATCCACTTGGAGCCTTCTTGCTTTTGTTCTCATTTCAAGTATTGAAAGCGCTGGTGTATCGTCTATATACAAAGGCGCTTCCGCAAGCTCTCCCATCGCCTCTGATAATCCCGAGAAGTCGTCTTCGTCGAGTTTTCCGGTTTTCAATTTCCAGGCGTCAATGTCCGCCTGTGCGACAAGTAGCCTATCAACAAGCTCTTCCTTACTCATTTCCAAAGAAAATATACCTACGGGACGCTTAAGTCCTACGGAGATGTTTTGGGCAATGTTTAACGCAAGTGTTGTTTTACCAACGCCAGGACGTGCGGCGAGAATTATCAAATTTGATTTTTGAAAGCCCGCGAGCATTTCGTCGAGATCTTTAAATCCCGTTGGAACACCTCTAATGCCTGAGCCTAATTTATGAAGCTCGTCGAGTCTATCAAAAGAGTCCGCGAGCGTTTTTTTAACAGGAGTAAAACTTTTTGAGATATGTCTTTGAGTAAGGGCAAATATTTCCGACTCTGCTTTGTCCATAATTTCCTCTGTAGAGATTGATTCATCAAATGAAAGGTCAAATATTTTTGAGGAAACAGTCATTAAAGATCTTTTTATTGCCTGGTCTTTTACTATTTTCCCGTAGTGCTCAACATGCGCTGCCGTGGGAACTTTATTCACAAGATCTAAAAGGTAGCTCGTCCCCCCTACCCTCGTAAGCGCTTTTCTTTTTTTAAGATTTTCGGAAACGGTAAGAACGTCAATTGGGATCCTGTCTTCGTAAAGCTTGATAATTGATTCGTAAATTGTTTTATGTTTTTCCTCGTAAAAGTGACTCGCTTCAAGAAATTCCGCTACGGTTACTATCGCATCTTTGTCCAATAAAAGCGCACCAAGAACAGAAGCCTCAGCCTCAGTAGAATGCGGAGGCACTCTTACTTCTGCCTTCTGAACAGAAGCCTGGTTTAATCTATCAAATTTTCCCGTATCAGCCATTAATATTAAAAGAGGTTTAATTTTTTTCCAGAAGAGCTACGTATTGATCTTCTGCAGGCATGCTACCCTCTTTTACTTTTAAAGTGGGCAGTTTTTCTACCCGCAGACCGAGTGCGGAAAGAAAGTTTTCAGCTTTATCAAGTTGCGAGAATGTTTCTTTATTTAAGCCGGGCATAAAATAGTGCATAGGTACAATAATTTTTGGCTCTATTGCGTGAACTATTTCCACTGCCTCCTGATAGCCTATTGTAAACTTCCCCCCAATAGGCAACATAAGAATATCCAAATCACCTATTATATTTATCTGCTCCTCGGATAGAAGGTGCCCCAAATCTCCAAGGTGCGCCAGTCTCAAACCTTCTGCCTCAATAACGTAAATTGTATTTTTCCCTCTCTCTTCGCCTTTTTTCTTATCGTGAAAAGAGGAAATACCAATAATTGAGATTTCGTCTATTTCGTATTCCCCCGGTCCGGTAATTGCTTTTCTGACGCTTTCAATAGCTTCAACAAAGTTATGATCGTTGTGATTATGTGACACCGTTACTATATCAGCTTTGATCTTTGGGAATTTAAAGCCAACCATTTTAGGATCAAAGGGATCGGTTATTAACAATGAAGTTTTTGTTTTAATTTTGAATGATGAGTGTCCGAGAAATGTAATTTCCATTTGGGCTCATCGTAACAAATGCATCGTTTCTTGACAAGTAAGAGTTTGATAATCTATAGTATCCGCACACATCAACACAAAAATGCAAAAAGAAATTGTAATAGCCATTATATTTGGCGGTTTTTTGGGGTTGGTTGTTGCTTTTGGGATCTGGAGAGTCAACGTATCCTTAAAAAACGAGTCCGATAAAACAAATGTCGGTAACTTAAATTCCGAGGAAATACACAACGATAAGTCAGACTTGACGCTAAGTATAAGCAGCCCTTCTGATAAATCAGTAATGACCGAAGAGCCAGTCGAGGTAGCTGGTATAACCAAAAGCGGGGCTTTTGTACTGATTTCAGGGAATGAAGAAGATCAAATTGTAACTTCCGATAAAAACGGAGAGTTTCGGGCACAGATCGGTTTAGTGGGTGGGATTAATCATCTGAACATACTTTCATACTCCCACTCAGACAGAAAGAGCGTTTCCTCGTCAATTAAGCTTGTGTTTTCCACGCTTTTTGATAAAGAACAAGATTCCAAATCAAACGAGTCTTCAAGTATAGAAGAAGTTGTTTCCGAAAAAATCGACAGAGCTAAAAACATGCCAAAGGCCTATTTTGGAACAATAACGGATATTTCAGAAGGGTCTATACAAATAAGATCCCAAGAGGGTGAAATAAGACAGGCGGCCATTAGCTCAGAAACAACTTATGCAAATATAGTAAAAGCTACAAAAGAAATTTCTTTCTCAGACCTTGCTATCGGAGACTTTATTGTAGCAATGGGATTAACGAATAATAACGAGATTTTAGATGCAAAAAGAGTTCTTGTTACTACTTCTAACGGCGAGAGTGAGAAAATGCTAATTGATGCAGAAATTATCGAAAAAAACGGAAGTAAAATATCCGTTAGAAAAACAAATGGCGAGGAGATATTTTTTTCAATGAGCAAAAACAGCAGGGTTTTTCTGAAAGATAAGGATGGTGGATTTGCAAAGTCTTCGGTTTCCGAAATTGAAAGCGGTGATATTGTGCTTTGCTCTTTAATTAAAAATGAGGACACCTATGTTGCCAACTCTGTTTTTATAATCGAAAGACCTGAGTAATGTTATTTCTTCGTTTTGTGTGATAGCATAAAGCATATGAGAGGCGTAAAAAACCTTAAAGGATTTAGGGATTTCCTCCCCGAAGAGGCCAAAAAAAGAAACCTAGTTAAAAATAGATTAATCGAAATATTTGAGCTTTGGGGGTATGAACCTATTGAATCGCCTACTCTCGAGCCGCTTGAGCTTTTTGAAGGAGAGATTGGTGAAGATGAAAGGCTTTTTTATAAGTTTGAGGATTACGGTAAAAGAAAAGTGGCTCTGCGTTACGACCAGACCGTCCCTACGGTCAGAATAATCGGACAGTATTTAAATGAGCTAATTTTTCCATTTAAACGTTATCAAATCCAAACCGTTTTCAGAGCTGAAAAACCCCAAAAAGGAAGGTACAGAGAATTTTTACAGGCTGATATTGATATATTCGGTGTCTCCTCCCCTATTGCGGATGCCGAAGTAATCGCAGTGGGGCTTGATGTGTTTAAGCAGCTTGGTTTTAAAAATTTTAAAGCCAAGATAAATAACAGGGATTTATTGACCGGTATCCCCTATAAGGCACTATCTTCTATCGACAACCTAGCAAAAATCGGCGAAGAAGGTGTTATTGCCGATATGGTAACAAGGGGTTTTTCGAAAAAAGTAGCGATGAATTACCTCTCAAAAACCAAGAAAATGAAGCCCGACAAAAAGCTTGAAAATGTTTTTAGATATCTTAAAAATGCCGGATTTGGTGAAGAAAATTATGAATTCAGTCCGGATATAATTAGGTCTTTTTCCTATTCCGAGGGAATTATATGGGAAATTGTTTCCAAAGATTACGGCAAGGGAGCGCTTTCTCTGGCCGGCGGAGAGCGTTACGATGGAATGGTTAAACGCATTACGGGTAAAGACATTCCTGCAACGGGCATGTCTTTTGGGTTCGACAGGATGATCGAAGCTATGGATGAGGCTAATATAACCCTAACGCAGGATAAGAAAAAAGTTTTCGTGAGTGTATTTAATAGTGATCTTTTTGAAAAATCCATGAAAGTAAGCTTGTCTTTTAGAAAGGCAGGCATTGAATCTTTTACCTATCCCGACTCGGAAACAAAGCTCGATAAACAAATAAAATATGCCGATCAGAAAAAATATGCGTTTGTAGCAATAATCGGACCGGATGAAGAAAAGGAGGGAAAAATAGCTTTGAAAAATCTTCTTACCGGTGAACAGGAAAGTTTAAGTATTGAAGATGCAATTAAAAAAATTAAATCATCCTCGCTGCCCCGATGAGTAAGAGAAGAATACGCGCTTATATATTGCTTTTGACGGCCACTGCTATCTGGGCAGCAGCAAGTCCAATTATAAAATTTACCCTAAGGGAAATATCCCCTCTTAATTTTCTAACTTACAGGTTTTTAATTTCCGGAGTTATCGGTATTGTTTTTTTAATCCTTATGAAACCTAAGATTCCAAATAATAAGAAGGCTTATTTTTATCTTTTCAGTTACAGCATATTTACAATGATCGCCCTTACGATGCTTTTTATGGGACTTGACCAAAGCCGGGTTCTTGATCTTGTGGTAGTTGATGTGCTTGGACCTTTGGTTACCGCACTGGCGGGTGCGATTTTTCTTAAAGAGCGGATAACGAGACGCGAAAAAACAGGATTGGCTATAGCTTTCAGCGGCACTTTAATAGCTATTGCGATACCATACTTGATAAATAAAGGATTTGAGGCTTCACGGTTTAGTGGAAATATAATGTTGATTTTATTTATGATACTTGACACAGGCTCTTACATTCTTGCCAAAGAAGCTGTCAGAAATAAAATAGGGCCTGCTACTTTAGTCAATGTTACTTTTATAATACTTTTTTTATTTTTCGTACCACTAAACTATTTTATCAAAGGGGGTGAGTTTTTTTTGCATGAGAGCCTGAATTTGTCTGTTTACGGGCATTTGGGTGTAGCTTATATGGCGATCCTTTCAGGAACAGTTGCTTACACACTTTGGGCTGCCGGACAAAAAACTATTGAGGTAAGCGAAGCTTCTTTGTTTAGATATTTGTATCCTACTTTTTCAGCCCCACTTGCAGTTATCTGGCTTAGGGAAGAAATTAACGGATATTTTTTGGTAGGTGCAGTACTAATTCTTATTGGTGTAATTTTGGCCGAATATAAAAAACACAAAAAACAATCTATTTGAACTGATCAAATAAAATTGCTATAATCATAAGCTTATGAAAGCAAAAATTCATCCAAAATGGTATCCTGAGGCTATAGTAAAATGTGCTTGCGGGAATGTTTTTACTGTTGGCGCACCCTACCCCGAGATAGAAGTGGAAATCTGCAGTAAATGCCACCCTTTTTACACGGGGCAAATGAAATACGTTGATACCGCTGGGCGTGTGGACGCTTTTAAAAGCAAGCAGTCAAGGGCGGACTCAAATAACTTATCGAAAGCAAAACGAAGAGCGATTAAGCGCGCCAAGAGAATTAGTGAGGAAATGAAAAGGCCGGAGTCTCTTTCCGAGCTGAGATCTTCAAAATCAAAAATTCTTTCCAAAAAGAAATCGAAGAAAAATTAGAGAGGTTTTTATGCAGACTGTTTACGTTGAAGTGCGAGGAGGAGCCGGCGGTGATGAAGCAAAAATTTGGGCATCGGATCTTTTGCGGATGTATTTTAGATATGCAAGCAACAAAGGGTTTAAAGTATCACAGATTGATGAAAACACCCTTAAAATAAGTGGCGAAGGCGTTTATGAGCTTTTAAAAAACGAGACCGGTGTTCATAGAGTACAAAGAATTCCAGCTACCGAAAAAAGAGGGCGGATACACACTTCAACTGCAACAATTGCTGTTCTACCCGAGATTGCTCAGGATGAAATTTATATTAATCCAAACGATCTTGAAATATCTTTTTTCAGATCAGGAGGACATGGGGGACAAAATGTAAATAAAGTATCAACTGCCGTAAGGATTGTTCATAAGCCTACAGGAATAGTTGTAACAAGCCAGCAGGAAAGGACGCAGGAGCAGAACCGCGCGATTGCAATAGATCTTCTTCGAAGCAAGCTTTGGGAGATTGAAGAGAAAAAAAAAGCAAGTGCCCTAGCCTCACACAGAGCCAGTATTGGGAGGGCAATGAGGGCTGAAAAAATTAGGACTTATAACTTCCCCAGAAATCAAGTAAAAGATCACCGTGTAAACAAATCTTTTAGTAACATAGAAAATATACTAAACGGCGGGATAGATAAAATTTTAGAAGTTACTTCCGAAATATAAAGTTGTTGTCTAAGCTTATTTAGAAGAATCGGAAAGAGTAGCTTCTACTTCCAGCGTTTCACCGTTTCTCCACAACTTTATCTTTACCCTATCGCCCGCTTTGTATTTTCCTATTTCATTGGCAAGGCCGTTTTCGCTATCGTCCACTTTTTGACCGTTAAATTCTGTTATTATATCGTCGATTTTAATGCCCGCCGACTGCGCCGGTGAACCCATAACAACATCAACTACATAAGCGCCTTGAGGAACGTCATTTAATATTGCCGTTTGCTTTGAAATCATCTGATAACGAACACCAAGAAAAGGTTTTGATGCGAATTGTCCGGTCTTATTGAATTGATCCAAACCTTCTTTAACTACCTTTATGGGTATTGCAAAGCCTATGTTTTCGGCTCCTTGAGCAACTGCGACATTAACTCCTATTACCTGACCTGCGGAATTTAAAAGCGGCCCCCCTGAGTTTCCGGGATTTATCGCAGCGTCGGTTTGGATTACATCGTCAATCCTTTCTACATAGCCTTCAAAAGCACTTCCTGCCACAATTCCGCGGCCAAGACCCGAAATTACGCCCGTTGTAACGGTGTGTCTGAATTCCCCAAGTGCGGTCCCAATAGCAATAACAAATTGCCCTACTTTAAGATTTTCCGAATCTCCTAATTCTACAGGCTTTAAGCCGCTTGCGTTTATTCTTATAATCGCAACGTCGTTTACGGGGTCTTTTTTAATTTCTTCAACAGAATACTCTTTTCCATCTTTAGTAACCACTTTATATTCTACGTTTTCCTGGGACACTACATGTTTATTTGTAATGATTAATCCGTCGCTTGAAACTATAAACCCGCTTCCTATGTCTTGAGGAGTGCCGCCTTCAATTCTCGAACGAAAGCCCTCAAAGGGATTAAACTCAAGCACTCTTCTGCTTGGAGTTTTGATCGTTACGGTTACCACAGATGGTGATACTTTTTCAGCAACATCTATTACTGCTGATTCTTCCGTAAGAATTTTTCTTTCTATCGAACCGAGACTGTGGGTGTCTACGGTACGCTCTATGAAATAGTCAAGTGGTTTGATACCAAAAAACCTATCTGCCAATGCACCCGTTACCGCTATTGCGAGAAAGACAACACTCAAAAGTATCCCCAGTAAAAAACTTTTAAAATTAAATCTCATTAATTATTAATTTTAACGTTTCAGTCAAGACTTCGTCTTCTTGTGTTTCTAAGTTATCTTCTATGATTACGTCTGGGTTAAGGCCTGTTTCATTTACCCAGAATTTGTTTGGCGTAAGCCAGCGCGCAATCGTAATATGAAGTCCTGACCCATCCTCTATAGATATTGGCTCTTGAATAGTACCTTTTCCAAAAGTTTTTTGGCCAACAAGTGTTGCACCAAACTGATCTTTTAGTGCACCTGCAAGAATTTCCGATGCCGAAGCCGAGCCGTTGTTGATGAGCACAAAAACCGGGTATCTTTCAAGTCTTGGTATTTTTTCGTTTTTAAACTCTTTTGTTTGCCCTGTGGCATCCTCTTCTATAACTATCGTATCTCCGTTTTCCAGAAAATCCGAAGCTATATAAACTGCAGCTTGTAGGTAGCCTCCCCCATTGTTTCTTACATCAAGTATAATTGCTTTTATGTTTTTGTTTTTTTGAATTTCGTAAACCGCCTTATCCCATTCAGCTGAAGTCTCACCACCGAATTTATAAAGTTTGACATGAGCTATCTCCTTATCATCCCCAACATATTCCAGAACGACGCTTGGGATGTTAATTCTTTCCCTAACTACATCTACTAATAATGCATCCTCTCTTCCTTCTCGAAGAATTGCAAGCGTTACTTTGGAGCCTGCAGGGCCTCTAATATCTTGGACCGCCTGAGGAAGTGTAATGCCTGATGTTGATTTGTCAATATTTTTATTTTCGTCTTTAATGCCGATAATAAAGTCACCAGCTTTAATACCCGCTTTCTCTGCCGGAGAGCCCGGTAATGGTGAGATTACCGCAAGCTGATTCCCTCGATAGCCGATTTCAATGCCTATTCCTTCAAAATTTCCTTGGAGATCTTCTTTTACCACTTTATTTTCGCCTGGAGTGAGGAAAGCCGTATAAGGATCACCAAGAGATGAAACCATTCCCTTAATCGCGCCATAGATCATTTCGGAATACACAATTTTTGATTTATCAAAATAGCTTGCTTCTAGCATATCCCACACCTGCCAAAAAAGATCGAAATTTACATCTTTGTTCTCAGGGATATTCCTTTGAATTACCGCATTTTCGATTGGATTATTGTTTTTAACCTGTTTTGCTCCCAAAAAAAATCCGGATGAAAATACAGCAATAAAAAAAATCAAAAAAAGAAGAATATTTCTTAATCTTAAAACAGTAATTTTTGGCAGAAAGTTTATTTTCATTTCTAGGTGGGTTAGAGCTCGGGTTTATAAGGAAGAAGGCCAAGAAATCTAGCTCTTTTAATCTCTCTTGAAAGAATTCTTTGTTTTTTGGCGCTTAGACCTGACCTTTTTGCTGGAATTATTCTTGCCCTTTCTGTAAGAAATTTTGAGAGCTCTTTATAATCCTTGTAGGAAAAATTTTCAGGAAGAGTTAGTTTTTTTCTTTTGGGTTCAACTTTTTGCATATTTTTTAAAAAGGAATATCTTCTTCGCCGGGTTCGTCGGATTTTTCAGAGTTTTTTTTGGTTTCTGTGTCTTTTGGTTCTTCTTCTTTTTTCTTATCTTCATCCTCCAAATTCGACTCAAAATCCTCTGGAAGATCTATTTCCTCTTCCGAAGGTTCCGTGACTTGGTAATCGGGCGAGTCGTCTCTTGCCCTGTCAAGAAGGAGCATGTCAGAGATTACTATTTCTGTGGTTGTGCGCTTTACTCCGTCTTGTCCTGCCCATTGGCGGTTTTGGATTCTTCCTTCGACAAAAACTTTTTTGCCTTTTGAAAGCATTTGGGAACAAATTTCAGCTAATTTATCCCAAGCTACAACTCTATGAAAGTCCGCTTCGTCCCTAAGATCTCCTGAATCCGTTTTCCATTGCCTATTGGTCGCCACGGTAAAGGTACAAACCGCAGTTCCTTGCGGTGTATAACGAAGTTCCGGGTCCCTTGTAAGATTGCCTATTAACTGTGCCTTGTTCAAACTCCTAGCCATATCTATTTTTCAAGTTTTATTAGCAAATGTCTTAATATATCTTCTTCAAGCTTAAATTTACTGGGCAATTGTTTTGCCGCCTTTGGATCTAATTCTAAAGTAAATATTAAAAAAAGACCAGAGTCTTTTTTCTTTATGGGATAAACAAACTCTTTAATACCCCAATCAAGCGTTGATAGAACTTTTCCTTCAAAAACTGTAACTATTTTTGAAATCTTTTCCTCAAACGCCTTCTTTTTGACGGGAGTTGTTTTGCTATCCAAAATTACTACTAATTCATACTTAGCCATATGAGAGTGAGTATATCATAAACTTTTCAAAAAAGGAAAATTAATGTAATATATACACCCTATGCCCGAAAGAACATTGCTACATCAGAATTACTTTTTAGAACGCGTACCTTTTACAAACAGCAGTCCTCGTTGTAAAAAAAATGACGAATTACCGTCACCGAGCAATCCACTTGGCGACGACAAAAACAAACAAAAGCCCAAGTATTTATATGGAGAATATCATTTTCAAGATCCTTATTATATAAAAGAGGTCGGCTTTGATCAGTGGTTTAAGGATTATGCAGAATGGTTTGAAGCATATCAGCGAAGATCGGGTGATAATGAAAGAAAGGATATCTAAGGGCTGATTTTGAATTCTACAACGTCACCATCTTTTATTTCGTACTCTTTTCCTTCCGATCTCACCCTCCCCTTCTCTCTAGCGTTTTTCCACCCTCCTAAGGCTACAAATTCATCAGATTTTACGACATCTGCTTTAATAAACTTTTTTTCAAAGTCCGTGTGAATTACGGAGCTTGCCCTGACGGCTGGGGTGCCAGACGGAATGGTCCATGCTCGAACCTCTTTTTCCCCGGCAGTCAGAAAGGTAATCAAGCCAAGCATTTTGAAAGCTTTTTGGATCAACCTTTCAAGACCTGCCTCCTTTATTCCCAAATCCTCAAGGTACTCTCTCTGGTCAGAATCCGAAAGACTGTAAAGTTCGAATTCTATCTTGGCAGAAACTGCCACAATTTGTGATGGATGAACCCCAATTTCTTTTGCGAATGCCAACTCGAGCTTATTGCCTTCACGCAAGTCTTCTTCAGAGACATTAAGACAAATCAATATCGGCTTTGAAGTTAGAAGTGATAACTGCTTTGCGTACTTTTGTTCTTCGTCCGACAACTCGACTTCTCGCGCGGGAATTCCTTGCGAAATCGCCTCTTTCAGCTTTGTCACAACTTTCCACCAGCCAAGAAGCTCTCTGTCGGAAGTGTTACCGGGATCCTTCTGCTTTTCTAGGGTTTGCAAATCAGCCAGTTTAAGTTCCGTTTCTATTGTTTCAAAATCCGTTTTGGGATCAACTGTCCCCTCCTTTACAACATCCGGGTCGGAAAAAGCCCGAACGACGTGGCAAATTACATCAACTTCACGGATATGAGACAAAAATTTATTTCCGAGCCCTTCACCCTTATGAGCCCCTGAAATTAAACCCGCTATATCAATAAACTCAACCGTCGCGGGGACTTCCGGTGGCAGTTGGTCCAGACTTTCTGATTCCTTAACAACTTCAGCCAACCTCCCCAATCGGGCATCAGGGACCGGCACAATGCCAATATTCGGCTCAATTGTGGCAAATGGAAAGTTGGCCACATACGCTTGTTGTCTTTTTAAAAGCGCGTTGAAAAGCGTTGACTTGCCAACGTTAGGCAAGCCCACAATACCGACCGATAGGTTCATGTCCCAACTTCTCGGTGGAAGTCAAACTTAGTTGTGGTAGTGGAATGTGACATAAGACTTCTACCTCACTCCTTTCTTTTATAATTACTTTCTCTATTATATCTCGAATGAAGTTCTTTTTGTCATAGAGTTCCAGGCTTTTAATGACCTTCTATTAGAACTATTTTAATATCAGTGGATCTTTGACCTGCCTCATCAAACTCAAAGTCAACATAAATTTCCTTGATCTGTTTTGACTGGAAATAATTCAAAAACTGTAAGCACGTTTGTACATCTTGGTACAAAAATCCCCTTCTAGTAGCAAATATTGTCGACATATCATCCTATCCTGTATGCACTACTTATAATTGCATTAAAACTATTTCTTAAAATACTTAATTCCTTTCACTTTTATTTCTCTAGGATAAACTAGGGTTGTCTCTGGCAATTTATAATCATCTTTAACATAGGCCAATGTAAGATGAGGGATAAATCCTAACTGAACAGATTCTTCAAAGGGAAATCTTTTAAAACTTTCAGAAATTTTTCTTAATTCACCAGTGCTGTCAAGAACATCAACCCAAAGTATTTGACAAAAACCACTGTATTCTTTTCTAACTGTAAGCCCTCTCAGTACCAGTACTTCGGGCAAAGAGAGATTGGAAATAAACGCATTCATTTCATTTTTATCAATCTTTTCATCAATTAAGCCATAAAAAAATGTCATATGCAGCTTCGAAGATACATCTCCTTGTATATAGTCAACAGCATCTGAATTATATAAATCTTCTCTTTTGGTAATTACGCTGGTCAGCTTTTGGAAAGGCTTAATGTCACCCTCAGTAAATGTGGCCGCAACATAGCCGTAATCTCTTTCTGTCATATCGCAATTTTACTAGACTCCAAGTAGAAAAACAAACCTAAACACTATAAAATACAGGTATGACAGATCAAATTAAGCAAATGGCTCCAAAAATCTTGGAAGCCATAAAAAAATCAAACAAAATTTTATTGCATTGCCATCCATATCCCGATCCAGATAGTGTCGGGTCGGTTTTGGCTATCGCTGCTGTGCTTAAAAAACTCGGGAGAGATGTAACGCCAATTATCGGTGATACAGAATATCCTCAAAGTCTTTTGGGACTTCCAAATCATGATTGGATACAACCTAAAAATTATACTCAAATTGAACCTAACAACTTTGACCTCTTTTTAATCTTAGACAGCTCTTCTCCTTCACAAATAACACAATTAACTGAAATTGAATTCTCGAATAACATGAATACTATTGTGATAGACCATCATGCTACAAATTCTAAATTTGGAAAACTTAACTTAGTTGAACCCACATATTCTTCTACCAGTCAAATTTTATATGAGCTTTTCAAACTTTGGAAAGTGGAGATCAGTCCTGATATTGCTGTTTGTTTATTCATAGGAATATTTGCAGACACAGGAGGATTTAAATATCCAAACTCCACTCCCGAGGCTCTTCAAATGGCGTCTGAACTAGCAAAAATTAATCCTAACTATCATAAGTTAATTTTTGATCTTGAAAATAACAAAAAACCAATAGAGGTAGAGATGATTGGATTAGCACTCTCCTCCATAGAAAAGTATTTTTCTGATCATGTGGTTTTATCAGTAATCCCCTATGAAGAAATTAAGAAAAGAAATCTTTCAAAAAGTGATGCAATGGAAGGTCTAGTTGCCAGTTTACTTAAAGCTGTTGTTGGTTGGAATTTGGTAGCAAGCTTGGTGGAGGCAGAACCTAATGTCGTTACAGTAAGTCTAAGAACAAGAGATGAGAATAAATTTGACGTTAGTAAAATTGCAAAAACAGTTGGAGAAAAAGGTGGTGGCCACAAAGGAGCAGCAGGGACGACTATTATAAAACCTCTCGATGAAGCAAAAGCAACCCTCTTAAGGGCGGTAGAGCAAACTTTTCCTGAATTAGGAAAGCAATAATTAAGATCTCAATAAAACTTGCGGATAATCATCTGACTCATTGTTTTTCTTAAAAACCACCTTTCCGTTGAATTCATAGTAGTTATTTTTAGCAAGATCAGCAATTATCGCTATCCAATCAGTATCTTCTCTCACAGCAGCAGAATACAATCTGCCATGAACAAATCAAACCTAACTTAAGAATTATGATTGATCTTGTAATATCTTCTCTTGCCAACCCTTATAATTATTTCATCTCCTGTTATTTGACTATTTAGATCGTCCATTGTTAGCGGGGAATAATTGTCGCCCCTTAAAATTCTGATGCCTCCTTTTTCGCTTGAGGTCAGCATTCTCCTTAAACTACTTTTTGATTCTCCCGTAGCCTCACTTAATACGTCAATTAATTTAGAACCAGAAGGGGCAGTAACTGTTTCTATATCCCCTGGAACTAGTTGTTTTTGTTTACCAAATTTTTGGTTAAATCTTCTCTCCGCCTCGCTTATAATACCTTTATCGTAATGATTAAATGTTCCGACTATAACTCTTGCTAACATTCTTTTTGCCTCCATTGGATGCACATCACCACTCTGAACTCTGGATTTTAATTCTTTCAACTCACTAGATGAGATTTCGGTTAATTCTCTAAACCATATCCACATTACCTCATCAGGTATTGACATAACTTTTCCATACATCTCACTCGGCTCTTCTTTAATTGATATATAATTTCTTAGGCTTTTACTCATCTTTACAATCCTTCCTTCTGAATCAATCCCTCCGCTGGTACCAGCAAGTAAATTTGTAACAACAAAAATCTCACTCTTCAAACCTTCAAGCCTCATCATTTCTCTGCACCAATAAAGGTTTAAAAACTGATCTATCCCTCCCACTTCCACATCAGGCTTTAACACTACAGAATCATAAGCCATAAATAGAGCATACATTAATTCAGCCATACTTATTGAACCACCACCCTTTAATCTTCTCTGAAAATCCTCCCGCTGAAATACTTGACTGGCACTTATTCTTTGCAGAAGAGGTAGCCATTCTCGCATCGTCATTTTAGACAACCATTCTGAATTATAATAAGTTTCTACTCCAGGATTTCTTAAGTCCAAAATCAATCCTGCTTGTTCAAAATAGCTCTTCATATTTTCTTGAATCTGTTCTTCTGTTAAAATAGGTCGTGCCGTCATTCTTCCAGTAGGATCACCTATTCTTGCTGTAAAATCACCTACAACAAATTGAATCTTACAACCCATTTGTTGAAAACGCCTAAGCATTAAAATCGGCACAGCATGGCCAAGATGCATTTCAGAACCAGTAGGATCGATTCCAAATTTAACAGTCAGTGGCTTTTTTTTCTTCCTTAGCTCGTTTTAGTATTTGCAACAATTCATTATTACTTGGTGTTGGAACTGGCGTTATAGCTTCTGGATGATCAGCTACTTTATCCACTACTATCCTAAACTGCTCTTCGGGAGGTATAGATGATAAGTCTCTATCTTTTACAAGCAATTTTGATTCTAATTGAAATAATAACTGGTTAGGTCTAGATTCCATCTCTTCGTAATTTTAAGACAAAGGAAGCATGAAAAACAATTAACTATAGATGTAAATTAAACACAAGCCTCCTTTTTAGCTACTCTTGTGGAGCCTATAAAAAGGTTTAGAGGTTGTTTCAAAGCTCATCTCTGGTGGAATTGACCTAATAATCCTTACATGCTCGTCACCCTTGGTATAATTCTCATCTTTCTAGGTTCTGGGGGTTTGAAGTTAAACTTAAATTCTAAAGTTGGGACTGCAAAGCATCTGTTCCGACCGATAGGTTCATGTCCCAACTTCTCGGTGGAAGTCAAAGACAGTTGTGGTAGTGGAATGTGACATAAGACTTCTACCTCACTCCTTTCTTTGATAATGACTTTCTCTATTATATCGCGAATGAAGTTCTTTTTGTCACAAGTAGAAGGCTAAAGTAAGATTACTCCATGACTTCTTTTCTGATTTCTCGTATTGATGTGCTTCTACAATACAAAATGTTTAGCTGCTTCTTTGTCATCTCCTAGAGCCAGATGAAAAGCTCCTATATTTGTGACTATCCGAAATTTGACTCTATCGTCTGCCTTATTAATTATCAATATACAAACAGATAATGGGTCTTAATTCTTGGGAATGTTTGAAGAACATCTATCCAAGAAACACATTAAGCATTACTTAATTTACCCTAGGTGCCCGAAGAAATATTGCCGGGATGAGAATTTTCTGCTTCATTTTTCGGACAATATAATCTATATAATATAAATAATGCATAGAATTGAAGAAGAACCTTCGAGACTAATAATTTTAGATACGATTGTTAGTAAAAAAACAGCCATTGATTTAATAAAGGCGGCAGAAGAAACCCACCTTGCCAGAGTAGAAATTCTAGCAAAACCCGGGGAGGAATACACCTCGTATAATGTAGCTCTTAAAGTTCCCAGTGGTCAAATGCTTATTCAAATCACTGCTCCAAACGGCGTTGCTTCCCAGAAACTTTGGAATGAGATAAATATATAGATTATTCTTTAATATAAAGATAATAGTCGCTTAACTGAGAATCAATTCTTTTAAGATTTAATTTCGAATCGCGAGTAAGAAGAATAGATTTTTTAGGAAGAGCCTCGGGGTTTCCTTCATAAATATTTATCTCTTGGGTGAAATATATTGAGCGAAAAAAATTTCTTACTGCACTTTCATCCCCTCCGGTAACAATTTCAGCTGTCTGATATGGGACAAAATCGTGTTTCAATAAATAATCCTTCATGGCAGAGTAAGTTTTTTCTATTTTTGTATCATAAAAGTGATTTTTGGTATCTTCTGCATATGAATACCAGTAGTAATTCATAAAAAGGCCAGCATTTACCGCTATAAGCGCCAAAAGCAGAAAAAGAGCTGCTTTTTGGTTTTTATAAAAACAATTAAAGCCGTAAGCAGAAATAACTGCATAAAAAGCAGACAAAGACGCAATTCTTCCTGCTCTATGGTACGAGCCTGTAAAACCAATTAATAAAGGTCCAGCAAAAAAGGCTAAAACCAACGCCTTAGCAAAGCCTCCCTTTTTCAAAGCAAATGATATGCCCCGCATAAAGGCTGGTAGCGAAGCCAGAAGAAAGACACCGTGCTTGCCTGTTGTGTGGTGAACAATGCTATCTCCATCTACAAAAAGAAAAGACGGATCGAATGTCGAAAAATATGATCTAAAGAATGAGTAAATAGAAAAGGAGGGTTTCTGATTTCCTAAAATTGCTCCAGCGTATTTATATTCAAGATACGGCATTATTAAAAAAAAAGGAGCAAGTGTACAAATAAAAGGGACTGTTTTCCTTTTTTTCTTTTGATTATAAAAAAGGTATATAAGTGAAATAACGGCAAAAATCGGGACAAAAACTCTCATTGCTTTGTATGAATAGAGAGCCACTCCAAGAAAAAATGCAGATAGTATGGGATTAGATTTTAAAAATATAAGCCATAACAAAAGCATGGGAATTGGAGTAAGAATATCAAGACCTAAATGCGAATGAATGTAAACGACCGGAGATGTTATAAAAATAAAGCTAGAAAAAAAGGCGGCTTTTGTGCCAAGAAGAGTATTTGTCAAATAAAAAATTAACATAGCGCTTAAGGAAGCGAGCACCGCGCTTGAAAGCTTAAGGTTTGTAATTGATACACCAAAAATTTTAAAAAAGGTAGCCATAAAATATGTCGGTACCGGCTCACGCCAATCCTTGTTGTTAATGGAGAGAATAAAAAAGGGCAGAATTCTTTCGTTTTCGTCTTTGGCTGTTTTTGAGAGAAGCGCTGCATTATAGCCAAAGGCTCCTTCATCTATTGTTAATCCTTGGGGAACTTTGTCGATACGATGGCTGAAAAACAAAAAAGAGAATAGAAAAACCGATAGATATAACTTTTTCATGAGGATATTATAGACTACTTTGAAGTATAATTTATTTTATGGAAATTCTGGTTATAGCGGTAAATTTCTTGAAAAACTTTTTGATGTGCTTATCGATAACGTAGTTAAATATTCTAAGAAAAAAGGTACTATTGGAATCAACTCTTCAAAAGGAAGAAATCACGCAATTATCAGGATAACCATTATGACCTAAGTATTTCTAAAAAATATTTGCCACACGTCTTTAACCTTTTTTTATTGAGCTGATAAAGCAAGGAGTAAGGTAAGGAGAACGGATCTGGGATTGGTCTATCTATCGCAAGACAAATCGTTGACCTACACGGTGGGCAGATTAGCGTTATCAGCAAATTTTCAGAAATACCTTTTAGTATCTTATCTAAGAAAGGAGGTGAAGCAGATAATGAAAAATAAAACAAGATATCTGGTATTGGGTCTTTTATTGCTGGGCATGAGCGTTTATGGGACAGGGAGAGTATTGGCTGAGGATGAGAGTACATATCCTCCTTTTGTCCAAACAATCGCTCAAAAGCTTGGTCTGGACGAATCTCAGGTTGAAGAGGCTTTCGATGAAATAAGAGCCGAGCACTTTGCAGAAATGCAGGAAGCCCGGGAAGAACGGCTGAGCGAAGCAGTGACTGACGGAATCATAACCGAGGAGCAAAAAAATGCTCTTATTGCCAAGTGGGAAGAAATGCATGCCGAGCATGCTGCCCAAAGGCAGGACCGTCAAACCGAAATGCAGCAGTGGTATGAAGAGATGGGTATTGACCAAACCGCCTTACGCGAATACGTATCCGGACCTTGGGGAATGAAAGAAGGTATGGGTTTTGGTAAACACAGATAATCTTTCCCATTCGAAAACGATATACATCCCGAACAAAATCGGGGTGTATATCGTGTTTAATTTATGATAACTTTTATTTTTATGAAAAAAGAATTCGTAACTTTATTTTTGATTTTAAGCGTTTCTTTTGCCTTTAGACTACTTACTTATAGAGAAAATCAAAGCGGTGCTCCGCCTTATGGACTTAGTGAAGAAGATGTACCTAAATTCGGGAGTATTGAATGGTCGCGTGAATGGGTAAGACCTAATGTTCCCGCGAAAGTGGCTATCCAAGCCGGCCATTATATGAACGATGAACTGCCAAGCGAACTTGAAAGGCTTAGGGATAACGACGGATCAGCAGGTGGAGGAAAGCACGAATGGGAGGTGAATTTGGCAATTTCCGAAGAGATAAAATCAATTTTAAATGAAAACGGAATCGAGGCGGAAATCCTTCCTGCCACTATTCCTCCACGATACTGGGCTGATGTGTTTATTGCTATTCATGCTGACGGGAGCGAGAACACTTCAAAGCGGGGATTTAAAATAGCCAAGCCTTGGCGAGATTTTAGCGGCAAAGCCGACAGATTGATTTCTTTTTTGCGCGATGAATATCAGGAAGAAACGGGGTTTTCCTGGGATGATAATATAACACAAAATATGAGGGGTTATTACGCCTTTAGCTGGTGGAAGTTTGAGCACGCGATCCATCCAATGACTACAGCAGTAATTTTTGAAACTGGTTTTTTGACAAATTATTATGACAGACAAATTATTGTTAACCAGCCAGATATCGCCGCGCAAGCGATTGCCAAAGGAGTTATGAGATATCTTGAGAGTGAAGGGTTGGTTATATCAGATTAATTTAATTTATGGCGCCACTTCTTTCCATCTAATTTTCTTTTTGTTTAAGGTTCTGGGGTAATTCCAGAGTATTTCAGGTGAATATGTGAAGGATTCTGCAGGGGTATTTACATTTCCCTCTCTAAGATCCCTTTAAGTGAAACACTCTGGGCGTATACAGATCCGTGTATTTTAAGAGGTGAATCAGGATTTGGGTAGGAAGAGGCTGTTTCAAATTCACCCTGGGTGTAGAAAACCCCCTCAAGAGCATATTCATTTGCTGGGCTTGTTACTGATGGGATTACTGTGGTATTTCCACCTACTATTGCCATAAAAAAGTCTTGGGAAGGATTTGCCAGAGTTATCCTTCCTGCTATTGTTAGATTCCCCTCTACCATAAGGACTACCTTTCTTCCACCTGATATTGTTATGTTTCCGTTTATTGTTAAGTTTCCATTTCTTCTGTACCATTCGTATCCTTCAGCGTCTGATCTTGCTCCAGAGAGGTTTGAGATGGCTGAACTGCTTATGGAGGTTACTAAAATGCGGGTTGGAATCAATGTTTGGAAAAGACGGTAGGAATAGTCTGTTTTTATATTTGAAATTGAATTTGCAAGCCAGAGGGTTTCTGAGACAATCCCCCTTGAATCTGCCTGTGCTGAGAAGTCTGCTCTTCTTCCTCCATAGATACCAACACCTGGTGTACCCCCAGAACCAGTTAGAATGAACACTGGGTTGCAAGCTGGGGGTGTACATGTTGGCGGTATGGGTGAGTCAAGATCCCCTGTGCCTGATATTACATCTCCTTCTTTTGCTTGTATCCATGGGTCTGGGGCTTGTATGTTTAGGGTTGATGTATCCTGACAGCGGACTACTCCATACATAACCCCCTCCCCTATTATTCTTGTGTTTCCTATTGAAAGGGCTGTTATGTCTGATCTAAAAGGCTGGGATGTATCAGGGGATGTAGCACTAGCTAAGGATGGGTTTTCAATTCTAAATCTTACTTCTGAGACAGTGCCGTTTGTTCCGTTTGCTATGGCTGCTATTTCCCTTTGTTCACCTATAACCATATTTAAAGGATCTGGAAGAAGGTTAAGAGTACAGCTTGGGGCTGAAACAGTAAAGGATGCTGTATCTGAGCAGGTTGGACTGCCATTAACATATACTGTTCCTGTTATTGTTACAGTTCCTGGGGAAATGGCGGTAATTCTGGTATTAAAAGGAAAGGAAAAATCAGGTGAAACCACATTTGCTATTGAGCTGTTGCTGGAGGAAAAAGAAACAAAAGAAACTGATCCGTTTCTAACGCTTATTGAAGCATTTAAAGTAGCACTCTGACCGATATTTGTTGTCATAGATCTTGGATTAAGGGAGATGCTGCAGCTTGGAGGAGGTGGTGGTGTGGGACGAGGTGTGGGAACAGGTGGCACAGGTGTTGAGCCAGGGCGGGGTGTGGGTGTTGATGGTGCTGGTGTTGAGCCAGGGCGAGGAGTTGGGGTTCTGGGGGGAGTTGTTGGAGCAAATGTTGGTGTTACAGATGAATCTGTTATTGTAATTAATGCACTTGAATGGCAGCGCTCTACTCCATTTACCAAGCCTCTTGCATATATTCTTGTTTGTCCTGCTGATACTGGTCTGAAATACATATAATAGTAAGGCCCACTTGTTGAAGGATTTATTATTGGTCCACCCCAGGGAGCATTTCTAATCCTTACTACATTTGTATCATTAACTGTCCAGAGAACTTTAAAATCTGCTTCTGGAGGATTAAATTGAAGGTAGCAGTTATTAACCTTTATTCTACTGCAATCAGGGAGAATCCCTCTTCTGAAGTATGCTGTTGAGATGTCAAATGTTCCACTGTCAACTCTTCCCAAAAGACACCACTGGGGGGCTGAACCACCTCCACTGGGTGCACACCTTGCTGGATCCCATACACAATTTCCTTCCCAAAGGACACATTCTGAAGTGGGATGGCCACAGGTACTACAAGAACCACAGCCACCACTTCCACCTGGAGCAGTGGTTGGAGTGGGAGTTGATGCTGGTGCTGGTGTAGCAGGATTGCTTATGGTGCAGGAACCAGTCCAGTAATCACACCCACTTGTATTGGGCATGATTCCACAATCAGGATATACTCCACATCCTCTGTTTTGGGAGTTACAGTTTTTCCAAACTTTACTAACATTATCCCAAGTACATCCAAAATAACAGATAAATCCTGGCCCGGTACAGCTTTGGGCATTTATTTTTGGTGGTGAAATAGCGCGGACACCGATAAACCACGCAAAAAGTATGAATATTAGAAGATAGTACTTTTTAATACAAAATTTATTATAAAGAAGTTTATCAAACATTAACTAACTATATATTACATTTGTATTAAATTTCAATCAAAATTAATTTATTGCAACCAAGGAGTTCTCGTGAGCAATATCCACCTCGTAACCTAAGTAGACTGATGTATAATTTTCCCCAAGAATTTTATCAAAAATGATTTCTACTTCATTTACAAATCCCCCTACAACCGGCTTAAGCTTTACGAAATTGCCTCCATATCCCAAATATGAAGCCATTAACCCCAGAATAATATTTTCTGATATGGTTGTATTAGCAATCGAAGAATCTTGGCTTCTTGGAGCCATATATAAAGTACGGGCAAGCACGAAGTTTGATTTTAAAAATTTCTCAATTTTATAACCATTTGCAGCATAATCTAAATAAACAACAGGAATAAAAACGTCAGCATTGTTATCTGTTGCTAATTGGATAAAAACACAAAAATCTTCGTTTTTCTTCGTGAATCGTGGATGTTCGGTAAAAGTCTCTACTATATTATCTATTATCCTTTTTTCATGATTAAATCTGGTTTTTGACAAGTCATCTAGACCCAAGTTAATTCTCTGATTTAATTGCGTAGGATTACCCTCTAAATATATTTTTCCCCCAAGCTCTGGAATAATAAGTGTATCAAGCGTTGTAACCCAACCGCTTTCAACATTTTGCCCCATCCCAGGCCTCCAAACAAATACTTTTCCATCCATGATCTTTACATATCCCCTTAGTTCATGGGAGTATTTTCCCTCTGCTTCATCTATTACTTCTTGGGGTGTGTATTCTGTTACAGTTTCTTTTGTTTGCCTGTATTCTTCTTCTGTTATTCCATATTCTTCATGGGGGTTTATTTCACTATCGTAATAGAATATTTCAGTTTTTTCTTTGAAATAGCTAAAATCATTAATATTTGGACCTAATGCTACTTTTTCTAACGGGACACCTTTTACCTGAAACAGAGAGTAAGCAACCCAAGCATTCTTTATTCCTTCTGGTGTGGGAGTTTCTACAAGGATCCATGTATAGCCTTCATTTGACACCTCTATCATTCCATCTTCGTTTATAACTGCCCCAAAAAGGTCTAAGTTGTCAGGGACTGCCTCAGGGTTGGGGATTATAACTTCTTCGTTTATCTGCCCCAAGATCTGAGAGGTGGTATTTGGCTCTTCCCTTAGATTTACATTTGCTCCTTGTGAGAAGGTTCTGAGTGTAAGAAAGTATGCAGCTTCCTTAGTAATTATTTGTGATATGTTTCCATCTTTGTCTACCTCCACAGGGATGAGTGATCCATTGGCTGGGAATTCAAAGGATCTGTTTTCATTTATGTATCCACATCTTGTCAGAGCTTTTAGTAGATCCTCCTTGAGTGTATCGTCTAATTTTGCAATGACTATTTTTGATCCTTCCTCCGCTGGATTAATCCAATGAAGGTCTCCTTCACTTCCATAAAATATTACTCCACCACTTTTATATTCTACTTCATTCCAAGTAAAATCATTTTGTGCTTCAAGTACAACTGAAACTTTTTTGATTTCAGAATCTTTGTTTGTTTGGGTAAGAAGCTTTATGGACAGTTCTCCACCCCAGTTTTTTGCTTCTTCCTGCAAAAAAAGAACTCTTTCAAAACTTTGGGAAAGATCTGGATTGGTGATATTTTGAAGTTTTTCCATCTTTTCCGGATCAAGAGATACTGCCATCAGGGTGTCTGGAGCTTTCCTTGTTACTATCTCTGAGACAAGTCTTGATTCTTCATCCTCAAGGCTGATTGATGGTATTTCAGGAAGAAATTCTTTTTGAATTTGATTTTCTTTTGTTTCAAAGTCTGGAATAACTACATCACCCATTTGAGAAGCTCTAAACTCATCTACTGAACCTATGTTTTGTGTGTGGGAATTTAATGAATTTGGATATGACTTTTGGGGATTTTTTTGATATTTTTCAGAAATAGGTCCAAGTGTTGAAGAAGAAAAAAATACACCTGTAAAAAGAGCATCCACAGTCCCTTTAAACCTATCTTTCATATTATCCTATAATACCATAAATGGGTAGGATTTCCAGTATGAACATTCTTAACCGAAGCTCTACTTGGCCTTAATTCAAAACCCACTTTAATTATTATACTACAGTGGCAGGATTGCTTATGGTGCAGGAACCAGTCCATGTTTGACATCCACTTGTATTGGGCATGATTCCACAATCAGGATATACTCCACATCCTCTGTTTTGGGAATTTCTACAATTTACGTATCTTCCATTTATCAAGTCACAATTCCAATAACAGGTAAATCCCGGACCCGTACACGTTTGGGCTCTTACGGTGCTGGAGAAAATTAAAACAAATAAAAAGCTTAACGAGGCTATAAGCACAAAGCGAGGTTTAAAGAATGATATTTTTGGCATGTTTTTATTAATATTTTACCTCTATGTACCAACCTAATATAAATATACTAAAGTTTTAGTATAAAAGTAAAATGAAGTTATTAATTTAAGGCTAGTAAAACCCGTTCCCTAATTACGTCAATTCCAATGCCTGTTTGTCTATAATATGGTGATGTTTTTCCTGGACCTAAAACATATGACATTACACTTTCCACAGAGCTACTAAATCTACCAAGGTGTCTTTCAGAAAATTTTACAAAATTTCCATGTTCGTTATAGTGTAAAGATATCAAAATTAAAATAAAATTTTCGGAGAGTGCACTTTCAACCATTTCATTGCCCAATTGTCCTTTAACTGTACAGAGAATTCTCCCGAATGCGAAGTCTTGATCTTTAAAATACTGGTATTTATATCCAGTTTGTACTTGATCTTGATAAACTGATGTTGGCGTATATACATCTGTATAATTGTCTGAACCAATCTGAATATATAGTTTAAAATTTTTATCAACCGTTCTAAATCCAAATTTATAGTTTGATATACCTTCTGCTAAAAGCCTATACACTTCTGGATTGTTGCTAAAAATTAATGTCGATATATCAGGATAATCATATATCTTTCTGTCCTTCAAATTTTTAGGGTTACCTTGAAGTATAATTTCATATCCTCCCATTTCATCTGGCACGAACTTGCGTCCCATCTCTGTCACCCAACCACTTTCTATATCCTTCCCCATTCCCGGCCTCCAGACGAATGTTTTTCCATCTATAAGCTTTACATATCCTCTTAGTTCATGGGAGTATCTTCCTTCTGCTTCATCTATTACTTCTTGGGGTGTGTATTCTGTTACTGTTTCTTTTGTTTGCCTGTATTCTTCTTCTGTTATTCCATATCTTTCCCATGGTTTATCTCCAAAATCAAAGTAGTTTATTTCATCAATGCTTCTAAAAATTGACTCCCTTGGTATTTGAGGCCCGGCTGCTACATTTACAGTATCTGGATTTTTTACATCTAAGGCACTCCAGCCATACCGCCCATCGCTATACTGGACTAAGTACCATGTATATCCATTGGCTTGCGTTACAAGAGCTTCATCTTCTTTATATATGCCCACAGAAACGTCTCTGGGATCTACGTTTCCAGGTAACTCTGGGGGTAGTGCTGTGGGTGTAACTATTGATGTATTGGCATCCAAGATTTGTGTTATTATGTTTTGATCATTTGACGGATTTGGTTCGCTTCGGACGTTAAGCTCAACCTGGCCAACAAATACTTTTTTTGTCAAAGATACGGCTTCTCCTTCAGTGATTATCTGGACAATATTTCCTTCTCTGTCCAATTCCGCCATTATCCAAGAACCGGCTCCTTTGGTTATTAGTTCCCCATATCCGAGTTCTTGGTATCTTGCTTTTAACTGGGAATCTGTATATTCATCAAGTTTTATGATTTTAATTTCTGATCCGGGAAGATAGTTGGATTGTTCAATAAAATGCAAACCAAAATCTTCATCTTTGTTTTTCCTTATGATAACAGGGCTGCCGGCACGCACATCTCTCTCCCCCCACTTGAAATTGCTTTTTGCCCTCATTATCACAGCAGCTTCTTTTGGAGGGTTTACACCGTCATAATCAAAGAGTATTTCCAGTCCTAAATCAGCACCTTCTTCACGCAGGTCGTTTATCCAACCTAGTGCATAATCAACCTGTTCTTTTAAGCCTTGAGTTTCAAAATGAATTTCGGGAGTTAAATACCCATTTAGATTTTCCTTGAGTTTAAGTTCTCTGAAAGTAAGCGAAGGCTCTATTGGTCTATTATACTCAAGCTCTATCAATTTGGCGGCATCAGTTTCTGTAAGATTAAATTTCTCAACCGATGCCAGAAACTGAATCTTGGATTGCCTTTCTTTTGTTTCCAAATCAGGAAGCGCAGTCATAATAAGTGCCAAGTCCGCACCCAATTCCAAGACTTGGCGCCTAGTTAGATTTATATCAAGCACCTTCTCAACAAAATTATCAGGTGTCATGTTATCCTATAATACCATAAATGAGTAAGATTTCCCAGTATAAACCTAAACCCACTTTAGTTATTTTATTGACATGTACCCCTTATTATTGACTCAGGGAAAAACAGATACAATAAAAAAGAATATAAACCACCCTAAAGATTACACAAAGTATTTTCAAACAAAAAGACTTGGTATTATAATTCGTCTCTATCAAAAGGATTACAATTTAGATTAGAGTAAAATTTTAGAAAGAATGGGATTATCAAAAACATTTCATGAAACTATCGGTGTTGGTATTGCAAAAGCAAGAGAAGCTGCTGCAAAAAGAAGATTAAAGGAATTAGAGCCAGGAGAACACTTAGTAGAACCAATGCCTGTATATATAAGTCAATTTGCAAATGCAGATAGAAATCTAATTGAAGGGTTTTATAGACGAATTAAGGATAAAGTTGCAGCAGAAAGATTCGGAGCCGAAGATCTAAACCAATTTAGCTATTGGGCGTGGAGATCTTGTGGCATCGCTTGTATCCAGGCAGTACTTCAGACAGTCTATGAATACCGTGGTGATAAATTTGAACTAACTACAATGGATTTGATTCGAGAGGGGTTAGAGTTGGGTAGATATGATATTGAAAAAGATGTCGGTTGGTATCACAAAGCCTTAGTCGATCTTTCCCGTAAACACGGATTGGAGAGTTGTATGCAAAAATTTATTCCCGCGCCCGAGATAGCTTTAATTATATCAAATAATAATTATGTCATTTCTTCAGTAAAAAGTAATAGCGGTGGTCATTTGTTGCTTTTATATGGTTTTAAATTAAAGAGAAAAGACGAACTTGTGGGTTTTTGGTATCACGATCCTAATAATTTTAAAACCGATGGCATGAACAGATTTATATCCAAAGAAGAATTCAACAAATTGTCGACACGCAGAATTATAAGGATATCTTTAAAGAATCAATTGGTTTAAAGCTTGGTTTTATTTAGAGAGAGAGCATTGAGAACGACTATTATTGAGCTAGCGCTCATGAAAAGAGCCCCCCATTCGGGTCTTAGTAATATCTCCCACGGGTAGAAAACTCCCGCTGCAGCTGGAATTGCAAGAACATTATAACCTGCTGCCCAGAAAAGATTTTGCTTTATCTTTGTGTTTACTATTCTTGCAAGCTTAATAGCTTTTACAACATCCATGATGTTACTTTTTACAAGAATTATTTCTGCCGACTCTATGGCCACTTGAGTTCCTGCTCCTATTGCAATTCCCACATGAGCTTGAGTTAGGCTTGGTGCGTCGTTTACTCCATCCCCTACCATAGCGACCACGTTATTCTTTTTCTGCTTCTGAAGTGCCTTAATTTTTTCAACTTTTTCGTCGGGCAAAACCTCTGAATAAACCGTATCTATTGAAAGCTCTTTTGCCACTTTTTCGGCAACTTCCTTTTTATCGCCAGTAAGCATTGCTACTTTTATCCCCATTTCGTGAAGCATTCTAACGGCTCTTTTTGACTCCGGACGTATACTATCCTCAAGAGAAATTTCGCCAATGAACTTTTTGTCTCTAGCTACTAGGACTTCAGTTTGAGAGAGTTTTTCTTCAAGTTTAGGAATTTTTATGCCGTATTTTGCCATCATTTTCTTGTTTCCCATCAATACTCTTGATCCACTCACAATTCCTTCTGCGCCTTTGCCGGGGATGGATTTGAAAGATTTAACAGGATTTATTCTAAGACCCCTTTTTTTTGCTTCTTTTACTATTGCCTTAGCTATTGCGTGCTGAGAGTGGGATTCTAGAGAAGCTGCAAGTGCAAGTGTAGTGTTGTTGGCTACTTTTGATACTTGGAATTCGCCTTGAGTCAGAGTTCCTGTTTTATCGAAAACAATGTAATCTATTTTTTTTAAAGCTTCAAGGCCTTTCATGTCTCTTACTAATATTCCGTTCTTCGCTGCAATAGCGGACGAAATTGTTGTAACAGTGGGAATGGCAAGACCTAATGCGTGCGGGCAGGCTATTACTATCACAGCAATTGCGAGCGTAACTGCAAATACCGCGCTTTGTCCTGACACCGCGTACCAAAAAATAAATGTGCCAACGGCTATTGTTATTGCGGTGAAGGTTAAATATCTTGCTGCTTTATCTGCAAGAGCTTGAACAGCAGGTTTTGAATTCTGAGCAACACTTACTAAATCCATTATTTGAGAAAGGGCTGACTCTTTACCTGTTTTGGTTATTTTAACCGTCAGGCTCCCATTTTGGTTGATGGTGCCACCAATTACACTACTCCCCTTTCTTTTTTCAACAGGCACAGATTCACCTGTAAGCATTGATTCGTTTACCAAAGATTCTCCGCTTATGACCACTCCGTCTGCCGGTATGCTTTCGCCCGGCTTAACTAAGACAAGGTCGCCTTTTGAAAGAGACGAAGTATCTATATCAATAATTTCTTTGCCCATAATTTTGTGCGCCTTGGAAGGAATGAGCTTTGCAAGCTCTTTTAAGGCTCCACCTGTTTTGGATACTGCTCTCATTTCCATCCAATGTCCGAGCAGAAATGCCGAAACCAATGTTGATATCTCCCACCAGAGTGACTCTGCCGGAAAAAGAAAAGTGCTTGAAGCCGAAAATAAATATCCCGAAATAACAGCCAAACTGACAAGAGTCATCATTCCGAAGTTTTTTGTTTTAATTTCTTCTTTTGCCGCTTCAAAAAAGGGCGTGCCGCCATAAAGCGATACCGCCGTACCAAGAAGAAAAAGCGCTAAATTTTTATATGGAAAGTTTATTGCAAAATTAAACCACTCGCCTATTTTTGGCGAAAGAAAGAGTATGGTAACGGTAAGAGGAAGAGTTATTAAAAAGCGCCTTCGGAAACCTTCTGCCATCGATCGATGGTGATCTCCATGATTTACGTGCGTATGGCTATGGTCTTTCATGCTTGGCATGCACCTCTCCCTTGGTTACTTTGATAGGGTAAATCCCCTACTTCTTTGTATATTCTCGCAGCTCCTTGCGCCGATGAGTAATCATTCCCCAGAGCGGTTTTTGCATCTACCGTATCCCATTTTATACCCTGCCTTTCGAAAAAAGTTGCCAAATATAAATATGTGTCAGGAAACCACATTGAATTCAGAGATAGAATGTATTTGTAAATTTCTCCCTCGCTTTTCCCTTCTGATACAAGGAGTTCTATCACTGCAAGCGCCGCCATGCCGTGATTGCAATCCGGGAAGGCTGTGTGATTGCCACAGCATGGTCTATAAATATTTGAGGCTATTTCATAGACTCTTTGCTGCTCGTCTTGGGTAAAATTTATCAAGTTAAGCTTGCCTAGATAATTTGTTGCATTTCCTTTGGATAGCGTCCAGCCTCCGGTTGATGCGAAGTTGCCTTTGGTGTCTTTGTAGGTAGTTCCCATAGGGCCTACTTCATATACTAAGCTTCTCTGAGCAAGTCCCAATGCCCAAAGGGTATTGAGAATAAAGCGACTATTTTGATTATCAATCTTAATCAAGCTGTCTGAGCCTTTTGTCAGTATAAGCCTTTGTTCGTCAGTAAGGCTCATGAGTTCTCCATATTTTTGGTAATCTATCACGCCTGTTTCGACCAACTTCTTGGCTGTATTTTTCCAACCAACCGGAAGTGTTACCCCGTCTTGCGGAGCTATTTTATTTACTAACTTTGACAGGTCAAGCGTTTGGTATCCCGCTTTTTTCCATCCTTCCATACCACCTGATAAGTAGCTTACGTTTTTGTAACCTAAGCCCTTTAGTGTCTGAGCGGCTTTTTTACTCATGGATCCGGTTTTGCAATAAAGAATAATTCTAGCTTCTTTATCTTTAGGAAGCTTTTCCTTACTTGCAATTAAAAAATCATATTCTATAAATAAATCTGTCTTTTCGATTTCACCCTCATAAGGAGTGTGGACGTTTATAAAAATAAAATCTTTGTTTTGGAGATTATCGCTAAGCTCTCGTATTGAAATATCTGAGACTCGATTTTTGTCTTTGTTAATCAAAACTCCCGATCGCGTTGCTAATAGCATAATACCCGGAAATACGGTGCCTAAAAGGATAATCTTTCGAAAACTAAACTTATGAAGTTTTTTTGTAAATTTATTAGATAACATAATTTATTAGATAAAAAACAACAAAACTTAATAAAAGCATCGCACCAAGACTAAAAATTATCGGCTGATACGGGAAAAGAACCTTTCCTTTTGATTTTTTAATCGCTTGGTTTATAAGATCCGTAGAATAAAAGATGGCTCCGCCAAAAACAACACCGAATACCAGCTTTGGGAGATTTAAGATTAAGCCGTTGTGTTCATTTACCAGTCCGAACTTATAAAAAGAGAGAACGGTGAGTATAAAAGTCGCAAGATATATTACAAACGATTGCATAGGGATAAAGCGTTTCTTTAGTGTATTTGCAAACCAGAGGCTCATTGCCCCAAGAAATGCCGCAAACCATATGCCCGTTATGGAGTCGTCTATTCCCAATATTCTTGAGAAAGAAAGGCCGGCTCCGGCACCGGCTACGCAGAGAGGACAATGGGCATGTGCCAAAGGCGGATTTAAAAGTGAAAGGTTAAAAATAAAAAAAAGCTGAAAAAAAAGAACAAAAATATACTTGAGCATTGAATTTTTCATTTATTCTCAATTTACTACTGTGCCCTCAAACTTTAATTCCTTTATGCCTTCAGGATCTGAAAAGAAAAGCCAAACAATTCTTTCAAAATATCCCATGCCCTCAGATCCATGCGCCGCCGGGTCGAATTCTACTTTAACCGTCGCCACTTCATCGGCTGGAATATCTATATTGATTGGAGGATTTTTGTCAGTCGCGTGCTCCATTCCGAATAATTTTGACTCCTTACCATTTATCGAAATAGAAGCATTAGTGCACATGCATGAAGTTGCTATTTTTTTTAGCTTTATAGATTTTCCCGATTTGTTTATTACCTTGTATTCTTTTTTTACAAGTCCACCGTTTATTGGGACATTGCCTAAATCATAAGACGCGGGGTCTACGCTAACTGCGCCCACTTCGCCCAAAACTTTATTTTTGCCATCATTAAATGTAGAAATACCTACGATTGAAAGAAATGAAATAATAATAAGAAATAAAAATGTTTTAATGTCTTTTCCCATTTTTTTCCGACTTTCTAAAAACGGATACTATTTCTTCAATTAATTTCTTCTTTTTTGCAGGAGGCGAGCTGATTTTATCCAATACGCATGTCTCAAGGTGTCCTCTTAAAATTATTTCATCTACTTTTTTAAGTGCTGCCTGGACTGCTTGAGATTGATGGATGATATCGGGACAGTACGCCTCTTCTTCAACCATGCGAATTACTTTTTTTAGGTGTCCGTCAATTATCAAAAGCCTTTTAGATGTTTGTTTTTTGATTTTATTATTCATCTTATTCCCTACCCCCCCCAAAGGGATATTAAATATTAAAAATAAATCTTTAGTTTGTCAATGCTGATTATTCAACTACCAGCGTTCCTTCCATTCCAAGCTGTCTGTGATTGCCTATATCGCAGTAGAATGTGTAAATTCCAGGCTCCGCTTCGAAACTAAATTCCATACCACTTTTAAGGTTTTCTTTAACTCCCAGCTCGTCTATCACAAAAGTGTGAATACCGCTGTTTTCCGCTACTTTGATAGTAATTTTCGGACCTTTTACCGTAATCTCGTTTGGTTCAAAGAAATAATTGCCTGATCTTATTTCAACCATTTCTATTTCAGCTTGATCGCTTTCCGCAGACTCTTTATCAACATTTTCCCCTACCTCTTGATTGCTAGTAGTCATAAAAACATTTTGATTTCCTTTACCTTTAAAAACATAAATTCCTACTAATAGCAGCACTATTACACCAAGTGCTACTATAATGCCAGTATTTTTAATCATCAGCTATCACCCCCTTTTAATCTAGATATTTATCCGGGTTTTTTTTGAACATATCTAAACAAGTTTTTTTACAAAAGTAGAATTGACGTTTTTTATACTTATAAGAAAACGGTGCTGTTTTGGGACACAATCTTGTTTTACAGACAGGATCGTGCGCCAAAGGGACAAGATCACTCATTTTTTTATTTAAGATTTTTTCGAAATCTGTATTTTTGTATTTTTTGATCAAAAACTCACGTATAAGGCTTGTTGATTTAATAAAATTAGGATCTGAAATTTTATAGAAAACATTTTTGCCTTTTTTATTTGTTTCAACAACGCCCGCGTCGCGAAGGATGCCAAGATGCTGACTTAGATTGGCTTGTGGAATATCGAGCATTTCTTCGATTTCTGCAACACATAGTTTTTTGCTTCCAAGAAGGCTTATTATTTCCAATCTTTTAGGGTGGCTTATGGCTTTAAGAAGATCAGCGTGGAGTTTGAATACTTGATGATACATATTCGATATTTCGAATATATTACTTTCTAAGTTTTAAGTCAATAAGCGCTTCTGAATTTTTTAAAACAAAAGCCGAGAGAGTTCCGTATATACCAGTTAACATTAAAACGCCGAAAATTATTAATAATATACCGGATATTTTTTTTATATTTGGCCCGTATTTATTTAGTATTTTTAACTTGGGGTAAAAAAAATCAAACGACAATCCGATTAATAAAAAGGGTAAAGAAAGACCCAGCGAAAATAAAAAAAGAAGAATTAGCGCAGAAGAAAAGGCTTGGGAAAAACTTATCCAAAGAAGTATTGTTGCCAAGACAGGTCCCACACACGGGGTCCATGAAAAAGCAAAAAACGCGCCAAGAATAAACCCTCCTGCTAAAGAGAATTTTGTCGGCCTCCGGTTTATAGAATAAGTTTTGTAGAATAAATCTATCTTTATAAATTCACCTAATAAAAGCCCCAGAAATATAATTAGTACTGCCGAAACTAATCTAATGAATTCGCTATACATCGCTACGGATCTGGCTAGCGAATTTATTGTTGCTCCCATTATAAAAAATACCGAAATAAAACCCAGAGTAAAAAGTACTGCGTTTTTTAAAAATATTATTTTTGATTTTTTGTTTCCAATACCCGACGCTGAAAGATAGCTAACATAAATGGGGGCTATGGGGACTAAACAACCCGCAAAAAAAGTTAAAAAACCGGCAATAAATGAGGTCAAAAAATTAACGATCGAAATCGGAGGCATTAAATTTAATTAAGCATTGCGTCAACCGCGCTTTTTAGCTGATCAAGCGGTATAGCTCCGGGAATTAGTTTTGTTTCTCCTGTTTCAGTATTTAGGAGTATATTTCCAGGCGTGCCGGTAACACCAGCACGGACACCCGAGTCGTAGTCAGCACTTACCAGATCTGCCGTTTCGCCCGAATCAAGACATGTTTGGAATCCTGCTTGATTTAATCCAATTTCTACAGCAAAATCAGGAAGAAGTGCTAGATCCAGACCATTATTCGCCGGGGTTACTTCGAATATTTTATCTATATATTGCCAAAAAGCTTCTTCTCCACCAAGCTTTCCTGCGCATTCTGCCGCCTCTGCCTCTTTAGGCGCTTTTGAATGTAGCTGCTCCAAAGGAAAATGCCTATAAACCCACATAACTTGACCATTATACTCCTCCATTAACCTTTGTACAGTTTCATGAAAGTTCTTACAAAAAGGACACTCAAGATCCGAGTATTCTATAAGCGCTAACTTAGCACCTCTATCGCCTCTTACCCAATCTTTATCTGTGACTGGATCGACATCTTTTGCTATAGGCTCGACGGGAGCTGTTGGATTATTTTTTAGCGCATTCGAAGCTTCATTTTTGGAAAGCACTTGCCCCTTTTCCATCATTTTTACTTTTGTCCAGAGGCTACCGATTATAAACGACCCAACAACAAGAGCGATAACCAGTAAGTAAATGAAGGCATTGTTTTTGTTAATATTCATATTCAATATTTCGAATATATAAACTCTTTTAACCCATGTCAACTACCAATTACTCAATATGCGCAAGGACATACATAAGAGAAATGCCGAGAATAAAAATGGCGAAATAGATAAGAGATTTTTTGAGACTTGTTTCATTTCTTATTTCTGGCATTAAGTCTGATGAAGCAATATATATAAATCCTCCTGCTGCAAAGGGTGTCAGAAATTCTATAAATATATATCTATAAGAGGAGATATAGTAGCCCATCAAACCACCTAAAACAACCATAAGAGCGACACAAAAATTGAGGATAAGAGCCTTGGATTTTCCCCACCCTGCATAGAGAAGTACACCGAAATCACCGATTTCTTGAGGTATTTCATGTAGCGCGACTGCTACGACCGTAACCCAGCCGAGTCTTACATCAACCAAAAAACTTGAAGAGATAATAAGCCCGTCGATAAAATTATGAACAGAATCTCCTATCAAATTCATTATACCCATCGCATGGCGATCGCATTGTCCTTTATGGCAGTGGCGCCAATGAAAAATTTTCTCAACCAGAAAAAAAACGATAAATGAAAACAAAACTAATAAAAATGCCTTTTCTGCTTCGAAATTTTCAAGAGATGCTGGAAGAAGATGAAGAAATGCGCCACCCATAAGAGATCCTGCTGATAAAGATATCATATAGAATATAGCTCGCTCAAGCGTTTTTGTGGCAATTCCAAGAGTGAAAATCCCAATCAAAGCCCCGGACGATATTAGAAATGTGGAAAAAACTATATATAAAATCACTTACAAGCATTCTAGCACAATTTTTAATTGCTGTAAGTTTAAATTATTGTATCACCTTTTCTTATGACCTTCCGATTAACACATTGACTACCCCGCCTCTGTTCTGTAGGATTTAATAACCTTTTTAAGAGTAATTAAGTCGTTTCTCATAAGCATGATGGTGGATTATGCAGTATGGAGTTACCTTTGTTAAAATTAATTATGGATGAAACAAAAAAGCTTCTGGTTTTGAAAAAAGATGGATCAAGTGAAGTTTTTAACCCCGATAAAATTGCTAAAGTTGCACATGCGGCTGGATTAAGCGAAGATGAAGCCCTTGATATCTCCGAAAAGATAACCAATAAATTGATGAAAGAAAACGCAAATAAAATAACAAGCCTCAGAATTAGAAACATGGTGGCTTTCGAGCTTAAAAAAAGAGATAAATACGCCCATGACCTTTATATTTGGTACGAAAAGACAAAAGACAAAAATGGCCGCTAAATACAAGGAATACTTCCAGTTGATGCTTAAAAACCACAAAGAAGACTTTGAAAAATTTCGTGATATTCATGACAGATACTCTTTAAACCAGCACGAGCTCCAAAAAGAGTTTAACGAAGTGGGATCAAAAATTGTTCGTATCGTAAGAAACTGGGAAGACAAGCTTTGTAATAGATCCGAAGGGAGCGGATATGGAAAGTTTAGCAGCGCTTTATCCGAAAAATTCAATGAGGAGGTAAGGCGCGAGTTTCCGATGTTTGATTCAATAGGCTTGGCTATTTTTGAGATTAAAAAAATTAATCTTTAAGGGATGATTCGTATTTTCTTAGCGCTTCGAGCTGTTCTTTTTCCAAGTGGATTTCAGGTCGTGCCTTTTTTACTCTTTCTACCGCTCTTTTAACGCTACTGCCTTTTGAAATAAGATAAGCCGATACTAAAGTAGGAGATCTGCCATGGCCGTAAAGACAGTGAACAAAAACTTTGATATTGCTTTTGACTAACGAGTCTAAAAATGCCACACCCGCTGATAGCTGACTTTGGCTTGGAGCTTTTCTGTCCGGTACTTTAAGCCAAAGAAAGTGTAAAAGATCGGGAACGCCCATCCGACGCTTGTCGTCAAGATCAATTTCTGCTTCTACTCCAAGCTTTTTGAGAAAATCATTATAGCTGTGCTCCTCACAGCAGAGGTTTGAACCTAAAAAAATTTGGTCTGTGATTTGACTAAAATCGTATTCTTGTTTGTGATCTTGAGGCATAATTAAAACTTTATTTCCCAATCAAGACTCGGGATTCTTAAGGTTTCTTCGCGGAAGTTGACAATATCGAGTTCTTTTTCCATTTTTTGTATACGCTCTTTTATCTTTAGAATTTCTTCGTCTTTAGAGTATGGTGATAGGTTTTTGATCTCGGGCTGAATTGGCACCGTAGGAAGCGGAGATGGAGTTTGCTCTAGGTTATTGCTTTTAATCATTCTGAAAGCAAAGGCTGCTATAAATACTATAAAAATTAGAAGTACCAAAAAAGCTGCAAGTTTTATCAATTTATTTTTAAAATCTAAATTTGTAATTTCTTGTAAAATTAAATTAATTTTTTGTTTAATAGAATTTTTTTTATCCACCTTGCTCACGTCGATAGGAGTATCTATCTCATTATTTATTTCACTATTATTGTTATCCATAATTTAGGTCTCTTCAAATTCTTTGACAATTTCTTTCATAAACTGGTTTGCTTCCCTTAAAAATTGGTTTGATTCTTGAAGAAGGCTGATTGTATTATTGTAAACTTTTTCTAAATCCTTGTCTTTGATACTACCGGACTGTATCGACGCAATATTGGTCTGAGCGGCTACTTCTTTGTCTATACTTCTTGTTAGCTTGTTTTCTGTTTCTATGATCCATCTTTCTATTTTTGTGGTATCGTGATCACCTTTTTGACGAACTTTTTCGGTTTTATTTTTGATATCCTCCAGGATGGAGCTTGTTTCGGTCTTAAATATTTCCACCTTTCCGACGGGTACAACAAGAAGGACTTCGTAAATTAAAGGTTTAGTTAAAAAAAAATGCTCTGCAGCCTCAAGCGAATCTTCTGAAAGATCAGTAAGTGTTCCAGCAGAGGGAATCTGGCTTTTGTGATTTTTAAACCAGGCCACTTCGCTATCTATTCGTGTAAAAAGCCCTTGTTTTTCGGCATCCGTAATCCCATCCGATTCGGAAAGAAGCATTCTTAATGTAGTAAGATATGTTATTACCACGTCGTCTCTTTTTTCAAGCATTATTGCCGTTGCGTCTCTGGCTTTTGTTTGAGATGCAAGAGTTTTTGCCTGATTATACTGAGTTTTGGCAAGAAGATAATCAGAGTGTGCCTTTTTATAAAGCTCGAAGGTATAAACATAATCTTTGTAGGCTTTTTGATAATCAAAATCTTCTTGGGAAAAAGTGACGTGGACCGAGAAGAAAAATAGTATAAAAAATAAAAGAATCCCCAAGAGTCTTTTCATAGAATTTATTGTAGCAAAAAATGCTTAACAGATTCTATATAAAGGATCACTAAGAATAATCCTTATTCTGTTTAATTGTTTCCTCATTTTTTTAAACCCGGTAGATTCATTTTGTCTTATTCTTTCTCTTGTTACTCCAAAAATTTTTGCAATTTCTTCGAGTGTAAGACCTTCTCTTTCATAAATTTTCCTGAATAAATTTATATCTACCTCATCCAATTCGTTTGGATTGCTTGGTAACGGGATATCAAGATTAAGGTCTGAAATATACTGAAGGTATTCTTTATCGTTACTAAAAGATACATCTTCCCCAATTAAAGAGCCACTTCGCAGCAAAAGTACTGCAATTTCTCTTTTGCTAAAATCGTATTTTGTTTTTCTAGCTTGATTTTCATTTTTTGCAAGAGTCAGTAAATATTCTCTTATACTGCGACGGAAATCTTTATGTGATATTTCATAGTCTATATTAGAGTTCGTATCCCTTACGGTCTCGCCAAGAGTTATGTCATTATTATCTTTGCCATTTATTTCTAATGGCTTATCAAGAGATGTCGGTTTTTGAACAGATTCGCGTATAAATCTAATTGTATTTACACTAATACCTAAATCTTCGGCTATTTCTTCATCGGTTATGTTTGTGCTTCCTAAATGCTGGAATAGCTTTTCCTCAGAACGTCTAATGCGAAAATAAAGATGAGTTATATCTTCAGGGAATTTTATTAGCCGACCGTTGCTTTTGATATAGCGAAGTATTGCTTGCCTCACCCAAATAGAAGCATATGTAGAAAATCTTTTACCAAGAGTGTGGTCATACTTTTGTACGGCTTTTATTAAACCAATTGTTCCTTCCTGAACAAGATCTTCGAGCGGTATATTTAATCTGTTGTTTTCGTATTTGCGTGCAACAAAGAGCACAAGCCCCAAATTGGCTTCAATCATAATTTGTGCAGCTTTTTCGGATGTTTCGGGATCGAACGCAGTGGAATTTATCATCTTTGAAAGAAATATTTCTTCAGGATGTGTAAGAAGGCGTACGTTCCTGTGTTTTTTTGAATACCGGCTTATAATAAATTCTTCAAAATATTCGTCCGTTAATATGGAATCTTTTGAACCTGTTGCTATCTTGTGATTTTCAGACGACCAATAATTTTCATCAAAAACTGCTATCGCTGCAAGTATTGCCAATACCCTTTGGTGCGTATTTTCATCGGTTATTCCCAATTCCGAAAGGTGCACTTGAGATATGGCAACAGGCTCTTTACCGAATTCGTGAAGCAAAGGGGCATAACCATAGAGTTCACGAATTCTGATTGATACTTTGAAATATTTATCCTGTTCTAAATTTTTGGGTATATTAAATTCTACAGTCATATTGAGGCGGAATATAACAGCTTTTCAGAGTGTTTGTCAATTTTTAACCCGTAGTTCAGCCAAGAGCTGTTAGTGTTTCTATCGAAATATCTGTAAAATCGTCAACAACAAAATCTGCTCCCTCAAGGCTTTCGAACCCCTCGTGATTCGCGATCCCAATTGCTTTCATACCCGCTCTCTTTGCCGCCATTATCCCGGCGTTTGCATCTTCAAAAACCACGCATTCTTCAGGGATAACTTCGAGTTTTTTTGCTGTTAACAAAAATATATCCGGCGCCGGTTTTGAATTCTCAACTTCTTCGATTGTGGTAAAAATGTTGAAGAATTTTCTGAGTTTAAATCTCCTGTTAACGATTTCTAAAACGTGTTTATCGTTTGATGTAGCAAGCGCTTTTTTTAAATTGTGCCTTGCCAGCTCCACAGCGAATTTTTCAAAACCTTTTTTAAATGTTACTCTATCTATAAGGCTTAAATACTTTGACTGTGTTTTATTTATCAAATCTTTGATTGAAAGGTCTGTTTTTATATCGTATTTTTTAATAAATTTGAGCCAATTTGCCTGAAGTCCCACTCCTGATGTTTGAGGATGGGGATCTTTTGTCTCTATCCCCAATTCGGACAAGACTTGATTAAACGCCTCTGCGTAAACCGACTCGTTTGACAGGATTGTGCCATCCAAATCAAAAATTGCAGCCTTTATTTTCATAAACTTATGCTTTTAATATACGCGAGCCCTCTCTTGTGTCGATAATTTTATAACCTTTAAGCTCTATTTCTTTTCTTAGTTTATCTGCATTTAGATAGTCACCTTTTTTTCTAAATTCATCTCTTTGTGCATTAAGACTTAATATTTTTTGAGGAATTTCAGCCCCGGCGCTACTTATTTCAGCTATTTTAAGACCCAAAACTTCGTCAAAAAGATACATCAAATCCAGCTTATCCGAGCTTGGAATATTGCTTTTTACAACCGCCCAGAGGACAGCCAACGCCTTTGGTGCATTGAGGTTGTCATTTATGCTACTTATAAAATCTTGCCTGAAAGAATCTATTTTTTGCATTTTTTCTTCGGAAAGAGTTTTTCTTTCACTTTCGTTTTCATTTTTTATTTCTCTTGCAATAGAGTATAAATTAGAAAGTGTGTTTTGTGCTGATTCGAGTGCTTCCCAAGTGAAATTTAGCGGATCTTGATAGTGTGCGTTTAAGTATAAATATCTAAGAGCAATCGGGTTTATTTTTTTCTTTTCAACATCCGAAACCGTATAAAAATTACCAAGACTTTTGCTCATTTTTTTACCTTCGACCAGAAGAAAGCGCACGTGAAGCCAATATTTTACAAACAGCTTCCCTGTCGCACCTTCCGATTGAGCAATTTCATTCGGATGATGAATTTGTTTTAGATCTTCTCCGCCTGCGTGAATATCAAAGGATTCTCCCAAGTATTTCATGCTCATGGCCGAGCACTCGAGATGCCAACCAGGAAAACCTATTCCCCAAGGACTTTCCCATTCCATATGCCGCTCGCCGGGATTATTGCTAAGTTTCCACAAGGCAAAATCTCTGGGGTCTTTTTTCTGGAGATTTTTTGAAACGCGCGCGCCTTCTTTTATTTCGTCAAGATCGCTTAACTGTCCGTATTTTTTGCCTGTTGCTTCTTCAAATTTTTTTATATCGAAATAGATCCCGTCGTCGATTCTGTAGGTTAAGCCTTTTGATTCGAGATTTTTAATCAGTTCAACCTGCTCTTTAATATGATCAGTGGCCCTTGCAAAAAGCGTTGGCTGCGAAAGATTTAATTTTTTAAAATCGCTTAAAAATGCCTTGGAATAAAAATCAGCAATTTGCCACGCTGTTTTACCTTCTCTTTTTGCTCCTTTTTCCATTCTATCCTCACCAGTATCCGCATCTCCCTGATTATCGCCAGTAAGATGGCCTACATCAGTAAGGTTCATAACGTATTTAACCTTGTAGCCATTGAATCTAAGTGTCCTATAAAGAACATCTGCAACTGTATATGTTCTAAAGTTGCCGATTGAGGCATAATCATAAACCGTCGGGCCGCAAGTGTACATTTTTACTTCGTCAGAATTAAGAGGCGTGAACTCTTCAACTTTTCTGGTAAGCGAATTGTAAATTTTAAGCATATTAAGATTATACAACTTATATGTTTTTAATTTTTTGCGCCACGGCCGGTTTCGCGAAATGCCATTTTTTGCATTATTTTTGCCTTAATGCCTTTTGCAGAAGGAAATCCTCTCTTAGGTTTACTTTCAGGTACTATTAATCCTTTCTCTTCCTCATCATCTTTTCCAATTAACTCTTCCTGCTTCTGAGACCATTCCTTATATTCTTTTTGCCTTTTTTCGAAAAGCAATTTTTCTTCGTCTTGAATTTCTCTCAAGCGCTTTCGCCAGAACGCAAGCAATTCTTCTTCCTTTTTTTTAAGATCTTCTTTTTTAAGCCTAGCTGTTTCTTGCTTGGCAAATAAGGGCGGATTTATTGCTCTTTCGGATGACAATCCCGCTTGATTTAATGCGGATTTTAAGAATTCTCTTGATTCGTCTTTTGCAAATTTTAATAGCTTTTGCTTTGGTTTTTGATTCATAGCGCTTTTCTGCCCTCGAATGATTCTATTAATGTTGATTCGTCTGCAAATTCGAGAGAGGCACCTGTCGGAATACCTACTCCAAGGCGGCTTATAATTAATCCCTTACCGTTTGAGGATTTAAGATTTTTTATTCTTTTGACAAGATACATCGAAGTTGCCTCGCCTTCCATTGTGGGATTTGTGGCGATTATTACTTCTTTTACCCTTGGGCTTTTGACTCGTGATATTAGGTCTTCAATATAAAGCTCATCAGGCCCTATATTTTCAAGAGGATTTATTGATCCGTGGAGCACGTGATATACGCCTTTATATTTTCCTGTCTTTTCAAAAGCCAAGATATCAAGCGGCTGTTCAACTATAAGAATTTGTGATTTATCTCTTGATTGATCTTTACACACAGGGCACGGATCTACCTCCGAAACGTTTTTACAAATACTGCAAAGCACTGTGTGCCTTTTAAGGTTTGCGAGAGCTTCCGAGAAACTATCAAGCTCTTCTTGGGGTACATGCAGAAGATAAAAGCTTAAGCGCTGTGCGGTCTTGGGGCCAATACCAGGAAGCTTTTCAAAAGACTCTATTAAATTTTTTAATGGTTTTGCTATTTTCATGTCTATGGTAATTTTAGCAAAGAAGTTAAGAAGTAGATATTATTTTAATCCACCAAGAAGACCACTTAGGCCGCCGCCCATTTCCATCATTTTTTGGGCTGCTTTTTTTTGTACTTTTTTGAAAGCTTCGTTTACAACCTTTTCGATGTCTTCGCGTCTTTCTTCGCCGTCTTTGATATAAATTACTTTTTGATCAGCCGACACTTTGACGACGATATTATCTTTTTCAACCGTTTCGGTCACTTCAGCAAGCTCGCTTTGAAGCTTTTTAGCTTGCTTTCGCATTTCCAAAAGTTCTTTTCCTTTTTGAATTTTGTCAAACATATTTAATTTCCGAAAATTTCCTTAGCTGCTTGAATTATATCTTCATCCTGTCCTTGAGTCAAAGGTATTTCTTTTTTGACAGGTAATGGCTTTTTTCTCTCTGTAAGCTTAAGACTTACTTTTATTTTTTCACCTGTCACTTCTTCAAGGATTTTTTCAAGCATCGATTTATTTTTTTGCTCCTCAAGCTGCTCTTTATGAAATCTATAGTAAACACCTATTGTCAGATTTGAACCGTTATAACTCAAGGGCTCTGTTGCGCGAAGAAGGGCTTCTATTGTCGTATTTTTTCCTCTGATCTCAGAAAGAAAGCGAAACCAGAGCTTTTCGTCAAACGCGTTAAAAACAAGCGGTTCAGGTGTGATCTTTTTTGTTTTTTTTAATTTTTTTTTAACAATAACTGGCTCTTTTTTCTTTAAACACCATTTGCAGGCTGCGATCTCAAGAGGCAAATAAGGAATCGGAGAGAAAGAAAAATCTTTAGATGAAGAAATCAAAAGTTTAATAAGGCTTATTATTTCTTTTTTGGAAAAGCCATAATCCGTGTAATTAACAACGCCTTCTTTTGAAAGAAGTGCTTTTCTGAGCTCTTCAACAAGAGCTTCGATGAACCGATTGGGGTTAACGTTCTCATCCGACATTTTTTGAAGCAGATTTAAGATTTTTAGATTATCTTTTTGATAAAGCAGCTTTATAAAAATTTCTACATTTACCTCTTCCACCTCCAAAAGATATTTTTTTGCTTCTTTGAACTTAATTGAGTTTTTAACAATCAGGCTTTCAAGAATCTTTGCGGCATCCCGGAAGGAGCCGTCCGAAACTTTGGCTATCAAAGAAACCACGCCGTCTTCAACATCTAGCTTTTCACCTTTAATTATTCTTGTAAGCTGCCTATTAATCTCCGCTTCGTTTGCTTTTTTAAAGGGAACCAGTATTAAACGAGATCTTACTGTAGCAGGAAGCTTTTCCGGCTCAGTAGTGGCTAGGATAAATACTACGTGACTTGGCGGCTCTTCAAGAGTTTTGAGAAATGCGTTTGCGGCTTCTATTGTAAGCATGTGCGCTTCATCTATGATGTAAATTTTTTTCCTTGAATTTACTGGCGAAAGGGCTATGCTTTCTTTGAGGGATCTAATATCATCTATGCCGCGATTACTTGCCGCATCAAGCTCGATAACATCCATACTTTGACCTTTTTCTATGGCTTTACATTGAGCGCATTTGTTGCAAGGTTCAGAAAGCTTGTCTTTGTTTTTCTCGCAGTTAATTGCCTTTGCCAGAATCCTTGCTGCTGAAGTTTTGCCGGTACCTTTAGGACCTGCAAACAAAAAGCCATGTGGCAGAGATTTTGCTTCGATTATCTTTTTGAGTGAAACCCTTACACTTTCTAGGTCCAGTTCATCTATTTTCTGAGGCCTGTATTTAAGATAAAGCGTCATAGGATCAATAAACAATTTACTAGTTTTGAATGATTATTAAAAGAGGTATTTTAATCGTGGTGAATGCCAATGAGGTGAAGTGAGCCGTGTTCTACGAGTGATAAAACAGAATCTTCAATTAACATTTTTTCTTTTTCGGCAATTTCAACCGCTTTCTCAAAAGAAACAACAATTTCTCCCAAGTAAATTTTTTTTTCAGGCGGAAAAACAAAATGCTTTTTTATCTCAGCATTCGGGAACGAAAGCACAGGATGGCTGTCGGCCAAAGAATCCTTTTCTTTAAGATATTGTTTTGCCATTTTTACTACTTTGGTGTGAGAAAGTAACGCTACGGAAGCTTCCGAATCCGAGACTATTCCGTTTTCAACCAGCGTTTTTTTGACTGCATCTTTAATCTTTTTGGCGCTAACAGGATATTGTTTATCTTTGAATACTGTAATTTTAATCATTTCTGAAGCAATTTTTTAAGACGCTCGGCAATTCTTTCTGGTCTTGCTCTGCTTTTAAGTTTTGGCACTAAAACACCCATAATTTGTCCCATTTGAGACATATCTGCCTTTGGAAAATTAACAAGTTCTTTTTGAATTTGTCTATCGAGATCTTCATCCGAAATTTCAGGAGGAAAAAATTCTTTTAATACAGAGAGTTCTTTCTGTTCTTTTTCGAAAAGATCTATGCGTGAGGCTTTCTTATATGCATCCATTGCTTCAACTCTCTTTTTGGCTTCTTTTCTCACGACAGCAATCTCTTCTTCCTCGCTTAGACTTCTACCTTTTTCAATTCTTTCGTAATTAAGAGCAGAAGAAAGCATTCTTAGTGTTGACAGGCGCACTTGATCCTTGGATTTCAGGGCGTTGGCAATTTTTTCTACTAGAGAATCAGTAATCATACTTTCCTTTCTTTTGTAATCCCTGCCAAAAAATGTATATGCATATGCTTAACCAAAGCCGCATTACCGATATTTGTAGCTAGACGAAAACCATCTAAACCCATTTTTTTGTAAAACGATATGGCAATTTGCCTTGCTTTTTCCCACGTCAAGCCATCTGTATCCGATATGTCTTTTATATGTTTTTTGGGCACTATCAAAAAATGTATGGGTGCGCTTGGATTGATATCTTTAAAAACAACAAAATCATCGTCCTCGTATTCAAAATCTACAGGGATTTTCTTATTTACAATCTTACAAAAGATACAATCCTCTTTCATTCTGAAAGCAGTATACTTTTTCGGGGCTAAATAGGCAAGACGCTCTAGATTAATTTCACTATTTCTTTTGCCAGCTTATCTGAGTCATGCCTTATAAGAGACCTTCTTAATTTATCTCCTTTTTGCGACCTATATATATTTTTTGAAACCAAATCTTTTAATACAACTTTTAATTTACTGTTTGATTTCAAGTCGTTTACTACGTATTCCGAGTGGGCTTTTTTGTATTTTTTCAATACTTCTTTGGGAAAAGTTTTGTTTCTGTTAACCAGACAAACATCGACAACTTCTCCCCCCAAATATTTATTGATCTCATTAAGATAATCAGAACTTCTAAAACCCATTGTCTGTCCAAATTTATTCATCAGATTTACAATAAAAATTTTTTTAGCGGCTGAAGAACGAATTGATTTTGCCACCCCACCCACCACAAAATTGCATATTATGCTTGTATATAGATCGCCGGGACCAATTATTATACAATCGGCCTTTCTTATAGCGTTTATTGCTTCCGGATTTGCTTTGGCAGGAGGAAAAACTTCTATTTTTACAATTTTTTGATTTCCGTTTTTTTTAACAGGTTCATCAATTAGATGTTCTCCTAAAATTTTTTCTCCATTTTCGTAATGAGCGACGAGATGAGTATTATCAAAAGTTACAGGTATTACTTCACCGCCAACCCCCAAAAGCCTGCATGTTGCTTTAATTGCTTTTTTCTGGGATCCATAAATATCACTAAGAGCGGCCATGAAGAGATTACCAAAAGTCATTCCAGAAATTCCTGTCCCCTGCGAATACCTATATGTAAAAAGTTCTCTTATTATGCCGTTTGCGTCTTCTGATGCAAGCGCTACTATGCACTGCCTAATGTCCGATGTAGGAAGGATGCCAAACTCATCCCTTAATACCCTATTGCTACCACCAGAGTCAGTCATTGATACGATAGCAGATATATGAACAGGATATTTTTTTAGCCCCTTAAGGACAGTATATGTGCCGGTACCACCACCTATTACGGCAACCCTTGCGGCTTTAGTCGTCCCTTGCTTGATCATTTTTGGGAAGCAAAATAATCAGATAAATATTCTTTGTCTATAAGTTGAACTTGTTCGGAAGATCTTTCTTTTATTTCAACTTTGGAGTCCGTCTTTTTTGATACAACTATTCTAATTGGAATGCCTATAAGATCTGCATCTTTAAGTTTTTCTCCAGCTCCTATTTCTCTATCATCCCAAAGGACTTCAATACCTTGATCTATTAATGATTTGTATAGCTTTTCCGTTTCCTTTGCTCCGGGAAGCTCGAGCAAATGAACATCAAAAGGAGCTATCTGGGGTGACCAGATTATTCCGGAATCATCATGGGACACCTCGACCCAAGCTCCAATGGCGCGCGATGTTCCTATACCGTAGCTTCCAAAATAAACAGGTTTTCTTTTCCCGTTTTTATCGGTAAAGTGAACATTCATTCTTTCAGAATAGTAAGTGCCGAAAGAAAATATATTTCCAACTTCTATTGATTTTGCTTTTGAAATACTGTCCTTTTTGCATAAGGGACATTTATTCCCTCCTTTGAAAATCTCTTTATTTTGCGCCCAGCCACAGGATTTACAATAGTAGATTGTGTCCTCGCCAGAATCTGCAATGACCTGAAATTCGTGGGTTATATTGTCTGTAAAAACACCTCCGCCCGCTTCCGTAACTATTGTTTCAAAGCCTATTCTAGAAAAAATATTTAAATAAGCTTTTTTGACTTTTTCATAAAATCCATTTAGATCTTCTTCGTTTTCGTGAATACTGTAAAGATCCTTCATCAAAAACTCTCTTCCACGCAATATTCCAGAACGGGCGCGTAGTTCGTTTCTAAATTTTGTTGAAAAATGGTAAAGCGCTAGAGGTAAGTCTTGATAGCTTGAGATATGTTTTCTGACGAGATCCAGAAAAATTTCTTCATGTGTAAAAGAGAGAGCAAAATCTTTCTTTCTTGTATCTTTAAGCTTATACATTACTTCATCAGCCTTGTCCCATCTCCCTGTTTCATTCCAAATCGTTTTTGGATGCAAAAGAGGCATGAGAATTTCTTGACAGCCGATTTTATTTAATTCTTCTCGGATTATGTTTTCAATTTTATAGACAACTCTTTTTCCCAAGGGAAGAAGCGTCCAAGAGCCCGTCATAAGCTGATCAATAAAACCCGCTTGAACAAGAAGGCGATGGTTTATACTTTCTGCTTTTTGGGGGGACTCTTTTTTGGTTCTAGGAAAAAGCTCACTTTGCCTCATTTAAGATAGTATATATTTACTCTATTAGGCTGTCTACAAATTCCGAAAGCGAATTTGCGGATAAAAGTTTTGGAATTTCGCCCGCTGTAACTAAAAGCATTAGGAAAAGAAGAACCACCATGCCGGCTATATGAATTGATGATTCAATTTTGGGGAGTATTTTTTTGCCAAGAGCCGCTTCGATTGATATCAAAAGTACCCGCCCGCCGTCCAACGGAGGAAATGGAATTAAATTCACAAGCGCTAAATTTATTGATATTATTCCGACAAATTCGATAAGGGGCAGTAATCCTATACTTGCTACTTCTGCTATAAATACCGTCACACCAAGAGGGCCCGCTATTCCCTTTGGCTTTTGTCCTTTGAAAAGTTCGGAAAAAATAAACTCAAAGCCGGCTATTGTTTTTTCGGAAACATATGCTGCTTTTTGTGCTCCATATTTTGTATAAACGAAAGGTCTTTCAATAACTGGGGGGTAGTAAATCTCATGTGGTATAAATTGAATACCAAGAAGCCCTTCACCTTCTGGTGATTCTAATCTTATAACTAATTCCACATCTTTGGTCTTTGTAATACCATCCGCTTGGGATTCTACTTTTAGCATTACTGCTTTTCCTTTGTTTTTTGCTATCAGATCCGGAAAATATTCATAGTCCAGATTTTTTTTGCCGTTAAATTCTACTATCACGTCACCTTTTTTGAGACCTGCGACTTCGGCGGGTGAAGTAACTGAAACATCGGTAATTTGTACTCCGCGCGGAATACCTGTGTACCAGTATATTATCGAAAAACAAATTATTGCGAAAAGAAAATTCATTAAAATTCCTGCTATTGATATAAAAACTCTTATAAGCTTTGATTTATTAACAAAGGCTTTTTTCGGTTTAGTTACTCTATCTTCGCCGGACTCACCGTGAAGCCTTACAAAACCTCCAATCGGGAGTGCGTTTAGAGAATAAATAGTACTTCCTATCTTGACTCCCCAAATCCTTGGAGGAAGACCTATACCAAATTCTTCAACCCACACTCCAAAGAGCTTTGCGACCAAATAATGGCCAAGTTCATGGATGAGTATGAGTACAGAAAGAGAAATGACTGCGATTATTATTAAAGAAATCATATTAACCTAGAAGTTCTTTTTCTTTTGCCTCCCCCAGTTCGTCTAATAATTTATTGTATTTATCGACCAAATTTTGGATACTTTTTTCATGCTGGAATCTTTCGTCTTCTGAGATTTGTTTTTTTTCAAAGCTATCTCGAACTGCGTTTATTGCATCAACTCTTATTCTTCTTATCATTATTTTACCCTGTTCGAGCTTTGAGTTTAGCAGTTTAACAAATTTTTGTCTGTCCTCTGTTGTAAGAGGCGGAATTGAAATTCTAATAATATCACCGTCTATTGAGGGGTTAAAGCCTAAGTTTGCAGCAATAATTCCTTTTCTAATATCGCCGATTATTGATTTATCCCATGGGTCGATAACTATTGTCTGGGGATCGGGCGATGTAATTGAGGAAAGCTCGATTAATTTTAGTTTTTGTGTGCCGCCATAAGCGTCTATTATGATATTTTCTACAAGTGAAGGAGTTGCGCGACCTGTTCTTATGCCCGCAATATCGGACTTAATAAGATTAACAACCTCATCCATCTCATGCTTAATCTTGGCTTCATCCATCTTTGGTTATTATAGCACGAAATAATTTCAAAAAATTATTTACCTATCTCAATTCTCTTAAAACGCCCGAGGCGGATATTCTCTCCGGTTTTTGTAATTGTTTCTTTTATTAGATCTTCGACCTTTTTTGCAGGGTCTTTAATAAAATCCTGGCTTAGGAGCTCTTTTTCATTTTTGGGGTCCATAGATGCGACCTGCATTGCAAGGTCCTCACCTAAATTTTGAAAAAGCTCGTTTTTGGCGACAAAATCAGTTTCAACAAGAAGCTCAAGCATACTTGCCACTTTGCCCGTGTGGTGTCTGTAAACAAAAACAGAGCCTTGGGTAGTATCTCTGTCAGCTCTTTTTAAAACCTTTTCAAATCCTTCTTTTTTGAGAATTTCTATGGCTTTTTTTTCGCTTCCACCAACTTCTTCCAAAACCTGTTTTACCCTCATTACGGGAGCACCTGTTTCGTCTCTTAATTTTCGTATCTGATCACTATTTATCGCCATTTTTTTTGAGTTTCTTGTCTTTTCCTTTTCCATCTAAAACCGCTTGACAGAAAAGATCGAGTACATATTCAATCGCTTTTGTCGCGTCGTCATTCATTGGAACAGGCCAGTTAACGCCTTCCGGGTCCGCGTTTGAATCTACAACTCCGACGATCGGTATTCCAAGCTTATTTGCCTCTTTAACTGCCATAGATTCTTTGTGCGTATCCAAAATTACAAGAAGATCAGGCAAGTCTTTCAGGCCGACTATTCCACCAAAATTTTTTTCAAGCTTTTCGATTTGACGAGTCATTAAGAGTCTCTCTTTTTTTGTGTAGCCTTCTTTTTTGGCAACCTTTATTTTTTCCTTAAGGTCGTTTAGATTTTTGATAGATTTGACGATTTGATCAAAATTCGTAAGTGTACCCCCAAGCCATCTTTCATTTATATAAGGACAAGAAGTTTTCTCGGCTATTTCTTTTATTTTATCTTTAGCTTGCTTTTTGGTTCCAACAAGAAGGATTGTTTTGCCGCGTGAGGAAAAGTCTTTAATTGCTTCCAAAGCCTCTTTGAGCAGCTCGTGAGTTTTGATTAAATCAAATACGTAAACTCCGTCTTTAACTGTGTACATAAAAGGCTTCATTTTAGGATTCCAACGCTTATATTGGTGTCCAAAATGAGCACCTACTTCAAGCAGCTTATCTAGTGACAATTCGGTTGACATATATTTACCTCCTTGGTCCTCCACTTGCCAGAAGTAATTCAGGAGGTTTCCGGCAAGTGTGTGTTTTTGACTTTTATGATTATAGCAGTTTTAAAAACAAAATCAAAGAGATAATTATTTTCTATCTAATTGGTATTCTTTTTTGCTTTTTCATAGCAGTAAGTGGCTTCGATTAGTTTTTCCAAGAAAACTTGCGTTTACTTTTTATTATTAGAAACAAGTAAATAATTTTATTTGTAGAATAACTTCACTATACACTCAAGTGTATCAATATCTGTTGGATTCAAATAATAACCTTTATGTCTCATTTCTTCAGCATACCTTCTGCCTTGGGCCTTGAAAAATTTCCCTAGTTTTTCTTGGCCTGCTCGTATTCTGTATTCAACAAAGTCTTTAGTAATTTCTGCAAGTATCTGACGATCTTCTGAGGTTAAATTTACGAATTGTTCTTTCTCCGACTGAAGTGAGGATATTATGGTATCAATTTTCCAAGTAATACGAGAGTACTCTTTTCGGATGATTTCGAGTTGATCTGGCGCAATGTCATTGTTGTATGTCATTATAACAAACGGTAAGTATCTAGCTACAAAACCTAAGCCAATGCTTTTAGCCTTTTCAAGAGAAATAATTGGTATTTTGGGCAGCAATAGATAAGTATGGTGGAAACCACTTGTTAATAAAGATGTATAGGGAATATTATGTGTTGCCACTACGGCGCCTTGAGCTAGCGTCAATTCAGATAATTCATACTTTTCTACAATCAGTTCGGGCATGAGCGCAACACCTATTTTTGGATCTAAGACATATCCTTCTAGGCCAATTGAATCTAGGGGCAAACCATATTCTCTTACCCTTGAAATCATAACTCTTGGTGGCAATTGATAAAAAAAGCTACGCACATGTTTAGTATTTTTAGGGTAAATAATTTTGTCTTTTATTAAAGCTTCTCTGTCCTTTGGAATATCTACCATTAAGACGTTTCTTTTTTCTGAATGAAAACGACGATTTCCACATACAGTGCAAGAGTTTAAACTAATACTATCAACCGATTGCATGTAACCACAGGCGTTACAAATGTTTACACTCACAGAATCTATATAGATAACGCCAGAAGTAAAAAGCAGTCCAATTTTTTTCTCAAGCCAGGTTTTTGTGGTGTCATCATCATCTCTAATTATATCTCTCCCTTCTTTCGGGATTCCTAATTCTTTTAAAATATTGTATTTATCAATTAGAAGTGAGGTAGAAAAATCTCTTCTAGATTTATATCGATCTTGCTGGGCTGAAAATGCCTTGTCCATTCTCACGCCTACACAATTCCATAAATCTACTCTAGGTATTTTCCTTCCAGATTCATATTCGACTACTCTAGTTATATTTTCGGCCACAAGCATAGGAATGAAACGATGAACAACTCTCTCGTTTCTCGTGTCAAGGTTCTCAGCCGCTGATGCAGTAATTATTTTCTGCTCAGACTCTATCATATTATTAAAAAAATAACTTTAAAGCCTATAATAGTCTAAGTTTATTTGTATCTTTACAAAATTAGTTATTATATTTTAAGTATAATTTAATATTCAATTTAACATTAATTAACGGATTTTTATGAAAAAAGAAGAAAAAATTTGTATATACCAAAATGAAGACGGAAAACTTTATATGCCCGATTCTAGGGTTAATATCCAGAAAAGATACCAGGCCCCAATCAATGACGTCTTAAGCTTTTTTAAAAAATTAAACAATAAAAATATATATAGTATTTATTTAAGGGGATCTGTTGTTTTCGGATTGGGAATAAAAAATATTTCTGATATTGATTTTTTTATAGTAACTTTAAAGCCATTAACTGATTTTGACATACTAGCAATTAAAAAATATGTTGGTAAGTTAAACAGAAAATATTCTTTTATAACTAGATTTGACATTGGATATTTTACTTTAGATCAAATATTGTCAATGAAAGAGAATGTTCTGATTAAATTAACTTCGGTATGTTTATATGGTAAGGATATTAAAGAAGAAATTAAGAACCCCAAGCCTGGTAGAGATGTTGCCATTTCCTTACCACACTTAGAAGAAAAGATGCTAAAAACCAAGAATGAAATTAGGGCTGGTCTATACGATAAAACGAACACGAAAGCTATGTGTGTATGGATAATGAAGCACATCGTTAGGTCTGGTTTTGAACTCGTGTCTGAGCGAGAAAAATGTTTTACCAGGGATTTAGGTTTGTGTTTTGAGAAATTTTCAAAGTATTACTTAGACAAAAAGGGGGATATGCATAAAGCATTAACTCTAGCCTTAGAACCAACAAATAATACTAAAGTAATAGAAAAAATATTTAGTGGCCTGGGTGATTGGTTAGTGTTTGAAGGGAAAAATTTAGGGCTAATTTCTGTTAATTGTGATGATATAAATAGAATTGTCACCGAGAAGGTTGAATCTCTTTTTGGCAGAGACAGAATTATTTGCTTGCTGCGTTATGGTCCAAAAATCCAATTTGACGGTATATCCCCTGCGGATTTTGATTTTTTATTATTGCTTGATAAATATCAAGACAAAGATTACTTGTTGTTATCATTTTTTAAAAAACTAAATCTTCCGGTAGAAATATTTATCGACTATAGGGATCAAATTCTTTTAAGGGGAATTAAAAATTATCAAAGAGGTCGACATGGATCATACTTCTTTAAAATTCTTGCTTCGGCAGACACTTTGTTGGGTAAGAATTTTTATAAAGAAAACGAAAGCGAGTTGGATAGAAACAAAATTAATTCAGATTTGTTATATAGAGTTGAAGAATATTTTTATAGAATACAAAAATCTGTAATCGATGAACAGAATTCTAGCAAAAAAGAAATAGAAAAATATTTGGGTAGAATTATAACCGATTTACTTTTAGTGGCTGGTGATATTCAATTCTCAGACATGCATAGATATCACTACACAAGAGTGATGTCTGACATACTAGAACAGACTAATGTCATAAGCGCTGAAACAAAAAAATTAATAGCCAAACTTCAATCTAAACCACACGTTGATATCAACCTTTTGAGTAGACTTATCGGTGTATTATATAAACAGTATATAGAAATAAGACAGAATACTCGATTATGACGACGGTAAAATCATCTCAATATAAAAATTTATATTTTACCTATGCTTTATCAAAGCCAAGGCCTTCTTACAATACGATAATAATTCTTGACGGCTTGCCAAGCAATCCATCTGTTAAGGATCAGCTAATACAAAAACTATCACAACATGGGCTTGATGTCTTTTTCCCAAGGTATGAGGGAACTTGGGAATCGAGGGGAGAATTCTTAAAAAAGGCCCCAAGCAAAGCTATTATTGAATTTATCAAAGCGTTGCGAAGCGGCATCATCTTAAATGACAAAAAATATATTGCTCAAAAGATATTTATTTTGGGAGCAAGTTTTGGCGGTGGGGTTGCCTTAGATATTGCCGGTCAAAATATTGCCGATAAGATTTGTACCATCTCGCCGGTAATAAGTTTTAAAAAGGTTGTCGGAATAGATACTTTAGAAAACTATTTAAGAGTGGTATTCCCTAGGGATTATCGCTTTAATCCAAAAAATTGGCATAGACTTTTAGAAGATGATCTGTGGAGCCTAGATGATAACAAAATAAAAAATTCTTCTGATATTTTAATCATAGCCGGAGATGCTGATGATCAGATTAAAAAGGCTGATATTCTCAAATTTGGGAAAAAGAACAAAATCAGAATTAGTATTTATAATCTTGGCCACATAACCCTGAGTAAGATTACAAAACCTATGTTGGGAGAAATTTTAGGATTCTTTTCTTAATAAAAATATTAGAAAATTTTGTTACTGGAGTTAACTACTATCTGCTATTAATAACAGATTTGAAAACAGATTATAAATAGTAACAGGCCCAACTCCTCCCGGTACGGGGGTGACAAACGATGCCTTTTTTTTAACAGATTCAAAATCAATATCACCCTTTGGGGATCCTACGTCTATTAAGACGCTACCTTCTTTAATCATATCTTTGCTGATTAGATTCGGAGTCCCTGTTGCGCTTATAACTACATCTGCCGATTTTGTAATTTCGGCAAGATTTTTTGTTTTTGAGTTACATTTAAAAACAATTGTAAATTTTTCTTTTTCAAGCAATTTAACCAAAGCGCTCCCTACCATCCCTCTCGCTCCAACGATCGCTATAGATGAATTTTTACCAATGTTTGAAGCTTGAGTAAGAATATCAAAGACGGCCTTTGCAGTGGGATGAATATATGAATCGCCCCTTAAACCGTCCACATCTTTTTTTCTTGGAATTGTTTTGATTATTCTGGATTTGTATTTTTTAAGCCTTGCCGGCAACGGAAGCTGAACTAAAATACCATGGACTTTTTTGTCTTTTCTTACCTTTTTAATGTACTTAATTATTTCTGAAGCTTTTGTTTCCTCTTCGAAAAATTTGGCCGTAAATTTAATACCAACTCTTGCCGCCGCTTTCATTTTAAGAGAAACATAAAGAGCACTCGCAGGATCGTTTCCGACCATAACCACAACAAGATGGGGGAAAATTCCGTAATTTCTTTTTAATTCCTCGACTTTATTTTTTATTATTGATTCTTCCAGTTCAGCCCATCGACGTCCGTTAAAAATTACTGTCATATTCGTTATTTTAGCAAATGATTGGCGACTAATTCTAAAAAACACAAGTATTGTAACAAAAATAGAGAAAAAAAATAGAAAGCGATATTCCAAGAAATAAGATCTGCTATAAGGTGGGGAATTTTCTGCAAAGAGATTTCACTTCTTTGTTTATTTTATCTACCGAATCTCCTAAGTAGACTCTATTTATAAAATCCGCTATAAGCATCATTTCTTTCACCCCCATACCCCGCGTTGTAACGGCGGGCGTACCAAGTCGAATACCAGAAGGATTGTTCGGTGGATTGGGGTCACCGGGAATAGAATTATAGTTAACTATAATTCCTGCTTTTTCTAATTTTATCGAAAATTCCTTTCCCAAAACGCCTTTTTGCCTAAGATCTATAAGAATAATATGATTATCTGTCCCCCCCGAAACAAGATCAAAACCTTTAGATTTAAGCTCTTTTGCTAGGGTTTTCGAATTTATGATAATTTGTTTGACATATTTTTTGAAGCTCTCTGACTGTGCAGCTTTTAAGGCAATAGCAATAGCTGCTGTTTGGGCGTTGTGCGGACCGCCTTGAAGTCCGGGGAATACTGCCCTATCAATCTTCTTTGCCATATCAGGATCCCGTCGTAAACCCTTTTTTGTCACCATTATAAGTGCCCCGCGCGGACCTCTTAAAGTCTTATGAGTCGTTGTGGTAACAACATCTGCATCTCTTACAGGCGACGGATGGACACCGGCTGCCACAAGGCCAGCAATATGGGAAATATCAGCAAGAAGAATTGCACCCACCTTATCTGCAACTTGCGAAAAAAGTGTCCATTCAAGTTTTCTCGGATATGAGGTAGTACCTGCGATAATTATTTTTGGTTTAACTTTTTTGGCGAGTTTTTCAAGCGCTTCGTAATCAATAAAACCATCTGCGCCAACTTCATACTGAAAACTCTGAAAAAATTTACCTGAAAAAGTAATTTTTGGGTGACCGTGGGTAAGATGGCCCCCTGAGGATAATGCAAGACCTAGGATTTTATCACCCGGATTAAGAAGCGCCATATAAACTGCCGAGTTTGCCGGTGAGCCTGAATAGCTTTGTACGTTTGCATAAGGAACACAAAACAACTTTTTAGCTGTTTCAATTGCAATGCTTTCTATCTGATCAATGTATTTATTTCCTTGATAGTAGCGCTTTCCTGGATATCCTTCTGAGTACTTATTATTAAGCATACTACAAAGAGCCTGCCTTACTTCCTTCGGCGCATAATTTTCAGAGGGAATTAGCATTAAGGTTTCTTTCTGCCGCTTTTCTTCTTTTCTGATTAAATTTTTAATTTTCGTCATTTTTCAAATATTTTATCGAGTATTCTTGAGATTTCTTGTGATACTTGTTTAACAGATACTTCTCCATCTACGACAAACCAATCAAGGCCTCCCCAGTTGTCTCTTGCCATTTCTCTATAGGCATTAACCAGTTTTTGCATATATTCAATCCCTTCTTTGTCAAATGGGTCATTATCTTTTTGTTCTTTGCTTTTTCTTTGAATTGCACACTGTGCGTTTACATCGAGAAGAATAACCGCGTCTGGAAGATGTTCATCCATTACTACCTTAGATATTTCTATTATCTGATTCATATCCCCACCTTCAGCATAACCTTGATAGGCGGCTGTTGAGGTGTGGCTTCTGTCTGTTAGTATAGATACTCCTTCACTTATATTTGGGGTAACCACTTCATCGAGCCAAAGCTTTCTGGCGGCAAAAAAAAGAGCCACTTGCCCCTCCGGACCGATAAGATTTTTTTCTTTAAGATTGAATATCAGTTCTCGAATTTTTTCAGCGCTTTCTACACCTCCCGGCTCTCTTGTTACCAACAACCTTATGCCTTTTTCCTGAAGATATTCTTTTGCATGTTTTATTTGTGTTGTTTTTCCGCTTCCTCCTACTCCCTCAAATACGATAAATTTTCCTCTTTCCATCCTCCCACTATTAATCTAAAATTGGGCTGATGTCAACTTTTAAAAACGGGGTTGATGAGCAATATTTGGCACTTCTTGATGATATTTTACAAAACGGCGTCGAAAGCGATGATAGAACGGGAACCGGGACTAAAAAAGTTTTTGGGAGAATGCTTAAATTTGATTTGACACTTGGCTTTCCTCTTCTAACCACAAAAAAAGTGTGGTTTAAGGGTGTAAAAGAAGAGCTTCTTTGGTTTATAAAGGGAGAGCGAAATATTAGAAATCTTGTAATTAGTGGTGTAAATATCTGGAACGAATGGCCTTTTCAGAAATATCTTGAATCAAAAGGTCTGTCCAAGCGCTATCCGAAATATTCTCCCTCATGGAAAAAGAAGATGGATGAGTTTGTTGGAAAAATTAAGTCAGATGCTAACTTTGCAGAAAAATACGGAGATCTTGGACCTATATATGGATACGTCTGGCGTCACTGGAAAGGAAGGGACGGACAGGTTGATCAGTTAAAAAAAGCCATTGACTTGATAAAAAATAGTCCCCACTCAAGGAGGATAATCGTCACTGCTTGGGATCCTTCTACGCTGGAACAAGTAGCGCTTCCACCTTGTCATCTTTATTACCAATTTCAGGTGGTTGGCAATAGTTTAAATTGCTTTATGCTTCAGAGATCTGTCGATACATTTCTCGGGCTTCCGTTTAATATTGCTTCGTATGCTCTTTTAACGCATATAGTTGCAAAGGTTGCAGGCAAAGTTCCCGGAGAATTAACAATGGCTTTGGGAGATACCCACCTTTATTTAAATCATATAAAACAAGCTAAAGAACAATTATCCCGCACGCCCAAAGCTTTACCAAAACTTATCTTAAATCCAAAGCTTTGCGATATTGACAATATTAATTCTGATTGGATTGAAATTGAAGGTTATAATCCACATCCACCCATAGCAGCACCTATTTCAGTATGAAAATATCAATTGTTGCCGCAGTAAGTTTAAATAACACAATAGGGAAAAACGGAAAGCTTCCTTGGAATATAAAAGAGGATCTAGCAAGATTTAAAAAAATTACCACGGGACATCATGTCCTAATGGGAAGAGCCACTTTTGAATCTATAGGAAAAGCTCTACCAAAAAGACAAAACATCGTAATCACTTCGGACAAAAAATTTAAAGCACCTGGGATTTTTGTATTTGACAATCCGGAAAAGGCAATTGTTTTTGCTAAAAAACGCAAGGAGAACGAACTTATGATTATCGGTGGTGAATCGATTTATAAATATTTTTTGGAAAAATCTGATAGTATTTATCTTACGAGAATTCTTAAGAAATATAGTGGAAATCGGCATTTTCCCAAGATTGATTTTAATAAATGGATTGAGATTAAAAAAGAAACTCACAAAGAAAAAATGCCGCCTTTTGAATTTGTGGTTTTGGAAAGAAAGAAACGCCCGGTGTGCGATGCTTCTTATCAGCTGTGGAATTAAAAGAGTTTACTGTGAGAGATAATCGAATACTGCTTGTGACCACCAAGTCATCTTTTTTCTAAACGGCTTTAACTCGTTAATAGTAAGAAATTTTGCCTCAGTTATTCCCTTGTCTCCTGTGTACTTAAATTCTTCAGAATCTCCTTTGAAAATCCAGACCAAGCCGGTGTGGACTAAGTTTACCGGCTTTTTATTATTTACTTTTATTAAACCCAAAAAAACTTTTGAGACTATTTTGCCTTGATAGTCTATTTCTTCATTAAATTCACGTTCAGCTGCTTTTTCCAGAGAATCGTCGTATTCTTCTACATGTCCGCCAAGAAGTATTGGCCACATGTCATGCAGACGGGATTCGGAACCTGAAGTCGGTATTTTATGGATAAAAAACTTATTTTTAAAAGATAATGCTATTTGAACAATAATCTGTTGATATGAAGGATCCTCTTCGAGCAAATCTCTTTCGATAAATTCAGCGTGCTTATTAATAATTGAAACAACATCTTTCCATTTGGCCGTTTGAAATCCATTTGGAATTTCTTTTGGGAAAAGAGTATTTGTTTTTATAGCCAATATTTTTGCCATCTAATTTATTTTTTGCTTTCTATTTTTCTTGGATCTGTCCAACTTGCCCAGGTGCAATCTGGGTAGCGGGAGCAGCCGAAAAATTTTCTACCCTTTTTGGTCCTTTTAATCACAACTTCTCCTTTTTTGCATTCGGGACATTTCATTTTTAGCTTTTGTTCGTATTTTTGAGTATATTTACAATCGGGAAAACGCGAGCAGGAAATAAATCTCCCAAATCTTCCCATTCGTATTACCAGCTCACCGGCTTTGCATTCAGGACACTTTTCCCCAAGCTTTTCAGTTTCTATTTTAACCCTTTCTGCTTTTTGTTCAATTGTATTCAGTTTATTTACAAAAGGGTACCAAAAATCTTTAATTATTTTTTTCCACTGCAAATCTCCTTCGGCTATTTTGTCCAGATTCTCCTCCATTTCTGCCGTAAATCCATAATCAAATACTTCTGGAAAATTTTGGACTAAAAAATCATTAACTGCCGTCCCAATTGCAGTAGGTACAAATTTCCCTTCATCCTTTTCTACATAATTTCTAATAAGAATTGTTGAAATAGTCGGTGCATAAGTTGAAGGGCGGCCGATTCCTAGCTGTTCAAGCGTTTTTATTAAAGAAGCCTCGTTAAATCTTGACGGCGGCTGTGTAAAACACTGTTCTTTGTGGATCTTAATAAAATCCAGGTTTTCCCCCTTTTTGACTTCTGGGAGATAGATTACAGTTTCAGAGGTATCCTTTGTACTTGCATAAAGCGTAGTCCAACCGTCAAATTTCATCGTCTGACCGGATGCTTTAAGGGTGTATTTAGATAGAGCTGAAACAATAATTGTCTTTCTATCATAGAGTGCTTCGGACATCTGGCATGCTATAAATCTTTTCCAGATAAGCTTGTAAAGCTTTTGGGAATCGTTTGCAAAGCGCCCTTTTGTAGCCGGTTCTTTAAGAAAAGGGTTTACTACCCTTATTGCCTCGTGTGCTTCTTGAGCGCTTTTGCTTTTGGTTTTATAGACTCTTTCTTTTTGAGGCAAATATTTAGCTCCAAACTCTTTTTGAATAAGTGAGCGTACCTTTTGAACAGCAGATTGTGATAAATTTGTAGAATCTGTTCTATGATATGTTATTAAACCTTCTTCATACAGTTTCTGAGCAACGCTCATCGTTTTTTTTGAAGACCAGCCGAAAACCCTTGATGCGCTTTGTGTCATTGTAGAAGTGGTAAACGGAGGATAGGGATTATTTCTGATTTCACGCGTAGAAACGTCTTCTACTTTATAATCCGCACCGGAAAGATCTTTGACTATATCATCCGCCTCATTTTTGTTTCTAACCACGGCTTTTTTGTTATTAATTTTTGTCAAAAAGGCGATAAATGTTTTTTTGTCGCCGGATTTTGCCAGCTCTGCGCCTATTTCCCAATATTCCTCTGGGGTAAAATTTTCTATTTCCCTTTCCCTTTCGACAATAAGCCTTACTGCTACGGACTGAACTCTTCCGGCTGAAAGTCCACGGCGAACTTTTTTCCAAAGAAGCGGAGAAAGCTTATATCCTACAAGCCTGTCTAGTACTCTTCTTGCTATCTGGGCGTTGACGAGATCAAAATTTATATCCCTTGGATTTTTGATCGCTTCGAAGACTGCTTCCTTTGAAATTTCGTGAAATACTATTCTTCTTGTTTTTCCGTTTCCAATTTCTTCTTTTACATGTGCTGCTATTGCTTCACCTTCACGATCCGGATCCGATGCTAGAAAAATTAGGCTTGCTTTTTTGGAAACCGACTTAATTTTTTGAATTTCTTTTTTTCTTTTTTCGATCAACAAGTAATCCGGCTCAAAGTCTTTCTCTATATCCACACCAAGCTTGGATTTCGGTAGATCCTTAATGTGGCCCATAGTTGCCTCAACAGAATAGTTTTTATCAAGAAACCGGCTTAGCGTACGTGCTTTGGTCGGCGATTCGACGATAATAAGATTCATAAGAAATTAAAAATATTTAAAAATTTTCATTTTGTCAAATTTATGCTCTTAACGTACTCTAATACTTCTTTTGGAGATTTCGCAATCCTTGCGCCGTTTTCAAGCAAAAAATTAGGCGCTTCTGCAAGTGGAGACGTAATTGGCCCCGGGACTGCAAAAACCTCTCTACCCAACTCTGCTGCATAGGAAGCGGTTGAGATGGTTCCACTTTTTTTCTTTCCCTCGACAACAATAACCGCAAGCGAAAGTGCCGCTATTGTACGATTTCTTGCTAGAAAGTTGTTGCCATACGGCTTTGTCCCAAGAGGAAACTGGCTTATTACCGCCCCACTTTTTATAATTCTTTTAAATAATTTCGCATTTTCCGGCGGATAGACAATATCAAGCCCGGAACCTAAAACTGCTATTGTTCTTCCTTTGGCTTTGAGAGCGCTTTCGTGCACCACCGTATCTATACCCCTTGCTAGTCCTGAAATAATTGTTATTCCGTTTGAAGATAAATAAAATGAGAAGTCCGACGCTATTTTTTTACCATAAGAACTCATCAATCTTGATCCAACTATAGCTACGGCCCGACGATCTTCTGGTTTTATTTCCCCCGCATAGAATATTTTTGGGGGTAAATCCGTGTTGACTAGATTAAGAAGCTTAATTTTCATTACTCTTTCTTCGAAACCAATACTCAAGAATGTCGCGTGCTATGGGTGCTGCTTCGCTTGAGCCTTCTCCCCCTTCCTCGACGAGGATAGTCAATACAATTTCTGGATTATCAATTGGAGCATAAACCGTAAACCAAGCATGAGTTGTGTCCTCTTTTGAAGTTTCCGCAGTACCTGTTTTACATGCGACTTCGGGGGTAAAATCAAAAAATGGATATGCAGTACCTCCTTGGGAGCAAGCTCCCTTCATGCCTTCTTTTATGATTTCAAGATTTTCTTTTGAAATAGCTAGACTTTTACACGACTTTTCTATATCGGCATTTATATGGGGTACGCAAAGCTCGCCCTTAATAAGTGCCGCGACAGCCATGTTTGCGGCAAGTGGAGTAACTAAGAGATCACCCTGACCTATAGCTACATGAAAAGTGTTTCCTAGAAACCAGCGCTCTCCAATTACCGCTTTTTTCCATTCGGGTGAGGGCACCAAGCCTTTTGATTCCGAAACTAAATCTATTCCTGTTTTCTCATTAAGACCGAAATTTTTAGCCCATTCTACTATAGTGTCAATACCTGTTAGCTCTCCCAAATTATAAAAAAAAGTATCTGTTGAGCGGGCAATAGCCCGGGGAAGATTGATTATTCCTTCTGTACGCCCATATTGGGTAAAATACCAGTTTGTGTAGCTAAAGTCATTTACAATAATTATCCCTTTGTCCTCGTATGTAAAATCCTTGTCTATTACTTTTGATTCCAAAGCCGCAGTTGCCGTCACCATTTTAAAAATTGAGCCGGGATGATAAAGACCGGATATCGCCCTATTAAAAAGTGGCATTGACTTATCATCCAGTATTGATTGGAGCTTATTTTTATTTTGGTTTTCGCTACTTGCAAATAAGTTTGGATCGTAGCTTGGAGAAGAATAGATTGCCAAAATTTCGCCGTTCGGATCAGATGCCACTATTGCTCCGCGTTTTCCGGTAAGTCTTAGGGAAACTGCGTTCTGAAGACCTATATCTATGGTTGTTGTTAGGTCTTGGCCATTTTTGGGGTTTTTTCGCGCGAAGGTTCTTATTTTTTTACCGAAAGTATCAACCTCCAAGAGTTCTTCACCGTCTATTCCTCTTAGAAGGCAGTCGTAGTATTCTTCCAGTCCACCTCTTCCTACCATTGAGCCTAATTTTCTAACCCCCTTTTCTTTACACTGGGGATTTACTTTACCGACTTCCTTGCTGTTTACTTCTCCCAAATATCCGCTAACATGGGCAAATTTTTCACCCAGAGGGTAATGCCTTGTCCAAATAGCTATTGACTCTTCATTTGGCGAGTCTGCCTTTTTGGCCTCCATGCTAAGCTTCGGCGTAAGGGTGAAATTAAAATAATCCATTTTGTTATCCACGAGAACCTTGCCATTTCTATCGAGTATTTGCCCTCTGGGTGCAGGAATAACTATTGTACGAAGACGATTTCCTTCGGCCAAATCTCTATAATAAGAGCCTTTTATTATTTGAAGCTCTATTGCCCTTGCCAAAAGAATAAAAAAACCAAGAAACAATATCCCTTTTAAAAACCAAGAAAGCCAGCTTTCTTTTTGGGCACTTGAAAAAGTCTCCATACTAACTTGTAATTTTTATTTTTTTGAGCAGCGAGTTGTCGTGAAGCAGTTTTCCACATCCCCGAGCAACACAGGAGATTGGATCATTTGCAACTTCTACTTTTGTTTTTGTGGCTTCTGAAATAACTTTGTCGATACCCTCAATCAGCGATCCACCTCCGGCAAGAACTATTCCTGACTTTAAGACGTCCGATAAAAGCTCGGGAGGGGCTTCTTCAAGCGAATCTTTTACGTGTCCTACTATTTCTTGGATTATAGGTGCAAGGGCTTCGCGAACTTCATCGCTTGAAAGTTTTTGCGATCTTGGAAGGCCTGTTTCCAAATCTCTGCCTCTTACTACTAAAAATTTTTCTTTTGTAGCAGTTGCAGATCCGATACCTATTTTGATTTCTTCAGCTGTAGGCTGACCCAAAAGCAAAGAATACTTTAGCCTAAAATAGTTTATAATTGCCTCATCCATTTCGTCTCCCGCTACTCTTATTGATCTGCCCAGCACTATGCCGCCAAGTGAAATTAACGCAATTTCAGTAGTACCGCCTCCGATATCCACGATAAAAACACCGTTTGGATCCTCTATGGAAATATCCGCGCCAATTGCAGCGGCAACAGGCTCTTCCACAAGACAGGCGTACCTAGCTCCTGCTGAAAGTGCCGCATCAACTACGGCTCTTCGCTCTACTTCGGTTACACCGGAGGGAATACCAACAACCACTCTTGGTCGGGGTATTTTGGGTATTGTTGAACCGGATTCGTGGACTTTTTTAATATAGTAAGATAGCATTGCCGAAGTCGCATCAAAATCCGCTATGACTCCGTCTTTTAACGGTCTTATTGCTTCTATTGAAGCAGGAGTTCTACCCACCATTTTTTTTGCGGAAGCACCAATACTAAGAATTTCTTTTGTTTTTTTATGTCGAGCAACTACCGAGGGCTCTCGTATTACAATGCCTTTTCCTGCAACGAACACAAGAGTGTTTGCTGTGCCAAGATCTATTCCTATATCATGACTGAACAATCCAAAGAGTCTATTGATCATAACAGATTGAATTATACTATGTATAATGTTTTACGCATTATAACACTTGTAAAATGCCTAGAACTTATAAAAAAACAATATCTTTTTTTTACAAATTACTTTTTTTCTTAACGCCATTTATTTTTTTACCTTTTACAAGCGAGATTTTTGAGTTTAATAAATTAGTTTTTATCTATTTTTTGGCTTTGACAATTTTATTTTTGTGGATTTTAAGGTCTTTAACTGAAAGAAAAATTATTTTTAGTCGCACAATATTAGACTTGCCTTTACTTTTTTTTATTTTATCCCAAGCCGTTTCCACTTATTTTTCAATAGATACAAGAACTTCTGTTTTCGGGTATTATTCACGGTTCAACGGCGGTTTTTTATCCAGTATCGCCTACTCAGTTTTGTACTGGGGGTATGTTTCTAATGTCGCGAGTAAAGAAAGCCGTGTAATGTTAAGAAATTCCATATTTTCAGGTTCAATTCTATCAATTTGGGCCGGATTTGAACATTTCGGCAAAAGCCCGAGCTGTTTTATTTTAAAGGGAGAATTGGGTGCTGACTGCTGGGTACAAGACGTTACTCACAGAGCTTTTGCAAGTTTTGGGCAGCCTAATTGGCTTGCTGCTTGGCTTGTAACAATTACTCCTCTAAGTTTTTTGATGTTTAAGGGAAAGATTAGTATCTTAATCTTTGGGTTAATTTACAGTGCGATTTTATTCACTAAATCAAGATCCGGGCTTTTGGGGTTTTTGTTCACCTATCTAGTTTATCTTTTTCTTACAAGAAAACGGATAGCTTTTCTTGGAATATTTATAATTGCAATAATTTCAGCGATTTTTGGGACACCTTGGTCAAACTCTGTGATAACCAAAGGCCGTGCCTATGAAGAGCCGGGTGCAGACGTTTTAATAACAGAAAGTAGCGACATAAGAAAAATAATTTGGAAAGGGGCTTTTGATATTTTTAAAAACTATCCCTTATTCGGCTCGGGGGTTGAGACTTTTGCGTTTTCATATTACAAATATAGGCCTGTTGAACATAACTTAACCAGCGAGTGGAATTACATTTATAACAAAGCGCACAATGAATACCTAAATTATCTTGCCACAACCGGTATTTTCGGCTTTTTGGCCTATATGTTAATCATTGCCGCTTCGATCAAAATGATTGTTATTTCCAAGTACGATTATAAAAATGCACTTTTGGCCGGATATCTAGGGCTTTTAATAACAAACTTTTTCGGATTCAGCGTGGTTTCCACTTCGATAACCTTTTTTCTTTATCCGGCATTATGCAAAAAAGACGAAAAACCAATAAAAAGTAGCTTAAAAATTAAAAGTTCTTCAGTGGCATTGAGTATAGTTTTTTTGTTAATCGCTTATGTTTTTGGGCTAGTTTTGATTGCGCGATATTATGCTTCTGATTACTATTATGCAAAGGCTATAAAGAGCTTATCGCGTAAAGATTACGCTGAATCGGAATATTTTTTTAATAAGGCTTTAGGTTTAAACAACGAGCCTCTTTACTGGGCGCATTTTTCTTCAGCTTTATCGGCAAAAGCTCTAGATGAATTTTTTAGCGGTATTGATTATCAAGAAACGGTAGCTAACGCAGAATACGCCTCCGAAAAGGCATATTCACACTCACCCAGAAACATAAAAATTCTTCAGATAATATCAAATTCTTATGTCGACATGTCCCAGATTGACGGCAAATATTTATTTAAATCTATTGAGATACTCAAAAGAATCATTGATTTGTCCCCTACTGACCCAAGAAATTACTATGTTTTAGCGCTTAGCTACGCTAAAGCTGGGAATTCTGAAAAAGCAATAGAGCACCTTAAAAAAGTTTACTTTATTAAACCTGACTATGAAAAGGCTTTTATCTTTCTATCAGTTTTGTACGCCCAGCGGGGTGATTATAAGTCTGCCGTTTCGACGCTTGAGTATATAAAAGAGCATATTACTCAAAACAACAAATTTGTGAATGAAAAATATTCAGAATATTCGCGCTTAATTGAACAGTGATATAATTTATACTTATATGATACTTAAAATTGTTGATATAAAACATCCTGCTCTTCGAAAAAAATCCAAAGAGGTGGTAAAAATCGATAAAAAGATAAAATCTCTTGTTTCGGACATGAAAGAAACTCTGCTTTCTCAAAAAGACCCTGAGGGGGTTGGGCTTGCAGCACCCCAAGTGGGGAAAAATTTGAAAATATTTATCATGCACTATCCAGAAGCGGGGATAATTACAAAAGAGGTTATAAACCCAAAAGTTATTAGTATATCTAAAAAAAAGATAAAACCTAAAAACAAAAGGAACGAAAATATACTTGAGGGCTGTTTATCAATCCCCCATTTTTATGGACCTATCAAGCGCGCATCTAAAATCACTATTGAATATCAAAATATTGAGGGGGAAAAAATTAAAGAACAGTTTAGCGGTTTTCCCGCACAAATAGTGCAACATGAGATGGATCACCTTATCGGCGTGATATTTGTTGACCACATACTTAAAAACAAATCTCCGCTTTATCATATTAAAGGCAATGAGTGGGAAGAGGTAGAGCTAACATGAAAATCGTATTTTTCGGCACACCTTACTATTCGGCAAATATTTTGAAGCTTCTTTATAAAAATTATAATAGGAACGGTGGAATTATCGGAGTTGTTACACAGCCTCCTAAACCGGTAGGCAGAAAACAGTTTCTTGAATACAGCCCTGTTGACAATTTCGCCCATAAAAGAAAAATACCAATATTTAGAGATTTTACCGATATACCAAAAGCAGACTTAGGTATTTTAGCTGCTTATGGAAACATTGTTCCCAAGATGGTTTTGGAAAAATTTAAGTATGGGATACTAAATATCCATCCCTCGCTTTTGCCAAAATATAGAGGTGCTTCTCCTGTCCAAGCAGCAATCGCCGCCGGGGAGCGCTTTAGTGGAGTTAGCGTAATCAAGATGGATGAGAAGCTTGACCATGGACCAATTGTTTCCAGCTTTAAAGAGGAGATAAGACCGGATGATACACAGGGTTCTTTAACGGAAAGATTGTTTGAAAGATCCGGAGAATTTATCTTGCGACTTATCCCGAGCTATATCAGCGGAAAAATTAAGCTTAAAGCGCAGGACGAATCCTCTGCAAGCTTTACTACTCCAATAAAAAGGGAACACGGATTTATTTTACCGGAATTTATTAAGAATGCTCTAGAGGGAAAAGAGTCGTCCAAGGATTGGGATATAGCTTTTTTGAAAAATTTTACTCAAAAAGCAAACGCAATAACTATCGAAAGATTTATCAGGGCGACAAATCCCTGGCCAGTTGCTTTTAGCGAAATTACTTTAGCTGGGAGGATAAAAAAAAGGCTTAAAATATTTTCAGCGAGAATTGAGGACAAAAAGTTAATTTTGGAGCGTGTTCAGCTGGAGGGTAAAAACACAGTTAGCTACAAACAGTTTATGGAAGGGTATCCTGAAGCTAGATTTGAAAAATAGCTTCCTTTTTATCTTTTTTTAACCTTTTAATGCATCTTGTGCATATGTAAACTTTTTTGTTTATTCCGTTTACCTTTAGCGTAATAGGTTGAAGATTTGGTTTGAAAACACGTTTTGTGGGGGTAACTTTATTTTTCCAACGCTTACCCGCCACACCTCTTCGGTGCTTTCGGCTTTTTCCTACGACCGAACTTTTGTGACAAATAAAACAAACGCTTGCCATATAAACTCCTTTAGATAATAGACAAGTTCATATTATAATAGTAAAGTTATAGATTCACAAATGCTTGATACACTCTTTTCAAACCCAGCCTCATTTTTTATATGGATAGCCGCTCTTGTTTCGGCTATTACGGTTCATGAGTTTGCCCATGCTTGGACTGCCGTTAAGCTTGGAGACCCTACTCCGAAGATTCAGGGAAGACTTACATTAAATCCACTGGCACACCTTGATCCCTTAGGGACATTAATGCTTCTTGTTGTGCGTTTCGGCTGGGGAAAGCCTGTACAATTTGACCCATATAATTTGGCCAATCCCAGGCGCGATGCGGCTATTATTTCTCTGGCCGGGCCATTTAGCAATCTCTTTTTTGCCGCAATTTTATCTATAATAATTCATTTTGTTGTTACGCCTTTTTCGCTACTTGCTACAATACTTACACCTTTTATTTTTTTGAATATTATCCTTGCCGTTTTTAATCTACTGCCCATTCATCCTCTTGACGGCGGGAAAATACTTGTCGGATTTTTACCAGAAAAGGACGCGCATACTGTAGATATTTTTTTAAAACAGTATGGAATTTTTATACTAATTTTGCTTATTTTCCCTATCTGGAGCGGAGTTTCTCCCGTTTTTACGATTCTATCTCCAATAATTAATTTCCTTCTTTCCATATACATACCCGGTGTAATGGCACTTTGATTTTTCGTGTTATAATAATAATGACCCTGCTAAAGGGAGGATAGCTAGGCACATTTCCTGACTAAAAATCACTCCGGGAGCCCCGCTCAGGGCGGAGCGCTTCGAAGAAATTCGAAGCAGACGGGTGTCCGATTTCCCGAGGGAGACGGACCAGTCTAGCCCACCTGGTCTAGTACCAGGAAATCGCCTAGTTCCCGCGGCGGGGTCGTACCGTTAAGTTTAAAAATCAAAATTAAAAATTATCTTCTTTGCTGATATAATATTCACATATGCTTTTGTTGTGCCTGGGTAGCTCAGTGGTTAGAGCACATGTTTTGTAAACATGGGGTCGTGGGTTCAAATCCCACCCTAGGCTCAAGATAAAAATAAAGATTTGCCAAGGTGACGGAGTGGACAAACGTAGCAGTCTGTAAAACTGCCGGTCGAAAGGCCTACCCAGGTTCGAATCCTGGCCTTGGCACAACTTCCTCTTACCAACAGATAAACCAAAGACAGCGTTTATTTTCTTCCTGAGGTTCTGGGGTAGATTTTGGGGATAATTTTGCCGTAGGACTTGGAGTGAATGTTGGGAATGGACTTCTCTCCTCTTGTTTTGTGATTGAAACTCCCTGTATTTCTTCACTGACTGGCTGTGACAACTTTAGATTGAAACTAGGAAGTGAATTAAAAAATTCGTCTTTAGAAACAGAAATAGATATCATTGAATCAGGAAAAAGATGAGGAACCATTATCCAGGTTGAATCAGAATTTACAGTTGTTGTGAATGTTTTTGTTTGGCTGGGATCAGAATTGTTTACAACCTTTAGATTTACTTCTGCTCCTGAAAAGGCAATTCCTGTTATTGTTGGTTTAAGTGTTGTTAGTTGGTATAATGGTTTGATAAAAAGAGGATTAAAGCTGGATATTATTCCTGTATTTGATCCTGTTATTTTGTTAATCTGGAGGGGAAACCAAGTGGAGGCAGACAATCCCCTGTTTCCTGCCGAATAAATCCCTTCTTTGGTTTGGAAATCAATGGTGTTACTTTCAAATGAATAACCCCATTTATCAAAAACCTTTACTTTGGCCTGATAAGTTCCTGGGGATAGGTTTATTGGTTCTGATTCAACAGTATTTGTTGTTTCAGAGATAATAACATTTCCATCTGTTCCAATAAGATCCTTGGACACCTTTGAGATGTATTTATTCCAATTTCCATCTTTTCCAAGATATATTTCAAAATGGGAGATATTATCCTTAATATAATCAAGATTTTTAGATGGGATCTTAAATGAAATAATTGGTCTTTCTCCCGTTGTTTCAACAGAAAAAAGTGTAAAAGGCCAGAAGATAAAAGCCTGCTCTTCCTCAACAGCTGATTGATATGATGTTGCCCTGATGTGGGCAGAAAAACCATAAGATTCACTCCACTGATCTTTTGGGGTAACACCTGACCATGGTTCAAATTCATGGTGGAATTCATATATAGTTTGGGAATCAGAATTATCCCTTGATGTCAAATAAGTTGGAGTAACAAATCCTTGGTTATTGATATTAATCTCAATCTTTCTGATATTAAACTTTCCCCTCTCACCTAAAAGAGCATTACCAGAAAGCTTCATTCTTCCCCCATCAAGATTCTCAGGTGGATAGTTGATATTCAAAGAAGGCGTTGTAATAGATTGATAGTCATTTTAAATAAGCACTCTTCGATTAACTTCATCGCCAATATAAAGTTTATTACCATCTACAAAAGAAAAACACGGCTGACCCATCGTTCTACTGGTACGCCCCTCATAATTTACCATTCGAGTGTCGATATCAGGTTGGCCCAATACAGCATCTGCACTAGAATTATGGGAATTTGGCAAAGAATTAAATATTAAAACTCGATGATTACCCAAATCTGAAATAAAAATATTGTTTCCTTTTAAATAAACGTAAACGGGAGTTTTGAGAGTGTTTGCTCCACTTAAAGAACTTCCTTGATTAGCAGAATTAGAAAAAAAATTTTCTTGTCCTATAACAATGTCTGCAGGCTGATTATTATAAGTAGGAAAGCTATTCCAAACAATAACCCTGTGATTATTTGTATCTGCCACCAATAAAATTTTCTGGTTGCTAAATACACTAGAAGGGTAAGACATTGAAGAAGGGCCAATACCCCCATGATTAATGTCCTTTGTATTAAAATCTGGCTGGCCAAGAACCATGTCAGCAGCTGCATTATTTTCAGTTGGGATATCATTAAATACCAAAACCCTGTTATTACCCGAATCGGCAATAAAAAGTTTATCTCCATCATAAAAAACGCCTTCAGGCTGCCAAAGAGTTCTGTTAGTTGGTGCTGATAAACCTTGATTTGCTTTATTGCTCGAGAAATCCGGTTGTCCAATTACAATATCTGCATCCGCTTGATTATTCGAGGGAACACTATTGAAAACAAGGACTCTGTTGTTATTTCTATCAGCAATTATAAGTTTCTCACTATCTGTAGTTAAACCAACAGGATGGCATAGGGTATGTGCACTTTTTCCTCCGTTATTGCAAGTGGAGGAAACAAAATCAGGTTGACCAAGAACTATGCTTGCAGGGGAACCATTCACCTGCGGAATTTCATTGAATATTAACACACGATGGTCTAATTGGTCAGAAACTATCAGTTTACTTCCAACAATAACTCCCCCTTGAACACCTTGTGACAATTTATCTTGTGCAGGGAAACTTACAGGATCAGAAACAAAATCCGGTTGCCCCACAACCACACTTGCTGACATATTGGTGTAGTAGGCCAATAATTGATGGTTAATGATTAATGGACAAAAAAATAAGAAGGTTAAACTTAAAAATATACTTATAAAATTTATTAAAGTTTGTGTGTAAAGCTGAAACAAAACCTACTTAGCCGATTTTTTATTTATAAATATACATACCTTGTGATTCATTCTAAGTAAATTTTGAAATAAAGATCAAGGCATCTTTTTAATGTGTATCTCGCACCAGTTCCGGTTGAACAAAAGCGTTCATATAGGTTTCTATGAATTCTTCGTTTATAATTTTACCTTTTTTGTTTACTGTTAATTTTACTAACAATCCTTTTTTTGTTTCTTCGCTCCACATTTGATCAAAAACCAAATTACCAAGCGAGTAATAAATTGGTTTTCCTTCTAGATACTCTATCTTTTGTACCCAGTGCGGGTGATGACCAGCAATTACGTCTGCCCCGCTCTCAACTATTTTTTTAGCCAAATCTTTTTGATAAATTTCAGGCTCAGATTTATACTCCACTCCCCAGTGGATACCGACAACAAGAAAATCAACTTCTTTTTTTGATTCTGAAATCAGCTTAAAATCTAAATCTTTAGGAGTGTTTGTTAAAAAATCGAATCCGAGAAAACCTATTTTTATATCCCCTACTTTTATTGTTTCAAGATTATCAAAGCCAACAAATTTTATCCCAGATTGGTCCAAAATTTTTTTTGTTTCTTCTATCCCTTCTTGTCCGTAATTACTCGCATGGTTGTTGGAAAGAGTTACAACGTCAACTCCAGCGAATAACAAACCTTCAATCATTTTTGGATCTGTGCAAAATTTAAATCCACTATCTGTTTTTGGACAACCGGATACGATAGGGTTTTCAAGATTAACAAAAAAAATATCGGCACTTTTTGTTAAATTTGCAATTTTTCTAAACGGATAAGCATAATCTCCTGTCTTAATACTTTCTATCATTACAGATCTAGCGAGCATTACGTCCCCTCCGAGAAGGATTGTGGCCGTTAATTCCTGTTGAAGTTTAGACTTGGACAAAGGGGTTGTTTTAGGTACATTTTTATTAAGAAACAAGGATGAAATTGCCAATACAAAAATAAAAATTACTAAAATTGAAGCTGCTATTTTCATTTTCTTATTATAAAATATGACTTGTAATAACAGTTATTATTTGTAAAACCTTGCCTGGGTAGCTCAGGGGTAGAGCACTTTCTTGGTAAGAAAGGGGTCGCGGGTTCAAATCCCGCCTCAGGCTCAGATGGCTAATTATCAAGAGGCTTCAATTTACAAAAAATATATGTTAAAATCTGAACTCATGGCAAAAAGGCTGTATAAAAAAAAGCCTTGAGCATTAAGCTTTTTGCTTTTAGATAACCAAAATGGCACAAAATAGGACAGATAAAATAGTTGCGCTTGTTTGTAGCGAGTGCAAGAGACAAAACTATATCACCACCCGAAATAAGAGGAATATGGAGGGGAAGCTTGTGCTTAAAAAGTACTGTAAATTCTGTAAAAAGACTACTGAGCATAAAGAATCTTCAAAGCTTAAGTAGAAATGGTAGAATACAATCCCGATCACCCGAATGCTAATATCCACGGAATGGTGGGAGAGGGCGGTGAACCAACCTGTGAAACCAAAAATGGTAATTTATGCACCGGCTGCTGCCACGCTCTTGAGGTAAGAGATACAAACTCTGGTTTTAAAAAGAATGCAGGAAAGCCGTGTGAGCATCAATTGTATGGACAGGGTTGTAGGTTTATATTGGAAAATACAAGTGGTAGACCTTCTATTTGCGAAGCGTATCACTGCTCTTCGGATATCTATAAACTAGCTACAAGCCCCGATCCCAAAATAAAATATGCCGCATTTCAAAGAATTGCAATGTCTTTAACAGCTGCAAATTATAATGGAGAGATAACAGATAAGGAATATAATGATTTACTTAATCGGTTTAGTCCTCAACTATTTGTTCGGCAAGAATAGTTATTAAAAAATTGTGCCTTTCTCTTGCGATTTCTTTTAATCTTTTGCTAAGTTCTTCTCTATCCACTTCAAATGGTGACACATCTAAATCTGCTATCTTGACAGCCAAGGCTACTGCATTAAACCTTTGACTCGGGTTAAGCTCTATTCCGTTGACGGTTAATTGCACTTGACTATTTATTCTATCTCCTAAACTTTCTATACTCAATATCACGCACCTCCTTTTAATTAAAATTAGAAAAAATTTTTTACTTTTTACAAGCGGCATTTAATTGCTATAATGATTTTTGGGGTAATCACCCCCTTTGCTCCAGCCAAAAAATTTTGCATTAGTACTAAAGCAGCGCTTAATCAAAGGGCATGGTGAAAAACTAGACTGTCTGAAAGATTCGGGATAAAATATATATTGTTTAGGTCTGTCGTTCAGTGGTAGGACCCGGGTCTCCAAAACCCGTGACGGGGGTTCGATTCCCTCCAGACCTGCACCATGGAATTGACTCGACATTAGTCATGGCATCAGAAAATAATTTTCTACTAAATAATGAAAGAATAAATGCGTTTCCATTTAGCGCTCTTAGTCTGAGGCTCCAAGAGCTCGGTTTTCGTGAATTTGTGAAACCTAATCATAAAATAATAACAATACCCAAGGATATAAGTTGTGAATTACCTAAACCTGCTGATTTAGAAATAAACGGTATTTCAGTTTGTACCACAACAGAAGAGGAACTATCATCGCGTGTTATCACCCTTCCTTTAGATGCATGGAACCTTGATAATTTTGAGCCCAATGTATTTAGAAAAAATGGAATATATCAATTTAATTTTATAATAGAAGCCGAAAATTACTATCTTAAATTAATTTCTCATGATCCTTCTTTCCCAAGAGATTCACTTTGTTTTTCTATTAACAAACAGCAAATAATTCTTTTACCCATTGTGATATCCAACTATTAAAATGAGCATTTCCATAGAAAGAGCTGAAAATAATAAATTCGATTCTATTGATCGCGAAGAGGCAAGATGTATATTAGGAACCACCTCTTCAACCAATAGAATCGAATTTACTACATACGAAAATAAGGTAGTAATTAAAAAGGTATTTGCCCGAAAGGATGGAGAAAAATATGCATCAAATGAAGCATGCATACTAAGGCACCTTGCAGAAAAAACTTATAGAACTAATGTTGTTTTTCCTAGACTCGCTAAAGATGATATCATCTGGGACGAGGAAGGTAACCCCTGTTTGTATATAGCACCCGAACCTAAATATACTCCATTTTCAGCCGATAAGTCTATCAAGCTTGAACTAGATGGCAAGACTGCACCCATAAAATTACAGAATTGTTTTAAAGCTATTTGTGTCATGCATACTAAGTATAGTGTACTTCATAATGATCTTCATCTTGATAATATTGGTTTTTTACCACCTTATACTGGATCTTCCTTAATAAGAAACATGATTATTGACTTTGATCAATCAGAAAAATGCAATTATTTGACCCCAAGAGAAATTACAAAAGATTTATTTATATTCACCAAAAACCTTTTAGCTATTTGCGAAGAAGAAAAAAGTGCAAAACAACGGATACGCGAAATAGTTTTAATAACCTACCACGATTTAATTGATGTTGATACACTCTTTAATCAATTATAAACAATACCACTATTTGACAGAGATCTTGAGATAATTCTATTCTGAATGTAGAAAAATGTTTCTTAAAGCAAGGGGGTGAGGAAAGTGGATAAAAAATTTTGTATAAAGTTTATCGGATACTGGACGCTTAATGCCCTTGTCTTGTCGCTTGCCGACTCGCTCTTCCCCGATATGTTTGAGCTGGGTAATGAATACATTACTACCCCATCTGCTGCAGTGTTTTCGGGATTTTTTTTAACTGTGCTTCTATTTATGGCAAAGGGGTTGGCAAAGACTTTTAATTTAAATAAAAAAGGCAGATACGCAATGTTTCTTTATTATTGGTTGGCGGCCAGTGCCGGGATTTGGCTTACCGCAAGAGCGGCTGATGTAAGCGGGTTCGGAGTTTCTCGTTTTACTTGGGCTTTGGCTTGCGGTTTTGCAATATCTTTTTCAAACTGGCTTGCCCGACAGGCGTTTAAGGGAATTAACTAGGCAAGAATTGTAGAATTGTAAGGTATTCATTAGTGATGCTTTTTGATATTACTGTTTTATCTTTAGGATAGCTGGTTTTAGATTTATCCAAAGGTAATCGCGTTCGCCCATGCGCGCCGCGCTTTTTGCAAGTGGAATTATCTCAACTTCACTCTTATCACCTATTACTTTAAATTTAAACGAAGCGAGCGTTTTTGCACCCTCAACAATCTCTCCATTAAAAGCCATTCCATAGCTTACTTTGATTAATCCGAGAGAATTATCTATTTTTTCTTCGAGTTTGTTTGTTTTACTCCAGATTGTGCCTTCGCGAACAGACACCAGCTCGAGTGTTTTTGGATCAAAACTTATAGTAAATGCTACTGCGTGGAGAAAAGAGTTTTTTCCGACTCCCTTTTTAAGGGATATTGTAAGCGAATTGGTCTCCCCTTTTTGCCAGGCTTTTTCGTGCCCGCTAAAAACCGCATCAAAGTCATTTTCTGAATCATTGTTTTTTGAAGAAAAAGTAAAATAAACGAAAATAGAAAATGCGATAATCGCTATTCCAATCAAAAAAATTTTTATCCGAATTTTTGGCATTTATAAAGAAGTGCCGAAATTTTCAAAAAGTATTATATAATCCAGAAGGTTGATCTTGCCATCTGTATTCAGATCCGCATTGGGATAGGCTGACGATTCTTTACTAAAATATTCAAGAAGAAGTGTGTAGTCAAGAATATCAACTTTGCCGTCTCTATTTATATCGCCCGGAATAATTCCGCCCGGAGTCGGGCTCGGGCTTAATGAAGGACTGGGCGAGCCTGTAGCACCCGATACGAAAACTTCAGCCGGCAAGGCTTCTTTCAGCACGTTTTGTTGCCCTTGACCGTAGGCTACTGCGATTGTCTGCTGATTTATAAACGATAAGCTGGACTGACCACTTTTTATCGCCGTGAAGGTGAAGGCTGCAATGTTCCCTTGCTCTTTGATATTGTGATTTTCAGGAGGAAGAATTTGAGTATAGTGGATTGTGCCCGCTTCGGTATTAACATTGGGGCCTACAATATCCGGATTTTGGAAGTAATCAAGCGCATCTATTTTTTCAAAGCGAAGTATATTGGGATCGTACTTTATAAACATTTCGACTCCTACCAAATCTACTCCCCCACTATTTACCCAGGCATAAATTCTAACTTCGTCGCCCACATTGTATCTGGATTTATCAGGGCTTAAACGCAAAGATACAAACGTGTTATAAATATTTAGGCTTAAAAATGAATATTTTGTAATTACATTGACACTTCCTTCCCCTACTGCTACTGCCAATGTTTTTCCTTCGTTTAGACTAATATTTGTGTTTCCGGTTTTTAGGGTCTTAAAAGTAATTTGGGCTATAGTTCCACTTCCAGTAACAGGCGTATCGTTTGGCTTTACTATAAGCGTATAAAAAATCTCCCCCGATTCAATTCTTGGACCTATTACATCCGCCGACTGCATAAAAGCACCCTTTGAAACTACCGTAGGCTCAAGAAATTCCGGATCGAAATCAATATACAGCTCTGCTCCTACAACATTGTTTTCGCCTGTTTCCATGTTCACAGAGAGAGTGTATTCCTCGTTGAGCCTAACTGCTTTGTCACCTACCAAAGAAAGCTGTGTTGCCGGGGCCGTTTTTTTGGTGGTTATTTGAGTTTTTTGACTTAAGAAAACCGCTGAAACAATTCCTAAAATGATAAATAAGATAAAAATTATGAAAAGAGCCTTATTTCCAATCTTCATATTTAATTAAAACGTTTCCCAAAATTTTCTAAAAGGATTATATAATCGAGCAAATTCACTATGCCATCGCTATTAATATCCGCTCTGACATCGGGTGAGGGGCTAATCAAGACTCCTGAAACCACAGTCACCGAAGCGTTTTGAGGCGAGATGATAAGATTTCTTTGGCTTGGATCGGTATTAAGGCTTACTACCTGCATAGAATTTGTGACGAAAGAGAGACTGCTTGAATTAATGGAAGCAATGCCTCTAAGTGTAAAACTTGCCACTTCAAAATTTCCCGATGGAGCGCTTGAGAATTTATCGGAAGGGACAACAAAGACGGCGTAAAACTTGCCACTTGAGTTAGCTTCTGCCGGAGTACTAACCAGGCTTTCTCCACTGGTTTTTTGAGGAATTACAAAATTCTCCGAAGGAGTTATACTAACTAAATTGAGTGCGTTTTTATCAAATTCGACATCAACACGCACAAAAAATATTTTTTCGTTTTGAACTGAGGAATTAAGCATTATTTTGTATTGCTGGTTTTGATTTTGAGAAAGCACAGATGTTTGTGGAGTGATGCTTAGAGTTGCTGTTGCAGCTGCTTCTGACTGTCTTGTTTCTTTTGATTTTTGTACTGAAACTAAGGCTACAACCAGTGACACGATAAAAAAGAAGATAAGAAGCACACCCAGAAGATAATGCGGCTTAATCTTTTTAAAATTTGCCATATAGAACTAGATTAATCATATACCAAAATAATTTTGGGAAGCAAAAAAGCCAATTTAGGGAATGATTTTTAAAGCATAATTTGCTAAAATTGGCTTTAGGTGATGACTCTATGAAAAACATCTTTGTTGCTTTGATGAAAGGAGGCGAAATTATAAATGGTCGTCGTCAAGAAGAAAAAAGGAGAATCAGACGAAAAATTAATTGCGAGGTTTCGAAAAAAAGTAATTTCTTCCGGGATTATCCCAGAATTTAGGGACCGGGAAAGATACAAAAAAAAATCTGAAGAGCGTGCCGAGAGAAAAAAAAGAGTCAGATTTCAGATTGAGCTTGAGAAAAGAAAGAACTGATAAACTGCTTTCTATGTTCTTTTGATGCGCCAAAGCGAATGATTGCTTCTTTATGGGATTTGGTACCGTATCCTTTGTTTTTATCCCATTCATAAATTTTTAGTGTTTTTTGTTTTGAAAGAAATGTCATTGTTGCGTCCCTTTCCACTTTGGCAATTATTGATGCGGCAGCGATTGAGATTGATTTTTGATCTCCCTTGATAATGGGAGTTTGATTTTTTTTGCCTATTCCATTGATATAAGGAACGTAAAAGGCATCAAGAAGTAAATGGATAATGGTTGATGACTGATGATTAATAGCGCGGCGGAAAGCTTTTTGGGTTGCTTTTACAATGCCTTTTTGGTTTATTGTCTTAACGTCGGACTCTCCTATTGCCCACAAAAGAGCATTTTGCTTTATCCAGAGGCTTGCTTCTTCCCTTTTTCGCGGGGAAAGAAGCTTTGAATCATTAATTTCCACTTCGAGCTTTGTTTTAGGCTTAAATACTACAAATCCTGCCATTACGGGACCTGCGAGAGCACCTCTACCTACCTCATCCGCCCCCCCAACTAAGAGCCCTTTTTCCCAAAATTTTGATTCGTAGCTAAAGTCGGGCAGACTTTTTCCTTTTCTTTTCCCATTCATCCTTGTAATTTTGAGGATAATACTCAAAAATTGCGTTAGCAAGAGTTTCTATTATGCTTTTTACTTGAGCATCTTTCAAACTAGCTAAAGCTAAAGCTGCCATTATCTTTGGGTTTGTCAAAACCATGTGTCTTGCTAAATCTTCGTGTGTTACTCCATTAATCTTCATTCGCAAACAGGCCGTTTGAAGCGTCACTGGGTTATCAGGCGCAAGATTAGTCCAATAATCTGCCTGATCCGCTGAGCTTACGTCTAAATTAAAAGCAATAGGAATAAAATGAGTATATATTTTTTTATACTCATCGCTGTTTATATCGATTGGATTTATTTTTCTTTTTTTTTCTACCCGCCTAACAGCAGTACTTGCTCGATGCAGCCTCTCTGTTTTACTAGACATATTTTGATATATTATACCTTATTTGTTCTACCCTCTTTTTGTTGTGATTTTTACTTAAATGTTATAAAATAGCTAACTGTGAAAGCAGTGATTGGCTATTTAAAGGAAGTTAAGGGTGAGCTTGACAGAGTTGATTGGCCAAAAAAGGATGAGGTTGTTAGGCTTACTGCCATAGTTTTTCTGGTTTCAGCTATTGTAGGCGCATATCTTGGTGGACTTGATATAGCCTTTACAAAATTGATTGAGCTAATAATTGCAAAATAAGATATATGGATACAGATCAGAATAAAAAAGAAGAAAGCGTTTACGAAAAAGGCACGGGAAAGAAAAAAATTCCCGGACATATTGTAGTTAGCAAAACTTCGGATGAAAATGCCAAGTGGTATGTTGTGCACACTGCAAGCGGACATGAAGTAAGAGTTGCCGAAACTTTAAGGCAGAGAGTTGAATCTATGAATTTAAAAGAGCGGATTTTTGAACTTCTTGTGCCTACTCAGGATAGGGTGATAGTAAGGGGAGGCAAAAAGGCAAATATAAAGGAAAAAATTTTCCCGGGGTATTTACTTGTAAAAATGATATTGGATGATAATAGCTGGCTTGCTGTAAGGACAACTCCGGGGATAACGGGATTTGTGGGAATTGGAAATCAGCCCACACCCCTTTCCGAAAGCGAGGTTTCAAATATCCAAAAGTTTATTTCCTCTCCCGCTCCGAGATTCAAAACGAGGCTTTCTGTGGGTGAAGCTGTCAAAATTACGGACGGGCCTTTTAGTGATTTTCTCGGGACAATAAACGAAGTTGATGAGGAAAAAGGAAAGGTAAAAGTGCTTATTTCTATTTTTGGAAGAGAGACCCCCGTTGAACTTGACTTTCTTCAGGTAACGAAGGTCTGAACTGTTAAAAAATTATTTTTTAGTTAGAATTAATACGTAGCTTCTTCTATCAAAAGTGTTTTTAATATTAATTCCAGGATGTAATATTTTATCAATTTCTGAATAATCCAATTTTTTGATCTCGAATCCTAGAAGTTTTGATATTTGTTCAATCGCTTCAGGATTGGAATTTTCTGGTGTTACTGTTTCTAGAATAATCAATCTACCCCCTGTTTTAAGAAGTATATAAGCTTTTTCTAGAATTGCCTCAGGATCAATTGTGTCTTTGTCTGTTAATCCGCGTTTTATAATATATCTTTGACCTGTTGAGCCAAAAACGTCCTTTGCCAGTAAAAGATCAACTGAGCCTGGTGATATTGTAGAATCATCAATATTCCTAAAATCAGCAGTTATTGGTATTTCGTTTTCATGGTAAGTTAATCTTGAAAGATCTTCTGCTCTTTCCGGATTTCTTTCTATAAGATACATGGTATCTCTATTCACATCGATAAATTCTGGATTCAAAAAAATAAGCGAATTATTTGTACCAGCGCCGATATCAACCGCTATTCTTCTTTGCCCGGACTCATCTTCTTTGCTTTTATCAACATCTGCTCTTTTTTTGAAAACAAATGCTATGTTATCTTCTCCCGTAGCCGCTTCTAAGCCTTCATCAAATATTTTGTTGACTTCGTAACCTTTATACTTTTCTTCAAGTTCAAAACCTGCAGCTATGTAACTTTTTTCAATTTCATCGGCCAGTTTGTTTGAATCTTGATTGATGGGAATTGCTGTTTCAAGCACAACGACTTTGCCTCCCTGAGATGCAACCCGATAACTTTCAGATGCAATAGAACTAATATTAATATCAAAAAATTGTCCGCTAAAACTGCCATCAGGCCTTAGAGTGTTTAGTTCTCTTGAACTAAACAAGTCTTTTGAAAAAATTAGTTTTGTAGATTCATCACGTAAAGGCATTCTAGATCCGTCGGCTATAACTGGTATTAAGTTGGTATCTTTATAGTGTTTTGATAAACCTTCTAGCCAGATCGGGTCTTTTTCAAGAAGAACTGCTCTATCTGTTTTCCAATTGAATAAATCTAGCCGCAGGCTCTCGATATTTGACGTAACTCTGGGACCAATTTCTACAGCGAGAGTATCGGGGCTATCCATTGTTAAATTATAATAAAATTCTTATATTACAAAAATTAGGAGTTATCGATATTGGTATTTTCGTCATCAAATGATAGGTAATATGCTTCAATTTGTGCTTCTATGTGTCTCATTCCCCTGCTTTGTACTCTTTCCTTGCCACAAGACATCGCTAGATCAGGTCTTTCAGAATCTTCCAAACTACGAAGCTTTAGACCACAATCTTGTGGAAGATGTTTTTTTGATCTATCAGTTTCAATTTCTGCCGCAATTTGGCTTAACTCACTAGCAAGGGATCTATATGGTCTATCTATCATAAGAACGAGATTATAGTAGCATGTTTACTTAAATTATCCAATAAATATTTCCGGTGGAGTGAAGCCATTTAGATACTCAAGCCTCCTTTTGATATCCAAACGAAGCTCGTCAATTTCTTCACAGCCTCGCGCATAGTTATCCAAAACAGATAGTATATAGGCAAGTTGGTCTTCGGGATAGTCCTGTATCAACTTCCTTAGATTACATCCACGACCTTCTGCTTGTTTGCACTCACCTTTTGCAACACAAGCATGAATACATCCTCGTTCGAGCATAGCTCTATTATATATCTTATAATACTAATCTTTACTTTTGACAAATAAATAGTAGAATATGAATACCTCTGGTTAAATATGGCCACAAAGAAAGTTTTAACTACAGTTAAGGTAAATCTAAAAGCTGGTGAAGCAACACCCGCTGCTCCACTAGGGCCTATTTTGGGACAACACGGCGTAGCCATTATGGACTTTGTCAAGGCTTATAATGACAAAACAGCAGAAAAAAAGGGCCAGGTTATCCCGGCTGTTATTACTATTTATGAGGATAGAAGTTTTGATTTCGAGCTTAGGCTTGCTCCTGTTTCCGAGATGATTAAAAAGACATTAAAAATTGAAAAGGGGTCCGGGGCAACGCCAAGGGATATTGTAGGTACCTTAAGTGATTCGCAAGTTAATGAAATAGCAAGGGAAAAAATGGCGGATCTGAATACTGATAATATTGAAGCAGCGAAGCGAATTGTCGCCGGAACTGCACGGAGCATGGGGGTAAAAATCAATGGGAAAAACTAAAACAGCAATAGTCGGAGAAACAGGAAAAGATTCAGATCTTAAAAATGCAGAACCTGTCCTTGAAAAACCAGAGGCAGAAGAAACCCAAAAATCTTACAAAAGAGCCAAAAAGGAGCGAGGAAAAAGATATAAGGAAATGAAATCCAAAATAGATAAAAACAAGCTTTATTCAATTAAAGACGCTTTAAAGCTTATTAAGGAAACACACCTTGCAAAGTTTGACGGTACAGTAGAGCTTCATATAAAAACAAAAAAAGAGGATATCCAGATCAATCTTGAATTACCGCATTCCACAGGAAAAGAAAAACGCATTGAATTAGCAAATGAATCAACAATAAAAAAACTTGAATCGGGAAAAATAGATTTTGATATACTTCTAGCAACGGCCGAATTTATGCCTAAATTGGTGCCTTTTGCAAAAATTTTGGGTCCACGTGGACTTATGCCAAATCCCAAAAATAAAACCCTAATAAAAACCGAAAAAGAAGCAGAATCTTTTTCCGCAAAAAGCGTGACAATAAAGACGGAAAAGAAGCAGCCTGTTATCCACACCACAGTCGGCAAGCTTTCAATGGACCCAACTAAAATTGCTGAAAATATAAAGGCAATATTTGACGCTATCGGCGTTAAAAACATAGATCGCGCGCATGTTTGCGCCAGCATGTCTCCTTCTGTGAAGATTGATCTGAATAGTTGAGAAATTCAACTGCTTCTTGCTCTTATTAGTTTCCTGATTAGCTGTCTGCAAAATAGCTCGGGAACATTAATACCCTTATCATTAAAATCTTTGGAAAGCAATTCTGCGGCTCTCATGTGAGATTCTCTTTGACTATTATCTAAAAAAACTACTTCCCCGCTCAATGATTCCCTTTCGCTACCCCGCTCATCAATGAAATTTTTATGCCTGTCTCTAAGTATAGCCTCGTACTCTATGATTGCGGATATTGTTTCTTTAGAATAAAAATCGCTTTGGATATCAAAAACGAGTCGAAGTTTCTGAGAAAAAAAATCATCTAAAGTGGCCCTTGCTCTTTTGCTATTTAAAAATTGAGTTCTTTTCTGGTCTTTATCTAAATTCGGTTGAGGATTTCTGTCATAATAAGTAAGTATGTCTTCTTTAAAGTATTCGCTTTCTTCAAATTTTTGCATAAACAAAACAGGGTCATTTGTAGTCTCTGGACCTCTTTCTTTTCCTTTATCAATTTCTAATTCTGTAGCATCGTCATTCATTTTCAAATCTTCTATTATTATATAAAATGCTCACCATCCCGCGTGCAAAATGTATATTAGGAGCAATCTTAGCATCAACGAGCGCTCTTGCTGCTTTATTGTGGAGGCCCTTTTTGATGAAATTCATAAGATCCTTTTCTTGATCAATGGTGCCTTTTTTAGCAAAATCATCTGAGAACTCTGAATATGATCGAAATTTGTCCTTAAAATCATCAGGATATTTATTTTTATTATATAAAAGTCTTAAAACTGAGGCATTAAAATCTGTTACAAAAATCTCACTTGCCAAGCCAGACTCTGCATATTTATATTCTGGATTAGAAACAGCTTTATTTACAAATAACAATGGGTCATCTGTTTGCGAAATATTACTTTTTATTTCACCGTTCTCTTTATTCATGATCGCTTAGCTGTTATTATTTTAGATGTTACAAGCCCGAGAAAGATTTCTTTATTGAAAGGTGCCGGTAATACAAGTTGTTGCATTTCAATATTTGCAATTGTGGAAAGCCCTTCAAAAACAACATAAGGAATGTTTCTATCGGAAAAATAACTGTTGGGTTTTAGTATAAATCTTTGTTCTGGAAGTCCTTTTTTGTTCCCCGTGACCTGACTATGAAGTAAGAACTCTCCGCTACGAATTCTGGTTTGGAGAATCTTAAGAACCTCAAAAAAATCACAGTGTTCCCTGATTCCATGTTCACAGTAAGCAGGTTCTCCTTTCTTTGCCTTGCGACATCTCAAAATTGCATAGTCAAGAAATTTTTTTCCAAAAGAATAATAGACATCCTCTACTCTTATGCAACAGCCGTCGATTTCTCCATTGCGATAATCTTCTAATAACGTAAGACTATTTTCCAATGTTAGTAAAGGATATCTGCTATCTATAATCTCAGTTAGTGTTGCAGGGATAGATTCGCGCTTACCTACCGAATTTTCAATCTGAGTCATTTTTTCCTATAGTAGCTTAAATTTATAAATTGGTCAACTAAAAATAAACTTGTCTTTTGACTTTTTCGGGTTAGAAGTTTTATAATAAATTTATCCGAAGACAGGGTGCAGATAAATAAGTCACCCCGAGGAGCAAACTCGCGCTTCGGGCGCGTTTTTTTATTGATATGAAATCAGATACTAAAATTAAACCTGAAAAAAAGAAAAGGGTAGAAGAGCTTTCTGCTATCATGAAATCTGCTAAAGGCTTCGCATTGATAGACTACAGCTCTCTTGATGTAAAGTCTCAGCAGGAGCTCAAAAAAAGGCTCAAGAAAGCTGGGGCAAATATGCTTGTAGCTAAAAATACGCTCCTTAAAATTGCCGCAATAAATGCCGGATTTAAGGAAATCTCAGATAATGAAAATGCTTTAACCAACCAAACTGCCTTGGTTTTTTCAAATAGCGATCCTGTTTCCCCTATTCAAATCGTAGGAAGATTTCAAACTGAAACCGAAATCACAGATTTTAAAGCTGGCATTATTGAGGGTATTTTTCAAGATAAAGAAAGCTTAATAAGAATATCAAAACTTCCGAGTAGAGATGAACTTTTGGCAAGAGTTGTCGGAGCAGTGTCTTCACCTTTGTATGGAATAACAGGAATTTTAAATGCAAACATGCAAAAGCTTGTTTGGATTTTAACCGAGGCAAGGGGGTGAAAATTATGGCAGCAGAAGATAAAGAGAATAAAAAAGTAAGCGAGAAGGTTGGAAAAATTGTCGATGAAATTAGCAAGCTTTCCGTGCTTGAGCTATCCGATCTTGTAAATGAATTGCAGGATAAACTCGGAGTTTCACCTGTTGCTATGACTGCTCCAGCTGTAACCTCTACGACAAACACAGGAGAGCCTGCCAGTGAATCGTCTTCTGACGAAGGCGGCAACAAAACCGTTGTTCTTACTAACGCAGGTGCAAACAAAATAGCTGTCATAAAGGCTATACGCGAGATCAATCAGAATCTTGGTCTTAAGGAAGCAAAAGATATGACAGAAGCGGTTCCAGCTGAGATATTGAAAGATGTTAAGGCAGAAGAGGCAAAAGAAGCAGCCGAAAAATTAAAAGCAGCTGGAGCAACAGTTGAATTGAAATAAAATAATTAAGACAAAAAACCCCGCGACTATGTCGGGGTTTTTTGTTGGAAAAAGATCTATTTAAATAATAAGGGATTCAGTTGCTAGGTCTATTGACTTGTCAAAAATTTAATAAGATCAAGAAGTTTGTCTGGAGGAAAACTTGCCAAGGTCGCCTCAGGAAGTTCTTCAAGCAGTAAAGCTGAGAAACTCTTGTCTATCTCAGCTAATCTTTCATTTTCTTTGACTGTCTTTTGATATCCTTTCCACAACCTTTCGTTAAATCGCATAATCACTTTATTTAAGTGCTCATCAGAAATATTAGGCAATGCTATTGTAAGTAAGTCAGCGGCAGCTTGTTCTAAACCCCTACCTCGCGTTTCCTCTTTTGGCTCACCACCAACAACAATTGCACCCGGGTATTCAGACTCTTTTGCAGATTCATAGCACCATTTGATTAAAGCTTCAAATTTCTCTCTGCCAAGCGCTGCAAAAACTCCTGCTGCCCTATCTGTTTTGTCAGTCAATTCTGAGTCCCCAATCTGTTCAAGGTCTGCCCATCTTTCACCTTTTGGTCTTTGACGATCATAAACCCAAACCCCGACTACTTGCCCATCTTGGTTCAATTTAACTCTTGCTCGAAATTGTGTGTGGGTAGTGAGCTTCTCTCTTTCTTTGTCACCAATCTCTAAATTAATACCAGCTTGGCGCAGAGCTTCTCTTAAAAATTCTCTTGTATCACCATCAAAAAAAACAGGCCCTAAATTATCTAAAGATTCTTCAATTCGTGAAATAATTTTTTCTCTAGGGTTATTGATTTGTTTTTGCTCTAGCTCATTGGTCATGTTGTTACATATTGTATCATATCGGCGCTATCTTATTATGTAATAACCATATGTATTACCTACTAAGGTTTATTGTCTTTTGTTACAACGTTCTACAACAGTAAAACAGAAGAGTGATATGGTTGCAATAAATTATAGGATTTTCTCGATGAAGTTTAGCCTTTTACTATCTTTTCGAAATACTTAATAATCTCTAAAGCTACATTAACACCCGTGTATCTTTCAAAACCCGTAAACTGGGGTCCGGGGTTGATTTCTAAAATATAGGGTTTGCCTGTCTCTTTATTAATCATAATGTCAACTCCGGCGATTTCTGTCTTCATTACTTCACTTGTTCTTTCGGCTATATTTCTGATTTCTGGGTATAAATTTAAATCAAATAATTCTCCCCTACCTCCTTGACTAATATTGCTTCTAAACTCTCCTTCACGAGTTGGTATGCGTTTCATTGCTCCAATTGCTTTATATCCAACTGTAAATACTCGAATATCTCCGTCGTTGGGAATAAATTCACGAATCACAAAAGAAGGTGAAACTCCTTCTAAATCTTTGGCAATTGTTTTAAGTTCCTCAAGATTATCTGCCTTAAAGACACCTTTTCCTTGTCTGCCTTCACTGACTTTGATAATTAAAGGGAAGCTAAAACTATTAATCACATAGTTAATGGATTTCGAATCAAAAAGTACTGCAGAATACGGAAATGGTAGAGAATTTTCAGTTTGCTTGAGATAATCAATTGCGGGAGTAAGATAAAAATTGTAACTAGGATCTATAGCTTTATAATTAACTATTTTGGTCTTTCTGGTTTTATTTAAAAAAAGACAAGCTGTGTACCATTCCCATCTGCGTTTTCCTGCTGACCAGAGGTAAATTAAATCATAATTCTTAAGGGTTTTTCCTCTAAGCGTCGGGTTAAAAAAATCTGACCCAGTTTCTATTATAAGCTCGTTTGTGTAGCAGCCTTCTACTTTGTGTCCTCGTTTTTCTCCTTCTTCCTGGAGGCGAATCAACTGATTGTTTTTAACTAAACCAACTATTAAAATCTTCATCTTGCGTTTGCTATGGCATATTCAACGAATACTTTTCCGATATTTTCATTATATGCTTTTTCCATACCTACAAAACCTGCAGTATGGTTTACTTCGAGAACATATTTTTTGTTGTCTTTAGTTATGAGCAAATCTACTCCGCCAATTTCGAGACCAACTGCCTTAAGGGCAGATTTTGCCAAATTTAGACCGTCTTCATCTAGATCAAATTTTTCGACACGCCCGCCTAAAGAAAAATTTGCTCTGAACTCACCTTTTGCTGGTATCCTTCTCATTGTAAAAACCCTGTCTCCAATAATTAAAACACGAAGGTCGTATTTATAGGGAATAAATTCTTGAAGGATAAAATTTTTAGCTTCATGGGAATGTTTTTCTGCATCTTCGATAAATCTATAAAGACCATTTAAATTAGAAATTTTGAACACATTTGCTCCTTTTCCCATGCGTGTAGATTTAATCACCAACGGGAAGCCTAAATAGCTTGATAAATTTTTGTAGTCTGAAAAATTTCTTGATTGAGCAGTGTTTGGAACCGGGATTTTGTTTAAAGCCATCTTTGTCAAATCAGATGTTTTATTTATAAGATATTGATCGGAAAGAAAATTGTTGTCAAATATTTTAATTCCCTTTTTTCTTAATCCTAGAAGAACGACTATAATTGGTTTTATTGAACTAAATATTCCTCTTGTAATTATTATATTGAATTCTTGATCCGTAAGACCTTTTACGCTCAAACTTCCTCCAAATATATTGAAGGAAAAATTGCTTAAATCTATTAGAGTAAAGCCGTGATTTAGTGCTTTTATTTCTTCTTTAATGCGTCTATTTTCAATAAGTGAAGGAAGTGTTGTAACTAAAGCTACCTTCATTTTTTTCCTCTTGCCTCCTTTACTTTTTCAATTGGAATATGCGGATCAACTAAAAACCCTTTGAGATTTTTCCTGCCGATTATTACCGGATATTTGAGAGCCATCCTTTTTGCAACTGATGCAGGAGTTACTATTTTTCTTCCTGCAAGCCAAAAGGTGAGACTGATAACAGGTCTTTCTTCTTTCCCCAATGAGCTTTTGAAAGATTTCGTCCATAAAATATTGTTCTTATCAAGTAGTCCTAGTTCTTTGGCTAAATCTTTACTTATCGATGTTCTCCACGCTCCTGTGTCAATTTTGGCAAAAATTTTTTTTCTCTCCCCCTTCTTCATACCTTTTATTTTTATTTCTTCAAGAGATGATATTGTTTTAATTCCTTCATCTGCTTTGACTCTATCTGAAAAATCGGACATGAAGAGCGCTTTTGCAATCTTAACCCCATGCTCTGCATCTCTTACTTTAAGATCTTCTACCCTTTCAAGCCTTTTTCTAAGTCCTGCCATGTTAGCAAGCTGTATCTGGGTACCGGGCTGATAGTTTAACTCAAGAACCATCGGCCCTTTAGTAGGATGAAGAACAATATCGACCCCTAAAAGTCCAAGCCCAGATGCTTCTTGGCTCAAAACCGCAATTTTTAGCATATCTGTCCAATGAGGAATTTTAATACCGTGAAGCTTTCTTTTTGTGCCAGGTTTATAGCGAATTTGATTACCATACCAAATAGCCTTTGTAGTTATACCTGTCGCTATATCAACTCCCACTCCTATTGCACCCTGGTGCAAATTTGCTCGGCCGCCGGAGTCTTTTGTGGGAAGACGCAACATGGCCATTACCGGCACTTTGTTAAAGACAATAATTCTTATATCGGGCGTACCGCGATAGGCATATTTTCTGAAAGCTTTATGACGAGGTACATATTCCTGAATAAAGGCTGCGTCCGGTGAGTTGTGCATGCTGAAAGCTCCTTCTAAAATATCTAAAACATGGAGTTTTAAATCCTCTTCGAGTATTTTTTTTCTACTGGTTGTGATCCAACCTGTTTTGTCTTTGGACTTCTTTTTAATTACTATAATCCCATTTCCTCCCAGTCCTCTGCTTGGTTTAACTACAAAAGCTTCAGGCAGGCTGTTCCAATCAAAATCAAGAATATCTTTCGGCTTTATAAATTTTTTATATATTAACGGAGTCGGGATATTGGCCTTTTTAAGCACTTTTTCAGTCAACAGCTTTGATGAAGCAATTCGCTTTGACTTTGGTTTATTGTATTGATATGAAAAAAGTTGAGTTCTTGCGTTAAGACCCAAGATGTTTTGAACTTTCATAGATTTAGCCTTTAATTAGTTTTCTGAATCTCCAGTATTCCAATACGCGAAGACCTGTATATTTTCCTAATATGAGATCGAAAATCGCAACAGATAAAAGAGTAATTTCCGGATTGAGCAAAGCATAACGCTGAAGCGACTGTGTTGTAAGAAACATAAATGATATCAAAGACAAAATAATTGTTTCCGTTATAAAAGTTACCGCTGTACGTGCACTTTTTCCAAGCTGAAGTTTGGTAAAATCTTCCGCAAGAAGAACCAAAAGCAGCACAGGAAAAATCGAAACATCGGTAAGTCCTGGAATTTTGACCAAGGGTGCAAGAAACAATACTAAAAGAACTCCACAGACAACAAACCAGAGAATCAAAGACATCCTCGGTAGGTATTGCAGCTTAATTTTTATTTTCCTTAAAAGAATTCTGAAAAATGTTGAGGCAGAAACTATAACTAAAAACAGTAAAAGACCAACGACAGGACCAATTGCGACAAATACTATTGATAAAGCGGCCGGCAGAAAAATACCAAATCCTCTTAAACCTATTATATGGCGCGTTGCTGCTATAACAGCGGTTATTAAGGGCAAAAGAATTAAAAGGACTATTGTATTAGGCGGCACTCCCGCTTTGACCGAGGCACGAATTGCGTATTTAAGAGGATTTGCAGGGAAAACAGGTCCTAATACCTGATCGTTTAAGAGTTTTTCCAGAGGGCCTATTGATTCTTCGCTTTTTTGAGTAATGTCAACCCTGGGCGTTGGCTCAGGAGTCGGTTCCGGTGACACGGTTGGTTCTGACTCAAAAGTCGCAGTAGGACTAGGCATGGATGGGTTAATCTGTGAATAAACCGGTTTTTCGACAAACACAAAAAAACCAACTATTAATAATAGTGTTAAAAACCTTCTCATAAGCGTATTATATCAACTCTGAAGAAAAAATATTAATCCGAGCCAGGAGACTGCATACCGAGAAGATAAAGTACCGCTTCTTTTTTATAGCGACGGTCGCCTCGGGAGTTTATTCGTATGGGCGGCAGCTTTCCTCTTTTACCCCATCTTTTTATAGTCAATGGAGAGACTCTTAAAAGCTGGGCTACTTCCCTAACTGTTAATAAATCAGGGAGATTATTTATATCAATGTTTTTGGTTTTTGATGTATCTTTTGTCATTTTGATATAGTTTTGAACTTATCTAATATCTTTCTTAATCACAAAGTATCAAAAATAGACTTCCTATGTCAATAAGCAATTTGGTAAAATACATTTCCTATGGCTTTAAATGAAATAGAAAAAAGGCTTATCTCGGTTGACAGAATGGCTGTGTCATATTATCGGCAAGATGACAACATTCCCCCTATTGCTGTAAACGATGAAATGCTTTCTTTGTATAAGTTTTTGATAAATCCACTCCACAGTAAACTTCACTGGGAGAAGAGGGAAAATGATCCGTTGCCTTTTACACCGACAATTGGCGCTGAGATTGAGGTATTTGAGCATAAAATTCCAAGAACTAGTCGGGAAATATATATATGCCGCGAGAATTATCCCTATCTTAGCATATCAGAATGCTATGAATTGGCAGCAGAAGGTATGGGAATTCCTCAAGGGAAGGACGGAGTTTATGAATTTTCTTTAGATCCTGCAAATAGTTATCTAACTTTGGCGCGGGAGGTCTATTATTTATACCTTCGCGGGCTTCTTGACCCAAGATTTAAATATGAAACACATTTTACTTTAGGTGGAATTGATGTTTCAGATGAAGCGCATCTTATTATGAGCGCTGTTGCCGCGTGCGGGTGGAGCTCTGATTCGGAAAGACTTAGAGAGGGAGGTCCTTATGAAAAAGGTGCGGGTGGAATTATGAATCAACAAAATTTTATTAAACTTAATAATTCAAAATATATAGACAATGTTGCTACTGAATTTAGAGTCTTTTATACCCAAGGAATTTCGGGGTTTATGAGAACGGCTCACGCTCTTCAAGGATTGGGGAGACTTTTAATTGAACATAAGTCTGGGAAGAAAAATCCATGGCCTAAATTTAAAGCTGAAGTTGAAAAGTTTTTTGACAAAAATTTTATTACAAATGTTCAGCATGGTTATTTTGAGCTTGGAACCGGAGGCAATGTATATTTTTTTGGCGGATGTAGAACTAAAGGACCCAACAGCCTAAGCGTTGCCATGGAAAATCCTATCTTTAGCGAGAAGATAAGAAAAATTGTTTTAAAATATATTTAGGCAATGCGATCCTTGAGCGCTTCGTAATAAAGCTCAAGATAAGTACCAGCTTTTACCCAATGTTCATCTCCTTCTCCACGCTCTGCTTTGTTTCTTTCGAGTGTGGCTAAAGCTCGCAGATGGGCGGCTTTTCTTGCCTGAAGATCGCTAATTCTGAATATTTCTGAAAGTAGTTTTCTTGACTCCTGCTCAATTTCTGAAGTTTCTATTTCTTTCGAACCTCCATTAATGCTTTGGAGTATCTTTATTTCAAATGATGCGGCGAGAGATGGTTCAAATGCAAGTTTAACTTCATCTCTTATCAATTTATAAAATTCTTTTAGGTATCCTTTTGCCTTTAACCACTTTTCTCTTTTTCCTTGAATAAAAGCTTCTGCCATAAATTTTGCTCCCTTTTTTGCTAAGGTTTTCGAAATGCCCCATTGTTCGACTAGGTGTTCTATAGCGTACTCACTGAAAGATTTATCTTCAGGAATATTTGCAAGCCTCCACCAATCAAGCTCCAGCTTAGCTACGACAGATGGTTTGAAGGCGAAATGGCGCTCGCTATCATCTCCACCAAACCTTCTTCTACGCCTTGAATAATCAAGAATCGCATCTTTAAGCTTTTCTGGAGTAAATGCAGGTAGATGATCTGTTTCCCAATACATTTCTGTGTAATCTGATTGCCAGAGAAGAAGCCCGCTTGTTCTCTGCTCTCCTGACGTTCTAATTAAAAGATCCGGATATGGATAAGGCTGATCCTTTGTATCCATATAACTATCTATCAATTTTACTGTTACCTCTTCAGGATTAATTTTGTCTTTGATCATTTTTTGGACTGCACGAATTATTTCATCTTGTCCACCATAATCCAAAGCTATATTGAAAACATATTTTGTGTTATTTATTGTTTCTTTTTCCGCTTTGCTAATTTTTTTGATTAGCCAGCGAGGAAGGCGATCCTTTCTGCCAAGATGGATTATTCTAGCTCCGTCTTTTTTTGCTTCGACGAGGTGTTTATCTATAAATTTATTTATTGTTTGGTATAGGATCTTTACTTCTTTGGGGCTTCTTTCACGCCAGTTTTCTGTAGAAAGCCCCCAAAAAGTAACGGTATGCACTCCCCAATCGCGGGCGGTACAAACAAGCTCATGCACCCTTTCAGCCCCTATCTTATGACCCTCTGAAGGATCAAGGCCTCGAGCCCTAGCCCAACGTCTGTTGCCATCCGGGATAATTGCTATGTGATTTGGGATTTTTGTGCCTTTGGGAAGAGCGCCCAACTTTTCCGGCATAGTAAAAATTATATCACATATTTGGTTTGTGATATTATTTGAAATAGAATCTATCTGGAATGGTAGCTAAAAAACACGAAGCCTATGAAATTTTAGAAGATTATAAAAAAATAATTTGGCCGTATATTAAAAAAGCGCTTAAGACCCCCTTATTCCCCAAGAAATTTAGAATTACAAAGAATTATCAAAATTATACCAATATCCACCTGCGTGCCGTTCGCGAATATCCAAAACGCAAGGGTAAATATTTAAGACCAACACTTTTAATGCTTACCGCAGAGGCAATGAAAACTCCCCGTGATAGAATTATCCCTACCGCTGCCGCTATGCAGCTATCCGAGGACTTTCTTCTTGTACATGATGATATTATGGATAGATCTGACAAAAGACGCGGTAAAAAAGCCCTTCACAAAATATATGGAGTAAATGTTTCTATCAACGCGGGGGATCATCTTCAAAGTTTAATGTGGCGATTGTTATCCAAAAATTACAAACTTCTGGAGCAAGAAACATCCGAAGCAATTTACAAGGAAATGCACAGAATTCTTGTTAGAACTTATATAGGACAATCTGTTGAATCTATCTGGGCAGAAAATAATCAAAAAACAATCAGCGATGAAGATTATTTTTTTATAGTTGACGGGAAAACTTCTTACTACACAATCGCCGGTCCAATGAGGCTTGGGGCTATCATTGGAGGCGCAGATGATAGTGAACTTCAGGCTATAACTGAATTTGGGATCTATCTTGGACGATGCTTTCAACTTGTGGATGATATTTTGGATCTAACCGGCGATTTTGGCGGGAAAAAAGAGATGGCCAATGATATATACGAGGGTAAAAGAACGCTTATTCTCGGACATCTTGCAAGAAATTTAAAAAAAACGGATTTTGAAAAGCTTAACAGAATCTTGAGCAAAAAAAGAGAGCAGAAAACAAAAGAGGAAGTAGAGTGGATTTTAAATAAGATGAACAAGCACGGAAGTATTGATTATGCTCGCAATATGGCTAAAAGCTTAAGGGATAAATCTGAACAATTATTTGAGAAGCAACTAGGTTTTCTTAAAAAAGAGCCTCAAAGAGGAAATATTAAGCTTTTAATTGATTTTATTTTGGAAAGAAAAAGCTAAAACTGCTATAATTCTCGGATGAACGAGAGAAAGACTAATTTATGTCATGCCGCCGGCTGCACCGAACCTGCTTGCTGTAGGGATATAAATATTCATGGTGTTAACGGAGCCGAAATTAACAAATTTTTTCCCAATGCAATTTATTTTGCTTGGGATTTAAGTAACATTGACCCTAATAAGAATGCTGTATATTACACTGATCCCCATCTTGATGAGGGTAAAAATTATTTGGTAATTATTGTCGGTCCTTGCCCAAATCTTAATCAGGGAAATTGCACTTCAAAGCCAAAAGCTTGTTCTGCTATGAAACGAGGTGGTGAAAAATGTAATAAATTAAGAGCAAGGTTTTCTTTGGAGCCTGTACCGCATGAATTGAAGGAATAAATTAAATTTAATAACTTAAACACCGTGCTTATCCCCCAAATTCACCCCAAAGAATTTGATGTTTTTACATAATTCCACAGAGAGGTACTTAAGCTAGGATTATTTAGGCTCTATCTTTCACAGTTTTTTCTTTCACTTTTTTTCGATCATTACCAAAAATGGAAAAACTATAAGTGCATTAACAATCCGCTTAAATCTCTTTGGGTCACAAATTAGGCGCCAGAGCCACTCGAGGCCTATTTTAGAAAACAAACGCGGCGGCAGTGGCTTTACCCCTGAAAAATAGTCAAAAGTACCGCCGACCACCATAGCCCCACCTATATTGAGTTTATGTAAATTTTTATCAAGCCAAATTTCTTGTTTCGGTGCTCCGAACGCTACAAATAAAATATCAGGCTTAAAGGCGTTTATCATCCTTAAAGACTTTTCTTCTGCTTCCAAGTCTTTATTAGTAACAGGGATCCCCTCTTTATCTAAAAAAGGCCCCTCAAAGCCTGATGCCTTTATAAGGCTATATTCATTTTTCAAGCGCTTGAGGCAAAGCAATATAACTTTTTCTGAGGAACCCAAGAGAAAAATTTTTAAATTATTCTGATCTGCAAACGAAATTATTTTTTCAAACATTTCTCTTCCTGTTATTCGATTGAGCTTAAATCCTAAAAATTTTGATACTAGCATCAGGCCAACACCATCGGGAAGCAAGACGTCAGCAGAATTAAGCGCTTTTTGAAGACTCTTGTTTTTGCTAGCCTCAACTAAAATTTCAGGATTTGGTGTAGCAATAAAAAATTTATGCTTTTTTTTGAGGCTAGAGTCTATAAATTTTAGCACTTTACTCACTTGAGTGCTAGAAATATTAATTCCCAATATTTTTCCGTGATTGTAAGTCATTTTTTAATTTTATTGCTTGTTTTTTTGATATTTTTTAGCGCCCTTTTATGATTAATTTTCATTTGAATTATAAAAATGATTTCTTATTGATAACTTATAGTTAGATTTGAATATATTTTTGTAATTTTTGTTATGCTAATTTTTTATTTTTTTTGATTATTTTACTATAAGTTATAATTATCTGATAATTCCTTTTAAGAATTAACACTTCTGTTAAAAATTTTTATTCATTTTTTTAACTTAAATTTTTAGATGTTATCCTCATTTTGTCAACAATCTATAAAATATTATCTAGTTTATACTATATACTCTACTTTCATAATTCAAATTTTTTAATTTTTTCTGTTTTTTAAAATTTACAAACTTTCATTTTTTTATTTTTTCTATAAAATTTGTTGTCTATTAAAAATCTTATAGTTTTATCTTTTCGTTGTAACGCTTCTTTTCCAGAGTTCTATGTTTTCAAGCACTATTCCTGTTCCGCGCACGACACAGTACAAAGCCTCTTCTGCAACATGGCTTGGGACACCCGTTTCTTCTGTTAACAATTTATCAAAATTTCTAAGAAGGCTAGTGCCTCCACTCATTACAATTCCTTTGTCTATGATATCTGAAGCAAGCTCAGGGGGAGTTTCTTCAAGAACTGCTTTAACTGTACCTATTATTTGGGACAGGGTTGGATAAATTGCTTCTGTTACTTCGGTTGAATTTACTACTACACTTCTTGGTAAGCCAAACACCACATCCCTACCTGAAATCTGTATTTTTTCTTCTTTTTCCAGTTTTACTGCGGAGCCTATTTTAATTTTTATATCCTCTGCAGTTTGATCTCCGATTATCAGATTATGTTTTTTTTTGAGGTAATTTTGAATTGCTTCATCTATTTTATTTCCTGCGACCCGTACACTTTTGTGAACAACTACTCCCCCAAGACTTAAAACAGCCGCTTCAGCCGCTCCTCCTCCAATATCGATTATCATGTGTCCGCTCGGAGCGGATACCGGGATGTTTGCTCCAATTGCTGCAGCCAACGGCTCATCTATCAGGTATGCATGAGCTGCTCCGGCCTCCAAAGTAGCGTCAAGTGCCGCACGACGCTCTACTTGTGTACACCCAGCCGGTACGCAAATCATCACATCGGGCCTTAAGAAGAAAGATTTTGAAGCCACCTTGTTGATAAAATAGCGAAGCATTGCTTTTGTTACTTGATAATCGGCAATTACTCCCTCTCTCATTGGCCTACTTGCGACTAAAGTTTCAGGAGTGCGGCCAAGCATTCTTTTAGCGTCTTCGCCAATCGCTACAACTTTATTGTCCTCAGCAGAAATCGCTACTACGCTGGGTTCATTTGCAACTATCCCTTCGCCCGCTATCCAAACAAGCGTATTGGCAGTACCTAAATCTATGGCTAAACGTTTACGCAGCATTTGTTAATAATTAATGACTAATGATATATTTTGATATATTATCATGTTATTAAGACATATTTGATTAAAATTAACTATTGTAAGTATATTAATGAAATCCCACTTCAACAAGTGGTATAATTAGCTATGATAAAGGCAAGAATTGCCGTTTTTTTGTTTACTGTAATCATACTCGCCATATTTGGAAGCATAGCAATACTTTATGCCCGTGGGTATCGGCTTGGTCTTAGAGAGGAAAAAATCTCAATAAGCACTAGGGGGCTTTTGGTTATCAATTCTGATCCAACAGGCGCACAAGTTTTTGTAGATAATGAGCTTAAGACTGCTACCAACAATACTATTTCATTAATACCCGGAACTTATAATATCCAAGTTAAAAAGGAGGGTTTTCTTCCCTGGGAGAAGCTCATTACTATAGAAAAGGAAACGGTTACCCAAATTGATGCTTTTTTGGTACAACTTGCACCCTCGTTAACCGCACTTACTTTTTCAGGCGCTTTTAGTCCAACCTTAAGCCCTGATTTTTCAAAAATTTCATACGGCGTACCCACAAATTCGGACAACGAGGAAAAGGCCGGTCTTTGGGTGCTTGAAACCGTAAACTTGCCTTTAGGATTTAACAAAGATGCAAGAAGAATTACCGATGGTAATCTTTTAGAATCAAGTTGGGAATGGTCGCCTGATGGACGGGAGATTCTTCTTACCACAAAAAACGGAGTGTTCTTGCTTGATACGTCCATTTTTACTCCCCAGACACAAAGGGTAAATGTAGCAAGCCGTGTTGAAGAAATTAGAAAAGAATGGGACGCGGAACTTGCCAAGCGCGAAACATCCAAGCTTACCCAGCTTCCTGATGAGATAGAAAAAGTATTTAAACAGCACGCAACTAATATTAAATTTTCACCTGATGAAAACCGTATCTTATATACCGCAGAGTCTCAGGCGAGCATACCAACCGGCCTTGTAAAACCGCTTCCAGGCTCCTCTACTCAAGCCGAGTCCAGAAATTTGAAAGAGGGTGCAAGCTATGTTTATGACATAAAGGAAGATAAAAATTTCTTGGTTGGTAACCCGGGTGAAAATCTTTCCTGGCTTTCAAATTCCCTTAATCTTCTTTTACCTAGCGAGGATAAGATTTCTATACTTGATTACGATGGTACAAATAAACAGGTTGTTTTTACCGGAAACTACGAATATCCCCACGCTTATCCTTCAACAAGCAGCAATAGGATACTGCTTCTTACCAATTTTGGAGGGGAAAGCGTGCCAAATCTTTATTGGCTAAGTTTAAAGTAGATCATTATATAATATAACAAGTCCCTATAGTTCAACGGAGAGAACGCGGGTTTCCTAAACCTGAAATGGAAGTTCGATTCTTCCTAGGGACACCGAAACAAATGGACGAGTCTAACCAAGAAACACCCATTAAACCAACAAAAAGATTAACACGTAGAGACTTCGTTAAAAAAATACCAACTTTAACAATGACCGGTATAATTGGACCACTTACTGGCGCACTCTTAGGGCCCGATCTATCAATAGAGGCAAAATATTTTAGAGAGCTAATGAAGACGATGCAGCACCTAAGAGACTTATATGGGCTTACTCCAATAATTGATATCTGGGAAAAAGGTGTACATAGAGTTTCGGTGCCAGAAGATAAGGCGGATAAAACTTTGCTTGTTGGAGAATTTCCCTGGTTCATGATATCAGAGGAGGATTCGATAGACATATTTCCTAAAAAAACAAAACGGGGCCCTTCAGGCGTCGAGTTCGCAACTGAGGAGACTGTGTCAGAGGAACGAAAAAAGTATCAAAAATTCGCGATAATAGGAATTTGTGATACACGCATGAATATGGACAATTTTTTAGGTTATATGAGGAATACACAAATTCTAGCTCAAATATCTGGAGAACTTACATTTTTAAGTTCAATTATGGCTTCTGAGCTCGTTACCTCTTATCTAGACAAAAAATTGAGCTTAGATCCAACACGAAACAAAAGGGGAGGATTTTCTCGCCGATCATTTCTCAAACTTGGAGTAGTAGGTACGGGATTTGCGCTGGGAACAGCCACAAAAAGTACTGCTTCTGCTGTGGCTCAAGAGGTATTTAATGTACAACCCCTAACAATCGATACTTCTCATTTATCTTCTTATGAAAGGGAAATTGTAGATATATACAATCCGTTTGATAGATATCTAAATACTTTACGCGAAAATTCTATTCATCTTAACACAACAGCTTTAGCGGCTACTGATTTCTCCAGAGACTTGAAACAAGTTCAATACTCATTCGCAAATGGACATACTAGGTTACTTGAATTAGCTACAAAAGAAGTAACAGAAATAGAAAACCAGACACTAAAAATTATTGACGAGGTTATCGATCAACACATTAAGCTATTTGTAAAATATGCAAAGACTCCTCAAGCAAAAGAGGCTTGGGGAGCCGCGATGCTATCTTTGTTTGATTTTTACCAAATTTTTGATCCATTGTGGATTCGTGTGAATAAACAATCTGGGCTAGATTTAGAAAAAATTCGAAGTCAAATCAGACCTCAAGGCTGTGCCCGTTCACCATTTTTGTTACTTTGTGAAGCAATTAGCAATAAACTCCAACATCTGAAGGAGTATACTAATGATCCGGAAATTATACAACATCTACCAGGCTTGATTACATTTGCCCTAGAGTTCTTAAATGATCGAATATATCAAAAAAGGATAAAATATCCACCTAATGAGTCCTTTGAGGTTGGTCTTGCTGGAGATAAAAATAATACAGACAAGGTTATTGTCATTGGAAATGTCCGAGCATCATTCTCTTCAGGTTTGGTTGCAGATATAGAAAAAATTAATTAATTATTTCCCCTAACTATAATCACAAATTCTCCCTTGAGCGGTTGAGCTGCTAGCTCTTCTAATACTCTACTAATTGTTCCTCGGTAGTGGGTTTCATGAAGTTTTGTTAATTCGCGAGCAACGAAAATTTCTCTATCCCCCAGCTGTTCTTTTAAAAATTCTAGATTTTTTACAACTCGATGAGGTGAATCAAAGTACACAAAAGATAAATCACTAATTTCTAATTGTCTAGTTAACTTAAGTTTTTTCTTTTTTGGGAAGAATCCCAAAAAGATAAATTTAGGTATCTTAAAGCCGCAAACTGAAAGGGTGGCAGTTAGAGCAGATGGACCCGGGATTGGTATAACACTAATACTCTGCTCAGAACCAAAAATGTTATATATGTAGTTAATAAGCTCATTGCCGGGATCTGAAACACCGGGAGTTCCGGCGTCGCTAACCAAGGCAACATCTTTTCCTTCCTGAAGCAATGAGAGAATTCGATTTAGTTTGTTTTTGTTCTTAAAAGTATGCTGATTATATATCAAAATATCTTTTTTGATATCATAATGATCTAAAAGTTTTATTGCTACTCTTTTGTCTTCTGCGAGAATAAGATTAGCCGATTTTAAAATTTCTAATGCTCTTAGTGTAATATCAGAGAGATTTCCTATGGGTGTTGCAACTACATAAAGAATTCCCATTTAAGATACTTTAAAGCACAAGTATCAAATAAGCAAGATAAAGCCCGGCAAATACGGCAGCACATATAAGTACAAGAGAAATTACTGATGTTAAATAAATAATTATCTTGACAGAAGGATTTCTCGCAATATTCTCAACAGTTAGCCTTAGAAACCTACCGAAATATATAAAACCGATAATAAATGATAAAGAAACTATCAAAGCAGCAAGTAAATAGCGCAAAGCGGCCAGAGGAGTCAATATCGGAACTGTGAGAGCTTCTTGCAAAGTCTCGAGCAGATTTGATCTTTCATCTGTAAATGAAGTTTCGGGGTGAATGTGGATTGAAACTAGTATCTCCCCTATTTCATTGGGGCTTCCTGATTGAAATGGTTCAAGGGCTGTACCGAGAACGTAACCGTTTTTTACAGCCTTTTGTGCAACACCCTCTATCTCTGAGCTTGTAACAAAATCTCCTTCTACAATATTTCCATTTATTGACGATACTCTAACAATAGTGCTACCCCCTTGAGATACTAACTGCGCGTTTGGCAAATTATTATCTTTTATAGCTAAAGCAGGCGAATCTGTAATGACCCCATAGATAGATGGGCTATACGCTTTTTTGCAAAGCTCTAGTCCGTTTTTTGAAGAACAAACCAGAGAGCCCCGAGATGCATTATAAAAGTCAAAGCTTTTTGCTATATCCGAAGAATCTATCTGTGCATTAACTATTTTCTCTTGAATTAAAAAAGAAATAATAAGTACAAGGCTAAAAAATATTTTTCTCATAATTAAATACTACACCAAAAAAATATAGAAATCATTTTCTCTAAATCCACCTTGACAGTGAGGTTATAGAATGTCTAAATAAATTAGTAAGACAATCCTTGACAAAGTATGACATTTTAAGCTCAAATGAAAAGTCTGCCAAATAAAAATTATTTTAATTCAAAAGAAACAGCGGAAATTTTAGGAGTGAGCGTGCGAACTCTTATAAGGTGGGAGAAGAAAAAGATTCTTGTACCCGAAAGAACTGCAGGCGGACACAGAAGGTATAATAAAACCGCATTAATAAATTTTAAAAAATTAAGACGCGGAAAAAAGTACTTTTCAAATTATTCCTATAATATTTTTACCGCAAATAATTCTTTTTTTAGCTCTATTGCTATGCGGTTATTATATGTTTTTACATTTTCCGCATTAATTGCGTTATTATCTTCTCCAATTTCTTTGAGCAAAAACAAAGTTTTGGATATTAAAAAAAATAATGTGCTTGCAGATATTACAAGACTTCAAGATTTAGAGCTTGATATTAATATTCCTGTAAACATCTCTTCTGGTTTAAACTCTTCTTGGCTAACAGTTGGCTCTTCAAATCCCCAAATTATCGATCTTGCTAACGGAAATGCTTTTATTAGTAACAATTTAGAAGTTGGTGGAATTATTTATGGCAAGCTTGACAAAAACACCATTGGCTTTACCGCAGACAATGCAAGTAGTGAAATAGACCTTGGATCCAGCATTGATATAGTCGGTGGTGAAGGAATAGATACAAATATTACAAACAATATAATTACTATATCAGGGGAAGATGCAAGTAACACAAATCGAGGAATTGCTTCTTTTTCTTCGAGCTTTTTTTCAGTAACTTCCGGTGACGTTAGCATTTCGGACGACAGCCTTGATTTTTCGCAATTTAAAGACTCATTTACACTTGATGCCGATACAACTGTATCCGGCAGCTATACTATTAGTTTAGAATCGTCAACAACCCTAAATGTAAAGGGAACCCTTAAGCTTTCCAATACAACCGTAAACTCGAGTGCAACCGAGCTTAATTTTCTGGACGGTACAACGGTAACAGCCGGAGGTGTGTTTTTTGGTGACGGCGCGAAAATAACTCAAAATGCAAATAAATTATATTGGGACAGCTCAAATGACAGGCTTGGAATTGGAACTTCTTCACCCTCCTATTCTCTTGATATTCTCGGAAGTCTTAGAACTATCGGTTTAGGGTATTTTGGTGAAAACGGCACTGACGGAGGGATTGTTATTTATTCCGAACAAGGATCGAATGATTATACTTTTACACTTCAGCCGAATGCTTCCATGACTCAAAACGTAGTCCTTACTCTGCCTCCTGATGACGGATCGAATAATCAAGTGCTTGTAACAGACGGTTCTGGAAATTTAAGCTGGCAGAGTGTATCTGGGGTAGGTGCTCTTTCTGGGTCTGGCACAGCTAATTACTTGGCACGATGGGATGGAACAAACTCTTTAACTAATTCCTTGATATATCAAAATACTTCTAACTATATAGGAATAGGTACTACTTCTCCATCAAGTCTTTTTGAAGTAGCGGGGACTATTACTACAGATACTCTAGACTTGGGAACGAATACAATTTATGACGGAAACTTGACCGGAAATTGGGATTTTAACTCAGGAAACCTTTCGGGTATTGGAAACTTTACGGTCAATGGGAACACTATACTTGGAGATGCATCCGGAGATACACTTACATTTAATACTGGCTCTTGGACTATTGCTAATGATACCAACGTAACTCTTTCAGGAGGAGTAAATGGATTGTCCTTTGATACTACTACCCTATCCATTGATGCTACCAATAACAGAGTTGGGATCGGAACTACTGCTCCTTCTACTGTATTAGATGTTCTTGGAGATGTAACAACCTCTACTGATTTTCATATTGGATCTATTGGTTTGACAGATACAGGGAGTGCAACTACAAGCGGTGCATATTTAATTGGTGTATTTGATGAGTTTACAAACAGTGATTCTGCTAATGTTCAGGATGTATTGGATGATTTGGATGCAGTGATTACAGGGCTTGGAGGTGGTACTGCCGGGCTTTGGAGGTTAACAGGAAATAATCTATATCCAGCTGATACTAATTACAATGTGGGTATTGGTACAACAACGCCCGGACAAAAACTATCTGTAGCTGGTACTTTGGGAATACTTGAAGGAGGCACTTCTCCATCTTTCTATACGATATTTCAAGGCGGGGATCAAAGTAATAATATCACCTATACTCTACCCACATCAGGCGCTGCAGGAAACAACTATGTATTAACCGCCCAAACAGACGGAACTCTATCTTGGCAGGCTCTTGGATCAGGGGGACTTGGGGGTGTATCAGGATCCAGCACAAGAAACGGACAGGTGGCATATTGGGATGGGACGAATTCAATAACAGGATCTGACAGCTTTTTCTGGGATACAAGCAGTGAAAGACTTGGTATTGGAACTACTTCGCCATCACAAAAACTTTCGGTTGTTGGTGATATTGGACTGTCTGGTACAAATAGATTCATTGGAACAACAGATAACTATGCTTTGAGTTTAAGGACCAATAATACAGATAGGATTTATATAACAAATACAGGCAACGTCGGCATCGGGACGACTGCTCCATCATATAAACTAGATGTTAATGGTGATGTTAGAATTGGTACTCTTTCCTCTGGTTCAACTGATACTGTTGTTACTCATTCATCTGGAGTACTGCAGAGTAGAACTATTGATTCCCGTGTCTGGGGATCAACACTTCTTGATGGATCATCATTAACAGCTAATTACTTAACTAAGGTATCAGATAGCAATACACTGGTTAATTCTCTTGTGTTTGATAATGGTACAAATGTGGGGATTGGTACTACTTCCCCATCATATAAGCTTGATGTTAATGGTGATATATTTGGAACAAATTTGAGAACATCTGGTGATTTGTATATTGCGGGTACTGCACTATCTGCAAATACAACTACTACTTCTGGCGCTTCTCTTGTTGGTCTTTTTGATGATTCAATGAATTACATATCAGGAAATACTAATGTTCAATCTGCAATAAAACAATTAGATACTGCAATTGGAAGTGTTTCAGGATCAGCTGGTGGTTGGACAGATGATGGAACTGTTGTTAGACTTACAACAATAACTGATAGAGTTGGTATTGGTACTACCTCCCCTAATGCAAATACTAAACTTGGGATACTTGGTGGTGTTGCTATTGGATCACAAACATACTCTGATGCCCAAGCTCCAACAAATGGATTAATTGTTGAAGGAAATGTGGGAATAGGTACTACTTCTCCACAACAAAAACTCTCAGTTGTTGGTGATATAGGACTTTCTGGTACAAATAGATTCATTGGAACAACAGATAACTATGCTTTGAGTTTAAGGACCAATAATACAGATAGGATTTATGTAACAAATAGTGGAAATGTGGGAATTGGGACAACTGCGCCAGAATACAAACTTGATATTAATGGGGGTGTAAGAGTTAGCACCCTTGCCTCTGGTTCAACTGATACGGTAGTGACTCATGCTTCTGGTGTTCTTGAAAGCCGAACTATTGATTCTCGTGTCTGGGGATCAACACTTCTTGATGGATCATCATTAACTGCTAATTACTTAACTAAAGTATCAGACAGCAATACTTTGATTAATTCTTTGGTTTTTGACAATGGTACAAACGTTGGAATTGGAACAACGAGTCCGTCTGCGCTTTTGGACGTCGCCGGCGAAGTTAATATTACAGGAAATCTGACCGTAGATACAAATACACTTTTTGTTGATGCAACTAATAATTATGTGGGTATTGGAACTACAAATCCATCCACCCAGTTTAATGTTTTGGGTACAGGGACTCAGATGAGGCTTTCATATGATTCCACCCATTATACAAACTTTGCTGTTGATTCCAGCGGATTTTTGAGCCTATCACCTAACGGAACAACTGCTGCAACATTTAGAAACACAAAAAATACCTTCTCTGTACCTACTGAATTTACTGCTGCAGGTGATGTAAGTATTGCTTATGATCTTGTATTCACAAACCAGACCGCATCCTTTATTGATTCATACGGGCCTTTGACAATAAGAGCCGGTGAGAGCTTTGAGAGCAACAATCTTACCCTTAAAACTTATAATTCAGGATTACTTAATGTAGAGGCTGGGGGTGGATCCAGGTTTGTATCAGACGGAATAACAGTTGCCAGCTTTGACAGACTAACAGACGACGGAACGATTATAGTATTAAGCAGGATAGCATCGAAGAAGGAACAATCTCCGTTTCAGGCACAACAGTATCATACAACGCATTTACAGGCTCCCACTATGCATGGAGTGATGAAAAAATTGAGAGAGGAAAGCTTGTAAGAATGACAGGTGTAAATAGAAAGCTTGGAGGTAGAGAATCCTCTGAAATTCTCTATGGAATAGCTGAAACAAGCTTTGAGAATGATCCAGCTGCCATTGGTGCATACTTATCCCCTCTTAATCCAAGTGATGAGATTAATGACTCAAATCCACACCTTGTAATGGCAGTTGGAAATGGTGAGATGTGGGTGGTTTATAATGGGGAAAATCTCTCTCCTGGTGACTTTCTGATATCTTCAGATATCCCAGGACATGCTCAAAAAGATACAGGCAAATTCCCTGTAAGCTATGTAGTTGCAAGGGTTGCCGAACCTGTTAACTGGGACGATGTTTTGAAACCATAAATGGAGTTAAACACAAAAAAATCAGTGTTCTTTTTGATGTGTTTGCAAAAACAAATCCATCATCTTCACTTGCTGATGGCATAGTTAGCAATGAAGATATGAGCCTTGTGATGAGTATGTTTAAAACCAATGATACAGGAGGTATCAAGCTTGACATTGATGAAGTTGATGTAAACAACTTAAAAGTTCTTGGTGACACCCTCCTTGGAGATACCACAATTACAGGCGAACTTCAGGTGGGAACAATAATACTTGATGGAATGAATAATTCCATAGATACAATTGGAACATTTAAGATTCAGCCTCTGGCTTTATCTGATATTGAGATTATGGGAGGATTGGTTGTTTTTGATACCAATGGGAATATTGAGATTAAAGAGGGTATAATTCTTGGAAACAAAAGCTTTCGCGGTAGTGAAGATATTACTATTGGCGAAACTAGATTAAGGATAAATAAATATGAGTGGGAGTCAGCTCCTGTTTCGATAACTGCTACGACAAACTTTAAAGCGCGAGTATGGATTACTGATAAAAGTAAAAACGGATTTACTATAAATCTTGATACGGTTGCTCCTGATAATGCGAAAGTAGATTGGGTGGCTATTTGGTAAAGCAGAGCTTCGGGAAGCACATATTACCCTGGTCGGGGTGCTGGGAATCGAACCCAGTATCTCTGCGTCCCGAACGCAGCGTGTTTCCGGTACACTACACCCCGTTATATCTTATAGTAACAAATAAGAAACAACTTATCCACAAATTTTGTATAGTTTAATTAAAGTCCTATAATTTTATTTGCTTTTAATACCCAAAAATACCTCAATTTTGTTGTCGGCTACTTTTAACAAACCGTTTTCTACGTCGATATATTCTTTTTTTGCTTTTGATCTTTCGATTATCAGCTCTTTATTGATTATTGTAATAAAATTTGCATGATTTGGTAGAATGTCGAATCTGCCTTTTTCGTTATTGGAAGTAACTGATCTGGCTTTTCCTTCAAAAACTATTCCATCACGGCTTTTGACTATGACTGAAAGTTTATCTTCCTTCATGCAACTGCGAAAGACTACCTAAGTAAAGAAACTTATCTTCGTCGATTTGATCATATTTACCCTCTATAATTGCTTTTACGTCCGCAATCGTGTCATTGACTGGGACATAGACACCTTTTTTGCCTTTTTGCATCTCGGATACATAGAAAGGCTGAGTCATAAAATTTTTTAGTTTTCTTGCTCTTTTATATTTAAGGCGGTCTTCATTTGATAGCTCACTTTCACCAACAAGCGAGACTATGCGCTCGAGAGACTGAGCTTCTTTGAGTAGTTTTTTGGATTCAACGGCTACTTTGTAGTGCTCTGCTCCTACTATACTTGCGTCAAGAGCTGTAGAATTTGAGGAGAGAATATCTATTGCCGGCAAAAGCCCTTCCTGATAGATGTCTCGGGAAAGAACGACAACCGATTCTAGGTAAGGGATTATGGTTTGTACTGCATGGTCTAAAAGATCGTCTGCGGGGACGTATATCGCCTCGATTGTGCTTATAAATGCTTTGTTTGTTGATACAAGTCTTTCGTGAAAGGACGCCATTTCGCTTTCGAGAGTTGCCTGGTAGCCGTCTTCCGAGGGTAAGCGATTCATAAGTGTTGAGAGCTCTGAACCTGCCTGGGCAAAACGAAAGACGTTATCTATAAAAAAGAGTACGTTTTTACCAAGTTCGTCGCGATAATATTCGGTAAGCGTTGTTGCCGCATAGGCCGAGAGAAATCGAATTGTTGGGTTTTCTCCCATTGTCCCAAAAATTAAGCTTGATGATTTTAAATCCCCCGACTGTTTGAGTGTGAGGAAAAGCTCTAGACCCTCTCGTGAACGCTCCCCTACTCCTGCGAAAACAGAAAGTGTTTCCTTCTCTCGCCCAAGTACATTATGCATTATTTCTGTAAGAAGCATAGTTTTACCTACTCCGGCGCCACCAAAAAGACCTGTTTTGCCCCCTTTTATAATTGGCACAAAAAGATCGACAATTTTAATGCCTGTTTCGAGCAAACTTTTCTGGGCAGAAAGCTCCCTAAAAGGCTTTGCTCCAGCTCTGATTGGCAAGAGTTTTTCTGCTTTGATTCTTTCGCCTCCATCGTAGGGCTGACCAAATACATTTACTACTCTTCCTAATAAATCCTTACCGACAGGAAATTTGAAAGGCTCTCCGGTATTTAAAACTACCGCACCTCTTTTTACTTTTTCCGTTATTGATAGAGCAAGACAGTAAAATGAGCTTGTGTTTGACGAAGAAAAAACTTCCATTGCAACCGAGCGGTCCTCCTCCAAAACCAACAGATCGTGGATCGAGGGAGGGTTGTCGAAATAGACTTCTATTACCTGACCTTTTACTGATACAATTTTGCCTTTGTTATTTTCCACTTTATGATCCTAGTGACACTATGACGGACAATGAATTGAGCTGTTTTTTGTTTGAAACTATGTGCTCTACACGCATTTTTTCCAGCTCAAGAGATTTTGTTCTATTTTGGATATTAAGATCCGCTTTGTCCATAGCAAGGACACGGGAAGCATATTTTGCAAGCTCGGATTCTCTTACCGCTTGCTCAAAAACGGAAGCAAATATTTCCGTTTCAAAAAACATAAGTATATTTTCAAGGCTTGGCTCAAAAAGATATGATTTTTGGGGTTTTTGATCTGTGGAGCCTGCTAGATCAATCTGTGCCGAAACGGTAAGCATATCAGCTTTTTGGCTAACTACGCTTATAAATTTGCCATGATAGACGTGGATTTCTTCGTACTGTACTATGTGTTTAATTAGCGGCGTTAAGTCTTTGAGGGTTATATTTTGATCCGGTATTTCAAAAAACGAATATGGCCTTTCCGGAAAGGTTTGTATATATAAAGAAAGTCCTTGTCTTCCTACAATTGTAGCTTCCGAGTCCGTTGATCTTATTTCCTCCGCGAATTTATCGAATGTTGATCTAACTATTTCACCATAAAGGCCTGTATTTGCAGAAAGCAGTACTGCCACTTTTTTGCCGTTGTGCGCTAAAAATGTAAGCTTGTTGCCGGATCTTTTTCTGAGAAATTTTTTGGCGCTATCTTTATATGCAAATCTTACTTCGTTAAAAATTTGATAGATTGAGTCCGTGTACTGACGAGTAAAAAGCACGGATTCACGCGTTTTTTTCATTCTCGTTGATGCAATTTGCTCATAAGCTCGGATTAAACCTTTAAGGCTATCAAGGCTTTTGAGCTCTTCTTTAATCTGTTTTTTCTTAATCATGATTTTTGACCTTTTCAACAAAATCGCTGAAATTTGACGATTCGGAAACTATTTGATCAATTTTTTGAGCGTATTCTTTGTCGCTTTTGTATTTTTCTATTAAAGAGATTATATTTTCCGAAAATTCTTTGGCGTCCATTGAGATAGTTGCTCCAGACCAAATTTTGGCGATTATAAACGAGCTTAATGAAAGAGGCCTTATTTCTTCTTTTTCCTGATCGAAAAATGTTTCTATTTGCTCTCCTATGATAAGAGTTCGTTTTGAATTTTCCGTAAGTTCAGCGCCAAAATGCATAAATTGGCGAACGTTATCAAGCTCTACCAGAAAGCTTGTTATTATCCTTCCTAAATCTCTATAAAGCGCCATTTGAGTTTGATGCCCTACCCTTGTTACCGATAGAAAGGGATTAATCGGCGGTCTTCTTCCCTGGCTGTGAAAATCTGAATCAAAAAGCAAATGTCCGTCTGTTATTGCCATTAAATTTGTTTGAATAAAACCTGATATGTCACCCATTGCAAGCTCTGCAACGGGTAGGCATGTTATGCTACCTTTTTGGAATGCTCCTGCCCTTTCCAAAAGACGCGAGTGTATATAAAAAATATCCCCTGGGTAGCTACTTCTTCCCGGAAACCTTCTGGCAAGAAGAGATATTTCTCTATAGTATTTCGCGTGCGCCGTCATGTCATCGAGAACTAAAAGTACGTCTTTACCTTGGTCTCTAAAATATTCTGCGATAGTCATGCCGGCAAATGGTGCAAGAAAAACAATCCCCGCCGGATCCGAAGCGCTTGAAGCAATAATTGTACAGCTTTTTTTGATCCCCTGCGCACTAGCAAACTCTTCGGCCATTTTAATATCCGCCCCTCTTTTTGCAATGGCGGTGTAAACAACAACAAGGCCATCTTGTGCTGCTTTTTTCATAACTTGAAGCAGAAAATCGGTTTTTCCTATTTTTCTATCCCCTACTACGAGCTCTCTTTGACCTTTGCCAAGCGGAACTATAACATCCACTCTTGAGACTCCAGTCTCAAAGGGCTTATCTATATTTTTTCTTTTATCTAAGGCAGGTGGATCTGTATCGAGCTTTCTTTCTTCTTTGGCAATAAAACTTTTACCACTTATTACCTCGCCTAAAGGATTAATCGTTGTATCCAAAATGGACTCGCTTATGCCCAAGGAAAGAAAAGTGTCTGTACGAGCTGCCTTTTGACCTGTTTTTACTTCTTTGGCTGTCAAAAGTAAAACTTCAACATTTTCCTGATTTAATGACAATACGTACCCTTTGGCGCCATTTTCAAAAACAATTATCTCCGCAGGCTTTGCCCCAGGAAGCCCTTTAACATAAGCAATAGACTGAAATGAGCTTTCCACAAAACCTATTTCATTGTTTTTTTCTAAATATTTAGAGAATTCCATAGCTTTTTAATTTACTGACTATAACATCTCTTTGTGTATCAAAATAACTCTCGATTTGTCTCTTAAGAGTAGCGTCTAAATATCTTCCTTTATATGAAATCTTTGCTCCGCCCAATAAACTTGGATCATACTCTATATCAAGAAGAATTTTTTCTCCTATATTTGTTTTTACCCACGATGATATTTTCTCCAAAGAAGCTTGCGACGGCTCATATGCAAGGGTTATATTGATAAAATCTATACTTTCAGTATCCTTGATGATGGATTTGAGATATTCTTCTACCTTGTCGTGATTTTTCAGATTCTTTCTTATTTCTTCGGCTACCCAGCTTCTTACTTCGCTATTTAGAGCGTTTTCAAGCCCGTCTTCTTGATATTTGTAAAGTGATGAAATAAGGATCTCTATCTCGGATTTGAAAAGCGAAAGATCTTTTTTGGTAGCAATCTTGGACAGGATATTTACCATTATATCTAATTAAACAAGCCTGTTCTTTTGGCTTCGCTAAGGGCTTTAATTACCGCATCTTCATGTTCGGAGGTGGTAAAAGTTTTTTTGAGAGAGCCCTCAAGAGTGTCTTTAACAATGTTGAGAATCTCCTGCTCAAGTTTTTTGTAAGAATTTTCGCGAAATGCTTTTACTTCTTCCTGAGCTTTGACGTAGGATTTATTAAGGTCTGTCGCGGCGCTATTTAGCACTTCTTTTAACTCACGGCTTAGATCCGCTATCATTGTTTCCAGCTCTTTTGACAAAGAATTTTTGACCTCTTGTGATAAATTGCTTGTAAAAGAATTTGCGGACTTTTTGTATTCATCGCTTATTTGCCCCAAAGATTGGGAATGAAGATCTATTGCGTTTTTGAAAGCTTGGTTCAATGAAGCTTTTAATTCCTGAGAGAGGGTCTCGGCGCTTTTGATGATTGTATCAGATTTTTCCTCTGCCTCTTCGATTATTTTTTGAGACTCTAGGCGATTTTTTTCTTCCAACTCCGTATAGCTTTTTTTAAGTGCATCGTATTTTTTGAATAGCGATTTATAGGAAATTGCAACAAAACCAATAGCTACTCCAAGCAGAGCAGTAAGAAGGGTCGCCAAAAGATAAATAATTTCAGGATTCATATAGATTTAATTGTAACTTAGATTATACCCGCAAGTAAATCGTGTCCTGTCATTGTGGGCGGAACCGGAAGATTAAGCCTTTTAAGTACAGTCGGGCCTATATCAGATAAAGTTCCTTGAGATAATTTCTTGGGACCGACTTTTGCAAGAGCATTGCTGATCAGAATTACAGGGACGGGATTATTGGAATGAGAGGTGTTTACCGCACCTTTATTGCTTGTATAATAATAGCTTCCAAGTGGGTATGAAATGAGCTCTTCCGCATTGCCGTGATCTGCTGTAATAATCGCCGTTCCATTGTTTATTAAAGTGGCATTGACTATTGCCCCCATGCCTTTATCTGCCGCTTCGATAGCTTTTATTGTTGCCTTAATATCACCAGTGTGAGCGACCATATCGGGGCATGCAAAATTGATAATATAAAAATGGTATTTGGAAGTATTAATTGCATTGATAAATTCGTTCACTATTTCCGGCGTACTCATCTCTGGCTTTTTGTCGTAAGTTGATACTTTTGGAGAAGGAACGATTTTTACCGTTTCTTTAGGAAGGTTTTCCTCGGTCATCCCATTAAAATAGTATGTAACCATTCTTTCTTTCTCGGACTCGGCAAGATGAAAGTGGTTAAGCCCGTAGTTTGAGATGATGTGAGAAATAGAGTCTGTTATGTGTATCGGAGGAAATGCAATTGCCGAAACCGGAATTTCTTTTTGGTACTCCGTCATTGTTACAAAAAAAAGATTTTTGATAATTTTTTCTCTTTTAAAAGTTTTTCCAGCAGTAATGCTTTCTGCCCGCTCTTCTTCGTTTTCATAATCCTTAAATTCAAATTTTTCAAGGTTTTCAAAGTTTTCAAATGTAAATGCCATTGTAAGCTGGCGTGGCCTGTCTATTCTGAAATTGAAAAATATTACCGCGTCGTTATCCTCTACTAAGGCTACTGGTTTACCAAATTCGGTTATTACCGTTGGCTCTATAAATTCATCGGTTTTACTATCGGCATAAGCTTTTTCTATTGCCTCTGTGGCAGAAGAAGCATATATTCCTTGTCCGAGAACCATTGCGTTATAAACTTTTTCGGTTCTATCCCAGCGCATATCCCTATCCATTGCATAATATCTGCCCGCTATAGAAGCAATTTTAATTTTGTTTGGAAGTTTTTCCAGCTCGGAGTTAATCTCACTAACTATTTTTTTAGCTTCATGCGGGGGTGAATCACGTCCGTCCGTAAAAAGATGCAGATATACCTTTTGTATTTCTTTTCTTTTACAAAACTCAAGTAGCGCATAAAGGTGCTTTATTGAAGCGTGTACTTCTCCACTTCCAACAAGACCTATTATGTGCAGTTTTGAATTATTTTGATATACATGTTTTTTGGCTGCATTTAAAGCCTCGTTCTCGTAAAAAGTAAGATTCTTTATTGAATCCCTTATTCTAATAAGGCTTTGCGGCACTACCCTACCAGCACCAATGGTTAAATGTCCGACTTCTGAGTTTCCTTCTTCGTTTGCAGGAAGCCCAACCGATTCACCTGAAGCAATCAATCTACCATTAGGATATGTTTTGATATATTTTGAAAAATTTGCTTTATTAGCTAATTCAATGGCATTTCCTTCGGAAGGCGGGGCAATCCCCCAGCCGTCAAGTACCAGCACAACAACAGGTTCAATCGACCCTTTATGAACTTTATTAATTGGTTCTTTATTAACAAATCTTTGAAAAAACATAAATTAATTAATTTAAAGTATTAGAATCATATAAGCGAGGATTAAGCCTGATGCTATAATGGCAAGCGTCACAATAATATGCAGAATGACAGTCAGCTGGATTTTCCTGCTTGCCAAGGGATTTCTGCCTATGGCTTCCACTCCAATGCTTGCCACTCTTCCAAAATATACAAATCCCAAGGAAAAAGATACCAGAATAATTGCTGCTGCCAAAAAGTATCGTGCCGAATCTAGGGGTTCAAAAAGTGGTAGGCTTAATCCTTCTCTCAATGCTTGGATCAAATTTGTTCTCGCGTTTGAGATATTAGATGCCGGATGCACGTTAATAATAGCGTTTATTTTTCCCACTTCATCAGCTGAAGCGGCGTCAAAATCTTCAACAGCCATTCCTACGACATAACCGTTTCGCGATGCCTTTTGACCTATTCCTTGACGTTCTGATGTAGTTATTAAATCGCCCTTTTTAATTGAACCGCCGGCTGTAGTTACGCGTACAACAGAAATTCCGCTTGTTTGAAGAAGGGCTTGTCTTTCATTGGACTCTATTTCAATTGAAGCCACTGGATTATTTGTAATTACTCCGTAGATGGATGTTTGATAAGGGCTGTTACACAACATCAATCCTTCTTCGCCCGAACAAATGATATCTCCTTCTTGTACTTCCAGATTCCCAATTGCAACCGAAAAAGCAACTCCTTGTGTTAATGATTGGGCTTTTGTGTTTGCGGAATATGAAAAAATAGAAATAAGCAAAAATATAAATATTCCGAATAGTTTTTTGACGTTTAGCACCATGCTAACTAATATTATGGCTTTTGGTTAATCAAATCAACTCCGCGAGTGCTACTTGATATTAATGCAATAAATTGCTGAATACGAAGACTTTTTTAGAAAAAAATAATTTTTTGGAATGATTTTAAAAAAAATTTTAGAATCAATATTTTCCGCATTAAATTTTGAGGCTAAATTGTCCAATTTTGAACCTTGACAAATATTACCTAAAAATGGCTTAATGAAATTGGACAATTAACCTCGATGTCTATATTTAAGAAATAATA